>JAVKLS010000031.1:0-3293 GCA_031538565.1 Burkholderiaceae bacterium
GGGCGGCTTGCAGGGCGACTTTGCGGCAGACGCGGGCGGCAGCGTGAACGTGCAGGGCGAGACGCAAAAAAAACTGGATGTCCTGAGCAACGATTTGTTTATCGGCATGACGCAGTGGGCGGGGCATCTGGCGGGTATGGCGTCCGAAGAAATGGAAGCACCCTACCAAATTCCCGCGCAGTATCCACGCGGTAAATATCTGCTGGTGTTTGACCCGCTGGATGGTTCATCGAATATCGATGTCAACGTATCGGTGGGCAGTATTTTTAGCGTGCTGCGTAAAAGCGACGACGCCAAATCCAGCAAAGCAGGGCGCGATGTGGTGGCAGAAGATTTTTATCAGTCAGGTACGACGCAAGTGGCGGCAGGTTATGCGCTGTATGGCCCGACCACCATGCTGGTGCTGACGGTGGGCAGCGGTGTGCATGGCTTTACGCTTGATCCGCAGCTGGGCGAATTCATGCTGACGCATTCCAATATGCAAATCCCCGCTGACACGCAGGAGTTTGCGATTAACGCATCCAATAGCCGCTTTTGGGAAGCCCCCATCAAACGCTATGTGGATGAATGCTTGGCAGGAAAAACGGGCGCGCGCGGTAAAGATTTCAATATGCGCTGGATTGCCTCGATGGTGGCAGAGGCACATCGGATTTTGATGCGCGGCGGTGTGTTCATGTACCCACGCGACAACAAAGACCCCAGCAAAACAGGACGCTTGCGTTTGCTCTACGAAGCCAACCCGATTGGCATGATCATGGAACAAGCAGGTGGGCGCGCCAGCACGGGGCGCGAGCCTGTGCTGGGCGTCAAACCCACCAATTTGCATCAGCGCATAGGCTTTATTTTTGGCTCGAAAAACGAAGTGGAGCGAATCGAACGGTATCACCGCGAACCCACGCCCCTGCTGGACGACAGTCCTTTGTTTGCCAAGCGCAGCCTCTTTAGAGACTGATGTTTCAAGCCATACGATTTATTTTTCTGTTCGCCTACTAAGGAATCACTATGTCAGAACGTTATCCCATCATTGCGATTACAGGCTCATCGGGCGCAGGCACATCGACTGTGACGCGCACTTTTGCCAATATCTTTAGGCGCGAAAACGTGCGCGCAGCCATTATTGAGGGCGATAGCTTTCATCGCTACGATCGTAAAGAAATGAAGCTGCAACAAGCCAAAGCAGAAAAGAGCGGCAATAAAAACTTTAGCCATTTTGGTCCCGACAACAATTTATTTGGCGAGCTAGAAACGCTTTTTAAAACTTACGCGGAAACAGGATCGGGTCAGTCGCGCAAATATCTGCATAACGCCGAAGAGGCAGCGCCCTACAAACAGGAGCCAGGCACGTTTACCGCGTGGGAGCGTTTGCCAGAGGACACCGATATGCTTTTCTACGAAGGCTTGCACGGTGCGGTCAGCACGCCCGAGCACAACATTGCCGCGCACCCCGATTTGCTGATCGGCGTTGTGCCGGTGATCAATTTGGAGTGGATTCAAAAGCTGTATCGCGATAAAAATATGCGCGGCTATTCTGCCGAGGCGGTCACCGACACCATCTTGCGCCGTATGCCCGATTACGTGAACTACATTTGTCCGCAGTTCACACACACGCACGTCAACTTTCAGCGCGTGCCAATGGTGGATACGTCCAATCCCTTTATTTCGCGTGACATTCCTACGGCGGATGAAAGTCTGGTTGTGATTCGTTTTGCCAATCCCAAGGGTATTGATTTTCAATATCTTCTGAGCATGATTCACGACAGTTTTATGTCACGCGCCAACACTATCGTCGTGCCTGGGGGCAAGATGGAAATCGCAATGCAATTAATTTTCACGCCATTTGTATGGCGCATGATGGAACGTAAAAAACGTGCTTTAGGCTTACTATGAAAAATCTCTCTTCTGAACTGAATTCATCTATGACAAGGCAAATGGCCAACGCCATTCGCATTTTGGCGGTGGACGCTGTCGAGGCCGCCAATTCGGGGCATCCCGGTGCGCCTATGGGCATGGCGGATATTGCGCAAGTGCTGTGGTGCAATCATTTGCAGCACAACCCAGTCAATCCTGCGTGGGCCAACCGCGATCGCTTTGTGCTCTCGAACGGGCATGGTTCGATGCTGATTTATGCGCTGTTGCACCTCACGGGCTATGACTTGCCGATGCGTGAGCTGCAAAACTTTAGAAAGCTGCACAGCAAAACGCCAGGTCACCCCGAGGTGGGCATTACTCCTGGTGTTGAAACCACGACGGGGCCGCTCGGTCAAGGCATTGCCAACGCCGTGGGCATGGCGCTGGCAGAAAAGATATTGACTCAAACGTTTAACCGCAAGCAGAGCGATGCGACTAAAGGCGACGCAACATTCAACATCGTTGATCATCACACCTATGCCTTTTTGGGCGATGGCTGCATGATGGAGGGCATTAGCCACGAAGTGTGCTCGCTGGCGGGAACGCTGCAACTGTCCAAGCTGGTAGCGTTTTACGACGACAACGGCATCTCGATTGATGGTCATGTGGACGGCTGGTTTACCGACGACACCCCAGCACGTTTTCGCGCCTACGGCTGGCACGTGATTGAAGCGGTCGATGGACACGATAGCGGCGCGATTGATGCGGCGATTCTTGCCGCCAAAAAACAAGCCACTTTGCCGCAGGGCAAGCCCACCTTGATTTGCTGCAAAACCGTGATTGGCCAAGGCTCACCAGGCAAAGCGGGCACGCACGATGTGCACGGCGCGGCGCTGGGCGCGGCAGAAATTGTGGCGACGCGCAAACAGCTCAATTGGCCACTCGCGCCTTTTGTGATTGCAGTGGACATTGCCACAGCTTGGTACGCCAAAGTCAAAGGCGCGAATGCGGAGCGGGCGTGGCGCGTTCAATTTGAAGCCTATCGCACGCAATTTCCCCAGCTTGCCGATGAATTTGAACGCCGCATGGCGGGCGAACTCAGCCAAGATTACGTGCAAGGTCTGCCTGCGGTTTTGACCGCGATTGCCGCAAAATCTGATGCGGTGGCAACGCGCAAGGCGAGTCAAAATGCACTCGATTTAATTGCGCCACTCGTGACGGAGTTTTTTGGCGGCAGCGCTGATTTAACTGGCTCTAACCTCACTAATTTCAAGGGCTGCGTGCGCGGCGCGCGAAGCGAGAGCGGAGTCTTTCACGCGGGCAATCATTTGTCGTATGGCGTGCGCGAGTTTGGCATGGCGGCCATGATGAACGGCATGGCACTGCACGGCGGATTTTTGCCTTACGGCGGAACCTTCCTCACATTTAGCGATTACAGCCGCAAC
>JAVKLS010000032.1:0-77131 GCA_031538565.1 Burkholderiaceae bacterium
AATTCGCGCGGCTTGCGCCCCGCCTTGACCAATTCGACCATTTGCAATCTAAATTGCTCTGGGTACGGCTTGTTCTTCTCTCGCATTTCGGACTCCTTCTGTCTTATCGAAAAAGTGTCCGTGAAATCGGGGTAACTTCACCATTGTGGTGCCCAGCGCACCCGGTGGCTCGACCGACTTTACGGCTCGGCTGATCGCAGAGCCGCTGTCCCGGGCGCTGGGCCAACCCGTGGTCGTCGAAAACAAGGCAGGGGCTGCGGGCAACATTGGTAACCAACAAGTGGCTAAGGCCAAGCCCGATGGTTACACCCTGCTGCTGGCCTACAGCGGCTACCAGGTGGGCAATCCGCACTTGTTCAAGAAGACTGGCTGGGACCCGATCAAGGACTTTGCACCCGTAGCCATGATCACACGCGCACCCCAAGTGGTGGCCGCTCGGGCCAATTTGCCAGTGCACAATCTGCGCGAGCTGGTGGCTTATGCCAAGGCTAATCCAGACAAGCTCAATTACGCATCCTCGGGCAATGGCTCGATTCAGCACATCGCGGGTGAGCTATTCAAGCAAATGACGGGTACAGCCGTCACGCACGTTCCCTACAAGGGCGCAGCGCCTGCCGTGCAAGATTTGCTGGGCGGGCAGGTGGACTTGTTTTTCACCACGCCAGCCTCAGTGGTTAACCACATCAAAGCTGACAAACTCAAGGGGCTGGCCGTCACCAGCAACGCACGCCTAACCTCATTGCCACAGGTGCCGACCACGCGGGAGGCTGACCTCAAAGACTTCACGCTGGACTCTTGGTTCGCCCTGTATGCACCCGCTGGCACACCCAATGAGGTGGTGCAACAGCTCAGCACCGAAATCGCCAAGATATTGGCCTCGCCCGACGTGAAGAAAAAAGCCGAAGATGCAGGCACTCTGGTGGACTACATGGGGTCGGCACAGCTGGGTGAATACACCCGCAAGGAGTTGGCCTATTGGGGACGCGTGATTCAGGACGCAAAGATCACGGCGGATTGATGCATTTGCATCAAGCGCGGTGGAACCACAAAGGCAAAGACAAGTCCAAAGTCTAAACAACATTCTGCATCGCCCTATTCCGTTCGGACTGAGCCTGTCGAAGTCCTTGATTTGATTAGAACCACCTTTCGACAAGCTCAAGGTGAACGGAGTTTTGCACAGGCTCCTAAACAAATTGCCTCTCCTCTTGAAATGAGAGGATTTGCCCGTATCATTAGCACTCGACAGTTTCGAGTGCTAACAGCGTCGTGACTGCGTCTTTATTCACTTTTTTCTTTAACCCTTGCACATTCATAGGAGATGCAATGAAATTACGTCCTTTAGCCGATCGCGTGATCGTCAAACGCGTTGACAGCGAAACAAAAACTGCCTCGGGCATTGTCATTCCTGACAGCGCCGCAGAGAAGCCAGACCAAGGTGAAGTCTTGGCCGTGGGTCCTGGTAAAACCAACGACAAAGGCGAAACAAAGGCCTTGTCGGTCAAAGTGGGGGATCGCGTTTTGTTTGGCAAATATAGTGGCCAGTCAGTCAAAGTCGATGGCGATGAGCTGATGGTGATGAAAGAAGACGATCTTTTCGCGGTTGTCGAAAAGAAGTAATCCATCCCCCCTCATTTAACTTTTTAATTTATTGGAGAAATAAACATGGCAGCAAAAGACGTCATTTTCGGCGGCGAAGCCCGCGCACGCATGGTTGAGGGTGTGAACATCCTCGCCAACGCAGTTAAAGTTACCCTCGGCCCCAAAGGTCGCAACGTGGTGCTAGAGCGCTCGTTTGGCGCGCCTACCGTCACTAAAGACGGTGTGTCAGTGGCTAAAGAAATCGAGCTCAAAGACAAGTTGCAAAACATGGGCGCTCAGATGGTCAAGGAAGTTGCCTCTAAAACCTCCGACAACGCGGGTGACGGCACCACTACCGCTACCGTGCTAGCCCAAGCCATTGTGCGCGAAGGCATGAAGTACGTGGCGGCTGGCATGAATCCTATGGACTTGAAGCGCGGCATCGACAAAGCGGTCACAGCGCTGATCGAGCAACTCAAAAAAGCCTCGAAACCAACCACGACTAGTAAAGAAATCGCTCAGGTGGGTTCTATTTCCGCTAATTCGGACTCCAGCATTGGCGACATTATTGCTAGCGCTATGGACAAAGTCGGCAAAGAAGGCGTGATTACGGTGGAAGATGGTAAGTCGTTGCAAAACGAACTGGACGTCGTCGAAGGTATGCAGTTTGACCGTGGCTACCTGTCACCCTACTTCATCAACAACCCAGAAAAGCAAGCCGCCCTGCTGGACAACCCATTTGTGCTGCTCTACGACAAAAAAGTTAGCAACATCCGTGACTTGCTGCCTGTACTCGAGCAAGTGGCAAAGGCGGGGCGCCCACTACTCATCATTGCAGAAGACGTGGACGGCGAAGCGCTGGCCACCTTGGTAGTCAACACCATCCGTGGCATTTTGAAAGTGGTCGCCGTCAAAGCCCCAGGTTTTGGCGATCGTCGCAAAGCCATGCTGGAAGACATCGCCATCCTGACTGGCGGCAAAGTGATTGCCGAAGAAGTGGGCTTGACACTCGAGAAAGTGACTTTGGAAGACCTCGGCCAAGCCAAGCGCATCGAAGTGGGCAAAGAAAACACCATCATCATCGACGGTGCCGGCAAGGCTGTGGACATTGAAGCCCGCGTTAAACAAGTGCGCGTTCAAATCGAAGAAGCCACGTCTGACTACGACCGCGAAAAACTGCAAGAGCGCGTCGCAAAACTCGCTGGCGGCGTTGCTGTGATCAAGGTTGGTGCGGCCACCGAAGTGGAGATGAAAGAGAAAAAAGCTCGCGTGGAAGACGCCCTGCACGCCACCCGCGCAGCCGTGGAAGAAGGCATTGTGGCTGGCGGCGGTGTGGCGCTTTTGCGTGCACGCCAAGCGGCAGGCAAAATTGACGGTGCAAATGCTGACCAAGATGCGGGCATCAAACTGGTGCTCAAAGCCATAGAAGCGCCTCTGCGCGAGATCGTGTACAACGCAGGTGGCGAGCCATCGGTGGTTGTCAACGCCATTCTTGCAGGCAAAGGTAATTACGGCTTTAACGCCGCCAACGACACCTACGGAGACATGATCGAAATGGGCATCCTCGATCCAACCAAGGTAACGCGCACTGCGCTGCAAAATGCAGCCTCGGTGGCTAGTTTGATGCTGACAACTGAGTGCATGGTTGCCGAAGCGCCTAAAGACGATTCTGGCGCTGGCGGTATGCCAGGCGGCATGGGTGGCATGGGTGGCATGGGCGGTATGGGCGATATGGGGATGTAATTTCCGTTCTCGTCCGTTCGCGCTAACTCGCGAACCATTCACCCTGAGCTTGTCGAAGGGTGATCCGCAAAAACTAAAACCCTCGTACGGCGTGAGCTTTGCGGGGGTTTTACTTTAGGTTTGAGACCTAGTCAGTAAGGGGTAATCCTTATAATTTGGGTGTCATGACAAACTCATCCCCGCTCCAAATTTTTGTAAAAAACTGGCAACGTACCTACGGGTATTTGTCGGGGAGATTAGTACGCATCGCATCGCTGTGCCGCGAGAATAAGGGTGAAATCGCACAGCATTTGCTCAGTCTCTCGTCGCGTGATCGTTATTTTCGATTTGGGTTTGCGGCATCGGACGCTTACATTCACAACTACGTCGACGGTCTCAATTTTGAACGTGACCGAGTGTACGGAATTTACAATCATCAAGCGCGACTCGTTGCCACGGCGCACGTCGCGCACATGAGCGAGACGAATCAAGCGCCACTTAGCTTTGGACTTGGTTTTTCACACAAAGCGGAGTTTGGTGTATCGGTCTTGGCCGAGTGCCGTGGCAAGGGCTACGGCGGACGCTTGTTTAATCGCGCGGTTATCCACGCACGCAACCAAGGAGTGACAGTACTGCACATCCATGCGCTCACGGAAAACGCTGAGATGCTGCACATCGCTAAAAAAGGTGGGGCAACGCTCATCAATTACGGCAGCGAAACCGAAGCACATTTGGCGCTGCCTAAAGCGGATTTAGATAGCCGTATGTCCGAGCTTACCGCCGATCATTTTGGCAACGCAGACAGCCTCGCGCATGGAAAAAATTGGTTTCAAACCTTACCAATTCGTCTCGCGTTCGGGCGCTGAGCTGATTTTGTGAATAGACAAATCAGCGCCGTTAAACTCCTCCTCCTCAGAAAGTCGCAATCCCATCGTCGCCTTAAGTGCGCCGTACACCGCAAAGCCGCCAATGAGAGCCCATGCAATCGCAGCACCCGTGCCAATGAGCTGAGCCCAAAAACTCACCCCCCCAATGCCGCCTAGCAGCTTGGAGCCAAAAATACCTGCTGCGATACCGCCCCAAGCCCCGCACAAACCGTGCAACGGCCACACGCCAAGCACATCGTCCACCTTCCATTTGTTTTGCGTCAATGCAAACATACGGGTAAAAATAGCACCCGCGATTCCACCCACAACTAAGGCGCCAATTGGATGCATTAAGTCTGAGCCCGCGCACACCGCCACCAAGCCCGCCAACGGTCCGTTGTAAACAAAGCCTGGGTCATTGCGCCCGATCACAAGTGCGACCAAGGTGCCCCCTACCATCGCCATGAGTGAGTTCACCGCTACCAGACCCGAAATTTTGTCGATCGTTTGCGCGCTCATCACGTTAAAACCAAACCAGCCAACCGCCAAAATCCAAGCGCCCAGAGCAAGAAAAGGAATAGAAGATGGCGGATGCCCCGCAATGCTGCCGTCTTTGCGATAGCGGTTGAGCCTTGCGCCAAGAAGCATCACCGCAGGCAATGCAATCCACCCCCCCATCGCATGAACCACCACCGAGCCTGCAAAGTCATGGAAGTTTTCACCCGTGAGGGCTTTAATTCCGTTTTGTAACAAGGTGCTTTCATTCCACACTTGCCCTTCAAACAGCGGGTAAATAACGCCCACAATCACAGCCGTCGCAATAAGTTGCGGCCAAAACTGAGCGCGCTCGGCAATACCGCCCGAAATGATAGCCGGCACGGCCGCCGCAAAGGTGAGTAAAAAGAAAAACTTGACCAGTTCGTAGCCATTTTTTGCCGCCAGCGTTTCTGCGCCCACCATAAAACTTGTGCCGTAGGCAATGCCGTAGCCAATGGCAAAGTACACCACGGTGGAAATTGAAAAGTCCACCAAAATTTTGACCAGTGCATTGACCTGATTTTTTTTACGAACCGTACCCAGTTCTAAAAATGCAAATCCCGAATGCATGGCGAGCACCATAATGGCTCCCAATAAAATAAATAGCGCATCATTGCCCTGTTTTAGTGCTTCCATTGTGCTGATTCCATGAGTGTTGTGCGATAAAAATAATTTCCTGCAGAGCATTACGCAATTGCCATGCCAATGGCAATTGCAGGGGCTTCATTTACACTTGCCCATCCATGACGCGACTCACATCCACACCCCAGTCCATGCATTTCGACCAAGCGCTGCGGCTATCAAGCGGCAGACAAATCGCGTGCTACGACTTGGCTTACGAGACCTATGGCACTTTAAATGCCACGCAGTCAAACGCCGTACTCATTTGTCACGCCTTGAATGCTTCGCACCACGTCGCGGGTGTGTATGCAGAGGACGAAAAAAATATCGGCTGGTGGGACAGCATGGTGGGACCTGGTAAGCCCGTGGATACAGACAAGTTTTTTGTAATCGGCGTCAACAATCTGGGATCATGTTTTGGCTCTACCGGCCCCTCGCATATCAATCCAGAAACGGGAGGGCCTTATGGTGAAAGCTTTCCCGTCGTCACGGTAGAAGATTGGGTGCGGGCGCAAGAGCGCCTTATCACACGTCTTGGCATTCAACAATTGGCGGCCGTCATGGGCGGCAGTCTTGGCGGAATGCAGGCGCTATCGTGGGCGCTGCAATTTCCAGACCGCCTGCGCCACTGCGTGTGCATTGCAAGCGCGCCAAATTTATCGGCGCAAAACATTGCCTTTAACGAAGTCGCCCGCCGCGCCATTACAACCGACCCCGACTTTCATGGCGGCGATTTTTATGCCCACGCCGCCGTGCCCGAGCGCGGCTTGCGCCTCGCACGTATGGTTGGTCACATCACCTACTTGAGCGATGATGCGATGGATGAAAAGTTTGGGCGCAATCGCATTGAATCCCTACAAGGGCGCGCTGCTTACGGTTTTGACGAAGAGTTTCAAATTGAAAGCTATCTCAAGCATCAAGGTCAAAAATTTGCCCACTACTTTGACGCCAACACTTATTTGCTCATTACGCGAGCGCTAGATTACTTCGATCCCGCCAAAGCCTACGCGGGTGATTTAAGCGCCGCACTCGCCTGTGCGCAGGCACAATTTTTAGTGGTGAGCTTCACCACCGATTGGCGATTCCCCGCCAGCCGCAGCCGCGAAATTGTGAAAGCCTTGGTGGACAACAAACACCCCGTTAGCTACGCAGAAATCAATGCCCCGCAGGGGCACGATGCATTTTTACTCGAAGATCCTCGCTACCACGGCGTCATCCGCTCTTACTTTGGAGACATGGCTAGATGAGTCCCTTTGTACTGCAAACCATTGCCGCACTTGTTCCCCCCAGCGCACGGGTACTTGATTTGGGCTGCGGTGATGGCGAGTTGCTTGCGCACTTGCAAGCCTCCAAAAATTGCACGGGCTACGGCATTGAAATTGACGACCACGCCGTGCAAGCCTGCGTGCAGCGCGGTGTCAACGTCATTCAACTCAATCTTGAGGAGGGTTTAAATTTATTTGCTGACAGCAGCTTTGATGTGGTTTTGCAAATCGATACGCTGCAACATCTTCGCAACGCCGAAGTCATGCTGCGCGAGACCGTGCGCGTAGGCAAAACGGGTATCGTGGCATTCCCAAATTTTGCGCATTGGCCTAATCGTTTAAGCGTTTTGCAAGGGCGTATGCCCGTCACCAAACGACTACCGTATCAGTGGTACGACACGCCTAATATCCGCGTGGGAACCTATCAAGATTTTGCTGCGCTTGCCGCCCACAACCAACTGCGCGTCACCGATAGCTTTGGCATTCAGGACGATATCCTCATTCGCAGCCTGCCCAATTGGCGTGCGGGCACAGCCGTATTTAAACTCACCAAGTAGCGTGGGCACATACTCCAATCGAAACTCGTCTTCCAACCCAATACGCCCAGCTACCCTGCCACTTGTTTGGATGCGCGAATCACCCGCGCCACAATTTCTCCGCCAAACCCACGCGCTGCCAAAAATCGCGCTTGCTTGGCGTACTCGCTGAGATTGGCGTAGGGCGCATCAAATTTGCGCGACCACACCTGCCATGCGCGATCAAATTCGGTTTCTTTCAATTGCTCTGCGGCATCTGCAATCATGCCTGCGTCTATGCCTTTAGTTTTGAGCGTATTTAAAAGTCGCGCCGCACCAAAGCGACTGGCTTTTTGATTCAGCGTGGACTCCACAACCCGCGCCTCGGAAATAAATCCTTTAGCCGCCAAATCGTCAAGCGCTGCTTTGAGTTCACCTTCGCACTCTTCGTACTCCTTGAGTTTTTGCACTAACTCAAAACGCGAATACTCACGTGCAGCAAGATAGCGCAAAGCGCGTCCTTTTAATGAGGGCTTATCAAAAGGCACGCCTGTCAAACTTTGGGGCAGTGTCTAGAGACTCGCCGCCGCCTGCGGAGCCACCAAAGGAATTCCAAGGGATTCCCTTACCTTGTTTTCAATTTCGATAGCGAGCGCTGGGTTTTCACGCAGAAACTCACGCGAATTATCCCGACCTTGTCCGATTTTTTCCCCGTTGTAGGCGTACCAAGCACCCGACTTCTCGATGATTTTGGCGTTGACACCCATGTCAATAACTTCACCCAAACGGCTAATGCCTTCACCAAACAGAATATCGAATTCCGCCATTTTGAAAGGCGACGCCACTTTATTTTTAACCACCTTGACGCGGGTTTCATTCCCGATCGAGTCCTCGCCTTTTTTTATCGTACCGATACGGCGGATATCGAGGCGCACCGAAGCGTAAAACTTGAGCGCGTTACCCCCCGTAGTCGTTTCTGGTGAGCCAAACATCACGCCAATCTTCATGCGGATTTGGTTAATAAAAATAACCATGCAATTGGTTCGCTTGATGGACGCCGTGAGTTTACGCAGCGCTTGGCTCATCAACCGCGCCTGCAAACCAGGCAACGAGTCGCCCATCTCGCCTTCGATTTCGGCTTTGGGCGTGAGGGCCGCCACAGAGTCCACCACAATCAAATCCACGCCGCCCGAGCGCACGAGGGAGTCCACAATTTCTAGCGCTTGCTCACCCGTATCGGGCTGGCTAATCAGCAAATCTTGCAAATTAACACCCAGCTTTTGCGCGTATTGGGTATCGAGTGCGTGCTCGGCATCCACAAACGCGCATTGACCACCCATTTTTTGCATTTCAGCAATCACTTGCAGCGTCAGCGTCGTTTTACCCGAGGACTCAGGACCATAAATTTCAACCACACGACCACGCGGTAAACCACCAACGCCCAGCGCCACATCTAACCCCAGCGAACCCGTGGAGACAACTTGAATGTCCTCAATCACCTCACCAACGCCTAGGCGCATGATGGTTCCCTTGCCAAATTGTTTTTCAATTTGCGCCAAAGCGGCTTGCAAGGCTTTAGACTTTTCTGCGCGCTCCGCAATTTGCTTAGCGTCTTGCTTAACCATCAATTTGGGTTCGGCTGCGATTTCTGCTTTCATGTTGTACTCCTGTAAAAAACAATTCAAAAACTGTATGGGATGACAGTAATGTAGCAAAAGTAAAATCAAAAATTTAGAATTATTGGTCAGTTTACAAGACGTTAAATTAGATCAAAGCGCGTGCGAGCGATCGCCAACGGCAAAGCCAAGCGGTTCAAAATCTAATGCGGTTGAAAGGCAAATTACCTTAAACAACTCGCCCATTTCGTGCTCGGTTACCAGCTTTTGCGCCATTGCTTTTTCCGCCAAAGAGGCGTGCTCGAGTAAATCCAGAAGGCCGCAGTTCAGTAAAAATCGCCCTTGCGAGGTGTAGCCGCTCACCGCCAACCCCGCACCCTGCGCCGCAAGCGCAATCCCCGTGAAGTTAATGTGTGCCGTGATGTCTTGCTCGCCCACGCACACAAGCGGATTGGTGTTGGACTGGTGCGCGCGGTGACACATCAATGTGCCCATGCTGCGCTCGGGATGGTAGTACTCGCTCTCGCCAAAGCCGTAGTCAATCATCAGCACTGCGCCGCCCTTGCCCGTAAGCACTTGGGAGCGCAGCAGTTTGTCTGCCAGCGTTTGGATAAACGCTTCACCCTGCGGATGGATTTCAGTGACGTAATCGCCGCCCCCAGCAATCTCCAGCGGTGGGCGCAGTTCAGTTGAGATGTCGGCAAATTGGAGTCCGTGCTCGGTTTGCACAACGCCGCGCTCGTGCCATACGCCGTCCACTCGCGCTAAGAGTTTCACGGGCATAGCGTCCAGCACTTCATTACCCACAATCACGCCCGACATCTGATCGGGCAAGGCTTGCAGCCAATGCACTTTGCTTAGTTGTTCAGCTGACAACCCTGCCGCCAAAGTCGCTTGCTGCTGCGCCTGCAAACTACCCGAGAGATCGACGATGCAGTAACGCGTAAGGCGCTCGTCTAAGGCGGTCAATACCTGCAAGGCCAGCGCACCCGTGCCCGCACCAAACTCCCACACCTCAGATGTGGCTGTGACCTCTAAGCACTCGGCCACTTGCTTGGCGAGCGCCTCACCAAAAAAGGGCGATAACACAGGGCTGGTCGCAAAGTCAGACGAGGCGGTGTTTGTGCCAATTTGATTTTGAAGCCGTGTGTAGTAGCCGTGCGCTGGGTGATAGAGCGCATCCGACATAAAAACATCAAAAGCTTGCCAGTTAGGCGCGTGCGATAAGGATGAGAAAATGGACATAGAAAAAAATAGAGCACGCAATTTTATGATTCAAAAAAACGTACCAAAAACGGTACTCATCACTGGAGGGGCACACAGACTGGGCGCAGCTTTGGTGCGAGCGTTTAGTGCTGCCAGTTGGCGCGTGTTTTTGCATTACGGGCAGTCTGAAGTTGCCGCTAAAGCTCTTGCGAAAGAACTCCAAACACAAGGCGCATCGGTGCAATGCGTGCAAGCAAACTTAGAACTTGCCAGCTCCCGCAAAGCCATGATGAATGAAATTTATCGCCAAGTCGATTACTTAGATTGCCTCATCAATAATGCCGCCCAGTTTGAAGCAGACGCTGCCGATTCATTTAATCCAGACTATGCGCTGCGTCAGTGGACAATCAATTTAATGGCTCCGCTGGATTTGACGCAATTACTGGCACAAAACAATGCTGCCGCAAAAAAATCTGCAGGCAGCACAAGCTGCGTCATCCACGTGCTTGATCAAAAAGTATTTAACTTAAACCCTGACTACTTTAGCTACACCGTGAGCAAACTGGCGCTAGAACGATCGGTTTCGGTGCAAGCGCAAGCACTTGCACCGCAGGTGCGTGTGTGCGGCATTGCCCCTGGTTTGATGTACCCAAGCGGTCCTCAGTCACAAGAAAATTTTGACCTTGCCTCCCGCATGAACTTGCTGCAAACACCCATCAATCCAAATGATGTGGCGAGTACCTGCTTATTTTTAGCCAACAACTCCGCCATCACAGGCGAGACCTACTGCGTGGATAACGGACAACATTTACAAGCAAGCAGTCGTGACGTGATGTTTGTTGCCGACGATCAATTAAAGAGTAAAAAATAATGCCAAACTTAGACATCGACATGAGCCAATGCAGGCGTTTGTTTCTTAAAAACTATGCGGTTGATTTGAACATTGGCGTACACGAATTTGAAAAAAAAGGTGAGCAGCGTGTGCTATTTAACGTTGAGCTTTACGTGTCGCTGTCCATGTCCACACCGCACGCCGATGATTTAGCCGAAGTGGTGGACTACGATTTCATGCGCCAAACCATCGCCCAGCGCATCGCAAAAGGTCACATCCATTTGCAAGAAACGCTGTGCGACGACGTGCTAAAAACTATGCTCGCCCATCCCAAAGTGATTGCAGCGCGTGTGTCCACGCAAAAGCCCGACGTATACCCCGACTGCGAATCAGTCGGCGTAGAAGTATTTGGAGTCAAAAAATAATGCACGCATCGACCGAAGAAACTGTAGTCAATTTCGCCCCCACTAAGCTCACCGCCCGTGAGCGCAAAGCCGCATCGCCTCTGGAGATTCAAAAGCTAGAAAAACGCCTATGCCGCGAAGTGGGCCGCGCCATCGTTGACTACAACATGATTGAAGAGGGTGACCGCGTGATGGTCTGCGTCTCGGGCGGAAAAGACAGCTATGGAATGCTCGATATTTTGCAAAAACTCAAGCAACGTGCACCCGTTCGCTTTACTTTAGTTGCCGTTAATTTAGATCAAAAACAACCTGGCTTTCCTGAACACATCTTGCCCGCGTACCTTGAATCTATTGGCGTTGAGTACCACATCGAAAATCAAGACACGTACTCCATCGTCAAGCGCCTCATCCCCGAAGGCAAAACTATGTGCTCGCTGTGCTCGCGTCTGCGGCGCGGCATTTTGTACAAGGTGGCAGACAAGCTGGGCGCAACCAAAGTGGCGCTGGGCCATCACCGCGATGACATCTTGCAAACCTTTTTTTTGAATATGTTTTTTGCCGCCAAGATGAAAGCCATGCCGCCAAAACTCGTGTCCGACAATGGCAACCACATTTTGATTCGCCCAATGAGCTACGTGCCCGAGTCCGACCTCGTAGCATGGGCGGCGCATAAGCAATTTCCCATCATCCCCTGCTCGCTATGCGGTAGCCAAGATGGTTTGCAGCGCGTTCAAGTCGGCAATTTGCTGCGCGAGTGGCAAAAAAAATATCCAGGCCGCGTAGAAAATATGTTCAGCGCGCTACAAGACATTCGTCCCTCGCATATGCTGGATAAAAAATGGTACGACTTTGCAGGACTCAAACCCACGGGCACGCCCGACCCCGAGGGCGATAAAGCGTTCGATCCCGAGGTGTTTAGCGACGCGGAGGCTTGCTCTTAAGCGCGCTTGAGTGCAAACCTAGTTTAAGAACGCCTCAATCATTGCGGCTAAAACTTCGGGCTGGTCGTGGTGCATCATGTGCCCCGCATCGGCAACCGTTTCAACGCGGCAGTTGAGTACGTTTTGTAGCCGCTCGTGATATTCAGCTAGCGTAAATTTTCCTGCCCACCATTTCTCCAATTCGTTGTCCGTGGCCTCTACCGCCAGCGTGGGGGCGGTGATTTGCTTAAAAAGCGCAATTGTTTCTTCCACGCGATACAAGTTGGCGTTGACCACTTTGTGCGCTGCGTCGCCCAAAATTTCCCACTTGCCGCTGGCATTTTCTGCTGCCCATTGCCGCGCCAACCACTGCGCTTTGTCCTGCGGCAAGCGGTGATTTGTTTTCATCAAGCGCTGGGCTACGCCATCGGCACTGTCGTAGCTTTTTAGAGCCAGTTCGCCTTTGTCCATTTTTTTCAGCTCATCCATCCACTGCACGTAGCGCTTGCCTACGTTTTCAGCCCGGGTTTTGGGCATTCCAAAGCCTTCTAAATTGATGAGTTTGTGGATGCGCTCAGGCCTAACTCCCGCGTAGAGCATGGCAACGTTGCCGCCCATGCTGTGGCCCAGCAAGTCAACTTGCGATGCGCCTAGCCAATCGAGCAAAAAGTCGAGATCGCCCAAGTAATCGGGCATCCAATAGTTATCGGTGGCAAGTCCTTTGGTTTTGCCATAACCGCGCCAATCGGGGGCGACGATGTAGCGATCGCGCTTGAGGCTATCGACCACAAACTGAAACGACGCGGACACGTCCATCCAGCCGTGTACCATGACAAGCGGCAGTTGCCCCTCCTTACGCGTGCCCCACGTGCGCACGTGATACTGCAAACCGCGAATCGGAACGAATTGACTTGTAGAATTTTTATGAACTTGATACATATCGCTCATCATAATGAAACCTAAATTTGACAACTACGCCGCGCTGCACGGCAACTTTGCTTGGCACACGCCCGCGCATTTGAATATCGCACAGATGTGCTCGCGCCGCTGGAGCGACGCACCTAATGCCATGTCGCGCATCGCGGTGATTGAGCACGGCGGACAAGCCTTTAGTTACGCGCAGTTGCAGCAAAGCGCTAATCAATTATCGAATGCGTTAGTGGCCAAGGGCGTGCGCCGCAGTGATCGCGTGGCCATTGTGCTACCCCAAGGTTTTGCCTGCGCCGTAGCGTACATGGCGTGCTTTCAAATGGGCGCAGTTGCAATGCCGCTGTCTAAACTGTTTGGCGAAGATGCGGTCAATTTCCGCATGAAGGACAGCGGCGCAGTTCACGTTATTGATCACGTTGATTTTTCTGCACTCGCCGCCTTTTCAAACTATTTCGATTGCGTGCCAACACAGGCGGACGATGCGGCGCTACTCATCTACACCAGCGGCACAACGGGCGATCCCAAGGGGGCGCTCATTGCGCACCGCGCATTAATTGGCAACTTGCCAGGATTTATATGCAGCCAAAATTGGTTTGGTTTTGACCCCGCAGACAGCCGCAAACCGTCTGGCGCCATCTTCTGGTCTCCTGCCGATTGGGCGTGGACGGGTGGGTTGATGGATGCGCTGCTGCCCAGTCTCTACTTTGGCAGACCCATCGTGGCATACGCAGGACGATTCAGCCCCGAATCGACTTTTGATATTTTGCAAACGCATGGGATTACGCACAGCTTTCTTTTCCCCACGGCACTTAAAGCCATGATGAAGGCGTACCCCAAGCCGCGTACGCAATTTCGCTTGCACTTGCAAGGCCTAATGAGCGCGGGCGAAGCCGTGGGCGATGCGGTGTTTGCCTATTGCGAACAAGAGCTGGGCGTAGTCGTCAACGAAATGTTTGGACAAACCGAGATCAATTACATCGTTGGAAACTGTGCCATGAATGGCAAAGCCTCCCTAGTGGGTTGGCCTGCGCGAGCGGGCAGCATGGGACGCGCCTACCCAGGTCACCGCGTTGCGGTGCTGGATGAGGTTGGCAAACCCTGCGCCATAGGTGTGGCGGGCGATGTTGCCGTCCACAAACTGGATGTGCACGGCAAGCCAGATCCCATTTTCTTTTTAGGCTATTGGAACAACGAAGCAGCAACCCAATCCAAGTTCACCGCGGATGGTTGGTGCCGCACGGGGGACATGGCCAGCATGGACGCAGATGGCTATCTTTGGTATCAAGGGCGCAGCGACGATATGTTCAAAGCGGCTGGATACCGCATTGGTCCGTCCGAAGTGGAAAACTGCCTCGTCAAACACGCCGCCGTTGCCAACGCTGCGGTCGTGCCCAAACCCGACGCCCAGCGCGGCGCACTCGTCAAAGCCTACGTGGTTCTGACGGCGGGCTACGCAGCCAGCGACGCCTTAATTGCCCAGCTACAGCAGCACGTGCGCGGCAAACTTGCGCCCTACGAATACCCAAAAGAAATTGAGTTTACGGACAGCCTACCCATGACCACCACGGGCAAAGTGCAGCGGCGCGTACTTCGGTTACAAGAAGAGGCAAGAGCCGCGCAAAAATAGCGACAATTTCCAACATTCTCTTTCAACCAAAATCGCAACCACATGAAAAATATTCCACTCGGACAATCAGAACTTCACGTCAAACCCATTTGCCTAGGAACCATGACTTTTGGCGCACAAGTGGACGAAGCCACGGCGCACAGCATCTTGGCGCGTTCACTAGAGCGCGGCATTGACTTTATGGACACGGCAGAAATGTACGCCGTACCGCCGCGTCCCGAAACCTACAACAAAACCGAAACTTTTATTGGCAACTACTTCGCGAAAAACAAAGGGGCAAGGGCGAAGTGGACGCTTGCCACCAAGGTGGCAGGACCTTCGCGCGGCATGGATTGGATTCGCGGCGGAGCGATCAACAACAACGGACAAACCATCATTGATGCGTGCGAAGCCTCGCTCAAACGCTTGAACACAGACGTCATCGACCTCTACCAACTGCACTGGCCCAACCGTCATGTGCCGCAGTTTGGTGCGCTGTACTACAACCCAAAAATGGAAAACCACGAGTCGAGCAGCATCCACGATCAGCTAGAAGCCTTGGGTAAATTAGTAAAAGCAGGCAAAGTGCGTGCTATTGGACTGTCCAACGAGACACCCTACGGCGTGCACGAATTTGTAAGACTAGCCGAGCAGCACGGCTTGCCGCGCATTGCGTCGGTACAAAATGCCTATTGCCTGATCAACCGCACCGTCGAGAACGGACTGGACGAGACCATGCACCGCCTAGGTGTGGGCTTGCTGGCGTATTCGCCGCTGGGGTTTGGGCTGCTCACGGGCAAATACGACGCCCAGGGCCTAGACCCTGCCACAGGCGCTGAGAAGTCCACAGGGCGACTGAGTTTGTTTGCCTCCATGCGGGCGCAGCGCTGGGGCAGACCCGAGGCGCTGCACGCGGCGCGGCGCTACAACCAATTAGCGCGTGATAACGGCATTAGCCCCGCGCAATTAGCTCTGGCGTTTTGCTATCAAAAATGGCAAGTCGCCAGCACCATCATCGGCGTGACCAGCATGGAGCAGTTTGACGAATGCGTGTCCGCGTGGGATACGCCGCCGCTCTCGCCAGAGCTACTCAAAACCATAGACCAAATCCGCTGGGAAGAGCGCGATCCTGCACTTTAAAAAATCGGCAAGGCGGTCATTTATTTACTACGATAAACCTCGCGGCGATTACCAATCATCACCACAAGAACGCAAACTAAGTCGTCCTGAATATCGCTGATGATTCGGTAGTCTCCCACGCGGTATTTCCAAAAGCTCCCCAACTCAGAGCCTTTTAGCGCTTCGCCAATGCTGCGCGGATCATCTAGTTTTGCGACGCGATCATAAAGAAATTTCAATATCCGACGCGCAACTTGTGGGTCGAGTGCATCTAAATCATGTTCAGCGCTGACGTCAAAATCAACTCGCCAGACCATAACGCTTCATCACATCGTCTAAGCTGTGGGACTGGCTACGCCCAGCGCGATTTGCAAGCAACCGCTTTTCAGCAACGCGAAGGTCTTCAATATCAGCGAGGTAGGAAATAATTGCCTCGCACACATAAAAAGCTTTTGTCTGCCCCGTATTACGGGCTAGAGAATCTAAGCGGCTTTCTACATCTTCAGGGAGTTGGATGGCAAGCATAAAAGTCCTTGATTTCTAACAAGTGAGATGCAACTATACGTCGTATTTTGAAAGCTTAAATTTCCTCAATGCCTAAAATGGCGCACGCCCGTAAACACCATGGCTACGCCGCGCTCATTCGCTGCAGCGATCACTTCATCATCACGCACGCTGCCGCCTGGTTGAATGACGCACGTTGCACCCGCGTCCACCACCACGTCTAATCCGTCGCGGAAAGGGAAGAATGCATCGCTGGCAACCACCGAGTCCGCAAGCGTAAGACCCGCGTTATTGGCTTTGATACTGGCAATTTTGGCGGAGTCGATGCGCGACATTTGCCCCGCGCCCACGCCCAGCGTCATGCCGTCCTTGCAGTAAATAATGGCATTGGATTTGACGTATTTGGCAACGCTCCACGCAAACAGCAAGTCTTGCAATTGCGCAGGCGTGGGCTGCTTGGTTGTGACAACTTTGAGGTCGGAAATTTTTAGCTCGTGGTTGTCGGCGCTTTGCATCAGCAGTCCTGATCCCACACGCTTGACGTCGCGTGCGTTGCGTCCGCGCTGCCAATCGGTCATCCCGCTTTGGTACGAATCAACTTTTGATAAATCAATTTTGAGCGCTCGCACATTGACTTTTTTCTTAAGCAGCTCAAGCGCATCCGCAGCAAAATCAGGCGCAATAAGCACTTCGACAAAAAGCTGAGTCACTGCCTCCATCGTGCGGGCGTCCACGCAGCGGTTAAACGCCACGATGCCGCCAAACGCCGATGTGGGATCCGTTTTCAGCGCTTTGCTGTACGCCGCAAGCGGGCGATCGCCCACCGCAGCGCCGCAAGGGTTGGCGTGTTTAACGATGACGCAAGCGCAATCATTGAAGCTTTTAACGCACTCCCACGCCGCGTCCGCGTCGGCAATGTTGTTATAGGACAGCTCCTTGCCCTGCAATTGCTGCGCGGTCACGATGGAGCCAGGCGCGGGATGAAGATCGCGGTAAAACGCTGCGTTTTGATGCGGATTTTCGCCGTAGCGCAAGTCTTGCAACTTCACAAACCGTCCATTGCTTTGCGAACCGTAGAGGGCGCGACTGCCGTCCATGTTGAGACTAGACAAGTAGTCGCTGATCGCCGCGTCGTAATTGCTAATGCGGTTAAACGCCGCAACCGACAGCGCAAATTTGCTCTCTAAGCTGACGGAGCCCGTGGCTTTTAACTGCCCGAGTACATCCGCGTACTGCGCGGCATCGGTCAACACCACCACGTCGCGCCAATTTTTGGCGGCCGAGCGCACCATCGCAGGACCACCAATATCGATGTTTTCAATTGCATCATCTAAGGTGCAATCCGCTTTGGCAACCGTTGCCTCAAAAGGGTACAAATTCACAACCAACAAGTCGATGGTCGCAATGCCATGCTTGGCAAGCGCCGCCATGTGCTCGGGTACGTCGCGCCTTGCCAGCAAGCCACCATGAACTTTGGGGTGCAGGGTTTTAACGCGTCCATCCAGCATCTCGGGAAAACCCGTCATGCTAGAGACTTCGGTCACAGGTAAACCCGCGTCGGCTAGTAATTTTGCTGTGCCACCCGTTGACAGCAGTTTGATGCCCATCTGATGCAGCGATTGAGAAAATTCGAGAATGCCCGTTTTATCGGAAACGGATAGCAGTGCGGTAAGTTGTGTGGTCATGGGCGATGCGGGCTAGAGGCGTACTTGCCAAAAGTAGATTAAGCGATCTCGTATTCAGTGAGTTTTTTGCGCAAGGTGTTTCGATTCAAACCCAGCCACTGAGCGGCTTTAGACTGGTTTCCACCCGCCCGCGCCATCACGACGTCAAGCAAGGGATGCTCAAAATTGGCAAGCATCATGTCGTACAAATTGTGCGGCGCAACGCCATCCAAATCTTTGAAGTACGCCGCCAAACTCTCACGAATACAAGCGTCTATTTTTTCTTTGCTCATGGTCAACTACTTTTCTAACTATCCAAACTAAAAAACTGGCCAACGGCTTGCAATTGCTGCTCGCAACTGCCAAGCGTATTCATATGCTGACGAAAAGCTTCCCCGTCAGCCATGCCCTGCACGTACCAGCCAATATGCTTGCGAGCAGTATAAAGCCCCGTATATTCGCCATAGAGCTCATAATGCTCCAGCAAATGCTCAATCAGCAATTGTCGAATTTCAAGGCGACTAGGCGCTGGAAAATTGTCGCCCGTCGCCAAAAAATGAGCCACTTCGCGAAAAATCCACGGCCTGCCCTGCGCGGCGCGACCAATCATCACCGCATCCGCGCCCGTTGCCTCAAGCACCGCACGCGCTTTGCAGGGACTGTCAATATCACCATTGGCAACCACTGGGACTTGCACCGCCGCCTTCACCGCAGCGATGGTGTCGTACTCCGCAAACCCTTTGTAGCCTTGCTCGCGCGTTCTGCCGTGGACAGTCACCATCTGCACACCTGCCGCTTGTGCAGCGCGGGCAATTGAAACCGCATTTTTATGATCGGCACTCCAGCCCGTGCGCATCTTTAGCGTGACGGGAACGTTATGCGCACAGCACGCACTGACCACCGCAGAGACAATCTCTAGCGCAAGCCGCTCGTCTTGCATCAGGGCCGAGCCCGCCCATCTATTGCATACTTTTTTAGCAGGGCAACCCATGTTGATGTCGATGATTTGTGCGCCCTTGTCAATGTTGTACCGCGCCGCCTCCGCCATCATGTGCGCGTCTGTGCCTGCAATTTGCACACTGATGGGCGCGACCTCGCCCGCGTGGTCGGCGCGGCGCGAGGTCTTCAAACTACTCCACAAATCTTTGCGCGAGGTCACCATCTCCGACACCGCGTAGCCCGCACCTAAACGCTTGCACAGCTTGCGAAAAGGTCTATCCGTCACCCCTGCCATAGGTGCGGCAAAGACATTGTTAGGAAGAAGATATTGCCCAATACGCATAAGCGGGCAATTGTCGCAGGCTGTCTCTAGTTAAAGTCACCTAACCAGGCAGGGTCGTTTGTGATCAAACTTCCAATTTGGGATGAGGTGTTGCATGGCGATCGCGTCCTCTCGGCTACCAAGCCCGTACTGCAAATAGAGCTGATGCGCCGCCTCCACGGCAGGCATATTCAGCGTGACGCCCAGCCCCCCCGCTTGCGGCACGTCCACCAATCCGCCATGGATGGCAAGCGTTTCGTTCAATAAATTTTGACCATCTTGCCAAATCCAGTGCGTATCAATCGCGGTAACTTTACCTGGCGCTGCGGCTGCGACATGGGTAAACATGGCAAGCGAAATATCAAAGTGATTGTTGGAATGAGAGCCCCACGTCAGCCCCCAGTCACGGCACGTTTGCGCCACGCGCACCGAGCCTGCCATCGTCCAAAAATGCGGGTCTGCCAGCGGAATATCCACGCTTTGCAGTGCGAGCGAATGCTGGAGTTGCCGCCAATCGGTCGCAACCATATTGGTCGCCGTTGGCAAGCCTGTGGCACGGCGAAACTCCGCCATCACTTCGCGTCCGCTAAAACCGTCCTCCGCACCGCAAGGGTCTTCGGCATACGCCACGACGCCGCGCATATCTCGCATCAACCGCACAGCGTCTTTTAGTAGCCAGCCACCGTTGGGGTCTAGCGTGACACGGGCTTTTGGAAAGCGTGCGTGCAGTGCGCACACGGCTTCAATTTCCTCTTCGCCGCGTAGCACACCGCCTTTCAGTTTGAAATCGTTAAAACCGTACTTGCTGTGCACGGCTTGAGCTTGGCGAACAATGCTCTCGGGCGTCAGCGCCACCTGGTTTCGGCAAACGCTCCACGCATCACCAGATGCACACTCATCGCGGTACGCTAAATCGGTTTTGGCTTTGTCACCTACATAGAAAAGATAACCCAGCATTTCGACTTGCTCGCGCTGCTGCCCCTCGCCCAGTAAGGCTGACACGGGAACGGCCAAATGCTGACCCAGCAGATCCAGCAAGCAAGACTCCACAGCAGTCACCGCGTGAATCGTGGTGCGAAGATCAAACGTCTGCAGGCCGCGACCGCCCAAATCACGATCAGCAAATTGGGTGCGCACCCTGCCCAGCACCGCTTGCACATTGCCAATGGATTCGCCCACCACCAAGTCCCTGGCGTCCTCCAGCGTTTGCCGAATTTTTTCGCCGCCAGGCACTTCGCCTATGCCCGTGCGCTCCGCAGAATCGGTCAAGATGAGCACATTGCGAGTGAAAAAGGGGCCGTGTGCGCCAGAGAGGTTCAGCAGCATGGAGTCGTGACCCGCCACAGGAATGACGCGCAGCGCCGTGATGCGAGGAGTTTGCGAGAAGGTCATAAAAAATGTAATGGAAAGAGTCAGTGGAAGAACTAGTCTAAACCGCCACGCCTGCCCCCGACTTTAAGCGGTTACCATCAGCCATTAGCAGGAGAGTATAGTGCGCCAATTTTTCGGCGTGCTGTCACCGAAGGCGCAACCTCTCATAATCGCTCAGGTTCATGTACTGCTTTTGTTTTAAATGGCCGTCTGGAGAGCCGCCGCGTCAGTCCCAATGGATAAGGCGCAGCGCACCGAAGGAGCAAAGCGTTTGAGTTTTTTAAGCGCTGAATCTCTCAGGTATCAAGGACAGGGAGAGCGGCTACGCGGCACTTGCACGTGCCCAATCTTAGGAGCTCTCTATGAAAGTCATTGTTTTAGGCGCAGGCTTGCTCGGCGTCACATCCGCTTATTTTTTACGCCAACAAGGTCACGAAGTCGTGGTCATAGACAGGCAAGCCAGCCCCGCCGCTGAAACCAGTTTTGCCAATGGCGGACAAATTTCCGTCAGTCATGCCGAGCCTTGGGCCAATCCCAGCGCGCCGCTCAAAGTGCTCAAATGGCTGGGCAAAGAAGATGCGCCGCTTTTATTTCGCCTGCGTGCAGATATGCGCCAGTGGCTGTGGGGGTTGCAATTTTTGCGCGAATGCACGCCCGCTAAAACAAGTCACAACATCGAGCAAATTGTGCGCCTTGGCACGTACAGTCGTAGCGTGTTGTGCGATTTGCGTGCCAGCATTGGGCTGCACTACGACGAGCGCACGCAAGGCATCTTGCATTTTTATACCAACCAAAAAGAGTTCGATTCCGCCGAAGCTCCCGCCGCGCAAATGCGTGCGCTGGGCTGCGACCGCCGCGTCATTAGTGCCGACGAAGCCGTTCGCCTAGAGCCCGCACTGGCGCACATCCGCCCGCATCTAGCAGGCGCAACCTACACGGCCGAAGACGAATCGGGTGATGCCAATCAATTTGCACGCGGCTTAGTCGAGCATTGCAAACAAAGCGGCGTGCAGTTTTTAATGAGTCACACCATCACCGCACTGCGAAGCGTTGGCGGCAAAATCGACCACGTAGAAGCCACCGACAGCGACGGACGCTTTCAGCGCATTCGCGGCGACGCCTACGTGCTGGCAATGGGTAGCCTCAGCCCTCTCTACGTCAAGCCGCTGGGTATTGACTTGCCGATTTATCCCGCCAAGGGATACTCCGTCACAATGCCTGTGCTGGACACACAATACGCCCACCAAGTCTCGCTCACCGACGATGAATTCAAACTCGTCTTCTCACGACTTGGCAATCGGCTACGCATTGCAGGAACGGCGGAATTTAATGGCTACGACCGCGATTTAAACCGCGTGCGCTGCGAAGCCATTGTGCGACGCACCGAAGAGCTTTTTCCAGGGGCGGGTGACGCATCGAAAGCACAGTTTTGGACGGGGCTTCGCCCCGCGACACCTAGCAACGTTCCCATCATCGGACGCAGCAAAATAGAAAACTTGTTTTTCAACACAGGACATGGCACGCTGGGCTGGACGCACGCTTGCGGCTCAGGAAAAAGTATTGCGCGTATCGTGAGCGGTCTGAAGCCCGAAGTAGATTTCGCCTTTACCTAACCACACTGCTGCACTAACCACCCATGCGTGAACAAAATCAAGACTTGCGACGATCTTGCCGTATGGGTATATCTAATTGAATGGTCCCATCTTGACGTAACCACCGCCTTGGTAGATTTTGGCGGGATCGTTTTCAGCCAGTGCTGGCAGCGCTTCACGCGAAGCGCGCCATGCCTCGGTGTTGTCTTGGGGCTTGAAGCCAAGATGCGCGGCCTTGCTGTTATCCCACCACGTATTTTTGTTATCCGATACGCCGTACACAATGGCGTGTCCAACGTGGGGGGCCGTCAGCGCGCAGCGCACAAGCTCCGATAAATCGCGGTACGACAACCACGTCTTCAACATCCGCGCATCTACGGGCTCTGCGAAGGAGGAGCCAATGCGCATAGAGACGGTTTCGATGCCGTAGCGATTGAAATAAAACTGAGCCATGTTTTCGCCGTAAGCTTTGGAGAGTCCGTAGTAACTATCGGGGCGCTGTGGGCTATCGCTGTCGAGCATATCGCCTTGCTTGTAAAAACCAATAGCATGGTTAGAGCTGGCAAACACCACGCGGCGCACGCCGTGTATGCGCGCCCCTTCGTAGAGATGGAAGATGCCGCGAATGTTGGCATCCAGAACTTGCTCAAACGAATGCTCAGTCGATACGCCGCCCATATGTACGGCAGCATCCACGCCTTGCAGTAGCGCGATGGTTGCTTGCTTGTCACCCAAATCGCACGTGATGATTTCTTCGTGCCGCACATCATTAACAACCGCTTCGTCCATGCTGGAAATATCGGATAGACGTAGCACCTCGGTGTGCGCCGCTAAACTTTTTCGCAGCACCTTACCCAGAGCGCCCGCTGCGCCAGTCAGTAAAAGTTTTTTAAAAGGTTTCATAGGATGTCCATTCAATAGCAGTATGCCAATATCGGAGTTAGAGGGTAGCGCCATCATAAAGATAAAGCACAAAAACCGCGAATGCACGTGTAAGCCAGTCGTTAAACTAGGACGATGACTTCTTATTTCAAACGCAGCCTCTTCGATTGGCTTTTTGCCGCGCTTGTTGCGTGCGGCGCTTTATTCACTCTCTCGCAATATTTTGCAAATATGGATGGCTACGAAGTTGGCATTTTGCTGGCTGCCACTCCTGCGCTGGTTGCAATGGCTTGGTTTTGGCGCCCTGTGCGCTGGCTGGTCCTAATCGTTGCGCTGCTGTCGCTGTGGTCGATTTGGCTGTATGGGGGGCAACTACCCCGTGCTAATGCCGCCTTTATGTTGAAATATTTTTTGGCCAGCCAAACCGCCATCATGTGGATGAGCGTGCTGCTTTTTTTAAGCACTTTGTTTTATTGGCTAGGGCTGCTCCTTAAATCGCAAGCGCAGGTGTTTGCTGGGATTGCCTCTAAGTTGGCGTGGGTAGCGGTAACCGCAGCACTAGTGGGTATGATGGTTCGTTGGTACGAAAGCTATCTCATTGGCACGGATGTGGGGCATATCCCCGTTTCAAACTTATACGAAGTGTTTGTGCTTTTTTGCTGGATGACGACGCTGTTTTATTTGTACTACGAAGAAATCTACCAGACTAAAACCTTGGGCGCGTTTGTCATGCTAGTGGTGAGTGCGGCCGTAGGATTTTTGCTGTGGTACACCTTTGTGCGCGAAGCGGCGGATATCCAACCGCTAGTGCCTGCGCTACAAAGTTGGTGGATGAAAGTGCACGTACCCGCCAACTTTATTGGCTACGGCACGTTTAGCCTTGCGGCAATGGTGGCTGCGGCGTATCTACTGAAGAAGCGATTTCCTAATTCGTACCTAATGGCGACTTTGCCCTCGCTAGAAGTCATGGACGATCTGATGTACAAAGCCATTGCCGTAGGCTTTGCATTTTTTACTATTGCTACCGTGTTAGGTGCGTTTTGGGCAGCCGAGGCTTGGGGTGGTTATTGGAGCTGGGATCCCAAAGAAACTTGGGCGTTAATTGTTTGGTTGAACTATGCGGCATGGCTGCATATGCGGCTAGTCAAGGGCTTGCGCGGCGTAGTTGCTGCTTGGTGGGCGCTCGTTGGGTTGTTAGTCACCACCTTTGCTTTCCTTGGTGTGAATATGTTTTTGAGTGGTTTGCACTCTTACGGAACTCTTTGAGTTGGGATCACTATGAATCGTGTTTTTTTAGACGCTTGCCAAGGGCTTGCAACGCCCTACACCCCCGTTTGGTTGATGCGTCAGGCAGGACGCTACTTGCCCGAGTACCGCGCCACGCGAGCGACTGCTGGCAGCTTCATGGGGCTAGCCACCAGTCCCACTTTTGCGACCGAAGTCACACTGCAACCGCTCGATCGCTACGCGCTGGATGCGGCTATTTTGTTTTCCGATATTTTGACCGTGCCAGACGCAATGGGGCTCGGGCTGTCGTTTGCCGAAGGCGAAGGACCGCGCTTTGCCACCGCCGTGCGTGACGAGGCCGCCGTTGCCAAGCTCACCGTTCCCGATATGAGCAAGCTGCGCTATGTGTTCGATGCCGTGACATCCATTCGCAAAGCGCTGGCGCATCGCGGCGACAAAGCTGTTCCCCTGATTGGTTTTTCAGGCAGTCCGTGGACGCTGGCTTGTTACATGGTCGAAGGCAAGGGATCCGACGACTACCGCCATGTCAAAAGTTTGATGTATGCACGCCCCGATTTAATGCACCGCATCTTGGCGGTAAATGCAGACAGCGTTTCCGCTTACTTAAATGCGCAAATTGACGCAGGCGCCCAGGCCGTAATGGTGTTTGATTCTTGGGGCGGTGTACTGGCAGACGGCGCATTTCAAAGCTTTAGCTTGGCGTACACCCGTCGCGTGCTAGCCGCCTTGAAGCGCACGGGCACGGATGGCGCCATCGTGCCGCGCATCGTCTTTACCAAAGGCGGCGGACTTTGGCTGGACGAGATGAAAGATTTGGACTGCGACGTGCTAGGACTTGATTGGACGATAAACCTAGGCAAGGCTAGAGGCATTGTGGGTAATCAGAAATCGCTGCAAGGCAATATCGATCCAAACGTGCTATTTGCGCCGCCTGCCACCATTGCAGCCGAAGTTGGCAAAGTGCTAGCGTCTTTTGGCAAGCCGCATCAAGATCCAGCAACGCGTGGCACGGGACATATTTTTAATTTAGGACACGGCATTAGCCAGTTCACACCGCCCGAGCACGTCTCGGCGTTGGTGGAGGCGGTGCATCAACAATCTCGCGCAATGCGATAGCTTGGATACGCGCCTTGGCGATGCGCTCGCCAATGTGTTCACCCGATAAACCATCAGCAATCGCGGCCTGGGAAATCGGCTGCGTCGCTACCGCAAGCGCCACTTCTAGTGCTTGCGCCAGCGGTTGCGTAGCGATATCTGGATGCACGCATTTCAGCGCTTCTAGCACCAAACCAAACCGTACGGGTTGCCGCCAAGCGTCTGCGGCATCCAAACAAGCGTAGAGTTTTTCGGCACTCGCATCCTGTTGATAGCAAGCCAGCAACTTGGCCACCACTTGCGTCAGTTGTTCGCAATCGCTAGGCGCTTTCAGCACATGATTGGGTAATTGCAAAGTTGCAAATCGCACAGCAAGCACAAAGCCGCGAACGGCTGCCGTGTCCAGAGCTTGCATGGCGAGCGAGTTGCCCACAAGACTGGGCAAAAGACGCGCCAGCAAACCGCAGTCGGCCAGCACGTCAAACATACGCGAGGGTTTGAGCTCCATCAAACCTTTAGCAAGCTCTTGCCAGACGCGCTCGGCAACCAAGCTATCGGCTTCGCCATTCGAAACCATGCCGCGCAGCAAAATTAGCGTCTCGGGAGCGATTACAAAATCGGTTAATCGCGCTGCAAAACGTGCGACGCGCAAAATTCTCACGGGGTCTTCGCGAAACGCCAGCGTGACGTGCCGCAGCACTTTGTCCGCGGCATCGCGCTGCCCGTGGTAGGGGTCTATCAGCGTGCCGTCCGCATCCTGCGCGATGGCGTTTATTGTTAAATCGCGGCGACTGAGGTCTTGCACTAACGTCACATCTTCGTCCGCGCAAAACGAAAATCCGTGATAGCCGCGAGCGGTTTTTCGCTCGGTGCGGGCAAGCGCATATTCTTCGTGGGTCTTGGGATGCAAGAAAACAGGGAAGTCACGGCCTATGGGTGTATATCCCTTGTCCAGCATCGCTTTAGGACTTGCCCCCACCACCACCCAGTCTCGATCTTGCACAGGCAGCCCCAGCAGAGCATCACGCACAGCGCCGCCAACAAGATAAATTTTCATTGCACTTCGTGTGCTCTTATTGAGCCAGCCGATACGGCTCTTCAAAATCACGAAAGTTGCGCTCCGCCAGCGCACCGGCTATCCACGCTGCCACGCCTGGCATAGCAGTAAGACGCTGCATATAGGCGGTGATTTTTTTATCCGCTGGGATGGCATAAGTTTGCAAACGCATCGCCACAGGCGCAAAGTAAGCATCGGCAATGCTAAATGCACCAAACAACATTCCGTCAGGGTGCGCGCTCGAATATGCATCCAACAGCCCTGCCCACAAAGATTGCAGCCGCGCCACATCCGCCACCACGGCAGGCTTATCGCGCATGGCAAGCTGTCCAATGTGCGGCAACTGCGCTTCGATATTCATTGGGCAGATGCTTCGCAGCGCAAAAAATCCCGCGTGCATTTCCGCGCAGGCTGATCGCGCTAAGGCGCGTGCTTTTTTATCTTTTGGCCAGAGGTTTTTTGGGGGATAAGTCTCGGCAAGGTATTCGGCAATCGCCAGCGTATCGCTCACCACCACATCACCATCGACCAGCACGGGCACTTTTCCTCCAGGATGAACTTTGGACATGGTTTGTTTGAAGTTTGACGTGGGCGCAAACGAATCAAATAAAACTTGTACCTCCTCAAATTCGATACCTGCTTGGCGCAGAAGCACCCACGGACGCATCGACCATGAGGAATAGTTTTTATTGCCAATATAGAGCTTCATTGCCATTTTTATTTATCTCTCAAACCCAGCACATCAAACATATCGAACAATCCCGTTTGATGCGCCGCTAAAAACCGCACGGCACGTAAACTGCCTTGCGCGTAAGTCTCTCGGCTACTTGATTTGTGTGCAATTTCAATGCGCTCGCCCGTGCCTGCAAACAGCACCGTATGGTCACCCACAATATCGCCGCCGCGAATGGTGGCAAAACCAATAGAGGAGGGGTCTCGTTCGCCCGTCACTCCTTCACGTGCATATACCGCGCAGTCTTTCAAATCGCGCCCGAGCGCCTCTGCAATCACTTCACCCATTTTGAGCGCCGTACCCGACGGTGCATCGACTTTGTGGCGGTGATGCGCTTCAATAATTTCAATATCGTAGCCCGTGCTCATGGCTTTGGCCGCCAGCTCCAACAGTTTGAGTGTGACGTTGACGCCAATACTCATATTGGGCGAGAGCATGATGGCGATGTCTTTACTGGCTTGGGCTATTTGCATTTTTTCAGCCTCACTAAAACCCGTTGTGCCAATCACCATTTTGATGCCCAGCTCACGGCACGCTTGCAAATGCGCCAGTGTTCCTTCGGGGCGGGTGAAGTCAATGAGGTAGTCCGCCTCTTCCAATTCGATACGCGTGTCGATGCCAATGTCAAGTTGCCCTGTCAGTTCACAATCAGTGGTGGCATTGATGGCGCTCATAAGCATCTTGCCCATGCGTCCCGAACTACCTGCAACGGCGATTTTTAGTTTGTGATTGGTCGTAGATGATTTCATTGTGACTCAAGCGGAGGATACGTTTTAGCAGCGGGCGCGGGGGGCGAAGATTCTGGCAGGGGTGATTTTTCTCTGGCGTTTTCGCGCTTAGAAAACTCGATGAGATCTTTTTCTGTGGCGGCAAGTGCTGGAGTTTTTCCAGCCGCTCGCCCCGACCTTATGGAGCCGATGAACTCGGTTTCAGTAGGCAGTTCATCGCCCTCCCAGTGGTCAAATATGTCGTTATTGAAATAAACCGTGAGCGTGTAGGTTTTGGTAAGCACGCCACTTTGTTCAATCGTAAAGACGTAATCCCAGCGGTTGGGATGGAAAACATCGGTCAGCATGGGTGTGCCCAAGATGTTTCGCACTTGCGCGCGCGGCATACCAGGGCGCAGCGCGGCAACTTGCTCCCGAGAAACAAAATTTCCTTGCACAACTTCGGGCTTATACGGCTTAACAGATTGTCCCGCCTTCACGACGGCATCGCGTGCATCGCTAACGGCTTGACGCGCATCCACCAAACGCGGCGAACTACACGCGACCAACAAACTGGGCAGTAATGCCATCAGCCCAAGCCAAGCTAATAAACGAATCGTTTTTGAAATAAATAAAGGCATAAAAATAACGCAAAATCCATGATGCCACGATGCAGCATTCATAAAGAAAAATGAGAGGTACATTCTATGCATAACCTAAAGACCACTGGGCTCAAGGTAACGACGCCGCGCCTCAAAATTTTAGAATTATTCCAAACGCAAAGCGTCCGTCACGAGCGCCATTTAAGCGCCGAAGATGTGTATCGGCATTTGCTCGCCGATAACCAAGATATTGGTTTAGCCACGGTTTATCGGGTGCTGGCACAGTTCGAGCAAGCGGGAATTTTGAGTCGCAACCACTTTACCAGCAGCGATGCCAGCGGCGTAGGCTATAGCGGCGCGGGGCGTGCAGTTTATGAATTGGCAGATGCCCAGCATCACGACCACCTTGTCTGTTTAGATTGCGGCAAGGTTGAGGAGTTTTTTGATTCGACTATTGAAACCCAGCAGCACGCGGTAGCAAAAGACAAAGGCTTTGAATTAGCTGACCATGCACTCAGTCTTTACGCTCACTGCATCAGGAGGGACTGTCCATCAAAGCGCGCTGACGTTTCGTGAATTCATCATACGTATTGATGCCGCGCATTTGCAAAATCGTATTGCGAACCGCAGCCTCAACCAAAACCGCGATGTTACGCCCAGCCACCACTTGGAGCACGACCTTGCGAATGGGTATGCCCAGCACATCACTAGAGAGCGGCTCTTCGGGCATACGGTCGTAATCTCGCTCCATGGTGTCCTTGCGTACCAAATGCACAATTAAACGCAGGCGTAATCGGCGACGCACAGCGGTTTCGCCAAAAATGGCTCGAATGTCGAGCAGTCCAATGCCGCGCACTTCTAGGATGTTTTGCAAAAGCTCTGGGCAACGCCCTTCAATAATCGTTTGGTTGATGCGATACAAGTCCACCGCATCGTCCGCCACAAGGCCGTGTCCCCGCGAAATCAGCTCTAAGCCCAGCTCGCTTTTACCAAGCCCCGATTCGCCCGTGATGAGCACACCCAGACCCAAGATATCCATAAATACGCCGTGCACGGTGTCGCGATCTGCAAAGTGGCGCGACAAATATGCACGCAAAACGTCGATCACGTAGGCGGCAGAATCCATGCAAGTAAATAGCGGAATCTGCGCGTCATTGCACAGCTTGAGTAAGCTCTCGTCAGGCACGCCGCCGTCGCACAGAACCAAAGCAGGCGGCTCTAAATCGACGATGCGCGCCAGCCGTCGCTCGGCATCTTGCTGCGTAGCGCTACTGATGTAAGCGGCCTCGCGTTCGCCCAAAATTTGCACACGATACGGATGAATGTAGTTGAGATATCCCACCAAATCGGCAGCCGAGCGCGCGGCTCGCACTGCCACCTCGTCAAAATGACGCTCCTTGGCTTGCTGACCCGCAACCCACTCCCATTTCAAAGTTTTTCTGTGGAATTGGAATAATTCATCGGCGCTGATAAAGCTAGGCTTCATAATGCCGCCATAAAGGTGCTTAAATCAGGCGCCGTTTTGAGAGCCTCACGCTTATCTTCATCGCCCAAAATTTCCGCCACATCCGCCAGTAAATCCAAATGTTTTTGCGTGGCGCTTTCGGGAACCAACAAAACAAATAGCAAACTAACAGGATGGCCATCGACGGCATCAAAACCCAGCGGCTCTTTTAATTGAAACGCAGCGATATAAGGTTCTTTTAAGCCTTTGATACGGCCATGCGGAATCGCAACACCATGCCCCAGCCCTGTGGAGCTAAGTCGCTCACGCGCAAACAGACTATCCGTCACATGGATGCGCGAGATCCCTACCGTGCGCTCAAATAAAAACCCGACCTCTTCAAAGAAGCGTTTTTTACTTGTAACCTCAAATCCAAGCTGCACATGACTTGGATTCAGTAACTTTTGCATACGAGCCAGTCAATCTAAATGTGGGTTTAGATTTTGAACGACTCTTTGCTTGCGCCAGCGGCAACTTTTGCAGCCAACCATTTGGGCATCTTGCCGCGCCCCGTCCAAGTGTCCCCCGTCGCGCTATCGCGGTATTTCGGAGCCACCGCCGCCCGCTTGTCAGATGCCGCTTTCTTCGCGCCTCGAGCCGTCGCCCCTTTTTTAGACTTCGCCACCTTACCTTTGCCTTTGGCGACGCTTGCAGTTTTTTTACCCGGCGCAACTGTAATGCCAATATCCGCGTAGCCCAAACTATATAAATTGACTAAACGCTTAACTTCTTTGATGGCTACCGCCATTGCTTGCTTACGCATAATCTCAGCCTGTTTTTGCAAATCAATAATTTGCTGTTGAATCTCTTCAAATGTTTGCATTTTTAAATATCCTTTTAAAATAATTAACTAGAAACTTTAAATAAATTATACTGATTTAAATTTTTCGAGTTTACTTTTCTCATGAATTTTCTCATCAATCAACTATTGCCGAGTCGCCCGCATAATTGCCAGCCCAATATGTCCGCGTATTTTGAGTATCCAACATCAAGCAATTAAGGAGCCTCTGCAAAACTCCGTTCACCTTGAGCTTGCCGAAAGGTGGTCTAATCAAATCAAGTACTTCGACAGGCTCAGTCCGAACGCAATAGGGTTATGCAGAATGTCTTTAAGTTGTATTTGCAGTATCGGTATCGATCTGAGTAAACCTGCGATTTGTTCACCGTCATTTTGAAAGTTTTCACATGGGTACCTCCACGTCAGAAAAAAATACCCCTCCTCTTACCCGTCGCGACTTGCTGGCGTGGATTGGCAAAACCGCTGGTGCTTCGGCCATGTACGACACCATGATCAGCATGGGTTTATTGGCTATGCCGTCGGCATTTGCAGCCAGCAACTTGAATGCTTTGCCACCAGGGCAGGGCAAGGCGGTGCTTATTTTGGGCGCGGGTATATCGGGGCTGATGGCCGCTTATGAGCTGCAAAAGCGTGGCTACAACTGCGAGATTTTGGAGTTGCTCGATCGCCCTGGTGGGCGCAACTTCACGGCACGAAAGGGCAGCAAAGTGGTGGAGGACACGGGTCCCAACGGCAGAACGGAACAGATTTGCGATTTTGACGATGGTCTGTACATGAACATGGGGCCAGCAAGGCTGCCGTTTCACCACGAGCGTTGTATGCACTACTGCAATGAGTTGAAGATTCCCCTAGAGGTGTATGTCATGTCCAACATGGCCAATTTGTACCAGTCAGACAAGGCTTTTGGGGGCAAGGCCGTGCCACGCTACAGACTGGCTAATGATGTGAATTACCACGTTGCGGATTTGCTGAGCAAAGCGGTCAACCAAGGTGCTTTGAATGAGCAGCTCACTGGCATCGACAAGAAAGCCTTTGTGGCAATGCTGGGGCAGTTTGGTGCCACGATGTCCAGCAACACCGTGGGCTCGGACACGCCACGCAACCTGTGCGCCGAGCCCATGACGGTTCAAGCCATGTGTCACCCCAACCCACATCTGCCCTTGCCCGAAATGATGCAATCCGCCTTTTGGAACAACCCTTTCTTCCAGCCTTTTGAGGGTGATTGGGAGCCGACCTTGTTTCAACCCGTGGGCGGCATGGACAAATTGGTGGATGCTTTTGTCAAGCATGTGGGGCACCGCATTCGATATCGCGCCAAGGTCAATCAGATTGAAGTGGCGTCAGAAGCGGTGCGGGTGCATTACACCGACATAGAGACTGGCAAACATTTAGAAGTGCGGGGTGACTATGTGCTCAGCTCCATTCCCTTGCCCAAATTGGTGGATATTTCGAATAATTTTTCAGAGGAATACCGTGCAGCGGTGCGTGCGGCCAAGCCAGGGGCGCTTTATAAGCTGGCCTGGCAGTCCAACCAAAGGTTTTGGGAGAAGTCACCTTACGCCATTTTTGGCGGCATTAGCTACACCGACTCCATGCTCACGCAGATGTGGTATCCGTCGAATGACTATTTCAGCGCCAAAGGAGTTTTGCCAGGCTGTTATTGTTACGACGCGCAAGCGAAGGCGTATGGCAACATGAGCTTGACCGAACGCATCCGTGCCGCACGCCGCGACGGCGTCAAGCTGCATCCAGAAATGCAGCGCGAAGATCTGTTACCCAGCAACAAAGCCGTGAGCATTGCGTGGCACCAAGTCGAGGGGCAAAGCGGTGGCTACACCCTGTGGAACCACGCTGACCCAAAAACCGAAAAACATTACCAGCGTTTGCTCAAACCCGAGGGACGTTTTTTTGTCATCGGTGATCAGCTGTCGCCCTTGCCCGGCTGGCAAGAGGGTGCGTTTATGTCAGCTGAAAACGCTATCAATCAGTTAGTTTAAACCGATGATGCGCTCAAAAACCTGCGCCATAATCGTGCAGCTCATGGGGTTAGGGAGCCTCTGCAAAACTCCGTTCACCTTGAGCTTGTCGAAAGGTGGTTCTAATCAAATCAAGAACTTCGACAGGCTCAGTCCGAACGCAATAGGGTTATGCAGAATGTCCCTAGGTTTTTGCCCGTACTTGCAGTAGCTCTTAATTGAAGGGCTCGCCCGTGTAGAGCTATTTTTCATTCTCTTTTTTATTGGAATACTTGCCATGTTTTTTCGTCCACTATTCATCACTCTTCTTACCTTCGCAGGACTCGTATCGGCTTATGCGGAAGACACGAAACCGTCCGAACCAAAACCTGCGGCAGCTAAAACCGCTGCGAGCCCGTTGGACAAAGCACGCGCTTTGATCAAAAACCAACAATGGACGCAAGCGATCGTCGAATTAAAAACACTGTCGCCCAATGCCGATGTCTACAACTTATTAGGCTTTTCGTCGCGTAAAAACGGCCAGCTCAAAGAGGCCTTTGCCTATTACGACAAGGCGCTGAGTCTCGATCCTGCGCACAAAGGCGCACTGGAATATCAGGGTGAAGCCTTTTTGATGGCCAAGCAACCCGCGCAGGCGCAGACCAATCTGGCACGCTTGAAAACTCTTTGCGGTGGCACCCAGTGCGAAGAGTATCAAGATCTAGAAGCAGCGATCAAAAAGCACCTATAAGTTTTCAATCAGGGCTTGAGATGCTGTAAAAGTTGGTCAATGCCTTTTTGCCAAGGTGGGGGCGAAATACCAAAACAGCGCGAAAGTTTAGAGCAATCGAGCCGTGAGTTATGCGGACGCTTGGCGGGTGTGGGGAATGCGCTTGAGGGAACAGAGCCAATAGCGCCCTGCCGCACCTTGATGGGAAAGCCAAGCTCGCGTGCTTTGGCAATCAAATAACTGGCGTAACCGTGCCACGACACTTCGCCTGCGGCCGTGGCGTGGTAGATGCCGCCTGAGTCCCCACCCCATTGGTTTGCTATGGTCGCGGTGATGTCTGCCAACCACGCCGCATCGGTAGGTGTGCCAATTTGATCATCAATAACTGACAGCGTGTCTCGCTCCAAAGCCAGGCGCAGCATGGTTTTCGCGAAGTTGCCACCCTCTTTGGCGTACACCCAACTGGTGCGAAAAATCAGGTACTGACAACCGCTGGCGACAATGGATTGCTCCCCTGCCAATTTGCTTACGCCATAACAGTTCAGTGGTGCGGTCAAGGCATCTTCCGCCCAAGGTTTTGTGCCAGAACCATCAAACACGTAATCGGTAGAGTAATGAATCAGCCCTGCACTTATCTTGCGCGCCACATCGGCGAGTACAGCAGGCGCGGCGGCGTTGATGGCGTGCGCCAGCGCAGGCTCTGATTCGGCTTTATCCACAGCGGTATAGGCCGCAGCGTTCACAATGAGGTCTGGTTTGCAAGCCAGCACCTTGGCGCCAAGTGCGTCCACATCGGATAAGTCACACGCTGCGCGCCCCCATGCGACGAGCTCGCCCATGTCCGCAAGACGATGCGTCAGTTCGCCCCCTAGTTGTCCGTCTTTACCAAGTAATAAAATTTTCATAAAGCTAATCGCGCACTTCCTGCCCGCCGCCACACTCGAACCACTCGAGCACCAAATGGCGACCAATAAAACCAGCATCACCCAACACCAAAATCAAGACTTGTCCTTTGTGAGTTTTGCTCTTGGATGGCTATTGTCGTAAATTTTGGCAAGATGCTGAAAATCCAGCCGCGTATAGACCTGTGTACTAGCAATCGAGCTATGGCCCAGCAGTTCCTGCACGGCACGCAAATCGCCACTTGACTGCAAAACGTGACTGGCAAAACTGTGACGCAGCATATGCGGGTGAACCGCGGATGCCAACCCCGCCGCCAAGCTGCGACTTCGTAGCACGCGCCATACGGCGTGGCGCGTCATGCGCTTGCCTTTAGCGTCCAGCAGCAGCGCTGGTTCTGACGTTTGACGCATCGGCTGATAAGCAAAAAACGCCTGGACAGCTTTGTTGCCCAGCGGGGTCATGCGACGCTTGCCGCCTTTGCCAAAAACATGAACCTCACCCGCCTGAGCATCAATCCAGCCTCGACCTTCGCGCATGGCTGCGTCGCTTGACGCCGCGTCAAGTCCTACCAACTCACTCACCCGCAAACCGCAGCCATAGAGCAACTCGACAATCAGCGCATCCCGAGTGGCCATGAGGTTGACCTCTTTGGCTTCGTATTGCGCTAGCGCCATTGCCGCATCCACACCCAGCGCTTTGGGCAATGGTTTGGCAGATTTGGGAGGCTTGATATCAAGGCACGGGTTGTGCGCGATCTCACCATTGGCAACTAACCATTTATAAAAACCACGCCAACTAGACAGTTGCAGCGCCAGAGTTTTTGCACCCTTGCCCGCGCTGTGGCTGCTGGCAATCCAGCGGCGGATATGCGAATGTTGCACTTCGTGCAACATGGTGGACTGCGTGTCGCACAGCATTTGCAATTGAGCCAGCGCCTGCGCGTACAAATCGACGGTGCTGACAGCAAGCCGCTTGCCTACGCGAATGTGCTCAAGGTAGCGGGCAATGCTGCCCGCACGCTCGAGACCGCCGTTAAATGAGCAGGGCTGCATGGGCGAGTTCACCCAATCTGGTTAAAAACTCCGTGCCCATGTTGGAGACAAAACGGCGCGGATCGGTGGACGCGAGCACGAGCAAACCCACCGAGGACAAAGGAATAATCGCCAGCGACTGCGCCGCAAAGCCTCCCAAGCAAGCGCCTAAATTCATATCTTGAAAAAACGAATCTGCCCACAAACCACAAACGGGCGCAGTCATGGCAAGCGCCTTGTCTTGCGAAGACTTGCGAGCATCAATCGCCACAAAAGGGACATCAAAAATACTTTGCAAACTACTCGTGAGGTGCGTTTGGGCTGCGTCTGTTCCTGCGTAAGTCAGTAAACCTAGCATCCATAGATGCAGCTTGCCAGCTAGCTCCACATTTTCTTTACCGATGCCGAGTAAATTGTGCAGTTTTCTCTCTAGCGATTTAAACTTTTCGCGCTGCAACTCAAGCTGTCTGTCTGCTAAACTAATTGCACGCCCGCTGTGCGGATGCATGAGTTGCACCGAGGCGAGCAGCTCGGCATGGCGCAAAAAGAAATCAGGCGTACGCAGCAAATAGTCCGCGATATCGCCCTCAGTGAAATTGTGAGATTGATCAGTCATAACTCAATCGTACCTTGATAAACCGTGACCGCAGGTCCCGTCATCCAAATAGAAGCACCTGCCGTGCCCAGATCCCAGCGAATAGTCAACTCTCCGCCCAGCACCGAAACACGCACCGCAGACTTCAGCAACCCCATCTGAATGCCCGCCACGACCGCCGCGCAAGCACCCGTGCCGCAGGCCAGCGTCTCGCCCGCACCGCGCTCATATACGCGCAGCTTAATGTGAGAAGGGTTCACTACCTGCATAAACCCCACATTCACCCCTTCAGGGAAGGCGGGGTTGTTTTGAATAGCAGGGCCGCGCAGCGCAACAGGCGCAGTTTGCACATCGCGCACTAGGCATACGGCGTGTGGATTCCCTACTGATAACACATAGTTCCAGTCCACCTGCGTCTCCGCGCTTGGCGTGATGTAGGGAATTTGCGCCGCCGAAAAAATAGGCGCGCCCATATCCACTGTGACGTGTTGATCGGCCGTTTCTGTCAGCGTCAGTACACGCGATTTGGTACGCACTTTGATGGTTGTTTGATCTGTCAAACCCTGCTCGCGCACAAAGCGAACAAAGCAGCGCGCCCCATTGCCGCAGTGCGCCACTTCACTGCCGTCGTTGTTGTGAATGACGTAATCAAAATCAACGTCAAGGCTAGACGCAGCACGTACCGACAAAATTTGATCTGCACCCACACCAAGATGGCGATCGCCCAAGCGGCGGTAGTCGGCGGGCGTTAGATTAAAAAGCGAACGCGTTTCGTCAAGCACCACAAAGTCGTTACCCGCGCCTTGCATTTTGGTAAAAGGAATCTTCATTCGGCGATGATAGCAATCTTGAACTTTTCTGACCTTCGTCGCAAAGACTTAAAGCCGAAAACAAATACCTCTTCGCCAATTTTGGCGGGCTGCCTGCCTATAACGATGCAACACGCGCAGTCGATTTTTTGGCAACTACGCCAGCAACTCGCCTTGAAATGAATAGGCTCTGGCCTGCGTGATGCGCACGTCCACCAAGCACCCAATCAAACGAGGATGTGCGGCGAAACTAACTAGGCGGTTGCATTCGCTGCGTCCCATCAATTGGCCAGGGGTTTGCGTAGCCATCCTCTCAACCAACACGCTTTGGATCGAGCCCAATTTGCTCTCGGCAATTTTTTGTGCATTGGCTTCAAGGGTGGCTTGCAAATGCTGCAAACGCTTGAGTTTGACTTCGTGCGGTGTATCGTCCACCAAGTTGGCCGCAGGCGTACCTGGGCGCGGACTAAAAATAAAGCTGAAGCTGTTATCAAAGCCCACCTCGTTCACCAAATCCATGAGCTTGTCGAAGTCGCTATCCGTCTCGCCAGGAAAGCCAATAATGAAATCGGACGAAATAGAAATATCAGGACGCAGGGTGCGCAGTTTGCGAATCGTGCTTTTAAATTGCAAGGCGGTGTAGCCACGTTTCATTGCCATCAAAATGCGATCCGAACCATGCTGCACGGGCAAATGCAAATGATTGACTAGCTTAGGATTACTCGCGTAGCAATCTAACAAACGCTGCCCAAACTCGTTAGGGTGACTGGTTGTGTAGCGAATGCGCCTAATAGCCTCCATCTCGCCCACGCGATCGAGCAAATACGCAAAGTCCACAATGTTGCTGGTTGCGTCGTCTTTCACCAAACGTCCACGATAACCGTTCACGTTTTGTCCAAGCAGATTTACTTCAATGACGCCTTGCTCCGCCAGATGCCGAATTTCCGCCAGCACATCATCCAAGGGGCGGCTAACCTCTTCTCCGCGTGTGTAAGGGACGACGCAGTACGAACAATATTTGGAGCAGCCCTCCATGATGGATACAAACGCGGATGCGCCATCGACTCGTGCGGGTGGTAAATGGTCAAATTTTTCAATTTCTGGAAATTGAATATCCACCTGCGGTTTGTTCGTAAGCTTGCGTGCATCTAACAACTCGGGCAAACGATGCAGTGTTTGCGGACCAAACACCACATCCACATAAGGTGCGCGGGCGATGATGGCTGCACCTTCTTGACTAGCCACACATCCACCCACGCCAATTTGTACGCCCCGCGCCTTGAGATGCTTGACGCGACCCAGATCGCTAAACACTTTTTCTTGCGCCTTTTCGCGCACCGAGCAAGTGTTGAACAAAATCAAATCGGCGGCGTCCACATCGTCGGTTTGCGTGTAGCCCTGTGCCTCGTGCAGCACATCGACCATCTTGCCCGAGTCGTACTCGTTCATTTGACAGCCAAAGGTTTTAATAAAGACTTTTTTTGCGGGGTTGTGCGAAGCAGAAGTCACGGAGTTGCCTTTCAATGCAAGCGTGTAGAGGGGGGGAATGGATAATTTTTGGGGCTGTTTTTAAATCACATCAATCGCATTTGCAATGGCGCACGATGCTCGTTAACCTTTATCACAACATAGTCAAGCTTTAAGCCATTGTCCGTAATGCTTTGAATACGTCTTAAATCAACGATCAGTACATCACCTTTTCCAAAACGTTCTTCTCCCGCATTAACTCGGTCCAAAAATTGTTTATCCTCGATTTCAGCAAAAAAAGAATTTGATCCTCCTTCACTAAATCGCCATTTATTACCATCTTTAAAAACAGGTGAGTCGATCTGTAAAAGCACACCCGTACTCAGCGTATCTGAAACTATGTCCGCTTCACTAGCCGCCATCTCAAATGATGCTACATCGGCCTTTTCAACAATAGTTTCGGTTTTGCCCTCGCGTCCTGATGCAAAAATATCAATGCCATCGCGCTCTAATGGTTTGATCACTTTTGCTAATGCCTGACGGACGATACGATTTTGGTAAAGTTTTCCTGTCACTAAGTCAACTTTCAAAGTCTCAATGCTCTCGGATAACTGCAACTCAAAGATCGTTTTATCTCCTTCATTGCGTATCGTTGAGGGCTTACGTCCTTTGAGCCATTTAATAACGCCAATCAAACCTCCAGCGCCTAACAAACCGAGCCCACTCAAAATTGCAAAAAGATTGGCCGCAGCTGTTGCTTCTGCACCTGAAAAAATAGAAACAATTTGTTGAGTGATCCCTTGAATGGCTATTAAATCTACGCCAAACGACCCCCCTTTAAAGCTCCCTTGAACGTGAACGCGCACCTCGGAGGCATCGGCAAACGCAGTCTTATTTGCCTCCTCTAACAAATTGGAAAGCGCAATCAATGCGGGAGCCAGCTCGCGCAAATCCATCTGATGATCCGACAAAGCTGGACCATCGTATTTAATGGAAAAATGAATTGACTCACTCATATTTTGATTATCGCATTCAGGGGCAGGGGTCTTATCCCCGAGGGTGATGCTCCCGCACAATTTGCTTCAAACGCTCCCTTGCCACGTGGGTGTAAATGGTCGTCGTCGTGATATCGGCATGACCCAATAAAAGCTGCACCGCCCGCAAATCGGCGCCGTGATTGAGCAGGTGTGTCGCAAATGCGTGGCGCAAGGTGTGCGGTGAAAGCGGTGCAGTGATAGTGGCTTGGTGTGCATATTTTTTAATGATGTGCCAAAAGCCTTCGCGTGTCATGGCGCTGCCCAGTGCCGTCACAAACAAATCGCTTGAAGCGCGGTCGCGCAAAATTTCGGCTCGTCCGTGCTGCAAATAACGCGCAATCCACTGGGCGGCAACCTCGCCAAACGGCACGACGCGCTCTTTGCGACCTTTGCCCGTCACACGTAGTGCGTTGTCGCTCAAACTCACGCACAGCGTTTGAAGGCTAACAAGTTCGGACACGCGCAGTCCGCACGCATAAAGCAATTCAAGCATGGCTCGGTCACGCAGCCCCAGCGGGGTTTCGATGCACGGCGCGGCAAGCAACGCTTCAACTTGCGCCTGCGTCAGTGTATGAATAGCACGCGGCAAAGACTTAGCGCTGACAAGGCGCAGCGTCGGGTCTAGCGCGATGTGCCGCTCGCGCGTTGCCCAGCGAAAAAATCGTTTAAACGCAGCCTGCCTTCGATTCGCGGTGCTGCTTTTAGTGTCTGCGTGTTTAGACGAAAAATAGCTCTCAATATCGGCCTGTTCTGCAAGCTCTAGCGCACGGCCTTTTTGCGCTAGGTGCACGGCAAAAAGTTTGAGATCACGTCCATACGCGTCCAGCGTGTTTTTTGCCAACCCCTCCTCTAACCACAGAGCGTCGATAAAGTCATCGACCAAGTTAGACATTACTCCAGCTTGAGTTTGGCGCTGCTCACCACGTTTTTATAAACCTCAAATTCGGCTTTAATTTGCGCAGCAAACTGCTCTGGCGTATTGGCAACAATCAACGCGCCTGTATCTTCAACACGGCGTTTGACAGCAGGGTCTTCGAGTGCTTTTTTCACCCCTGCATTTACTTTATCCACCACATCTTTAGGCAGATTTTTAGGGCCATAAATGCCGTAAAAAGCCATGCGATTCACAGGCTCCAAACCAACCTCTTTAAACGTAGGCGCATTAGGCAAGCCCGCCAAGCGCGCGGGCGCAGCCACGACGATGGGAATCAACTTTCCGTCTTTGATAAAAGGCAACGCCGAGGGCAAGTTGTCAAAAATAATAGGAACTTGTCCGCCCACGGTGTCGTTCAAAGCAGGGCCTGCTCCGCGGTAAGGAATGTGGGTAATAAAAACACCCGCCAAGTTTTTAAAAAGCTCAGTCTGCAAGTGTCCAATACCGCCCGTACCCGATGATGCATAAGAGTATTTGCCAGGATATTTTTTTAACTGCGCCACAAAAGCTTTGTAGTCGCAAGCTGCGCCCTTGGGCAAATCGCTGCAAAAACTGGGATGCACCGCAATCACATTTGGTGTGGCTGCAATGTTAATAATCGGCGTGAAATCCGTGAGCGGGTTATACGGATTTTTGGGATTGATAGCAGGATTGGCTGCCACCGTGGATACCGTCGCCATACCCAACGTGTAGCCATCGGGCGCGGCACGCACCAACTCCAAAGCCCCCACCACACCGCCACCGCCCACCTTGTTGTCCGAAATCACGGACTGCCCAAGGTTGCGCCCCAGAGGCTCGGAAATCACCCGCGCCACAATATCGGTTGTTCCGCCAGCAGCGAACGGAACAATTAAACGAATCGGCTTACTTGGATACGTTTGTGCCAACGCGCAGATGGATGCAAGCGCCATCACACCAGCTAAAACAAGTTTGATTTTTTTCATACTGGAGTCCTCTAAGGTTGAATAAAGTCTTGATTCTAGGGCGGCTAGCGGTCTCGAAAATCTACGTGGTTTCATCTATTTTTGTTAAGTAGTTTTACCCACTTTTTTGCGGGCAACTCCCAGCGCGACTCTATCGCATCGGCGCGTTGAGACAGCACCTCTTTGTCCACGTTAGGCGCTTGGCGAAACGCCAGCACCACGGTATTGCCCTCACGCGTAGGCGGAAACGTCCAAACGCAATGCGCCCCAAAGGCCTGTTCAATTTTTTGCAAACTCGCAGCGTAACTGTGATTGCGTCCAAAAAGATTCACACTCATCATGCCCTCATCCGTTAAAAGCTGACGGCAACATTGATAAAAATCGAGGCTATCCATGACAGGCGCGGCAGCTTCGTGATCGTACAAATCGACAGCCAGCGCATCAACTGCGCCCTGCCAACGCAAAGATTTAATCTCTTTTGCAGCGTCAGCCAGCACAATTTCTAATCGATTGTTGTCGGGCGGCAATTTAAACCACTCCCGGCAAATGCCAATCACCCGCGGATTGATTTCAATCGCGGCGGTTTTCATACCTAAAATTTTGTAGCAGCACTTGGTAATTGCCGCCGCACCCAAGCCTAGTTGCAGCGCTTGCCGCTTTTGCACAGAGAGACTAGGCACAAATAACAGCCATGCCATCATCCGCCGCACATAGTCAAGTTCGATAACAAACGGTTTTTTAATTGTCATCGTGCCTTGCACCCAAGGCGAATCAAGATGCAGGCAGCGTACGCCATCCCATTCGCTGATAGTAGGTGCAGGCAGTGATGCATCTGCGCTAGATTTTGAGGTCAAAACGCTCTTTCTGTGCAAGGATCATCGCCACCATTTGATCTAGCGCTACGCCCCAGCCCGCCTCAAAACCCATATTTTGATGCTGCTTGCAGCCCGCCTCGTCCGCGTGCCGAGCAGTCGCGCTGTACTTTGTACCCGTGGCTTCGCCGATCGGATGATCCTCTAACTCAACGGTAGCAGTAAACATAAAACCGCTCTCGCTGCCGCCACACTTTTCAAACGTGAGTGAGGGGCGGTAGTCTGGCAAAAGCGCATTCGTCCAAGTCAAACGCTGATTGGGCAAGACCTCCAAAACACAACCTGCGCTGCGGGGCATGGTAACGCCTTCGGGCGACTGCATCGTCGCGCTAAAAACACCGCCTGGGCGTAAATCAATGTCGCAGGCAATTGTTCTCCAAGGCCTAGGACAAAACCACGGCAACAGTAATTCAGGCTCCGTCCAGCAACGCCAAATCGCCTCTTTAGGGACGCGGACGAGGCGAGAAAAATGAAGATCTAGTTTGGAATCAATGGTGGCACGCATCAGGCACTCTTTTTTGGAACTTATTTCTAACTAAAAGTTTTACACGCAAATTGAATTCTAAGTTATCTATTTCAATGGATTTTTATCATTTTTTAAATTGATAAATTAACTCTAAATCTTTGATTTAATTGGTTTTTTGTTGAAATTTTCTTGGGAGTCATTCATTTTTATGCTAAAGTGGGATTTCGCGGTATTTTTTGTCTATAAAGTGGTAAATCATGTTTAACGGTGCAACCCAGATCACGCTAGACCCCAAGGGTCGTTTCTCGATGCCGACTAAGCATCGCGATGCGCTGTCTGTTGCCTGCAAGGGCTTGTTTACTGTAACAAAACACCAAGACGGCTGCCTGATGATTTTTCCAAGCCCTGAGTGGCAGGCCGTTAGCGCCCGCATTGCCACGTGGTCTAACGAAGCGTTGGCGTGGAAGCGTTTTTATTTGGGTAGCGCCACTGAGGTGGAGATGGACAGTGCGGGACGTCTGCTTGTACCTACCGAGCTACGCAACAGCATGGGCATCAACAAAAGCGCAACTCTTGTTGGCATGGAGACTTATTTTGAGCTTTGGGATAGTGCACGCCTTGCCGCGCACGAAGCGGAGACCTTGCAAAAAGATCATCCCCCCGAAGTCAAAGGGTTTAGTTTTTAGGGTGAGCACGGTGGGCACGCAATGGACACATACCTCTGTTTTACTCCAAGAATCCATAGCTGCTGTACTGACCGACCCCAACGGAACGTACATCGATGCGACATATGGACGAGGCGGGCACTCGCGGCTACTGCTCTCCAAGCTATCGCCCGCGGGGCGGCTCATAGCCTTCGATCGCGACACTCAAGCGATTGCCAATGCATCCGCGCTTGTTGCGTCGGATTCGCGCTTTACCGTGCATCACGCAGCCTTCAGCACGATGGCGCAGCAAGCAGGCATTTCGCCAAACTCGATCACGGGGCTCTTGATGGATTTAGGAGTCAGCTCGCCGCAAATCGACGATGCGGCGCGAGGCTTCAGCTTTATGCGCGAGGGTCCGCTCGATATGCGCATGGATACCAGTCGCGGGCAAAGCGTTGCTCAGTGGCTATGCACAGCAACAACAACACAGATTGCGCAGGTGATTCATGAATACGGCGAAGAGCGGCATGCTCGGCTTATTGCAGAGGCGATTAAGGCTGGCACAGACAAAAAAATCCCGCTTGAACGAACCACCGATCTTGCCAAGATCGTGGCTAGTGCAGTCCACGGGCGCAGCGCGAAGGATGGCGGACAGCACCCAGCCACACGCACATTTCAAGCTCTTAGGATTTTTATCAACGACGAACTGGGCGAGCTCGACCGCACCCTTGCCATTGCCCCCAATTTGCTTGGCGAAAAAGGACGACTGGCTGTGATTAGTTTTCACTCACTGGAAGATCGCCGCGTCAAACAATTTATTGCCGGACACAGCAAAGAGCATTTCGACCCGCGCAGCCCGCAAAGTCTCATGCGTCAAAGCAACGCCACGCTCAAGCTTAAAGACCTGGGGCGCACCAAACCCAGCGCAGAAGAAATCAAAAACAACCCTCGCAGCCGCAGTGCCACCTTGCGCGTAGCCGAGCGCACTGCTGCAGAACTTATCGTTAACACCGAAAAGGAGCTTGCAACATGAACCTAGCAGATATCAAAGCACACCTCAAACCTAGCAGTTCATTTAAGTTTGGTTTGCTCATCAATATGTGGCTGCTCATCATGGTGATTGGTTCTGCGCTGATTTTGGTGCGCTGGCAATACACCTCGCGCAATTTATATGTGCAGCTAGAGAAATCAGAATCCGAAAGCAAGCAACTGATCGACAACAACGCCAGCGCGTTAGCAGAAAAACGCCAATTGACAGCGCCCGCCCGCGTCGAGCGCATGGCGTCACAGTCATTGGGAATGACGCTGGTTGACCCTTCCGTCACGGTGTATTTGACTAAGCCTTGATGAAATCTAAATTTCCCAGCGCCAACAAACGCCCCGCGCAAGCGGTGAGCTTTGCCAGTAGCCCTTTGCTTGCCAGCCAAACACCGCTGTGGCGCAGCAAACTGCTACTGGCGCTGCTGGGGCTTGCGTTTACAGGGCTGGGCGCACGCGCCGCTTACGTGCAAGTTGTTCATCAAAGTTTTTATCAAAAGCAAGGTGAGATTCGATTTGCACGCACGCTAGACATCCCCGCTGAGCGCGGACGTGTACTCGATAGAAACGGGCAAATCATGGCCTCCAATGTCCCTGCCGTGGGTGTGTGGGCAATTCCTGAAGACCTCAACGCCAGCTTGCAAGCCAGTCCCGAAAAATTACCCACGCTTGCCAAGCTGCTAGGGCTGCGTCCATCCGAAATGCAGCAAAAACTGGCGCAAGAGGATCGCTCCTTTGTGTGGTTACGTCGCCAACTAGATGGCAGCGTAGCTACCGATGTGCAGACTTTTAAATTGGATGGTTTGTACACCCGCCCCGAATCACGCAGGCAATATCCGCAAGGCGAAGCGACAAGCACACTGACAGGTTTGCTCAACAACGACGGCAAAGGCATTGAAGGCATTGAGCTTGCCTTTAACCAAGCGCTCTCTGGGCAAAGCGGCTCACGTCGCGTGATGAAAGACCGCATGGGTCGTGTGGTGGAAGACATGGGCGACCGCATCGCGCCTGTCGATGGCAAAGATGTCCATCTCACCATTGACGAAAAAATTCAATTTTTCGCTTATCAAAAACTCAAAGAGGCGGTCACAGCGCAGCGCGCCAAAAGCGGATCCGTCGTGATTTTGGACGCAAAGACAGGCGAGGTGCTGGCGCTAACCAATTACGACGCCCCCACAGCCAAAGGCGGCAGCAACCGCAACCGCGCATTAGTCGATAGCTTTGAGCCTGGCTCGGTCATGAAGCCGCTCACGATTGCTCTGGCACTAGAGCGCGGCATCGTCACGCCGCAAACCACGTTTCAAACTGCGCCTGGTTTCGTTATGGTGACAGGTTCCAAAATTACCGACTCGCACGTGCACGGCGTACTTAGCGTCGACCAAATCATTGAAAAATCCAGCAACGTAGGCACGGTCAAAATCGCCCAGCAAATTCCCTACAAAGATATGTGGGAGTTTTACACTGCGGCGGGGCTTGGGCAAAAGCCTGCGCTGCCCTTTCCTGGCGTGGTGGGCGGAAAGCTACGCGCCTACAAATCGTGGCGACCTGTCGAGCAAGCCACCATGAGCTATGGCTACGGCTTGTCGGTGAGTCTTTTTCAGCTGGCGCAGGCCTATAGCGTTTTGGCAAATGATGGTGAGCGGATAGCGCCCACTCTCGTGCGCGGCGATGCGCCCGCAGCGCACCAGCGCATCTTGAGCGCAGCCACAGCACGCGCGGTTCGCCATATGCTCAATCTTGCCACGGGCAAAGACGGCACAGCCCCCAAAGCGCAAGTAGAGGGCTACGCCGTGGGTGGCAAAACGGGAACGGCGCATAAGCAAGAGGGGCGCAGCTACGCCGCACATAGATACCGCAGCACCTTTGTAGGTATTGCGCCCATTGATGCGCCGCGCATTGTGGTGGCCGTATCGATTGATGAGCCTAGCAACGGCCAATACTTTGGCGGCGATATTGCAGCGCCTGTTTTTTCGCAAACCGTGGGGCAAACTTTGCGCCTCTTAGGTGTTGCGCCCAACCTTGCCGTGAAGCCGCAAATCTCTAATACGCCCACGCAAGAGAGCATATGAGTACAGCTCTTTTGCGCGATCCTGCTGCTGCCGTAGCCTGGCTGCGAGGCAAAGGATGCACGCGCTTAGTCACAGACAGTCGCCGCGTCCAAATCAGCGATGCGCTTATTGCGTGGCCAGGTGCAGCCGTGGATGGCAGGCAATTTATTCCTGCCGCCATTGCAAAGGGCGCAGCTTGTGCGCTGATGGAGTCACAAGATGCGCCAGAAGTCTTGCTGACCATGCCGTCCGTTTGTGCGTACCAACATTTAAAGACCGCCGCGGGCGACATTGCCTCGCTGTTTTATGGCGAACCTAGTCACGCACTGCAAGTCGTTGCCTTTACAGGAACCAATGGCAAAACGTCGAGTAGTTGGTGGCTTGCGGAAGCGCTCTCGCATCTGCCCGCACCGCACACAAGGATTTGCGCCGTGGTGGGAACTTTGGGCGCAGGACAAATCGACCGCCTCGAACCCAATGGCCTTACCACCCCCGATCCCGTGTTGCTGCAAGAAAAACTCCACGCCTTTGCCGCGCAAAACTGCAAGGTGGTGGCGCTAGAAGCGTCGTCCATTGGCATTGCCGAGGGGCGCTTAAATGGCACGCGCATTCACACCGCCGTGTTTACCAATTTCACGCAAGATCATTTGGACTACCACGGCACCATGGAGGCCTACTGGCAAGCCAAGGCATCGCTATTTGATTGGCCGCACCTAAAGGCCGTCGTCATCAACTTAGACGACACGCAGGGTTTGGCGCTACTCGATCGCGTGCGCGAAAGGGCGCTTGACGTGTGGACGTTTGGCATGGACCGCGCAGCGCGTTTACAAGCAACCAACATTCGCACCACGGCACAAGGCTTGGCGTTTGATGTGACCGAACAAACGTCTGGCGACACGCACCAATCTCACCCACTTCAGACCCACTTGATTGGACACTACAACATCAACAACTTATTAGGCGTGATTGCTGCCATGCGAACACTTGGCGTTTCGCTTGCCTTATGCCTAGAGACTTGCGCAAAAATAAGTCCCGTGCCTGGACGCTTAGAAATTGTCTCGCAAGCCGCCCAGCCACTAACCGTAATTGACTACGCGCATTCACCCGACGCATTAGAAAAAGTGTTGCTCGCGCTGCGCGAAGTCACCACCGAGCGCGGTGGCACGCTATGGTGCGTATTTGGCTGCGGCGGCAAGCGCGACGCCAGCAAGCGCCCCATCATGGGCGCGATTGCCGCACGTTTTGCCGACAACGTCGTTGTGACCAGCGACAACCCTCGCGATGAAAATCCAAACACCATCGCCTCACACATCTTGCGCGGCACGAGCGACGAGCGTGCGGTGCAAGTTCAAGTCAACCGCGCGCTTGCGATTGACGAAACAATTGTCCAGGCCAAAGCAAGCGATGTCATTCTCATTGCAGGCAAGGGACACGAAGACTACCAAGAAATCGCGGGCGTTTTGCATCCATTTAGCGATCAGCAGCACGCCAGAGCAGCGCTAACAACTTGGAGCGCCAAGCCATGATGAATCTGCTACTTGCACAGCAACTGCTACCGCAGTCCAAGCTAGTGGGCGACGCTGCAACAGCATTCACCCGCGTTCACACCGACACACGCAGCTTGCAAGCAGGCGATTTGTTTGTGGCGCTAAAAGGCGATCAATTTGACGCACACAATTTTTTACCTCAAGCAAAATGTTGCGCGGCAACCATTGCCCAGCATGGCTTGACAGAAAACGGATTGACTGGATTGGAAGTGCCAGACAGCAAAGCGGCGCTAGGATTACTGGCAAAAAATTGGCGTGCACATCTTGCCGCCGCGCACAACATTCCTGTGATTGCCGTCACGGGTAGCAATGGCAAAACCACACTCACGCAAATGATTGCCAGCATCTTAAAAAGCTGGCACGCGTTAGCCTCGCTCGCAACGCAAGGCAATTTCAATAACGATATTGGCGTACCGCTGACGCTGCTTGGCCTGCGCCCATCGCATCGCTGCGCTGTGGTTGAGTTGGGCATGAATCACGCGGGTGAAATTGCGGCGCTTGCCGCCATGACTGCGCCCACGGTGGCTGTGGTCAACAACGCACAGCGCGAGCACCAAGAATTTATGAAAAGCGTAGAAGCTGTAGCGCGTGAAAACGGAAGCGTCATTGAAAGCCTTGACGCGACAGGCGTCGCCGTATTTCCTGCAGATGACGCATACAGCAGCGTGTGGCGCAAATTAGCAGCTCAGCGTCCTGTACTCACTTTTGGTTGGGCAGACGCCGACATCACGGCAAGCTGTGCATGGCAAGGCGGCGCGTGGCAAGTGCAGGCACAAACGCCCGCAGGCGAGGTGCAGTACCAGCTCCACATGGCGGGCAAGCACAACGTCAAAAATTCTCTGGCTGCCGTTGCTTGCAGCATTGCAGCAGGCGTACCCGCGCACCATATTCAACAAGGCTTGTCCAGTTTTGCAGCGGTTGCTGGACGCTCGCGCACGGTGCAACTTGGCGCAGATGATGCCGCCATCACCTTGGTGGACGACAGCTACAACGCCAACCCCGACTCCGTCATTGCCGCCATCGATATGTTGCTGGACTTACCCGCCCCGCATTTACTGATTTTGGGCGACATGGGCGAGGTGGGCGATCAAGGACCCGCATTTCATGCAGAAGTGGGTGCGCACGCCAAGGCTTGCGGTGTTCTACATTTTTGGACGCTGGGGGATTTGTGCCAACACGCAGGCGGGAAGCATTTTTCGGGGATGGAGGAGTTGTTGCTTGCTATTGATCAATTGAAAAAAACAGTGATTCCCGCCCCTCGCAGCATCCTTGTTAAAGGTTCGCGTTTCATGAAGATGGAGCGCGCTGTGCAGCGTTTAGAGCAATGTGGTCAGGAGAGTCGCCATGCTGCTTAGTTTTGCCCATTGGCTGCAAAGCGTTTATCCCGATCTTAAATTTTTGCGTGTGGTGGACTACCTCACCTTCCGCGCCGTCATGGCATCCTTGACAGCCTTGGTGCTTGGTCTTGCGATTGGTCCTTGGGTGATTGCACGACTTGCCGCGCTCAAAATTGGACAGCCCGTGCGCGCTTACGGAATGCAGTCGCATCTTGCCAAAAGCGGCACACCCACAATGGGCGGCGTTTTAATTTTGCTGTGCATCACCGCCTCTACTTTGCTGTGGTTCGATTGGAGCAACCGCTTTGTGTGGATTGTGCTGGTCGTGACCTTGGGTTTTGGCGCTATTGGCTGGGCAGATGACTGGAAAAAGGTCGTGAACAAAGACCCTGAGGGTATGCGCTCACGCGAAAAGTATTTTTGGCAATCGCTCATCGGGCTTATTGCTGCTTTGTATTTGGTGTTCAGCATTTCAGAAAACACCAATATGCGCGTGCTCGAACTTTTTCTTCAGTGGGTGAGCTCTGGCTTTGATGTCAACCTCCCGCCCAAAGCAGGCCTGCTTGTTCCCTTTTTTAAAGAAGTCAGTTATCCGCTGGGGGTTTTAGGATTTGTGGTGCTGACCTACCTTGTGATTGTGGGTTCTAGCAACGCGGTCAATCTAACCGATGGCCTGGATGGTCTTGCCATCATGCCCGTAGTGATGGTGGGTTCGGCGCTGGGGATTTTTGCTTACGTCACGGGCAACGTGGTCTATTCGAAGTATTTATTTTTGCCTCACATCGCAGGCTCGGGCGAGTTACTCATCTTTTGCGCGGCTATGGCTGGTGCGGGTTTGGCGTTTCTGTGGTTTAACACGCATCCCGCGCAAGTGTTTATGGGTGATGTGGGGGCGCTGGCACTAGGCGCAGCGCTGGGCACGATTGCCATCATTGTTCGACAAGAAATTGTGCTTGCCATCATGGGCGGTATTTTTGTCGTCGAGGCCGTATCGGTGATGCTGCAAGTCGTGTATTTCAAAACGACTCGCCGCAAATACGGCGAGGGCAAACGCTTGTTCAAAATGGCGCCGCTGCACCATCACTTTGAAAAATCAGGCTGGGCAGAAACCCAAGTCGTGGTTCGTTTTTGGATCATCACCATGCTTTTGTGCTTGGTAGGCCTCTCCACCTTAAAGCTGCGCTAAGACGATGAAGCAAACGCTTGCCAATCAACGCATTCTCGTCCTCGGGCTTGGTATTTCGGGGTTGGCGATGGCGCGTTGGTGTTTGCGTTTGGGTGCGGCTGTGACGGTGGTCGATACGCGCTCCGATCCGCCTGCGCTGCCTGTTTTACAAGCGCTTGTCGCAGCTGGCAGCGCGATTAACTTTCAATCGCAAGTCTTTGCGGCGGATTTAATTGAAGGCTCCAACGTTTGCGCCGTTTTTAAAAGTCAAGGTCTTAGCCCTGCCGCTGTGGCTCCTGTGTGGCGTGCCGCCAAATCCAGCGGATTGTGGGTTGGCAACGAGTTGACGCTTTTTAATCATGCGCTTGACGAGCTTAAAAGCACGCACGGCTACGCACCCAAAGTGCTTGGCATCACAGGCACAAACGGCAAAACAACCGTGACTTCACTAACGGGTCAGTTGGTAGCTCGCGCAGGTAAAAGCGTGGCAGTGGCGGGCAATATCGATCCTGCGCTGCTAGACACATTGGCGCTGCATTTAGATGCGCAAGCGCAAAACCAAACGCCACTGCCCGAGGTCTGGGTGCTGGAGTTGGCTAGTTTTCAATTAGATGAGGTTGAGGACTTCAAACCAACGGCGGCTACCGTGCTCAATCTCACGCAAGATCATTTGGATTGGCATGGCTCGATGCAGGCTTATGCCCAATCCAAAGAAAACATTTACGGTTTTGCCAGCGGCAAGAGTTGCAAAGCCCAAACGCAAATCCACGTCACCAGCGGCAGACCCACACGTGTCGAGGAATATGGCATTGAGTCAGTCGCAGGGATGCCTTGGTTAGTGCGCGCCGTGCCCGAGTCAGATGAGCCACCCGCGCGCGCGCGCAAAGGCGAGGCGCCGCCGCCCACACCGTTTAGCATTCAGCGCCTCATGCCCGCAGACGCACTACGAATTCGCGGCGCGCACAATCGAACCAATGCGCTCGCGGCTCTGGCGTTAGCTGCGCGTGCAGGCTGCGCGATAGCGCCCATGCTCTACGGCTTGCGTGAGTACCGAGGCGAGCCACACCGCATGGAGTCAATTGCCATTCAAAACGAAGTGGAATACATCGACGACAGCAAGGGCACCAACGTGGGCGCAACCGTGGCAGCACTCACTAGCCTAGGCGCGGACAATGCGGGGCGTTTGGGTGATAAAAAAATCATCGTAATTTTGGGCGGCGATGGCAAAGGGCAAGACTTTTCGCCTCTGCTCTCGCCCGTTGATTGGTTCGTGCGCCACGCGGTGCTAATTGGCAAAGACGCCGCACACATCGAAGCGGCCTTGCAAAGCGCAGTAAATGTGGGCTTGCACCATGCAAGCGATTTACCCAGCGCCGTTGTCCAATGCGCGGCACTGGCTGTCCGTGGTGATGTGGTATTACTCTCGCCCGCCTGCGCATCGCTGGATATGTTTCAAGACTACAAGCACCGTGCCGCAGTGTTTGCCTCCAACGTGCAAAATTTAATGCGCGACGAGGGCAACGTATGAGCCGCTCAGTCAATCCAACCTACGTTCAAACCGAAGGGGTCGATCAAACCTTGATTTGGATTGTGGCTACGCTTTTATTGTGGGGACTGGTGATGGTGTACTCCACCACCATTGGTATGCCCGACAACCCCAAATTTGCCAAGTACACGCATTTTTATTTTTTAAACCGCCATGTGCTCGCGATTGGTCTTGCCCTAGCCTGTGCGGCGGTTGTTTACCGCATCCCCATGACGCTGTGGGATCGCACTGCGCCATACATTTTTATAGCGTCTTTGGCTTTGCTAGTTTTGGTGTTGATTCCGCACATCGGCATCGTGGTCAACCGTGCGCGGCGCTGGTTGCCGCTGGGCGTCATGCAGTTTCAACCTTCGGAGCTTGCCAAACTGGCTACCTTGCTCTACGCCGCTAACTACATGGTACGAAAAATAGCGCTGCGCGAAAACTTTTTTCGTGCCATTTGGCCTATGGCTACTGCGGTGGCAGCCGTGGGCGGACTACTGCTTGCCGAGCCTGACATGGGCGCTTTTGTGGTGATTGCCGTCATCGCCATGAGCATTCTATTTTTGGGCGGCGTCAATGCGCGGATGTTCTTTTTAATTGGTTTTATTTTGCTACTCACTTTTGTGTGCATGGTGGCATTTAATGAGACTCGCAAAGAGCGTTTTCTCGCATTCCTAAACCCTTGGGATGCTGAAATTGCGCTGGGCAAAGGCTATCAACTCACACACGCCTTGATCGCACTGGGCCGCGGGCAACTTGTGGGCGTAGGACTTGGTGGCAGCATAGAAAAAATGCACTGGCTGCCCGAAGCGCACACCGACTTCATGCTTGCCGTCATCGGTGAGGAGTTTGGTCTTGTGGGCGTGCTCTTGGTGCTGGGTTTGTTTTTTTGGATGGTTAAAAAAATGATCCTTATTGGCAGAAAAGCCATTGATATGAATCGCCTCTTTGCAGGTCTTGTGGCGCAAGGTGTGGCTATTTGGATGGGGTTTCAAATGCTGATTAACGTCGCGGTCAATGTGGGCGCAATGCCCACCAAGGGATTGACCCTGCCACTCATGAGTTACGGCGGATCGGCACTTTTATTTAACTTGATCGCCATTGCGATTGTGCTGCGCGTGGACAAAGAAAACCACCAAATGACTAGCGGGAGGTCTGCATGACGGCAACTCGCACAGCGCTCATCATGGCGGGCGGCACGGGGGGGCATATCTTTCCAGGTCTGGCCGTCGCGCACGCCTTGCTGGGAAGGGGCTGGCGCGTGGCGTGGCTGGGCGGAACGGGAACGCCTGCAAAGCCCAGCATGGAGTCCGAACTCATTCCCGCGCAAGCTGCGCAAGGCGTCGCTATCGCGTTTGAAGCCATTACGTTTGGTGGATTGCGCGGCAAGGGACTCGTCGCCAAATTTCTCTTACCCCTCAAGCTTGCCAAGGCACTGTGGCAAAGTCACCTTGTGCTCAGGCGCGTGCGCCCCGACGTTGTCATTGGCATGGGTGGCTACGTCAGCTTTCCTGCGGGGCTGATGGCGCGGCTTCACCGCATTCCGCTTGTGCTGCACGAGCAAAACGCCATCGCAGGACTTGCGAATAAAGTGCTGGCGCGTTTTGCTTGTCACGTGTTTACCGCTTTTCCTGATGTGCTCACCACCGAGTCGAGCCGCACGCAGTGCATTGGCAATCCACTGCGAACAGCCTTCTGCAACCAAGCTTCGCCCGCCGACCGATTTGCCAATCGCACAGGCGTTTTGCAATTGCTGGTTGTGGGCGGAAGCTTGGGCGCAAAAGGATTGAACGAGCTTGTGCCCAAGGCGCTGGCACTCATCCCTCTTGACCAGCGTCCACGCGTCACGCATCAAAGCGGCGCGGCGCAGCTGGACGATTTACAAGCTAATTATTTGCGCGTCAATGTGGCGGCTACTTGCACCGCTTTTATCAACGACACAGCCTCTGCTTATGCCAGTGCCGACATCGTCATCGCCAGAAGCGGCGCTTCCACCGTAACGGAAATTGCCGCTGTGGGCGCGGCCGCGCTGTTTGTGCCATTCCCTTTTGCTGTGGACGATCATCAAACCACCAATGCCAAATATCTAGTGGATGCGGACGCCGCATGGATAGAGCAGCAAGCAGATTTGCATCCACAAATGCTTGCAGATTTTTTGCAAACCCGCACACGCGAAGACTTGCTTGCCAAAGCGCAGTTTGCACGCAGCATGGCAAAAACAAACGCCGTGAACATCATCCTGCAAACCTGCGAGGAACTTGTGTCATGAAGCACGCCATCAAACGCATCCACTTTGTAGGCGTGGGCGGCACCGGTATGTGCGGCATTGCCGAGGTACTGTTTAATTTGGGATACATCATTAGCGGCAGCGACATGGGGCAAAACGCAGCCACAGCTCGTCTAGCAAGCATGGGTGCAACCATTGCGCTGGGGCACGCGGCTCACAACATCGCGAACGCAGACTGCATCGTGACCTCAACCGCCGTGCAACCAGACAACGTCGAAGTGCTGGCCGCCCGCGCTAAGCATATTCCCATTGTGCCCCGCGCCGTTATGTTGGCCGAGCTCATGCGCATGAAGCAAGGCATTGCGGTTGCGGGCACGCATGGCAAGACCACCACCACATCACTCATCGCCAGCATTCTTGCCGAAGCAGAGCTAGATCCCACCTACGTGATTGGCGGCAGACTCAATAGCGCAGGCAGCAACGCCAAGCTTGGCAAGGGTGATTACATCGTGGTTGAAGCGGATGAATCCGATGCGTCCTTTCTCAATCTCTTGCCCACGCTGGCAGTGATCACCAACATTGACGCCGATCACATGGAAACCTATGGGCATGACCTTGCGCGTTTGCACCAAGCTTTTTTAGACTTTTTGCACAAGATGCCGTTTTATGGTGCGGCTGTTTTGTGCGCCGACGACGCGGGCGTACAAGCCTTATTAGATAAGGTCGAGCGCCCCATTACATCGTATGGACTGAATGAGGGGGCACAAATACGCGCCGTCAATGTTCGCGCCGACAACGGGAAAATGCATTTTGTTTGCCTGCGTAAAAATGGCGTCGAGTTGCCCGACTTATCCATCACCCTCAACACCCCAGGCGAGCACAACGTGCGCAACGCCTTGGCCGCCATTGCGGTGGCAGTAGAACTAGACGTGCCAGATCACGCGATCCAAAGCGCACTTGCCAAATTTGCAGGCGTGGGCAGACGCTTCCAGCGTTACGGCGAATTCGCTTCGTCAGACGGTGGTTTTGCCACCTTGATTGACGACTACGGACATCACCCCGTGGAAATGGCAGCGACTCTGGCAGCGGCACGCGGTGCATTTGTGGGTCGCCGTTTGGTGTTGGCGTTTCAACCGCACCGCTACACACGCACACGGGATTGCTTTGAAGATTTTGTACGCGTCATGGCCTTTGCGGATGCGCTTTTACTAACCGAGGTTTATGCCGCAGGCGAAGCGCCTATTGCCGCTGCCGATGGTCGCTCGCTCATGCACGCGCTGCGCGTGGCATCTCCCGATATGCAAGCGATTTTTGTACCCAGCATTCAAGAGTTACCTGCCGCCATCCGCAGCTTTGTTAAAAATGGCGACGTGGTGCTGTGCATGGGTGCAGGCTCTATTGGTGGGGTGTGCGGGCAAGTTGCACAAGCCGCACAGGCAACGCAGGAGGCAGCATGAGTGATTTATTAACTAAAGTCGCCGTGCTATTTGGCGGAGCCTCCGCCGAGCGCGAAGTCTCGCTCATGTCAGGCGCGGCGGTTTTAAAAGCGCTGCAATCGCAAGGCATCAATGCCCACGCCTTTGACCCAGCCCAGCGCGGTATGCACGAACTCAAACAAGAAGGATTCACCTGCGTCTTTATCGCGCTGCACGGCAGGCATGGCGAAGATGGCACGGTGCAAGGCGCATTGGAGTTGCTAGGCATCGCCTATACAGGATCGGGCGTGATGGCAAGCAGCATCGCTATCGACAAGCGCATGACCAAGCGCATTTGGGAGTCCGCTTCGCTTGCGACACCCGCTTGGCGTCTGGCAAAAAATGCCGCTCAAGTGCAAGATGCTTTTGCAGCTTTTGCAGCCAGCGGCCACCGCATGATTGTCAAACCCGCGCTGGAAGGCTCCAGCTTGGGGCTGACGCGTGTGAGTAGCACGGCGCAGTGCGCGGCCGCGTTTGCTGCCGCGTCCACGATTGACGGACAAGCTCTGTGCGAAGCTTGGATTGAAGGCGACGAAGTAACTTGCGCCGTACTGGGCAGTGACGAGGCAGCGCAGGCGCTACCGCTCATCCGCATTGCCGCACCTGATGGCAATTACGATTTTCAAAATAAGTACTACACCGATGACGTGAAATACCATGTTCCGAGCGGCTTGCCGATTGCCCAAGAGCGCGCCATCCAAAGCCTTGTGCTAAAAGCGTTTGCCGCGCTGAGCTGCCGTGGCTGGGCGCGCGCCGACGTGATGATTGACGCAAAATCGCACAAGCCGTATTTGTTGGAAATCAATACCAGCCCTGGAATGACGAGTCACTCGCTCGTGCCGATGGCGGCCAAAGCAGCGGGCGTTTCGTTTGAGCAGCTTTGCTTGCGGATTTTGCAAAGCGCCAGTTTGGATCACGCAAAGGTCGCGCAGACATGAGCACGATTCACATCCGTCAGCCCTACGTGCCAAGCAGTCAGCAAGCCACTGCGCTGCCACGCGAAATTATTTGGCTACGGCGTGGCACTCTCGTTTTGTGCGTGTTATTCGTGCTCATTGTGCTGGGCGTAACGGCGCGCGCATTCGTACTTTCGCCTTGGTTTGCACTGACCAAAATGGAGGTGACAGGTGATACGCAATTTCACAACCCCATGACTTTGCGTGTCAATGTTCTACCTAACCTTGCGGGCAGTTATTTCACAGTTAATTTGCGCACCGCACAGGCGCATTTTGAGTCACTGCCTTGGGTACGCTCTGCCGTCGTGCAGCGCGTCTTTCCTAACGCGCTAACGGCTCACCTCACCGCTCACACGCCCGTCACGCGCTGGCGTAGTCTAGAGACACAAAAGGCAGACAGCGTCGACAGCGAAGACCCAGATTTGGAGTTTTTGCTCAACACGCAAGGAGAGATTTTTGAAGTCGCAGGTGGACAAATGGATACCCGCAATTTGCCTGTGCTGTCAGGCCCTATCGCGGCAGCCGCACAAGTGCTAGACCTGTATCACTTACTGCAGGCGCGTTTACCCGCAGCGCTGGGTGATATCTCCATCACAGCGCTTGGCATCACGGCGCAAGGTCTGGTTAGGGCAAAACTGTCAAGCGGCGCTCAGTTAGAGCTAGGCAGCGGCAGTAATGCCGATGTGATGCGGCGCGTAGAGCGATGGCTCAAAGCGCTGCCACAAATCGTCAACAAATACAGCGTGCAAAGCTTGCAAAGCTTGGATTTGCGCTATCCAGCAGGTTTTGCCATGCGCCTGTCTGGCATTACCACTAAGCAAAAAACAAAGCAAAGCAACTAAGGAAATACCATGGCAAAAGAGTACAAAGATTTAGTAATTGGTTTAGATATTGGCACCAGCAAAGTCATGGTTGCTGTGGCAGAAATTACAACCAGCGGCGAGCTACAGCTTGCAGGCATTGGCTTTGCGCCCACGCAGGGCATGAAGCGTGGCGTGGTTGTCAATATCGATGCCACCGTGCAAAGCATCAGCCAAGCGCTGCGCGAAGCGGAGTTTATGGCGGACTGCAAAATTTCTCGTGTGTACACGGGCATTACGGGCAGTCATATCCGAGGCACGAACTCTAAAGGCATGGTTGCCGTCAAAGACAAAGAGGTCACGCCGCTAGACGTGGCACGCGTGATGGAAACCGCTCGCGCCATTAATATCCCTAGCGATCAGCGCTTGTTGCTAGTCGAAGCGCAGGAGTTCATCATCGACGGACAGGACGTGCGTGAGCCCATTGGCATGAGCGGCATTCGCTTAGAAGCCAACATCCACATCGTGACAGGCGCACAAAGTGCCGCCGAAAACATCATCAAATGCGTAAGGCGCTGCGGCCTGGAAGTCGATCATTTGATGCTCAACTCCGTCGCGTCCAGCCTTGCGACGCTCACCGATGACGAGCGTGAACTGGGCGTGGCGCTAGTGGATATTGGCGCGGGCACGACGGATGTCACCGTGTACACAGGCGGGGCGCTGCGCCACACCGCTGTCATCCCGATTGCGGGCGAGCTCATTACCAGCGACATTGCAATGGCACTGCGCACACCCACCAAAGATGCGGAAGAAATCAAATTAGAAAGCGGCAACGCCAAGCAATTGCTGGCTGACCCCAATGCACAGGTGGAAGTGCCGGGGCTGGGTGACCGCGGTCCTCGTCTGCTCTCGCGCCAAGCGCTGGCAGGTGTGATTGAGCCGCGCGTGGAAGAAATCTATACGCTGGTGCAACAAGCGATTCGTGACTCAGGTTACAGCGAAGTGCTGTCCTCAGGCATTGTGCTGACAGGCGGCTCTTGCGTCATGCCAGGCATGGTGGAGCTTGGCGAGGATATTTTTTTAAAACCTGTGCGCCGCGCCGCACCGCGCTACAACGGTTTACTCGCGGACATTGTGGCGCAAGAGCGCACCGCCACCGTTATGGGATTACTAGAGGAAGCACGGCTTGCCAGAGCGCGTGGCTACAAGGCGGCGCAGCAAACCAGTACTGTCAAAAACGTGTACAGCCGAGTTGTTGATTTTTTTGCTAGCCACTTTTAATTTTTTATTTTTACTTTTTTATTTTTTAACTTTAAGGAGCACACCATGACTACCACGACAAATCTAGCGATCGACATGATTGATGACAATTTCAATCTAGGCACACAGATCAAAGTCATCGGCGTAGGCGGTGGCGGCGGCAACGCCGTACAACACATGATTGACTCAAACGTGCAAGGCGTGGAGTTTATTTGCGCCAATACCGACGCGCAAGCTCTGTCACGCAACGCCGCGCACAAAGTGATTCAACTAGGACTTACGGGACTGGGCGCAGGTAGCAAACCCGAAAAAGGGCGCGAAGCAGCTTTGATGGCGGAAGAAGATATCCGCGCTGCAATTGCAGGCTCGCATATGCTATTTATCACCGCAGGCATGGGCGGCGGGACGGGTACGGGCGCAGCGCCTGTTGTGGCTCGCATCGCACGCGAGATGGGCATTTTGACCGTGGGCGTGGTCACCAAACCTTTTGATTTTGAAGGTGGTCGCCGCATGAGTAACGCCGAGGCGGGTTTGGCGGAGCTAGAAGCCAATGTGGACTCACTCATCGTGGTATTGAACGAAAAATTACTGGAAGTGCTGGGCGAGGACATCAGCGAAGACGAAGCGTTTGCCTACGCCAATGATGTGCTTAAAAACGCCGTGGGCGGCATCGCAGAAATCATTAACGTCCCTGGCAACGTCAATGCTGACTTTGAAGACGTGCGCACCGTGATGGGTGAAACGGGCAAGGCCATGATGGGCACGGGCATGGCAGAAGGTGATGACCGCGCACGCCGCGCCGCCGAGGAAGCCATTGCTTGCCCGCTTTTAGAAGGTGTCGATTTGTCTGGAGCCAAAGGCGTGTTGGTGTTAATTACTGCCGCCAAAGGTTCGCTCAAGCTGTCCGAGTCGCGCCTTGCCATGAATACAATTCGCGCCTATGCCGCACCCGATGCACACGTTATCTACGGTACGGCTTGCGATGATTCATTAGCGAGCAACATCCGCGTCACCGTTGTTGCCACAGGTTTGCAGCGTAAAGACAAAAGCGGTCATGGTCACGACAAGCCGCAGCTCCAAGTACTACGCACCGGTACGGACAATGTGCCCATTCTCACCATGCCCATTTCAGGCGCTGGCGCAGTCACTACGACCACGCCGCCATCAAGCTTGGGCGTCAGCGCTGGTGGTATCCATTCTTTTGCACCCAGTATGCCCAGTATGTCTGGCAGCTATGCAGGTTACTCGCCTGCGGGAATGTCTGGCGAGTCGGGTATCGCATCATTTGATTCATCCGATATTTCTGCTATCCAATCACGCAATCGCACGCAAGCTGCAGACAAGGTCAGCGCCATGTCTTCGGGTGGTATGGACGACTTGGAGATTCCTGCATTTTTACGCAAACAAGCGGATTAAATAAAATCACCGAATGCTCGCACAGCGCACACTTAAATCCTCTACCCAGGCCACGGGCGTTGGCTTGCATAGCGGCGAGCGCGTAGACATCACACTATCACCCGCCCCCATCAACACAGGCATTGTGTTTAGGCGCGTGGATATTGCGGGCGCGGTGGATATTCCTGTAAGGGCTAATATGGTGAGTGACACCCGCATGGCGTCCACTATTTCCAGCAGCAACGCCAAAGTACAAACCATCGAGCACTTGATGTCGGCCTGCGCGGGACTCGGCATCGACAATCTGCACGTGGACATTACCGCCGAGGAGGTTCCCATCTTGGATGGGTCCGCTGCAAGTTTTGTTTTTTTGTTGCAAAGCGCAGGCATCACATCACAAACCGAACCGCGCAAATTTGTCCGCGTCACTAAACCAGTTGAAGTACGCCACGGCGAGGGTAAAAATTTGAAATGGGCTAGGCTGACCCCGCACCACGGCTACACGCTCACATTTGAAATTGACTTTGATCATCCTGCGGTCGATGGCACAGGGCAAGCGGTCAGCTTTGACTACGGCACGGGACGCTACGCACGCGATATTGCAAGAGCGCGCACCTTTGGTTTTACAAAAGATGTGGAGTTGCTACGCAACAGCGGACTGGCGCTGGGGGGGGGGCTTGATAACGCCATCGTGATGGACGACGAAAAGATTTTGAACATGGAAGGACTGCGCTACGACGCAGAATTTACGCGGCACAAAATTTTGGATGCCATGGGCGACCTCTACGTGCTGGGCAATCCGCTCTTGGCCAGCTATAGCGCTTTTCGCTCGGGTCACGCCATGAATAACCAGTTACTGCGTGCGCTACTGGATGCGCCTCAGTGTTGGGAGTACGTCACTTTTGAAAATGCCTTGGATGCACCCGCAGGTTTTGCGGAACTGCCCAAGGCTTGGTGAACGCGTTAACCGTTAACCGTTAACCGTTAACGATTTTGGCAAGTTCGCCACTTTCGTACATTTCCATCATGATGTCCGAGCCGCCAATAAACTCGCCTTTGATGTAGAGCTGCGGAATCGTTGGCCAATTGCTGTACTCCTTAATGCCTTCGCGCACGGCAGGATCCTCCAGCACGTTCACGGTTTGAATGGTTTTGGTATCCACCCCCACCGCTTTCAAAATTTGGATGGCACGTCCTGAAAAACCGCACTGCGGAAAGCTTGCCGTGCCCTTCATAAACAATGTGATGTCGTTGTCTTTAACAAGGCTGTCGATGCGTTGATGGGTTGCATTCATGTTCAGGTATTCCTTTCCAATATCGTGGCGCTATTTTAGTTGAGCGCTTATCGAACCCGTTTAGAAAAGGGTTATTTTTTAAGCTCACTCACTTTGGGTTCTTTCCACGTGCCTTCGACTTTGAACGCTTTGGGAATGAGCATTGCCTCTAGCGTTTGAAACAGTGTAAACTGCGTTACAAAAAGCATCGCACCAGCCACAGGGTTGACCAGTCCCACTAGCAAAGAACCTGTTGCAGCATTGAGGTGCGGATCAATATGCGCCGTTATATTTTGAGTTTGTTTAGCAAGGTCCACGCTGCCACCCACGTCCACCGATGCCAACACACTCTTTAACTGCAAGTTGTCAGTAGTCAGCAGACCATTGCGAATGCGTGCGTCGCCCGTTACGCCATCAAATACCAAACCGCCAGCAGCTAGGTTTTGGTAATCGCGTCGCAAAAGACGTGGCAACTCTTGCCAACTCAACGCGGTGAGCACACGCCCTGCAACGCCTGGATTGATTTTTAAAATTTGCCCCGTACCCAAATGCAGTTTGAGCTCTCCATTCAGTGTAGTCAGGCTGGGCGCCATCGGCGAGCCCGTCCACGCCAGTGTGCCTTGCACATCGCCTGCACCGCCTTTGAGCAAATCTACTTGCCCAAAGCGAGTAAGCAGATTGCCAAAATCATGCGCAGCGAGTTTAAATTTCAAAGCCACGCGCCGCGCATCCGCCGCTTTAGAACTGGGCGCTAGCCACGCGCCACTGGCTTGCACATCGAAGCTGGGGTTGCTCAAACTTAACTGCTTGAGTTGCCACTCCCGTCCCACGTTCACCGCTTTAACCTCCACACGTCCGAGCTGTTGTCCCATTGCCTGCACATCGTCCAGCACGATGTCAAGTGCAGGCAAGCGGACGGGCGGGGTGGCGGGTATTTGCTGCGCGTTTAACTGAGCGCCCTCGGTTGTTGTTGCGTCAATTGGACTAGGCACGAGCAGCTTTTTAAACCGTGCATAGATTTGTCCCGCAGGGTCGTTTTCAGGCATTCGGTACTCAAGCGTGCCACTAAATTGATTCGCCTCTGCAAGGGCCTGCCATGTGTTGCCTAATTTGTTTGCCTTCACCGCAATGCGCTCGAAGTTTCGATTAGCCACGCGCAACGCCCCAATATCAACCGTGATGAATGTTGGCAAATAAGCTGCCGCCACGTCCAGTGGTCGATCTTGAGTTGCAGTTGCAGTTGCAGTTGCAGTTGCAGTTGCGTTTGCGTTTGCGTTTGCGTTTGCGTTTGCGTTTGTAGTTTCGTCCGAGCGGGGCAGGCTCGCCACAAAATGTTGCCACGCATCCATATTGAGCGCATCCAAACGCAGATGCGCACTCACACCCGAAGCAGGCAAGCTGCGTGAGCTGCCCGCACCCAACGCCACATTGCCACGCAGCACTTTAGTCGTACCGCTTGCTGCGCTGGTGTCGCGAATCAGCTCTGCTGCCAACACATCCGTCCACGTAAGCGCGATGCGGTCTTGTGCAAAAGACGTTTGGTTATACGCAAGGCGTAGCGGCCACGCGCTAGCTGCTGACTTGACAAGCGGCGCGGGTAAATCTAGCTGCAAACCAACCAGTGACGATTCAAACGTTGCCGCCACCGCAGACTCTAAATCAACAGAAAACTGAAATGGGAAACTGCCTTGAATCTCTGGCAGCGCCACGCGGCGCCATGCGGCAATGGCCTCTGCCGTCACTCGCCCCGTGCCTATCACGCGCCTGCTATCACCCGCCACTTGCACCGCGCCGCCCAAGAGCTCGCCGCGCAGATTGTGCAGTTGAAAACTGGGCTTACTCGCCGTATCAAAACTCACAAGGCCATTTAGATGCGTGAGCAGCGGTGCTTCTGCGCTTTGCTGAAAATTGTTATCAAACAGATGTGCCGAACCCGCCACCGTGGTTTGTGCAATGGCATGGACGGGTATCTTGAGGTTTAGCTTGAGATCCAAGTCACCCGTGCCCTGGCTGCTTGCCAGCTTATTTTTTGACAGCGCTTTGAGCCAACTGGTGTTGTTGATAAATGCAAACCAGCGCGAGAGGCTGCCCTTGGTCTGCGCGTTGATATCAAGCACCATCTTTCGCAGATCGGCAATCTGCACCGTGCCCGTGGTTGGCAAATCGGCAATGCTGGTTTTGACATCCCTCAAATGCAAAGTGGCGCCATTTAAATCAAAGCGCGCGCTAGATTGATCGAGCGCGGGAAAGCTGGGAAATTGAAAGCGCCCATCGACCAGACTGCCCTGCACGCGAAGCTCGCCCGAATCGGCGTCTAAAAAGGGAAAGTTTTTCATCTCCCCTTGCCAAGAAAAGCGGGTGTTTTGCAGCACGCCTTTTTGCACCATCGTCTGCAAGGCTTGACGGACGGCAGGCTGCTGGGTTTGCGGTAAAAACTGAGGCAATGCACCTAGGTTCAATTTTTCGATACTGCCTTTGACGCTCATTACTCCATTTGCCATTTTTTCGGAGGAGTTGCGCCACAGCACATCGATATCGCCCACCAAATCGGGCGTTGCAAGTCTGGCTTCGATTCGCGCTTGGGCTGCGGGTGCAGATACATCGGCTAGATGCAATGCCAAGCGCTCAAATTGCCCATCTAGGGCTTTGAGTTGCGTCGCATCAAGCGGCAAGCCCTGACCCAGAGTCGCAGCAAAATTTGCCAGTCCTGTTAATTGTACAGATTCACCCGCTATGTTTAGCGCCCGCGCGGGCAATGTCAATTCGGCAGATAGTTGCTGGGCAAAAGCAGGGATGTTGTTTATTTTGGCGTTCGCGCTGCCCGTCCATACTTGCCATCGACTAGGGTCGGCTTCTAATACGGGCTGGGTAAATTTTCCTGTCACCTGCAGCGACGCACCCAATGCGGCAGGCGGCGTCAGTGCGAGGTCGATGTCGTGGCTGCGCAGCCCATTTTTAAGCGTGAACGTGATGTTGCTAAACGTCGCTTCAGGCAACGGACTAGACGTGCCGCCAATCAAATTTGGCAACGCATCTCGCCAACGCAGCGTAGCGCCTTGCACCGAAATTTCGGCTTGCGACAGCAACCACTGTAATACTGGACTGGGCTTGGTTGATGGTTGTCTTGCGACAGGAAAACCCGCCACGGTGATGACACCCGCCGCATCACGCACAACGCCAATTTCGGGCGCGTCAATACTGAGTTTTTCAAGACGTAAACGCGCTATCGACCAAGGCGCAAAACGCACTTGAGCCCCGCTAATTTGAAAATCGGTTTGCCCGTTCGCGTCCACTACGCGCAGCCCTTTAACCTCAAAAGACGGCAGCAAGCCCGATGCCTTGGCGGTGATGCTGGTAATTTCGACTTTTCGCCCAAGCTCGGCGCTTAAAAAGGACTCTATGCGGAGGCGATAGCTGTCTAAGTGCGGAATCACCCAGCCGTATAAAAATACCGCGGCCATACCAGTCAAAAAAACGCCTGCGGCCAGCAAGCCCAGTAATCCTTTGACGAAATGCTGCAGTCTCATCGTTTAATGTGACCGCTCAAACGCCTTCATATAAGCCACTAAAGCTTCTACGCCCGCCAGCGGCATGGCGTTGTAAATGGAGGCTCGCATTCCGCCTACCACGCGGTGACCTTTGAGTTGCTTAAGCCCCGCTTCGTCCGCACCTTTTAAAAACGCCGCGTTGAGCGATTCGTCTTGCAGAAAAAATGGCACATTCATCAGCGATCGATTGGCCTTAGCTACGCGGTTGGCATAAAAATCGGTGCTGTCTAAATAGTCGTAGAGCAATGCCGCTTTGCTGCGATTCATCCGCTCCATTGCCACCAATCCGCCCTGCGCCTTAATCCACTTAAACACCAAACCCGCCACGTAAATGCCGTAGGTGGGCGGCGTGTTGTACATGGAGTCAGATTGGATAAGCGTTTGATAGTTGAATACGGAAGGACACATGGGATGCGCGCGCGGCTCGCCGCTGTCCGTGACGAGCAAATCTTCGCGCACGATCGCAATCGTCAGTCCTGCAGGTCCGATATTTTTTTGCGCACCACCATAAATAAGCCCATACTTAGACACATCCACGGGACGCGACAAAATGTGCGACGACATATCCGCCACGACAGGCATGGCTGCAAACGCCGCGCCGTGCGTTGTTGCAAGGTCTGGCGTGTCGTGATACTCCACACCGTTAATGGTTTCATTGGTGCACAAATGCAAATAAGCAGCGCTCTTGCTGAGCTTCCACGACTCAATAGCAGGCACTTGCGTAAAGCCCGTATCCACAGCGCTTGCCACGATATTCATGCGCCCGTAGCGCTGCGCTTCTTGATACGATTTTTCTGACCACACGCCCGTAATCACAATATCGGCTTCGTTTTGCACGCCCGTTTTGCCGCGCATGAAGTTCAGTGGCACGATGGCATTTTCACCCAAGCCGCCGCCTTGCAAAAATACGATTTTGTGGCTGCTGGGTACAGCAAGCAATTCACGCAAATCGGCCAACGCCTCGGCGTGAATGCCCATAAAGTCGCTGCCACGGTGACTCATCTCCATCACGCTCATGCCCGTGCCGTGCCAGTCGAGCATCTCGGTTGCCGCCTGCGCCAAAACTGACTCGGGTAAGGTCGCAGGCCCTGCAGAAAAATTAAAAACGCGGCTCATTTTTCATCGGAAATACATTTGGCAAGCGTCGCAATGCCTTTGCTGATTTGCTCCGCACTCGCAGTCACAAAAGATAAACGCAGCTTATTGCCCTCCACTTCACTTTCGTTGGCATAAAACGCCGCGCCAGGAACAAAAGCAATGCCTTGCTCTATCGCCTTGTGCAGCAAGGCTTGTGCATCAATATGCTTGGGCAGCGTCAACCACAAAAACATACCGCCGACGGGTTTATTCCATGTCACAGTTTTGGGCATTTCTTGCTCAAGCGCAGCCAGCATGGCCGTCATTTGCGACTTATAAAGCGCGCGAATGTTGGGCTTATGTTTAGGAATGAAGTCACTATGCAAGAGCTCATAAAGCACGCGTTGGTTCAAACTAGGCGTATGCAAATCCGCAGCTTGCTTAGCTTGCAGCATTTTGGGAAAGATCGCAGACGGCAACACCATAAAGCCAAGGCGCAAGCCAGGCGCAAGAATTTTTGAAAACGAACCCAGGTAAATCGCGCCTTCGGGATTGCGCGAGGTCAAAGTTGCTGGCGGCTCGCCGTCAAACCACAGATCGCCGTAAGGGTTATCCTCCACAAGGCACAGCCCATAGGCTTTGGCAAGCTCCGTCAAACGGACGCGGCGACTCTCAGGCAGAGTGCGTCCCGTGGGATTTTGGAAGTTGGGCAGCAAATACAAAAAGCGCGGCATCTGGTCAGCAGGCGTGTTTTTGAGTTTTTCCGCCAGCGCATCCACATCCAGCCCATCGTCGTCACACGCAACGCTGATCATTCGAGGCTCCATAGACGTAAAGGCTTGCAGCGCGCCTAAGTAGGTGGGAGACTCTACCCAAATGACGCTGTCCTTATCAATCAAAATTTTGGCAATTAAATCTAAACCTTGCTGTGACCCCGTGGTGATCAGCACTTGTTCGGGCAACACGGGCCAAGGCAGCATCTTGGCAACGGCTTCGCGCAGTGGGCTATAGCCTTCAGACGCGGCGTATTGCAAGGCGGCGCGCCCGTCTTGCGTCAAAATTTTGTTGACAGCAGCACCAACTTCACTAATTGGAAAAGTTTTAGGCGACGGCAAGCCTCCCGCGAAACTGATGATGCCAGGGCGTTCGGTTACCTTCAAAATTTCGCGAATAAACGAAGGATTCATGCGTTCGGCACGCGCAGCCATTGTCCAGTTCATACAGCACTCCTAACAGGCATTTTTTTACCAATAAAAACAATTGCGCTGATCGCCAGCGCAAACACGAGGGTGTTCAAGTCTAAACGCTCGCCCAAAATAGGGACGGCAAAGGCAATACTAAGGAGTGGCTGCAAGAGCTGAATTTGACTGATGCGCACCGTGCCACCCAACGCCAATGCACGATACCACGCAAAAAATCCTAGCCACATTGAAAACACCGAGATATAGATAAAGCCAAACCATGCAGACGAAGCAATCGCCCCAGTCGGCAGCAAATACAGGCTCACCGGCACAGTAATGGGTAGCGAAATAATCAACGCCCAACAAATAACTTGCTGCCCACCCAGCCGCGTGCTGACGACCGCACCAAAGCTATAACCAATTGCTGCACATAGCACAGCAAGAATCAGTAATCCATCAGCAGGGTGAAATAAAAAAACAGAGTTTTGACTATGAATCAATGCGTAAATAACAACCAATGCGCTGCCCAGAATGGCACACAACCAAAAACCAATTGAAGGACGAAGGCGTGCCATGCGTGCGCCTAGCGCAGCTGTTACAAGCGGCAAAAAACCAATGAGCACAGCCGCGTGGATGGACTCGACATAACGCAGCGCCCATGCAGTCAGCAGTGGAAATCCAAATACAACGCCCGCCGCCGTAATCACCAGCGCAAGCCAATCGCCTTGCTTGGGTCTGTTTGATGCTTTGAGCTGGGAGGTTGCAGCAAGGTACGCCAGACTGAGAAGACCTGCAACAGCTGCACGCCCGAAGGCGCTAAACCAAGGAGAGAGTTGAGGCGCAAGGTCGGTGCCTACGGCTAGCCGCGTCATGGGAAAAGTCACTCCAAAAATGACGACCCCAAGAAAGCCTAGCAGATAAGCCTTCATGCAAGCCAGTTAAACAGTCGCACCCGAATTGGGATCTCTGGGGTCGTACTCTTCTTTTTTCGACACTGGTTTAACCAAATCTTCGCGCTTAATGCCGAGCCACATGGCAATGGCGGCCGCCACAAACACCGAGGAGTAAATGCCAAAGCAAATTCCGATGGTGAGCGCCAGAGCAAAGTAATGCAGCGTTGCACCGCCAAAAATCAACATCGATAAAACCATCAACTGTGTAGAGCCGTGCGTAATGATGGTGCGGCTAATGGTGGACGTAATCGCGTTGTTGATGATTTCCTGCGTCTGCATCTTGCGATAGCGCTTAAAGTTCTCGCGAATACGGTCAAAAATAACGACCGACTCATTGACCGAGTAACCCAATATCGCCAATACAGCTGCCAGCACGGTGAGAGAAAACTCCCACTGGAAAAAGGCAAAAAACCCTAGGATGATGATGACGTCATGCAAGTTGGCAATGATGGCGGCCACGGCAAACTTCCACTCAAAACGCATCGCCAAATAAATCATGATGCCCAGCACCACAAATGCCAGTGCTTTCAATCCGTCATGCGTCAATTCTTCGCCTACTTGCGGCCCCACAAACTCGGTGCGCCGCAGCGTGACATCGGGCGTATCGACCTTAAGTGCCGCCAGCACACGCTCCGACTGCTGCGCCGAGCCCACGCCCTTTTGCACGGGCAGGCGAATCATGACGTCGCGTGAAGTACCAAAGTTTTGCACTTGGATATCGGTGTATCCCAAACTTGCTACTTTGTCGCGCACTTTGCCAAGGTCTGCCGCTTGGCTATAGCTGACCTCCATGACCGTGCCGCCCGTAAACTCCACCGATAAATGCAACCCGTTGTAAAACAAGAAAAAAACAGCCGCTGCAAAGGTTAAAAACGAAATGACATTAAAGATCAGCGCATGGCGCATGAACGGAATGTCTTTGTGAATTTTGAAAAACTCCATGATGTGTCGTCCTGATTTTTTGCGTTAAGTTGTAGGCTTCCACACCGTACCGATTGACACCGATTGCAATTTTTTGCGACCGCCGTACCACAAATTTACCAAGCCACGCGAAAACAGCACGGCTGAGAACATACTGGTCAAAATCCCGAGGCAATGCACTACGGCAAAGCCACGCACGGGCCCAGAGCCAAAAGCAAGCAGCGCAAGACCAGCAATTAAGGTGGTGACGTTGGAGTCCAAAATAGTTGCCCAGGCACGCTCGTAACCTGTGTGGATGGCGGCTTGCGCCGAAGCGCCCGCACGCAACTCTTCGCGCACCCGCTCATTAATCAGCACGTTGGAGTCAATCGCCATACCCAGCGCCAGCGCCATTGCCGCGACACCTGGCAAAGTCAGCGTTGCTTGCAGCATAGACAGCACCGCGAGCAAAAGCAGCAAATTAACTGCCAGCGCGATACTGGAGACCAGACCAAACACCATGTAGTAAATGCACATAAACATCATGATGACAACAAAGCCCCAAGTCACGGAGTTAAAGCCTTTGTCGATATTGTCCTTGCCAAGGCTAGGACCAATCGTGCGCTCTTCAATAATTTCCATCGGCGCCGCCAGAGAACCAGCACGCAGCAAAAGCGCGAGGTCGTTGGCTTCTTGGATATTCATCGCGCCAGAAATTTGAAAGCGATTTCCAAGTTCGGCCTGAATCACGGGCGCAGTGAGCACTTCACCTTTGCCTTTTTCAAACAGCACAATGGCCATGCGTTTTTTGAGGTTTTCGCGGCTCACGTCACGCATGATGCGTCCGCCCTTGGCGTCCACCGTCAAATCCACTTTGGGCTGCTGGCTTTGCTGATCCAAACCTGTTTGCGCGTCGTTTAAGTTTTCGCCCGTAATGATGACTTGCTTTTTCAAAATAACGGCGCGCCCATTGCGCTCGAGTAGTCGCTCCGAACCAAATGGCACGGGCGCTTGCCCTTGCTCGGCTAGGCGACCTTCCATGCTCTCGTCAACCAAGCGCATCTCAAGTGTGGCTGTGCGCCCCAAAATATCTTTTGCCTTGGCGGTGTCTTGCACGCCAGGCAGTTGCACCACGATGCGGTCTGTACCTTGCTGCGCGATCACAGGCTCGGACACGCCCAGCTCGTTAATGCGGTTATGCAAGGTGGTAATGTTTTGCAGCAGTGCTTGGCTTTGCAATTTGATTGCCGCAGCCGGACGCGGCGTGAGCGTGAGTTTGAAGTCAGCTCCATCGGGCGTCACGACTGCTTCGTACTCTTGGAATTGCTCTTGCACCACATCTTTCGCAGCGTTCAAAATTGCCATGTCGCGGAACTTCATCTCCACGGTGTTGCCCACGCGGCTAATGCCGCCGTGACGGACATTTTTATCGCGCAGCACACCGCGTAAATCGTTAACGGTGGCGTCTGCTTTTTTAGCAATCACGTCTTTCATATCCACTTGCAACATGAAGTACACGCCACCGCGCAAATCCAGCCCCAAATACATGGGATTCGCGTGCAAAGCCATCAGCCACTTGGGCGTACGCGGAACCAAGTTCAATGCCACGATGTAGCTGGCGTCATTGCCATCTGGAATTAGTGCTTTTTGCAGCGCGTCCTTGGCCTTGAGCTGCTTATCGGTGTCGTTAAATCTCGCTTTAATCGACGTTCCCTCCAAGGCGATGGCATCAGCCTGCACGCCTGCGTCTTTGAGCACTTGTTCCACCTTGCCCAAAAGCGCGGTGTCAATTTTGCTGGAGGAGCGCAAAGACGAAATTTGCACGGCGGGCGCTTCACCATACAAATTGGGGAGCGCGTAGAGGATGGAGATGATGAGCACCGCGCCAATGGCGAGGTACTTCCAAAGAGGGAATCGATTCATTATTTATCCGCGGGTGCCTTTGGGTAGAATTTGCGTGATAGCAAAGCGTTGGATTTGGATTTCGACGCCAGGCGCGACTTCCAACGTGACGATGGAGTCGCCCAGCTTAGAAATCGTACCGATAAAGCCGCCAGCAGTTGCGACCTCGTCACCTTTCGCTAGCGCATCGAGCATGGCTTTGGTTTCTTTTTGACGCTTCATTTGCGGGCGAATCATTACAAAATACAGCACAATGAACATCAACACCAAGGGCAGCATTCCTTGTAACGAGCCCATCAAGCCCGCGCCCTCGGCGGCAGCGGCAGGAGCGGTTTGGGCAAAGGCGGAAGAAATAAACATGACGACTCCAAAAAAAAGAACCAATAAAAAACAACCTCGCATTTTAGGGGCTATGAGATATGAAACTCAATCGCACTTTATTCACGCTGTATTGACTAGCAGCCGCTGTGACTGCGCCATTAGCCACCACAGCAGCGCTAGTCGCGTGTCACGCGAACCAACTCTGCGTGGCTGGTAATGCCTGCGGCGATGAGGCGCTGCCCGTCCTCGTGCATGAGCTCCATGCCGCCGTGCAGGAGGGCGGCTTGTCGGATGTCGGCTTCGCTGGCGCTGCTGTGAATGAGGCTGCGTATCTGATCGGTGGTGGCGAGTAGCTCAAAAATACCCGTGCGTCCCGAGTAACCCGTATGGGAACAAGCGGCGCAGCCCTTGCCCGCGCAGGATTTGCACAGCTTGCGCACCAAGCGCTGCGCCAGTATGCCCAGCAAGGATGAGCTAAGTAAAAACGGCTCAATACCCATGTCAATTAGGCGCGTAATTGCGCTGGTGGCATCGTTGGTGTGCAAAGTGGCTAGCACCAAATGCCCTGTAAGCGAAGCTTGAACGGCAATTTGTGCGGTTTCAAAATCACGGATTTCACCAATCATGATGACATCGGGGTCTTGACGCAAGATGGCCCGTAGCGCCTTGGCAAAATCCAGATCAATTTTGGCGTTGACCTGCGTTTGCCCAATACCCGTTAGCTCGTATTCGATAGGGTCTTCTACCGTCATGATGTTGCTGGCTCTGGCGTCTAACTTGCCAAGCGCCGAGTACAGCGTGGTGGTTTTGCCCGACCCCGTAGGTCCCGTCACCAAGATGATGCCGTGCGGCTGGGTGATGAGGTGCAAAAAGCGGCGCAGTACTTCGCCTTGCATTCCCACGGCTTCTAGCGTGAGCTTGGTTTCACTTTTGTCGAGTAAACGTAGCACGGCGCGCTCGCCATAAACCGAGGGCAGCGTGGAGACGCGCACGTCCACCGCACGGGTGCCGATGCGCAGCGAGATGCGCCCGTCTTGCGGCAAGCGTTTTTCGGCAATGTCTAACTCGGCCATGATTTTTAGCCGCGAGATAAGTGCCGCGTGCAAGGCACGATTGGGCTGTACGATTTCGCGCAAATTGCCATCCACGCGAAAGCGCACGACGGAGTGGCGCTCGTAGGGTTCGATGTGGATGTCGCTGGCGCCATCACGCGCGGCCTGCGTGAGCAGTGCGTTGAGCATTCGGATGATGGGCGCGTCGCCCGCCGATTCGAGTAAATCTTCAACTGCGGGCAGCTCTTGCATCATGCGCGAGAGGTCGGCATCGCTTTGTACTTCGCTAACAACTTGCTGGGCGCTGGACTCGCCGCTGGCATAGGCTTGACTAATGCGCGTCGCCAGTTCGGCAGCGTCAATGCCTTCGATTTTTAGGTTTTCGCTGGCGTACTTGCGGTGCACTTCAGACACCCCAGAGGCCTTGCTGGACGCGGCGTGCAACAGCGCGAGCTGCGTGCCATCATCGACCAGTAAGAGCTGCTGCGCGCGTGCAAAAGCATAGGGCAGTGGGTAGCGCATGGCTTACTGAGCGGAAGAAGGTGCTGCCAGCGGCGCTGCGGGCGCTGCGGGCGCGGTTGGCAATGGCGACAGCGGCGACATTTGAAACAGCGGTGCATCGCGAGGCTGATCCGCCGCACGAGGCAGCACGGGCACGCCGTAATTGAAGTAGCTGGAGTTGAGGCGGTCTTGGTCGGCTTGGTTCAGTTGCAGCTCGCGCATATTTTCATAGCGACTGAGCGATAAGGCTTCGGTGCTCGCGCCGTCGCGCACGATGACGGGGCGTAAAAACACCATCAAATTGGTTTTGGCGCGATTTTTAGATTCACTGCGAAATAGCGCGCCCAAAATCGGAATGTTCGACAGCCCAGGCACGCGGCTTTGGTTGTTTGCCTGCGTGTCTTGCAAAAGCCCGCCCAGCACCACCACAGCGCCGTTATCCACAATCACGTTGGACTCGAGCGAGCGCTTATTGGTAATCAGCCCTGTGGTGGAGCTGACGGATGCGGCATCGATGCTGGACACTTCTTGAAAAATTGTCATTTTGATTGTGCCGCTTTCGCTGATTTGCGGCTTGATGCGAAGCGTGATCCCCACGTCTTTGCGCTCAATGGTTTGGAAGGGGTTGGAAGTGCTGCCGCCCGTGTTGTTGGTGTATTGCCCTGTTAAGAATGGCACGTTTTGGCCGACCACAATTTTGGCCTCTTCGTTATCCAGCGTGAGCAAATTAGGCGTGGACAGCACATTGCCGTCGCCCGTGGTTTCTAAAAAATTAGCCAGTGCGCCCAGCACGTACACGCCATTGGTTTTGTGGGCAACGCCAGCGTTCAAACCCGCGCCAGGCGTTACTGTGCTGCCCAGCGTGCCTGCGGTGGCGGCGGCACTTAGCCCCAAGATGTTCGCGCCGCCAGCGCCAAAATTGGTTCCTAGGATGCCGATATTGTTATCGCCCGCACCGCCTAGCGCGCCTTGCCACTGAATGCCAAACGTGGCGGCTTTGCTGCTGTTGACCTCCACAATTAAGCTCTCAACAAATACTTGGGCGCGGCGACCGTCTAACTTGTTAATTACGGCGCGTAGTTGGCGATACTGCGGCTCGGCTGCGGTAATGATGAGCGAATTGGTTGCTGGATCCGCCTGAATTTGTCCGCCCGTGCTGGGCTGAGCGCTAGCGGCAATGGGCGCAGTCGCACCGCCTCCGCTTGTCTGAGTGCCTTGGTTGGAAAAGCCGCCGCCACCACCACCGCCGAATACGGATGTGCCGCCGCCCGCGCCTGCGGTTGTGGCTTGCAACGCGGCGCGTAGCGTGATGGCGAGCTTGGTGGCATCGGCATTTTTAAGCGCGACAACGTAGATATTGCCTGCTGCACCATTGCTGTTTGCGGCGGGTTGGTCGAGTTGGCGAATCAAGGTTTTAGCAAGGGCTAAACGCGCAGAATTAGCGGCGCGAATAATGAGTGCGTTGCTCCGCAGCTCCGCCATCACAAGGGTGCGAGCAGAGGTTTCTCCGCCGCTTGGTGCAGCACCTGCGCCAGGAGGCGCAGCAGAGCTGTTGGAGGCCTCTAACAAGCGCAGCACCAGAGGAGCCATGTCGCTTGCCAGTCCGTATCTGAGAGGAATGATTTCAATGTCGGTGGCGTTGGCAACATCCAGCGCCGCGATGATGCGGCTAATGCGATTGAGGTTGTCGTTGTAGTCGGTGATGATCAGCGCGTTATTGCCTACGCTGACGTTGATGGTGTTATTGGGGCTAATTAAGGGCCGCAAAATAGGCACCAGGTTGTTGGCGTTTTCAAAATTGAGCGTAAAAATTTTGGTAGAGATTTGATTGCCAAGACTCTTCCCGTTGTCGCTGGGTGTGATGACGGTGTTTTCTCCGCCTTGCAGTTTGGCCTCGGCTTCGGGTACGACTTTGTAGAGTCCGCCAGACTCGACCATCGTAAAACCTTGTAGCCGCAAAGCACTTAAAAATTGGTTGAGTGCCTCCATGCCCGTGACGGGCTTTTCGGTTGACAAGGTGATTTGTCCTTTGACACGCGGATCGACCACGACGTTGCGGTTGGACAGCGTCGCAATGGTTCGCGCTACGGCGTCAATTTCAGCATTGACAAAGTTTAGTGTGACGCTAGCCGCTTTTTCTGCGCTGGCAGGCGCGGCAGGTGCGCGTTTTTTGGGTGTCAGCGTCGCGGCATTGAGCCCGCAGCAAAAAGCAAAGCAGCTAACAAAAAGGAGTGGCTTGATAAATAGGTGTTTCATAACTTTAAAATGGCACGCGCTCGTCCGTCTGCGTTAGGCTCCCATTGTCCAATAAGATGGAGCAAATTTGACAGCGCCTCATCAAATCCTTTTTGGGCGACAGCCTCACCCTGAAAGCGAAGACTTTGAGACTGAATCTCCCCCGTGCCCGACAGTAGCAATGCTGTTTTATTGCCTGCACTCTCAGGTGTTTCTAGACGCAAAGCCGTATTGGTGCTGGTGAGACGATAGCTGCCCAGCGGCTGAACGGTGGATAGCGCCGTGCCCAAATCGTTAAGAGCAAGCGTTGCTTTCCCCGTCATGCCGTCAACTCCTGTGGCGGATGACCAATTGCCCGCCCATTTTTCGCTGGAGAACACCATCTCGCCCTTGAGCTGAAGCGTATTCCAAGGGCTGCCAAGTCCTGTGAGCAGCTGCATTGGGAGCACAAGGCGGGGCGCATCAACCAGCCAGGACACACGCCCACCCGAAAAAAGTTGACTGACCTTCAGGCTAAGTAACGCGGGGCTTGTGGCAGGAGCGCAGCAAAGCGAGTCAAGCGCCACATCCGCGCCTAACCATGTGGGCCGAATCCGCCAATGCAAAGTCGAGGGAAGTCCCACCGTACCTTGGCTGCCTGCACCACCTGACAAGATTAAATTTGCCTGGCCACGCCACAGCGTGCCACGCGGCGCTTGCAAAATCACCGCGCCATTGCTGCCTCTGGCAATGGCCGCAGCCAACCATGCGGCAGGCGCAAAAGCGATGAGAGAGAAAAGAAGACCCGCGCATACGCCGCCCATCATCCATGCTGTAGGTGCTTTCATGGAGGATGTTATTTGGCTGGCAATTCAAGGGACATCGTGCCGTCCCACAGCGCATCGTTTTTGCTGGTGGCGGGTGCGTTAGGTGCTGACGCTGCACGCCGCCAATTGGCCTGCGTAAGCATTAACTGACCGTTTACGCGGGCATCGACTAACCACCCTGCTAGTGCGGCTGCGCTGACACCTGTAAACGTAATTTGTGTGCGGTTCTCTTCTTTGCTGATGCTGGTTTTTCCCAGCTTTTTAATGGACTCGCCCAGCCAAGACTCGGCTGCGGCGGCATTGCTTGGCATGGCTTTGAGTTGCTTGGCTTCTTGCGCCATGCTTTGCATTTTCATCAGCTCGGCATCTAACTTGGCGTGCGCTGCGCTAGAGGCGCGGTAGGATTTAAACGCGGGCGCAAGCGTGGTGAGCCACAGCAGCGCACTGACAAGCAGCAGCGCCGCCGCTGCGAGCAAGCGCCGCTCACGCGCAGGACGCTGACCGAACCCTAATGAACGCGACTTGCTCATGGCGTGCCTACCTTCGCTTCTTGCAGTTTGAGCTCGCCATTGGCGTAGTTGATTTGGCTGTACTCTTTGCCAGCGACTGCTTGCTCCGCCAGCTGCTCGTCCATACTTTGCCCCTGGGTGATGCCGTGCTGCGCCCTGTCTTTTTCTAAAGACTTTTGCATTTGGGCGGGCGCATCCATGACCACCTTCGTCTCGGGGTATGCCTCCAACAAAATTTGGTTGATTTGTGCGCGCTTGGCAGCTAAATCTGCACGATCGCGCCATGTCCACACATTGATGCCGATGATGTTGACAACAATCAAGGCAACGAACGCGATGCGCGCCCAGCGCCAGCTGGGAGAGCGCCACACCGCGCTCGTCCACGCCTGCACTTGCGAGCTGGTGCGGGAGCGAGGTCGAAAATCAAATTGTGCTAAATCCCAGCCTGCCATTTGGAGCTCTTTTGATTCGGGCACGATGGCGCTGAAGCTGATCCCTTGATCCTTGACCTTTGTAACTAAATCGGTCAGCCACGCTCTATCGCAAGCCATAACGTGAAAGCCCCGCCCCTCCTTCATGGCGATGGCAGCATCTGGCGCAATGGCGAAGTGCAAATCGGCGGGACTGTCTAGCAACTGCTCTTCTAAAAGGCCCGCCAGCGCGGCTTGCAGTCGATGCGGCGGCGTGGGCGGAAGCAGCACTTCGTGCATCGAGATGCGGTTTGTGGGTAACACCAAGCACTTGGTTTTAGGTTTGGTAGACGAGGCAATCAATTCGAACATGGGGTTTATTTTATGGGCACTTTGGCCAAGTTCGCGTCAGCAGACTCTCGTAGGGAGTAAATGAATTGTCCTGTTTTTAGCAAATGAAATGTCCGCATAGAAAGTTGGGTACAGGAGGTACTCGATATGAAGCGGGCGATTTGGTTGCAGGAGACAAGGGCGATGAAGTTTGAACAAACTCAAAGCGAA
>JAVKLS010000033.1:0-38970 GCA_031538565.1 Burkholderiaceae bacterium
GTTGTCTTTGAATACATCGAGCATTACTACAATCGCGTTCGCAGGCATTCAAACAACGGCTGGCTTACGCCAGTCGAATTCGAACGCTTGCATCATCAGTCTTTAGAGGAGTCCTGTGTCTATTAATTTGACTAGGTTCATCATGGGGCAGGTGCTCGCCGCAGGGGCAGGTCAAAACCCTGCGCGTCAATCGCTAATCAAATCGGGCATTGCGAAAGAAACGCCTGCGCTCACTATTAACGCCGTGTGCGGCTCGGGTCTTAAAGCCGTGATGCTGGCAGCGCAGTCGGTTGCGTTTGGTGATAGCGAAATCGTGATCGCTGGTGGGCAAGAAAACATGAGCGCCGCGCCGCACGTGCTAAACGGCTCGCGTGACGGGCAGCGCATGGGCGACTGGAAAATGATTGACTCCATGATTGTGGATGGCCTGTGGGACGTGTACAACCAATACCACATGGGTGTCACGGCAGAGAATGTAGCCAAGGCGCATGGCATTACGCGCGAGATGCAAGACGCATTGGCGCTGGCTTCGCAAACTAAGGCGCTGGCGGCGCAAGATGCGGGTAAATTCAAAAGCGAAATCGTCAGTGTGTCCTTGGCGCAAAAAAAGGGTGACCCGATCCTCTTTAACACGGACGAGTTTATTAACCGCAAAACTAACGCAGAAGGTTTAGCTGGATTGCGCCCCGCATTCGACAAGTCGGGCAGCGTGACCGCAGGAAATGCATCGGGCATCAACGATGGTGCGGCGGCTGTTGTGGTGATGAGTGCTGCCAAAGCCAAATCTTTAGGCTTAACGCCTCTGGCGCGTATTGCGTCCTTTGCCAGCACAGGTTTAGATCCCGCCACGATGGGCATGGGACCTGTATCCGCATCGCGCAAGGCATTAGCACGTGCGGGTTGGAGGGCGTCCGATGTGGATTTGTTTGAGCTTAATGAAGCTTTTGCCGCGCAGGCTTGCGCAGTAAACCGAGAGCTCGATATCGACCCTGCACGTGTCAACGTCAATGGCGGCGCGATTGCCATTGGTCACCCTATTGGCGCGTCGGGTTGCCGCATCTTGGTGACGCTGCTGCACGAAATGCAGCGAGCTAATGCAAAAAAAGGATTGGCTGCGCTGTGCATCGGCGGCGGTATGGGGGTGTCTTTAACTGTTGAACGTTTATTTTGAAAGAAAATCATCATGTCTAAAAAGGTAGCTTACGTCACGGGGGGGATGGGCGGAATCGGTACGTCGATTTGCCAGCGCCTGCACAAAGATGGTTTTACGGTGGTTGCGGGCTGCGGCCCCACGCGGGATCATGTTAAATGGCTGGCCGAGCAAAAAGCCGAGGGCTACACTTTTTATGCATCGGCAGGCAATGTAGGCGATTGGGATTCCACGGTCGAGGCGTTTAGCGCCGTCAAAGCGGCTCATGGTCCTATTAGCGTTCTTGTCAATAATGCGGGCATTACGCGCGATGGGCAGTTTCACAAAATGAGCAAGGCTGATTGGGACGCGGTGATCTCTACTAATTTGAACAGTATGTTCAACGTCACCAAACAAGTGGTCGGTGACATGATTGAAGCCAAGTGGGGGCGCATTATCAACATCAGTTCAGTTAATGGTCAAAAAGGACAGTTTGGCCAAGTTAATTACTCAACCGCTAAAGCAGGTTTGCACGGCTTTACGATGGCATTGGCGCAGGAGCTTGCGGCTAAAGGCGTGACGGTCAACACGGTCAGTCCTGGCTACATTGGCACGGACATGGTGAAAGCGATTCGCCCCGATGTGCTGGAAAAAATTGTGGCAGGTGTACCCGCTAAACGTCTGGGAACACCTGAGGAAATTGCATCCATCATTGCGTGGATTGCGTCAGATGAAGGTGGTTATGCCACAGGCGCTGACTTTTCGTTGAATGGCGGCTTGCACATGGGGTAAACGATTGCCTCACTCACACCACTCGTCCATGACGGCGGGTGGGCAATAAAAAAGCCTCTGTTTCCAGAGGCTTTTTTGATCGGTTAAAGCAGAGAGCTTTTGTGGTTACAGCTTTTGCTTTTGCATAAAGTCATCAAACTTGGCTTCCGTAAAACGGAACCACAAATTAGCATCGGCTTGGAATTTTGAGTAATCGCCATACACCTTCTTCCAATCAGGATTGGAGGCGTTCAATTCGCTATACAGAGCCTTAGATTCTTTGAAGGCCAAATTCAGCACGTCGGTGCTAAATGGTTTGAGTTTTGTGCCCTTAGCGACCAATTCTTTCAAAGCGGTAGGATTGAGCGCGTCATACTTCGCTTGCATAGTGACGTGCGCCACATAGGCCGCCGCCTCCACAATCGCTTTGTTCTCTGCTGACAGCGCGTTGAACGCTTTGTCATTGATGAAAAAGTCTAACTCAGGACCGCCTTCCCACCAGCCTGGATAGTAGTAGTAAGGTGCAACTTTGTTGAAACCTAATTTTTGATCGTCATAAGGTCCTACCCACTCGGCGGCATCGATCGTGCCTTTTTCAAGCGCGGTATAAATTTCGCCACCAGGAATATTTTGTGGAACGCCACCCATGCGTGCCAGCACCTTGCCAGCAAAGCCACCAATACGCATTTTTAAGCCTTTGATGTCCGCAGCTGATTTGATCTCTTTGCGATACCAGCCGCCCATTTGTGCGCCTGTATTGCCACCTGGGAAGTTAATGATGTTGTACTTGGCGTAAAACTCGCGCATCAGCTTAAGACCATTGCCCTCGAGCATCCATGCGGTTGTTTGGCGGCTATTCATGCCAAATGGAATTGCGCAGCCGAGCGCAAAAACTTCACTTTTGCCAAAGAAATAATAAGGTGCTGTATGCGCCATTTCTACCGAACCTTGCTGCACGGCATCGACCACTCCAAACGGTGGCGTGATTTCGCCCGCAGCGTGAACCGAGATTTCGAACTTACCGCCAGACATGAGTTTGACTTGTTTGGCAAACACATCGGCTGCGCCGTGGATGGTGTCGAGTGCTTTTGGAAAGCTAGACGACAAGCGCCAACGCACGGCTTGCTGTGCGTGTACGGCAGGCGATGCACCTGCTGCCAAAATTCCAACCAAGCCAGCGCCAGTTGTGCCAGCGCCAGCAATAAGAGAACGACGATCCATGGTAGTGATACTCCAAGTAAAAAGGGATTTTTATTCTAAAGGTTTTCAGCTGCAGATTTGTTCGGGTTTTTACTGCTTAAAAAAGAAAGCACTGCTTGCTCGACCGTGGCTTTGTCGTTGTCGATGCAAACCATGTGGAAGCTATTTTTAAGGATGAGCAGGTTGGTGCGATCTAGTCCAATGCCTTGTTGCAAAGCTTTAGCCGAGCGCACGGTAGAAAATTCATCTTCTTGTGCATGAACAATCAAGGTTTGGCGGCTGATGATTGATAAATGTTGTTGCACCCGATGCCGCAATCTGTCGAGTTGCCAAATGCTTTGTAGCGGCAGCCATGCGTAGTGAAAACTGTCGCCGCGTTCAAATCGCTTTTGCACAATTGCCCGCAGCCGCGTATTTTTGATGCCATACGGCGACTCTTCAGGAATACGAATCGTGCGGCGCAGCCTAGGGAGGAGGTAATGCACGCTGCGCAGTCGGGAGTACCACGGCACAGACCAGCCATCTAGATATAGCGTGGGCGCTAGCATGACAAGTTTGCCCTGTGTGCCTTGCGCCTCTTGGACATTTTTAACAAGCTCGCAAGCCAGTAGTGCCCCCATGCACATACCCACAACGTGTACGGTTTGATGCTGTTGTTTGATGATGCCGTACTCGTGACCAACCGCGTTCATCCATTCTTCCATGACGACTTTATCCAAATCGTCGGGTCGCCCGCCATGTCCTGGCAGCACCATGTGATAAACGCTAAGCCCTGCTTTTTGAAGGCTGGCGGGGAGAGTGCCGAATTCGACTTTCGTTCCGCCCAGCCCGTGAATCATGAGAACGGCATTTTTCATGCGCGGGATGGATGCGCGTTAATCATGTCAATAATTTCGCCCACGGTTGCGGGCATGGTGTCAGGGGGAATCTCACCTAAGTTGATGCCGAATTTTTCTTCAATCGCAAACAAGAGTTCCGCTACCGCCAAAGAGTCTAGCCCTACGTCGGCCAGCCCCGTCTCGCACGTCACACCGCTCACCTCGAGGTGGTACTGGGTGTGAATCAGTGCTAGCAGCTCTGCCAGAGTATCGGTTTTTGTAATCATGCGAGGATTATCCTTTAGCCGACTTCGCAAGAAGGTGGTGCGCAGATGCGGAAATACCCTTGGCGTCTAGTCCGTGCATGGACATCAATAGTGCAGGATCGCCGTGCTCAATAAATAGGTCGGGCAACCCCAAAATGAGACTTGGTTTTTGAATCTGCTCACGCGCTAAAAACTCCAAAACCGCGCTACCCGCACCGCCGCTTTTAGCGCCATCTTCCACGGTGACGATGGCGTCATGCGCCTGGGCCACTTCGCGCACCAATGCTTCGTCTAGCGGTTTTGCCCAGCGCATATTGACGACGGTGGCGTTTAGCGCATGGGCCGCCTCAAGCGCGGGATAGAGCAAAGTGCCAAAAGCAAAAATTGCAACGCGCTTGCCAGAGCCTTGCATCAATTTGGACACGCGTTTAATTTCACCCTTGCCAAAGGGCAGGGCGTCTAACTGCGCAGAGGTGGACACGCCCACGCCTGCGCCTCGGGGATAGCGCACAGCCACAGGGTGGTTTTGTGCAAACGCGGTACTGAGTAATTTGCGCGCCTCGGATTCGTCCGCAGGGCAAGCGACGCTCATGTTTGGGATGCAGCGTAAAAACGCGATGTCATACGCGCCGCAGTGCGTCGCACCATCTGCGCCAACAATGCCTGCGCGGTCAAGCGCAAAGACGACGGGCAAGTTTTGAATCGCGACGTCGTGAATCAATTGATCGTAAGCGCGCTGCAAAAATGTGGAGTAAATTGCCACCACGGGTTTAAAGCCCTCGCACGCCAAGCCAGCGGCAAACGTGACGGCGTGTTGCTCGGCAATACCGACGTCGAAATAGCGATCGGGGAAGCGCTGCTCAAACTCCACGAGTCCAGAGCCCTCGCGCATGGCGGGCGTAATGCCAATGAGGCGTGTGTCTTGCGCTGCCATGTCGCACAACCATTGCCCAAATACTTGGGTGAATGTGGGTTTGCTGCTCACCCCCGATTTTTGCAATCCGTGCGCGGGGTCAAACTTGCCCGGTCCGTGGTAGGCCACAGGGTCGGCTTCTGCAAGTTTGTAGCCCTGTCCTTTTTTAGTGACGACGTGTAAAAACTGTGGTCCTGCACCTGCGGCGGATAGCGCTTTGATGTTCTCTAGCGTGGGGATGAGGGAGTCAATGTCGTGCCCATCAATGGGGCCGATGTAGTTGAGTCCAAAATTTTCAAACAAAGTGGCGGGAACAACCAAGCCTTTGACGTGCTGCTCTAGGCGTTTGGCAGCAGCCAGTAGCGGCGGTGCGACTTGTAGGACGGCCCTGCCTACGTGCTTGGCGCTAGCATAAAACTTACCGCTCATCAGCTGCGCCAAATAGCGATTGAGGGCCCCCACGGCGGGGCTAATGCTCATGTCGTTGTCGTTCAAAATCACAATCAAGCGACACATTTCTACGCCCGCGTTGTTCAGCGCTTCAAAGGCTTGACCTGCGCTCATCGCGCCGTCGCCAATAACGGCAACGGAAAAAGATTCGTCTTCCCCTGTGACTTTGGCTTTGAGCCTTGCGGCAATCGCCATGCCCAGCGCGGCAGAAATTGAGGTGCTGGAGTGCGCTGTGCCAAAGGCGTCATATTCACTCTCTGCACGCTGCGGAAAACCCGACAAACCGCCTAATTGACGCAGGGTGGACATACGCTGCTGCCGCCCCGTGAGTATTTTGTGCGGATAGGTTTGATGTCCCACATCCCAAACGATGCGATCGGCGGGCGTATCAAACACTTTATGCAGCGCAATGGTCAGTTCGACCGTGCCAAGGTTGGAGCTTAAATGTCCGCCTGTTTTGGAGACGCTTTGAACAACAAACTCACGCAGCTCGTCTGCAAGGGTTTGCAGTTCAGTGCGGCTCAATTTGCGTACGTCCGCAGGGCTGTGGATGGTGGAGAGAAGCTCACTCATGCTGTTTTTGATTTTTTATTTGCAGCTAAAAATTTTTACGATTGTCGCTGCACTAACTGCGCTGCTAATTCGCGTAGTGCCGCGCTTTGCGGCAAGCCACATTCGTCCAAGGCTTCTAGGGCTTGCGCTAGTAAGTCCTCGGTATATTTTTCAGCCGCGGCCAGTCCCATGAGGGCAACGTAATTGGGTTTGTTTTGCGCGGCGTCTTTGCCCGTGGTTTTGCCAAGCGTGGCTGGGTCGGCTGTAACGTCCAAAATATCGTCCACCACCTGAAACGCCAGCCCAATTGCAGCGCCGTAGGTAGCAAGCTGCGGCGGCGTTTGTTGGTCACCCAGTCGGCAAGCCGCGCCCATCTCCACCGATGCGCGAAGCAGCGCACCTGTTTTGAGATCGTGCATACGCCGCAATTCAGTTTCGCCCAAGTGCAGCCCGATGCTTGCCAAGTCAATTGCTTGTCCGCCAGCCATGCCATGCGCACCCGATGCCTTGGCGAGCAAGCGGCAAAGCTTGGCTTGCACAGAGCTGGGAATGTCCGTTGCCTCTGGCGCAAGAATTTCAAACGCTAGTGCTTGCAGAGCATCGCCTGCCAGCAGCGCTTGCGCTTGCCCAAATGCGACGTGGACGGTGGGCTTGCCGCGCCGCAAAACATCATTGTCCATGCAGGGCATGTCGTCGTGGATGAGCGAGTACGCATGAATCATTTCTACAGCGCACGCAGCGCGCAAGGCTGCTGCGGGATGGCCGCCTACTGCTTCGCTTGTCGCTAAAGCCAATAATGCGCGCAGACGCTTGCCGCCGCCCAGCACGCCGTAGCGCATGGCAAGACCCAGATCGGCGGGAGAGTGCTCGTCAATAAAACCTTCGAGCGCAGACTCCATCCGCGCCAGCTGATGACTGCGCCAAGCGTTAAAGTCAAACCCTGTTAAACCAAACTCCATTACGCGCTCTCCATTACGCACTTGTCCAAGGTTTGATCTGCCCGTTGTCGATGACGCTGATTTGCTGCTCTAGTGCTTGCAATTTGCTCTGACAAAACTGCAGCAAAAACGCGCCACGCTGATAGCTGGAGAGCAATTGATCAAGCGGTAATTGAGCCGATTCCATTTGGCGCACCAAGGCTTCTAATTCGGCGGTTGCGACTTCGTAGCTGGCTGGCGGGGTGGCAGAGGGGTGTTTGGTCATTCGCGCATTTTAGGGGGCAGGCTAAAATCAAAAATCAGTTACTTGTTTATGACACCCATCTCTCAAGCGCTCTCGCAGCTCCCAGTTACCGCTTATTTTGATCCTGCTTTATTTGCGCGGGAGCAAGCGCTTTTGTTTGCACGCAATCCGCGCTATATCGGACACAGCCTGACCGTACCTGATGTGGGCGATTTTTACACCTTGCCGCAAGAAAATGCTGGGCGTGCCTTGGTGCATACGGCAGAAGGTATTGAGCTCATTTCCAATGTGTGCCGCCATCGCCAAGCGATTTTGTTGCAATCCAAAACAGGACAAGGTAGAACAGGGGACACCATTGTTTGCCCTTTGCACCGCTGGACGTACAGCGCAAAGGGGGAGCTGCTTGCCGCGCCGCATTTTGAAGCTGATCCTTGCCTCAATCTCAATCGTTACCGCTTGCACAGTTGGAACGGCTTGCTTTTTGAGGAGGGCACAAGTGCTGACAGGCACGCGCATACCGATTTAGCAGACCTTGGTTGCTTGTCTGACCTTGATTTTTCGGGTTACGTTTTTCATAAAGCGCATGTGCATGAATGTGTGTACAACTGGAAAAGCTTTATCGAAGTCTATTTAGAGGACTACCACGTTGAGCCTTTTCATCCTGGACTTGGCCAGTTTGTGACTTGCGACGATTTGCGCTGGGAGTTTAGTGATCGCTACTCGGTGCAAGCGGTGGGCGTTAGTAGCCATTTGGGAAGCGCGGGTTCGCCTGTTTATAAGCGCTGGCATGAAGCGGTGATGAAGTACACGGGCGGCAAAACACCGAAGCTGGGTGCAATTTGGCTGACTTATTACCCCAACGTCATGGTCGAGTGGTATCCCCATGTGCTGGTGGTCAGCACGCTGTATCCCAAGAGTCCGCAGTACACGACCAACATTGTCGAGTTCTTTTATCCTGAAGAAATCACCGCTTTTGAGCCTGGGTTCATCGAGGCGCAGCAAGCGGCGTATCTGGAGACTTGCGTGGAAGACGATGAAATTGCGCTGCGCATGGATGCGGGGCGTAAAGCGCTGATGCTGCGCGGCGATAACGAAGTGGGTCCCTACCAAAGTCCGATGGAGGATGGGATGCAGCATTTTCACGAGTGGTACAGGCGTGAGATGGGTTTTGAAACGTCGTGAAGCCTGTCATTTGGATGCTGACAGCCGCCCTATCGTTTGCCTTGATGGGGGTTTGCGTCAAATTTGGCTCGCACTATTTCAATAGCGGCGAGCTGGTGTTTTATCGCGGCGTAATCGGTGTGATGTGCATGCTTGTGTGGGCGCGGGCGATGGGCGTGTCGCTTAAAACCAGCGTCCCGCTGATGCATTTATGGCGTACCATTGTCGGCGCCGCGTCCCTTTGCGCATGGTTTTACGCTTTGGCGCATTTGCAAATTTCAACGGCGATAACGCTGAATTACATGAGCAGTATTTGGCTCACAAGCTTCGTTTTAATCGGCGCTTTTTTTGTTGGGCGCAAGCAGCAAAGGCAGCAGCATGGATTGCATCTGCCTTTGGTTGTGACCGTGCTTACGGGATTTGCAGGCGTGCTAATGGTGCTGCGTCCCGCGTTTGAGGGTGGGCAAGAGCTGGCGGGATTGGCGGGACTGATGTCGGGAGTTGTTGCGGCGCTTGCGTATTTGCAAGTCGCGGCACTCGCAAGGCGCGGGGAGCCTGAAGTGCGAACCGTGTTTTATTTTGCAATCGGCACAGCAGCTGCAGGCTCTCTCAGCATGCTGGTGACGGGCGATATTCACTGGCCGCTTTGGCACACAACCCAGGATGGCGGTACCAGCGCAGCAGCGGGCGCGGTGTGGTTGCTGCCGATTGGCCTGTTCGCTAGTCTTGGGCAGATGGGCATGACACGCGCTTACAGCAGCGGCGCTACGCTTTTGGTGGCTAATTTTCAATACGCGGGAATTGTTTTTTCCGTGCTTTTTGGCTTTTTGTTGTTCAATGATGCCATCCCTTTTATGTCGTGGGCAGGAATGGCACTCATTATTACGAGCGGTGTGTTGGCAACGATTTTGCGTGTACGCACGCAGTCGCCTGCTACTTTGTTCGCCAAGGAGTACTAATCATGTCCGTTTTAGTGAGCGCCTTGCAGTTAAGGGCGATACAAGCATCCCAAGAACCGATCATGCTGTTTGATTGCAGTTTTGATCTTGCCAACCCCGCGCTTGGGTATCAGCAATACCTTGAGTCACATATCCCGAGGGCTGTCTATGCCAACTTGGATGTGGATTTGAGCGCCAAGGGCGGTGCGCAAACTGCATCGGGTGGACGGCATCCGCTGCCCTCGCGCGAAAAATTTGCTGCGTGGCTTGTCTCCATTGGGTTTTCAAACGATATGCAAGCTGTGGTGTATGACCGCAATCAAACGATGCTGTCTGGACGCTTGTGGTGGATGCTTCAATGGCTGGGACACGAGCGCGTGGTCGTGCTAGACGGCGGTCTTCCCGCATGGCTTGCCGCGAACGGAGAGGTCGAGCGGGGCAGCGCTGCAGGACGCACGATGGGGACGTTTCAAATTAAAGAGTCAAAAGTGCCGCTTGCGGACGCAATAGCGGTGCAGTCTGTAATTGGCAGCGCCAGCACGGCGATTCTTGACGCGCGAGTTGCGCCGCGCTTTAAAGGCGAAGTCGAGCCCCTAGATCCTGTGGCGGGTCATATTCCCAGCGCACTGAATCGACCGTTCACCGCCAACATGAATGCAGACGGCACATTTAAAAGTGCGCAAGTGCTACGCGCCGAGTTTGAGGCGTTGCTGGCTGGGAGGGATGCGGGTCAAACCATTCACCAATGTGGCTCTGGTGTAAGCGCGCTAGCCAACGTGTTAGCAATGGCGGTGGCAGGTTTTGGTTTGACGACGCTTTACGCGGGGAGCTGGAGCGATTGGTGTTCGGACGCAAGTCGTCCTGTGGCGCAGGGATAAAAAGGATGACGATGAAGCTGACAGACTTTAAGCTTGCCGCGTTTGATATGGACTCCACACTAATCAACATCGAATGTGTGGACGAAATTGCAGATGCTGCAGGTCGCAAAGCCGAAGTTGCCGCTATTACTGAGGCTGCGATGCGTGGTGAAATTACGGATTACAAAGACAGCCTGCGCCGCCGCGTCGCATTGCTCAAAGGTGTTCCCGTGTCGGCGCTGGAGGAGGTATACGCACAGCGCTTGCGTCTCAACCCAGGGGTGGAGAAGACGATCGCCGCGTTTAAAGCCGCAGGCATTAAGTTGCTGCTCGTGTCGGGTGGGTTTACTTTTTTTACCGATCGCATCGCTGAGCTGCTTGAGTTTGATTTCGTCCGCGCCAATACTTTGGAAGTCCAGGAGGGGCGGCTCACAGGTCGCCTAGTCAATCAAAGCTGGGGCGACATCGTGGACGGCGAAGAAAAAAAGAAAATGCTGCAGCAAACTGCTGCAAAACTTGGTCTAAGATTAAATGAAACCATTGCCATTGGCGATGGTGCTAATGACTTACCCATGATGGGCGTTGCAGGCCTATCGGTTGCCTACCACGCCAAACCTCGGGTGCGCGAACAGGCAATGCTGCAAATTAATAGTGGCGCAATGGATGAGTTGTTGAAACATTTCGATTAAATAAAAACGTATGCGACGGCTTTCCGTTAATAAGAAAAGGGGATGTCTTGAAAAGCCAATATTCATTTACTCACTTAAAAAGTGAGAAGTCATCATGCATCGCAATGAGGTGGGTGCATGAGTGCTGAACACATCCTGCTGGTTGATGACGATGCGCGACTTGCCAAAATGGTCAGCGAATTTTTGCAGCAATCAAGCTATCGCGTTAGTCATGCAGCCACGGGCTCCGAGGGGCTGGCATTGCTACAAGGTACGCCCCAAGCGGGGCAAGAAAACACGCATGGCAGCGGTATTGACTTGGTTGTTTTGGATCTGATGCTGCCCGATGTGGATGGCTTGGAGGTTTGCCGCCGCATTCGATCTCTACCATCAGACCTGCGACGAACGCCTATTTTGATGCTGACCGCCAAGGGAGACCCTATGGATCGCATCATTGGTCTTGAGATGGGCGCGGACGACTATCTGCCCAAGCCATTTGAGCCGCGTGAACTATTGGCTCGGATTCGTGCCGTTTTGCGCAGGCGAGGTGAGCTGCCCGTGGATGTTACTTTGGCTACTGGACTCAACGCAGTCTTGCAATTTGGGCGTCTTGAAATTAATCCAGAAACAAGACGGGCCATGCTGATGGGAAAGGTTTGTGATTTGACCTCGTATCAATTCGATTTGCTTTTGGTAATGGCCGAGCGCGCAGGTCGTGTGCTGTCGCGAGAGCAGATCATGGAGGCAGTGCGTGGCCGCGAGTTGGAGGCTTTTGACCGCAGTATCGATGTGCACATTGGGCGCATCCGCCTGGCCATTGAAAGCGACGCTAAAAATCCTCAGCGGATATTGACGGTGCGCGGCTTGGGCTATGTGTTTGCCAAACAACAAAATTAGTACGCAATGAAACTTTACGCAAAGATTTGGTGGGCGGTTGTTGCGACGGTTTCGCTTTTTACTTTAGTTGTGGCGACGTTTTTAACGCAACAAACAGAGCACTTGCAAAGCCAGTTTCGCAGTCAAGTGATAGGCTCGCCACGGAGCATGGAGGTCATGAACCCTGAGGGAAAAGTCGTAGGTCGTGTGGTTCGCGAATTGGAAGAGTCAAACGACAGCACGGAGTCGTCGCTGGGTTTGCCACCGCGAACGCGTGGTTTTTCAATCCTATTAGAAAACGGCACGCGGTTTGAATTCGATCTTACGGCGCCGAATCAGTCTCGGTTGACTGCTTTATGGTACTTTTCTCCGCTAGGTGCGCTAGGTGTTTTAGCCGTGATGGCGCTGGCGGTGGTGCTGTGCGTGTACCCTGTTGTGCGCAGACTGACCAAAAACATTGAAGCGTTGCAGCAAGGTGTTGAGGCATGGGGGGAGGGTAATTTATCGAAGCGAATATCGATTGAAGGAGCCGATGAGGTTGGATTTTTAGCGCAAAAATTTAATTACGCAGCAGGGCAAATCGAAAGTTTAATGACGGCGCACCGCGTATTGCTTGCCAACGCATCGCACGAATTGCGATCACCGCTGGCGCGCATTCGAATGGGGCTAGAGTTGTGGCAGGGTATGTCCGATCGATCTTCTGCAGCTGTGGTCGAGCAAGAGATTAAGCGCAATATTTCTGAATTGGATAGCTTGATCGAAGAGATTTTGCTAGCCAGTCGATTAAATGATCCTAGTGCGAATATCGGTTCGATGGAGTCCTTTGATCTCATGGGATTAGCAGCAGAGGAGTGCGCCCGCGTGAACGCTGAACTCGTGGTGGCGGATAACGCACACACAACGTTTGAGCTTTTAGGTTATCCCAAATTAATGCGCCGACTGCTGCGCAATTTACTGGAAAACGCTGCGCGGCATCACAAAGCGGATAAAGGCAGCGTGACGCTTGAGTTGACGCGAAGCGATAAACAGCTACGTGTCACCGTGCTCGATCAAGGTGACGGAGTCCCTAGCGCCGAGGTGTTGCGGATTTTTGAGCCGTTTTATCGCGCCCAAAATACAAGCGAGCGTGATGGCGGCGTGGGACTCGGGTTGGCACTGGTTAAAAGCATTACAAACGTCCACCACGGCGAAGTTTTTTGTTTATCTAAAAGTGAGCGGGCACCCAATGGTTCGGTGGTTTTGGGCGGCTGCTTTGTGGCGAAGTTTCCTTTTTCTGAGACGCAAGTGTCATGAGAATACGCTGTCACAATTGAGAGTATGAAAACCCCTCACATCATTTGCCTTGGCGGGTCTGCCACCATCGATCAAATTTTTTACGTTGACAGCATCCCTGCGGTCTCGGCAAAAATTTCCGCCAACGAGTTTTTAATTACAGGCGGCGGTGTGGCTGCCAATGCAGCAGTTGCGGTGCAGCGCCTTGGCGGCGTGGCGGCGTACTGGGGCAGGGTAGGGCAAGACAACTGGGGTGATCAAGTGCTGGTCATGCTTGCTAAAGAAGGTGTGAACATCCAGTATTTGCGGCAGCTTGCGGGCTATCGCACAAAAGTCTCTACCGTTCTCATTGATGCCGATGGCGAGCGTTTGGTTGTATCGGCGCAGCCCCAGGGCTATCCCGATGTGATTGATTGGTTACCGCTACACAAAGTCGTAGAGGCTGATGCCGTGCTGGCTGATACGCGCTGGATAGGCGGCGCGCAGGTTTTGTTAGATAAAGCCAATCAGCACGCTATTCCCTCGGTGCTCGATGGTGACAGCGGGGATGCAAGCGTTGTTCAGCGACTCATGCACGCCGCCACGCATCCTGTTTTAAGCGAGCCCATGCTGGCAAAGCTATGCGGGTCGCAGGTGGATGCAGGTTCGGTGGATGCTGCGCTGCGTCGCTGCTTTGGCGGACGCAACGTCATTGTGGGTGTCACGCTGGGCGGACAAGGTGTTTATTGGTTTGACGGCCGCGAGGTGCAGCACGCACCAGCGCCCAAGGTTGCCGTAGTTGACACCCTGGCTGCGGGTGATACGTGGCATGGTGCTTTGGCCTTGGCACTCGCGCAAGGGCAAACGCTAGCACCCGCCATCGCCTTTGCCAGCCTCGCTGCGGCGATCAAATGCACACGCCGTGGTGGCAGACTGGGCATTCCCACAATGGAAGAGCTTCACGCATTTTGAAAACGGATGCAGACTTCATGGCGCTGGCTTTAGCCCAAGCGCACGCAGCAGGCTTGCGCGGAGAAGTTCCTGTGGGTGCGGTACTGGTCAAAAATGGCGAAATCATTGCATTGGGTAGCAACGCGGTCATTGGCTTGCACGACCCCACGGCGCACGCTGAAATAGTGACGCTTCGCGCAGCGGGGCGGGTGCTGCAAAACTATCGCTTACCCGATGCGCAGTTGTATGTGACGTTGGAGCCTTGCGCCATGTGCGCTGCTGCCATAATTCACGCCCGCATTGCACGCGTCATTTTTGGCGCAGCCGACGCTAAAACAGGGGCGGCGGGCGGCTTGATGAATATCTTTGAAACCAGCTTTAACCATCAAACACAAGTCAGAGGCGGCGTGATGAACAACGAGTGCGGTGCGGCGCTGCAAGACTTTTTTAAAGCCAAGCGCCAACGTCAAAAAGATATGGACAAAGCAGCCATAGGCATAATCAAAGCATGAGTATCGATACGTGGATAGCGCTTTGCAATGCTGCGGATTTAACGGATGGCGGTCTTGCCGTGCCTTTTGATGTGCAGTACGCAGGACAAACTTGCCGCGCCTTTGCTGTGCGTTTTGAGGGCGAGCCGCACGCTTACTTAAATCGTTGCTCGCACGTTGCGATGGAGTTGGATTTCCAACCGAATCGCGTTTTTGATGCGTCAGGTCAATGGTTGATGTGTGCCTCGCACGGCGCAGAATACAAACCCGATACTGGCGAATGTGCAACAGGGCCGTGCCGCGGCGGGCTTGTCAAAATCGCGCTGCGCCAAGAGCGTGGCGTGGTGCAGTGGCAAACGGCGTACAACTTAAAACCGATAGACTTTTTTTAATTTTTTAAGCATCTCCATGACTGACCCTTTAGATTCATCCAATGCACCCAGTGCCGAAGCTTCTTTACTAGAAAAATTGGTGCTTGCCAACATCGAAGAAAAAAAGGCGGCGCGTCGTTCACGCAACATCACACGCATGGTCTGGCTAGTCATTTCGCTGGTGATTGCATGGGCGATATTTGGGCGCGACTACACCAGTAAAAATCCTGCGCTGCCGCACACGGCGGTTATTGAAATTAAAGGCGAAATTGCTAGTGGCGCGGATGCCAGCGCAGACAACATTGTGATCTCCATGCGCCAAGCGTTTGCCGAGTCGCATGCACAAGCGGTGGTGCTTTTAGTGAACTCGCCAGGCGGAAGTCCTGTGCAAGCAGGCATCATTAACGACGAAATCACCAGACTCAAACTCAAATATAAAAAACCTGTGTATGTGGTGGTGGAGGAGACGTGCGCATCGGCGGCATACTACATTGCCGCGGCGGCTGACAAAATTTATGTCAACAAAGCCAGCATCGTGGGATCGATTGGTGTGCTGATGGATGGGTTTGGTTTTACAGGACTCATGGACAAGCTAGGCGTCGATCGCCGATTGATGACCGCAGGAAAAAACAAAGGGTTTTTAGATCCCTTTAGTCCTCAAACCCCTGAGCAGAAGGCATTTGCACAGCTTATGCTGGATCAAATTCATCAGCAGTTTATTGAGGTGGTCAAACAAGGGCGTGGTGCGCGTCTTAAAGACAACCCCGATCTTTTTACTGGGCTTTTTTGGACGGGACAGCAAGCCGTAGAGTTGGGTTTGGCAGATGAAATTCGCAGCCTTGACTCGGTCGCGCGCGAAGTGGTTCAGGCCGAGGACGTGATTGACTACACGCAGCACGAAAACGTGGCAGAAAAACTTGCCAAACGCTTTGGAGCTGCCATTGGGGCGGGTGCGGTTAAAGCGTTGCAGTCAAGTGTGACGCTGAAATAGCGCGGCCAAGCGTAGCAAGTCAGCATCACCTTGCGGCTTGCCAATTAGCTGCATCCCCATTGGCAGACCACTCACCAAGCCTGCAGGAACGCAAACGCAGGGCAAGCCCGCAAAAGTGGCGTAAATGGTGGCTTCCATCCAGCGGTGATAGGTGTCCATGTGCACCACGCCGCGATTGGTTTTGATCTCCGTTGGATAGTGCAAATGGCTATCAAACGGACACACTTGAGCTGACGGCAAAGCGATGGCGTCATAGCGCTCTAGCAGACGCAGCATGGCGGTATAAAAGTGACTGCGTACCGCGCTGGCTTCGGTAAAAGCGCTGGCCGTCAGTCCATTTGCCGCATCAATTTCAAACAGCGCCTCGGGTTTCATTTGCGCGCGTGCATTTTTTAGTTTTAGCAACGGCGCAAGGCGCGAGGCGACGAGCACTTTTCGCCACACCAGCCACGCATCCCAAACTTGAGCGGGTTCAAAGCCAAGCTGCGATGTGCGCTCGAGCGCATCGACCGTGCATCCGAGGTTTTCTGCTGTATTTTTAAGTGCATCGCTGCAAATGGCTTCGATGCCCGTCTCGACCGCGAGGTAACCCAGCAAATCACCCCACCATAAGATGCGAATGCGCTGCGTTTCATGGCGCGCAAGGGGTGTCAGTGCGTGCGCTAAGTCGAACGGCGTTTGAGTGGACAGCGGTGCGCGTGCGTCGAATCCCGCTTGCACCGAAAGCAACTTTGCTAAGTCGCTGACGGTGCGCGCCATGGGTCCTTCTGTGGCAAGCTGGGCGACCCAGACATCGGATGCGGGCAGCATGGGCACGCGCCCTTGGCTTGGACGCATCCCATAGATATTGTTCCAGCCTGCGGGGTTGCGCAGACTGCCCATGAAGTCCGAGCCGTCGGCCACGGGTAATAAATGCGCGGCCAGCGCCACCGCTGCGCCGCCGCTGGAGCCGCCTGCTGTTTTGCGGGTATCAAACGCATTTTTGGTTGCGCCAAAAACGGGATTGAATGTGTGGGAGCCAAGACCAAACTCGGGGACATTGGTTTTGCCAATCACAATAGCGCCTGCTGCCTTCATGCGCTGGACAACGAGTGCGTCGCTGCTGGGGACATTTTTTTGCAAGAGTGGGCTGCCCATGATGGTGGCAATCTCGGCGGTCGGCGCGAGGTCTTTAATTGCTTGCGGAATGCCGTGTAGCCAGCCCATGCTTTTACCAGCGGCGAGCAAGGTGTCGTGTTGCTGAGCCTGTGCCATCAAGAGGTTTTGATCACGCAAACTAATGATGGCGTTGTAGGTGGGGTTGACAAGGTCAATCCGCGCGAGGTAGGCCTGCATGACCTCGGCACAGCTATACGCTTTTTGGTGGATGGCAAGGGAGAGTGCGTTAGCGTCTAGCGCCGTGATCTCGCAAGGGGCGGGCAGTAAGTGCATAGTGTGAAAGCGAAGATGAGTTTTTGAATAGTACAAAGCAGCCGAATTATCATTTACACCTCACGCCTGCTATGCTTGCGTCCGATTGACACAGTAATCCCCCCACATCATCGCAACTAAATAGAAGGAGTAATTTATGAAACGCCGTCAACTGATTCAAATGGCGAGTGCAAGCTTGGCGCTGCCAGCCGTTGCTACTTTATCGAAATTAGGTTTGGCGCAAGATAAATACCCCAGCAAGCCCATTACTTGGATTGTGGGTTATGGCGCGGGAGGCAATGCGGATTTGCGCTCGCGGGCAATGGCCAGGGCAATGGGCGAGGTGATGAAAGCCAACATCATTGTCGATAACAAGCCTGGCGCAGGAGCGAACATTGGCACGGCTGCGATCGCCAAGGCTGCGCCCGACGGCTACACCATTGGCATGGGGAGCTTTGCGCCGCTATCGGTTAATGCATCGATTTTTAAAAGCATGCCATTCACGCCTGCCGATATCACGCCCATCATGCTGATTGAAAAGGGACCATTGATTTTGATGGTAAAAGCCGACTCTCCCTACAAAACCGTGAAGGAGTTGGTGGCAGCTGCCAAAGCCAAGCCTGGGGAGCTTGCCTATTCAACGGGGGGTATTGGTGGCTCGCATCACTTAAGCGCCGCGCTGTTTGCTAGCTCAGCGGGACTTGACATGATTCCCGTTCACTTTAAAAGTGGCTCGGAGGGCGCGACTGCGCTTTTGGGTGGTCAAGTTCCCATGATGTTTGTGCAAATGTACGAAGCCATGCCCATGATGGAGGCGGGGAAGCTGCGCGCACTGGCCATTACAAGCCCGAGCCGCTCTCCACTGTTGCCCAAGCTTCTCACCATGAAGGAGGCAGGATTCCCCGATGTGGAGGTGCTCAATTGGCAAGGTTTAATTGCTCCCAAAGGGCTGTCCGCAGAGCTAGTCAAGCAACTCAATGCGGTTGCTAATAAAGCGCTTTTGATGCCAGACGTCAAAGACAAGCTACTTAGCCAAGGCAACTTTATGGGTGGCGGCACGCCTGAGCAGTTTGCTGCCTTCATTAAGTCTGAATCTGCCAAGTGGGCGAAAGTAGTCAAAGACGCCAAGATTGAGTTGCAATAATTGATGAGTACTTCTCAAGTGCTGCGCCGTCAATTTTTAACCAACAGTGCACACGCCGCAGCGGGTCTGGTGGGGCTAATTCCTTTTTTTAGCCACGCCGATAACTGGCCCAGTAAACCGCTGCGACTTGTGGTGCCATTCGCGCCTGGCGGCAGCTCGGAAATTGTGGCGCGTGCCTTAGCAGGTGAAATGACAAAATCGATGGGGCAAAACGTGTTTGTCGAAAACAAACCTGGCGGCGCAGGCAATATCGCCATGCAAGAGGTGGCAAATAGCAGTGACGAGCACACCTTGGTACTTGGGCATATTGGTACACTGGCAGTGAATCCATTTATTTTCCCTAGGCTGCCCTACGACCCGATTAAAGACTTTACACCCATAACGTTGATTGCAAAAGTGCCCAGTCTTTATGTGGTACACCCTGATTTGCCAGTAAAAGATTTGAAAGAATTTATTGCTTATGCCAAATCAAAACCTGGTCAGCTTAACTATGGATCGGCGGGCAACGGGAGTGCGGGGCACTTGGCTTTTGAATATCTCAAAATGGTGACGGATATTTTTATGCTGCACATACCCTACCGCGGCACAGGCCCTATGTTGACGGATCTTCTTGCAGGAAGATTGCAGGCTGCGTCCGTAGGCGCTCCCGCTTTGATTCAATTTATTAAAGCGGGCAAGCTGCGCTGCATAGCAACAGGCACAGCGCAAAGGTTGCCGCAATTGCCCGATGTACCAACGGTGACCGAACAAGGTTACAAAGGTTTTGAGATGACCCAGTGGTATGGCTTGATGGCACCTAGCAAGCTATCCAAAGTGAATGCTGCAAAATTAGAAAAAGACGCGGTGGCAGCAACAAAAAGCAAGGCCGTGCATGACAAGCTTGAACAAGACACAGCGATTACTGTGGGTAACAATAGCCAAGAGTTTGCTAAATTTATTTTGACTGAGCAAGCACGCTGGAAGCCCGTTATTACCAGGGCACAAATCAAGCCAGATTCAGCTTGATGACTAAGAACAACACATATGCACAACATTTCTTCTTTACCAATTTGTGTTCGCCCGAGTGTGGATGCGGACGTGGCAGCCATTACCGCCATCTACACGCACCATGTGCTGCACAGCACGGCGACGTTTGAAACTGAAGCGCCTAGCCCGCAAGACATGGCGGCGCGTAGGCACGACGTGCTCGTCAAAGGTTTGCCGTATTTGGTGATCACGGTGGGTGGTGAGGTGATGGGCTTTGCGTATGGCAACTGGTTTAAGCCGCGCGCAGCTTATCGATTTACCTGCGAAAACTCGATTTATATGCACCGCGATGCAGCGGGCAAGGGGCTAGGCAAATTACTGCTTGCCGAGTTGTTGGCAAGCCTTGAACGATCTGGCATCCGTAAGGTCATGGCGGTGATTGGCGGTAGCGCAAACGCTGCCTCGATTGGACTGCACGCGTCGCTTGGCTTTACGCACTGCGGCTTGGTAGAGAACTACGGCTACAAGTTTGACCAGTGGCTCGATTTGGTATTGATGCAGCGCAGCTTGGGGCTCGGTGCTACGCAGCCGCCCGCAGGGTGTTGACGAGCAGCATCGCCCGCGTCATCGGCCCCACGCCGCCTGGCACGGGTGTGATGTAGCCTGCCACCTCGCGCACAGCGTCAAAATCGACATCCCCGCACAGTTTGCCTGCGGCGTTGCGGTTCATGCCCACATCAATCACAACCGCGCCTTGCTTGACCATGTCCGCAGTGACAAGATTTTGCCTTCCTACCGCCGCAATAATGATGTCAGCACCTTGGCAAATTTCTTTGAGATGAGTGGTTGCACTATGGCAAATAGTCACGGTCGCGCTTTGATTGAGCAACATCTGCGCCATCGGCTTGCCAACGATATTGCTGCGTCCAATAACGACCGCGTGCTTGCCGCGCAGATTCATCCCAATGGATTGCAGCATCTTCATCGCACCGTGCGGTGTGCAAGGCCAAAAACCTGCAAGTCCGACTGCTAATGCGCCTGCATTAGTCACATGGAATCCATCCACGTCTTTGGCGGGGTTAATGGCGGCAATCACACGCTGACTGTCAATGTGTTTGGGCAGAGGCATTTGCACCAAGATGCCGTGGATGCTGGGGTCGCGGTTAAGTGTTTCTACTTGTGCCAGCAGCGTGGCTTGTGGTGTTTGTGCATCCATTCGCACGAGCACAGAATGGATGCCCACTTGCTCGCTGTCTTTCACTTTGTGACTCACGTAAACCTGACTGGCAGGATCGTCGCCGACTAAAACTACCGCAAGTCCTGGGTGGATGCCGCGTGACTTCAAGTCGAGAACTTGAGCGCTGATTTCTTGTTTTATTTGTGCGGCAAGCGCATTGCCATCTATCAGTTGTGCGGACATAAGCCTAAGCGTTTTTGAGAGCGACTTTGAGCAAGTCTGCCACCGTATTGGCGTTGAGTTTGCTCATGATATTGGCGCGATGCGCCTCGACTGTTTTAATGCTGATACCTAGATCATCAGCAATTTGTTTATTTAATCGGCCCGCCACAATTCGTTCTAACACTTGCGCTTCGCGCGAAGTCAGTTTGCCAAGCAAAGCATCGCGGCTTGCGCTGGCCTCGGCCGAATCAAAAGCAGTTTTTGCTTGCTCGAGCATACGATCAATAATCGTCAGCAATTCGTTTTCGTCAAATGGTTTTTGAATAAAGTCTACGGCCCCTTTTTTCATCGAGTTGACCGCCATTGGCACGTCGCCGTGACCTGTAATGAAAACGATAGGCAAGGGCGATTGCTGCTCGATGAGGCGGTCTTGCAACTCAAGCCCCGACATACCCGTCATGCGGATGTCCGCAATTACACACGCGACTTCGCGAAAGTTGTAGCGTGCTAAAAAATTTTCTGCCGAGTCGTAGCAGCGCACTCGGTACTCTTTACCCTCCAGCAGCCACTGCAAAGAGTCGCGCACGGCCTCGTCATCATCCACAACGAACACAGTGCCTTTTTTGGGGATCAAACTCATGGAGATTATTTGGTTGAGGTTGGTACAGCATGCAGGGGAAGCCAAAAACTGAATCGGCATCCATGGACTGCATGGGCTTGGTTTGCACGCGTTGCATTGTAGAGGTTCTCTGCAACCAATCGCCCTTGGTGCGATTCGATGATGGAGCGGCATAAATTAAGGCCTATGCCCATTCCTTCGAGCTTGGTGGTGTAGAAGGCATCAAAGATATTTTTAAGCATCTCAGGCGGCACGCCCTTGCCCGTGTCTTCAACGCTGCACTCAATACCGTCTTGCGTTTCACTGCCTTCCAATCTGGCTTTGCGGGATACCTGCACTTTGATTTGTCGTCTTGCCATTTCGTTGGGCGAGTATTCGCTGTCCACATCAATGGCTTCAGCAGCATTTTTAATGAGGTTAATAATGACTTGCTCAATCAAAATGGGGTCTACCATGATGCGCGGAAGGTTCTGTTCAATGCGCTGCGTGAGTTGTACTCGGCGGCGCTGCACTTCAATGCCAACCAGATCGAGAGCTTCGGTCAGCATTTGTGCCATGTCGCTGGGGCTGCGGTTGGGCGCGCTGCGCGTGACAAAGCTGCGAATGCGCTGGATGATTTGCCCCGCACGCTTGGCTTGTTTAGCGGTTTTTTCAATCGCCTGAACGAGATCCTCACCGCTTATTTGGTTGCTGTGCAAGCGGCTTACGATGCCGCTGCAATAGTTGCTAATAGCGGCAAGTGGTTGATTGAGCTCGTGCGCGACGCTGGAGGCCATCTCGCCCATGGTGATGAGGCGGCTAGACGCCTGTGCACGCTCGGCTTGCGCGGCGGCAAAGGCTTCGGCTTGGCGCTTGGCGGTAATGTCGTTTGCAATCACCATTTGTGCCAAATGACCATCCACCCAATTGAGGTAGCGCACGCGCACCTCGAGCCAGCGGGCGGGATATTGATCGCTCGCTTCTACATAAATTTCTTTACTTCCGCTGGGTGAGTTTTCTGCCTCACGCAGTGGTCGCCCTGCTAGTACATCCACGTCACCTACGGCGGTGGCGTCTGACGGCTCAGCCAGCAACGTGCTAACAAAATCAGGTTGATCGTGCGAGTCTTCACCAAACCACTCACGGTAGGTTTTATTGGCAAACAACAAATGCCGACTGCCTAAAGTGGAGACAGAAATGGAGGCATCCATACCCTCCAAAATGGTGATAAAGCGCTCGTAAGAAGATTCCAATTCTTCGCGAACGCGCTTGGGCTCGGTGATATCGGTCATGGAGGCCATCCAGCCAGTCTGTTTGCCGCGCGCATCAACGAGGGGCGAGAGATACATCCGCGCTGCAAAACGCGTGCCGTCGCGTCGTAGTACTTGCATTTCTGCACCACTTGCACTGCTACTACCGCTGAGCTCTTGCTCAAAGGTGTGCAGTAGTTTTTCGGCATCTTCGGGCGGCCAATAGACGTAAGGTGGAATACTGCCCATTAAATCGGCTTCGCGCCACTGCGTCATTTGGCAAAACGCAGCATTGACGTAGGTGATGCGCCCCTCCAAATCGACTGCCCGCATGCCCGTAGGCATTGAGTTTTCCATAGCGCGGCGGAAGTTGGTCTCCGCCAATAGTTCATCTTGCGTGCGAAGCCTATGCCTGGCGTGCCGCCAATTGGCAAGCAGCATCCAAATGGTGAGCATGCTTAATGCGGCAACCAAAAAACGCAGTGCAGTACCAGTAAACCCCTGCGGCGAGCGGTAGCCTTGCAAAACCAATTGCAAGGGGGCATCGCCGTCAGTGGAGATTTGATCGCTCTCGTTCGGTTCAAAGTCGGCAATCAATTCACGCGAGCTATCAAACCGCGTGACCCACGCAAAAGAGTCTGGTGCGAGTGAAACCTTATTCGATAGCACGCCCGCTAGGTGCTGATGACCACCCGCAATAAAAGCCGTGCCGTACTTTTTAGTGATGTCGGATGACACGCCGTTTTGTAGCAGAAGATCGAGTGAAAGCTCGGCAACCACAGCGCCTAGTATTTGTTTTTGTGCATTCAAAATAGGCGCTTGCAATTGAATCAAGCCTCGCCCATCGGCGTCCAAGTAGGGGGCGGAGTAAAGCGGTTGGTGTTCGTTTTGCACACGCGCATACAGAGCAGCTGTTTCGCTTTGTGCGGCTAACTTGCGCCATTGAAACCCATCCACTATGGGCACGCCAGTTGCAAAATACGTTGCGCGAAACTTGTACTGGTTGTCTATCCAAACAAGCGCCAAAAGCTCGGGCGTGGTGAGGGCAAGGCGATCGCTTTTTTTTGCAAAATTAGATGGTTCGATCACGCCTAATCCAATGTTTTTAGCGATTGCTAATAGCTGGCCTTTGCGATCTTGTAGGCGCGTTCGAAGCTGAAATTGAACGGAGTCCATATCGTGCTGCAAGTCTTCTTGCTCACGGCTGGCTTCTTCTATGCGTAGGTAGGCGATTGTTAAAAACACCACCAGCAAAAAGAGCAATATGGTTGCCGCAGGGGCAATCATGGCGTAGTGGTCTTGCCGAGTGGGCGGCTGTTTATGCCACCAGGTGCGCCAGCGAGCTAACCAGCGATGAACGATAAGAGGTAGTGCAAATGCCATAAGGTCTAGAGTGTAGAGGCATCGTTTCTGTAATTGCTATTTCACAATACAAAAAATAAACTCGTATTACGAATGTGAAATATCCTGTGGCATACTGATTTCAGTACAAAACAAAAGGAGAGTTCGTGATGTCACAAGCAACGTCCCCAAGCATCGTTTCAGCCCTTGATTCAGATAGCCAAGAAACCCGCGAATGGATTGACGCACTGCGCGCCGTTATTGCCAATGCTCCTACCAACGACGGTGGTCGCCAGCGCGCGCATTACTTGCTCGAGCAACTGTTAGAGCAAGCCCGCCAAGAGGGTATCGATATGCCCTTTTCTGCGACAACGGGCTATATCAACACGATTGAAACCGAGGATGAGGCCATTAACCCAGGCAACGCCGAAATTGAAGAGCGTCTTCGTGCCTATATGCGCTGGAACGCCATGGCGATGGTGGTTAAAGCTAATCGTCACAACCCCGAAGATGGCGGCGATTTGGGTGGGCACATTGGTTCGTTTGCCTCTCTGGCCAATATGTTTGGTGCTGGTTTCAATCACTTTTGGCAGGCCGAACGCGAAAACCACGGTGGTGACTGCATCTACATCCAAGGTCATGTTGCACCAGGTGTTTACGCCCGCGCTTACCTAGAAGGTCGCTTGACCGAAGAGCAGTTGCTCAACTTCCGTCAAGAGGTGGACGGCAAGGGCTTGTCCAGTTACCCGCACCCCAAGCTGATGCCCGAGTTCTGGCAGTTCCCCACGGTGTCAATGGGACTGGGTCCCTTGATGGCGATCTATCAAGCGCGCTTTTTAAAGTATCTGCACGCACGCGGCATTGCCAATACCGAAAACCGTAAGGTTTGGGTGTTTTGCGGCGACGGCGAGATGGACGAAGTCGAATCTCTGGGTGCGATCGGTTTGGCCGCTCGTGAAAAGCTCGACAACTTAATTTTTGTCGTCAACTGCAACTTGCAGCGCTTGGATGGTCCTGTGCGCGGCAACGGCAAAATCGTGCAAGAGTTAGAGGGTGAGTTCCGCGGCTCAGGCTGGAATGTCATCAAACTCTTGTGGGGTAGTAATTGGGACGGATTGCTCGCGCGCGATAAAGATGGCGCACTTCGCAAGTTGATGATGGATACGCTAGACGGTGACTATCAAGCGTTCAAAGCCAACGACGGCGCTTATGTTCGCAAACACTTTTTTGGTCGTGATCCACGAACTGCCGCCATGGTTGCCCACATGAGTGATGACGAAATTTGGAACCTACGCCGCGGTGGACACGATGCACAAAAAGTCTATGCGTCATTTCACAAAGCGGTCAATCACAAAGGACAGCCCACCGTGCTACTGATTAAAACCGTTAAAGGTTTTGGCATGGGGAAAATTGGCGAAGGTAAAAACACGGTTCACCAAACTAAAAAACTAAGCGATGAAGACATTAAAGCCTTCCGTGACCGCTTCAACATTCCTATCCCCGACAGTCAAATTGCCGAGCTGCCGTTTTACAAGCCCGCAGACGACACGCCCGAAATGAAATACCTGCACGAGCGCCGTAAGGCCTTGGGCGGTTACCTGCCGCATCGCCGCACCAAAGCCGACGAGAGTTTTACCGTGCCTAGCATTGAAACCTTTAAATCGGTGATGGAGCCTACCGCTGAGGGGCGCGAAATCTCCACCACCCAAGCCTATGTGCGCTTTCTCACGCAGCTCTTGCGTGACCAAGCCCTGGGCTCGCGTGTGGTTCCTATTCTTGTGGACGAAGCCCGTACCTTTGGCATGGAAGGATTGTTTCGCCAAGTCGGCATCTACAACCCCGCAGGTCAGCAGTACACGCCTGTCGATAAAGAGCAGGTGATGTACTACAAGGAAGACAAAGCAGGACAAATTTTGCAAGAAGGCATTAACGAAGCGGGCGGAATGTCCAGCTGGATTGCGGCTGCCACCAGCTACTCCACCAGCAATCGCATCATGGTGCCGTTCTACGTGTACTACTCGATGTTTGGTTTCCAACGCATTGGCGACTTGGCCTGGGCTGCGGGTGATATGCAAGCACGCGGCTTTTTACTAGGCGGCACATCGGGACGCACCACGCTAAACGGCGAAGGCTTGCAGCACGAAGACGGCCACAGCCACATCATGGCGAGCACCATTCCCAACTGCGTGTCGTATGACCCCACCTTCGCTCACGAAGTTGGCGTCATCTTGCACCACGGTTTGAAACGCATGGTCGAGAAGCAAGACAACGTTTTCTACTACATCACCTTGTTGAATGAAAACTACGCCATGCCTGGCCTCACCCCTGGCACCGAAGAGCAAATCATCAAGGGTATGTATTTGTGCAAACCCAGCGCAGCGAAGAAGGCCGCGCACACTGTGCAATTGTTAGGTTCGGGCACGATATTGCGCGAAGCCATTGCCGCGCAAGCGCTGCTGGATGCAGACTGGGGCATTGGCGCAAACGTGTGGAGCGCGCCTAGCTTTAACGAACTCACACGCGACGGGCAAGACGCGGAGCGCTACAACTTGCTGCACCCCACGCAGACAAGGCGCGTATCGTTTGTGGAGAGTCAACTCGCACCGCACGCAGGTCCTGTGATTGCATCGACCGATTACATGAAAGCCTACGCCGAACAGATTCGTCCATTCATCCCTAAAAATGCGGATGGCTCGGGGCGCACCTACAAAGTGCTGGGCACCGATGGGTTTGGTCGCTCCGACTTTCGCAGCAAACTGCGCGAGCACTTTGAAGTCAACCGCCACTACATCGTCGTTGCCAGTTTGAAAGCGCTGGCGGAGGACGGCGCTATTGCCGTAGCAAAAGTTGCCGAGGCGATTAAAAAGTACGGCATCAAAGTCGACAAGATCAACCCGCTGTACGCCTGATTTACGTATGCGAAAAAGCATTCGTTATTTGTTGGCTAGTTTGCTCACAGCTTTGTTGTTGACAGCAAATGCGCAAACACCATCTGCCGCCAATGGGAAGTTGATCACCGTCAATAGCCGTGAAGGTGTGAAGATTTCTTATTGGTGGATGCAGCATCCGCAAGCCACGCAAACCGTGCTTCTCTTTGCGGGCGGTGGCGGTGGTATGGGCTACAAAAACGGGCAGCCGCAATCGGAAAACTTTCTCGTTCGTTCCAGGGATTTTTTCTTTGAGCCAGGCTTCAATGTCGCGATTCTCGGCAACCCGTCCGATATGCGAGACATGCCCGCGCCCTATGTGTGGAGAACTTCAAAGCAACATGCCGAGGATGTGTTGGCTGTGATGGATGACTTTTCCAAATCAAGCCAGCAACCCGTGTGGTTGGTGGGAACATCGGCCGGCACGATTTCGGTAGCAGCTTTGGGGCCGCAATTGCAAGAGCGGCTCGCTGGATTGGTGTTGACGGCATCCGTCACAACGTATCAGTGGTCTACAGGTATTCCTAGGTTGAACATTGAGCCTATTCGTTTGCCTGTGCTGCTCTATCACCACAAAGATGATGACTGTCAATGGACGAAAGCCTATGAGTTGCCGTGGATATCCAAAAAACTAACCAACGCTTCTCTGGTCAAAACCATGGTCGTCACGGGTGGTGCAAACCCGACGGGACACCCATGTGAAGCCTTGCATTGGCATGGCTTTATCGGAATGGAAAAACAAGCGGTTCAAGATATTTCAACTTGGATTAAAAACCCTCAGCCATAACGATGGGCATCAATTTATAACTAGGAGATAAAACATGGCAAACATCCAAATCCTCGTCCCCGATATTGGTGACTTTGACGAAGTGACGGTCATTGAACTGATGGTCAAAGTGGGCGATGCGGTGAAGGTGGAGCAGTCCTTAATTACCGTCGAGTCCGATAAAGCGTCGATGGAAATTCCGTCCAGTCACGCAGGTGTGGTGACCGCGCTCAAAGTCAAGCTGGGCGATAAGGTGAAGATGGGCTCGCTGGTGGCCCAGTTGGAGGCAGGTGTGAGTGAGGAGCTATTGGGGACAGCCCCCAATAGTTTGCCTGTCCCCAATAACCCAGTACCCCAACTGGGGGCAGTCCCCAATCTACCAATCGCGGCAGCTCACGAGCCAGCCGCTCAAGCCGCGCAGCTTGCCACGCTGCCTAACGCCTCGCCGTCGGTGCGTAAATATGCACGAGAGCTGGGCGTGCCGCTTGCGGAGGTGAAAGGATCGGGCGCAAACAATCGCATCCTCGAGTCGGACGTGCAAGCGTTTACGCAAGCGGTGATGAGTGGCTCGCAGCAAACCACTGCGCAAGCCGCGTCTAACAAAGGCGCAAGCAGCGGCGCAGATGGCGCGGCGCTTGGACTGTTGCCGTGGCCCAAAGTTGATTTTGCGAAGTTTGGCGCGGTGGAGCACAAAGACTTATCGCGCATCAAAAAAATTAGCGGCGCAAACTTGCACCGTAATTGGGTGATGATTCCGCACGTCACCAATAACGACGAGGCCGACATTACCGATTTGGAAGCGCTTCGCGTGACGCTGAATAAAGAGCACGAAAAAGCAGGCGTTAAGTTCACCATGCTGGCGTTCATTATTAAGGCGTGTGTGGCAGCACTTAAAAAATTCCCTGAATTCAATGCCTCGCTGGATGGCGACTCGCTCGTCTTCAAACAGTACGTCCACATTGGATTTGCAGCCGATACGCCAAACGGATTAGTCGTTCCTGTGATTAAAGACGCGGACAAAAAAGGACTGATCGACATTGCGAAAGAAATGAGCGAGTTGTCGCTCAAAGCGCGCGAGGGCAAGCTCAAACCCGCAGAAATGTCGGGCGGCTGTTTTAGCATTTCAAGCTTAGGCGGAATTGGAGGTACGCATTTCACGCCTATCATTAACGCGCCCGAGTTGGCTATTTTGGGCGTGAGTAAATCCAAAATGCAGCCCGTGTGGGATGGCAAGGCGTTTCAGCCGCGCCTCATGATGCCGCTGTCGCTGTCGTATGACCACCGCGTGATTGATGGTGCGGCTGCGGCAAGGTTCAACGCATTTTTGTCCAGCGTGTTGGCGGACTTCCGCCGCGTGGCGCTGTAATCACATTCAACCAAAAAGAGGATTCAAGCATGAGTGCCATTGATATTGCAGTGCCAGATATTGGCGATTTCGCCGAGGTGACGGTGATTGAGTTGCTCGTCAAAGTGGGCGATGTGGTCAAGGTCGAGCAGTCGCTGATTACTGTGGAGTCGGACAAAGCGTCCATGGAAATTCCATTGTCGCACGCGGGCGTGGTGAAAGCGCTCAAGGTCAAGTTGGGCGATAAGGTCAAGCAAGGTTCGGTGGTGGTGGCGCTTGAAGCCAGCGCAGGCGCAGCCAATGCCGTTCGGGTTGAGCCTGTCCAAACCTCGTCGCAAAGCACTTCGACAAGCTCATTGTTGACGGAGGTTTCTGCTCCCGCACCGACCACGCCCAGCTTTGGCGGCAGCGCAGACGTCGATTGCGATTTGTTGGTGCTTGGCGGCGGGCCAGGCGGCTATTCGGCTGCTTTTCGCGCTGCCGATTTAGGACTCAAGGTGGTGCTAGTTGAGCGCTACGCCACGCTGGGTGGTGTGTGCTTAAACGTAGGTTGTATTCCTTCTAAAGCCTTGCTGCACGTGGCGTCTGTGATGGATGAAGTCAAGCACTTTGCTGCGCTGGGTGTCGATTTTGGCGAGCCCACAGTCGATCGCAGCAAGCTACTCGCGCACAAAAACAAAATCGTGGGCAAGCTGACGGGCGGCCTTGGTGCAATGGCAAAGATGCGAAAAGTCACCGTGCTGCGTGGGTTTGGTGCGTTTGTTGATGCGCACCATCTGCGCGTGGACGAAACCAGCGGAGCGGCGCAAGAAAAAACGGGCAAAACGCAAACAGTGAAATTCAAGCAAGCCATCATCGCCACGGGCTCGCAGGCGGTGCATTTGCCCTTTATGCCAAACGATCCGCGTGTGGTTGACTCCACGGGCGCACTGGCCATGCAGCACACACCCAAGCGGATGCTGATACTTGGTGGCGGCATTATTGGTTTGGAAATGGGTACGGTGTACAGCACGCTGGGTGCTCGCCTGGATGTGGTGGAAATGATGGACGGGCTGATGCAAGGCGCAGACCGCGATCTGGTGAAGGTTTGGCAAAAAATGAATGCGCCACGCTTTGACAACATCATGCTTAAAACCAAAACCGTGGGCGCAAAAGCCACTAAGGACGGGATAGAAGTCACGTTTGAAAGCATTGGTCCAACTGTGACAGCGCCGCCGCCGCAAACCTACGATCTCGTGTTGCAAGCCGTGGGACGCACCCCAAACGGCAATCAATGCGCGGCGGATAAAGCAGGCGTTGCCGTGACCGAGCGTGGCTTTATCAATGTGGATATCCAAATGCGAACCAATGTGCCGCACATCTTTGCCATTGGCGATGTGGTCGGTCAGCCCATGCTGGCGCACAAAGCGGTGCACGAGGCGCACGTAGCGGCAGAAGTGGTGGCAGGCGTTCTATTGGGGGATGACAAGTTGCAAAAAAACGCCTTCAATGCGCGGGTAATTCCTAGCGTGGCGTACACCGACCCCGAAGTAGCGTGGGTGGGCTTGACCGAAGAGCAGGCAAAGGCGCAAGGACTCGCCATTAAAAAAGGCTTGTTTCCGTGGAGCGCATCAGGACGCGCCATTGCTAACGGACGCGACGAAGGCTTTACCAAACTTTTGTTCGACGCCGCCACGCACCGCATTTTGGGCGGCGGCATGGTGGGCACGCACGCGGGCGACATGATTGGCGAGATTGCGCTGGCGATTGAAATGGGCGCAACAGAAATCGACATCGGCAAAACCATTCATCCACATCCCACACTGGGCGAGAGCATCGGTATGGCAGCAGAAGTGGCGCATGGCTCGTGCACCGATGTGCCGCCCGCCAAAAAATAAAATCACATGAAACCCCTTCGCCGCATTCGCATTCTTAGCCTTGCGCTTAACCTGCCAGGTCCTGCGGCTTTGATGCGTTGTCGCGCAATGGGTGCGCTGTGCGTAAAGGTGGAGCCTGCGCACGCTGGCGATCCGATGCGGACTTATAACCCTGCTGCCTACGCGCAGCTGCACGAAGGTGTGCGCACCTTGTCCTTTGACTTAAAAACGGAGCAGGGTCAGCGCAGCTTAGATAAAGAGCTTGCCAAGTCGGACGTGCTACTAACTTCGTTTCGTCCGCAGGCGCTTGCGCGTTTGCATTTGGACTGGCGATCTTTGCACAAGCGCCATCCGCATATTTGGCAAGTGGCTATTGTGGGCGGTGAGGGCTTGGACGCCGAAATTGCGGGGCATGATTTGACGTATCTGGCTCAGCAAGGGTTGGTGACGGGGCTGCATTTACCCGCCACACTGTTTGCGGATATGACGGGCTCGCTGCTTGCCGTAGAAGCCATACTGGGTGCGGCTTTACAAAAAAGGGTAATGGCTGCGCCGCGCCAAATCCGCGTCTCGCTGAGTGCGGCTGCTAATTACGCGGCGCTTCCTCGGCATTGGGGCTTGACTGCGCCCAGCGGTGCAGTGGGCGGGGCGCATGCGGGTTATCAAATCTACGCCTGCAAAGAGGGGCGGGCTGCGGTTGCGGCACTTGAGCCGCATTTTGCTAAAAATTTATGTGCCCTGGCGGGGCTTGCTGGGTCTAGCTTTGCGGACATGATGCAGTTGCCAGCGCGAACGCATTTAGCCAAGTGGTTTAGTCAGCAAACACGTCAGCAGTTGAATGCGTTGGCGCGCAAACACGACTTGCCAATTCACACACTAGCGCCTTAATTTTTCCGCGCTACACCCAGCGCAAATCACAGCGGTCGCCCAGGGCTTCGCGCCACACGGATACCCGCGAGGGCGCTAGTCCTTGCTGGCGCATCGCACGCGCAATAAAGGCGCAAAGATTCTCTAGCGTGGGAATGCCAAGCCCTTGCACCTCATCTAAAAAATGATGATCGAGTTGGCTACGCACTTTGTCAACTTCGCGGCGAATCAAGGCAAGGTCTATGACCATGCCCGTGCTGGGGTTTGGGCTGCCCTGCACGGTGACTTGTGCGTGATAGGTGTGACCGTGGATGCGTAGGCTGCCTTCGGTTTCAATTTCGCGTTGCAAGCGATGCGCCGCATCAAAATAAAAACGCTGACTCAGTTCAAAGTGCGTGTGGGTGTCTAGGGATGTCATCGGATGCCCGTTATTTTGTGAGTTTGGATACTTAGCCGCCATGTGGGGGTTTTTAGGCACTGCGCGATGCACGCTTGCGTGTTTTTGGCGTTGACCGCTGCGTCTTGATTATCCATAGGCTGCACAAGATGCAGCTCAAAATCAAGTCGCGCCAAAGCGGTTAAATCGATACCTGCTTGTGGCCACACCACTTTAAGCTCTTGCCCTGTTGTTTGCACCAGTGTGCTGCCCGCCTTGGGACTGACGCACAGCCAGTCGATGCCTGCGGGCGCGGAAATGGTTCCGTTGCTCTCCACCGCCACATAAAAATCTTTACGGTGCAACGCATCAAGCAAAGCGCTATCGACTTGCAAAAGCGGCTCACCGCCAGTCAGAACGACAAAGCGCTGCGCGGGGTGGTCGCTTGGCCACTGCGTTTCAATCTGCGCGGCAAGTTGTTCGCTGCTGGCGTATTTGCCGCCCAGCGTGCCGTTTGTGCCAACAAAATCGGTATCGCAAAATTGGCAGATGGCGAGGCTACGATCCTCCTCCCGTCCCGACCATAAATTGCAGCCTGCAAAGCGGCAAAACACAGCGGGACGCCCTGCATTGCCGCCTTCGCCTTGTAGCGTATAAAAAATTTCTTTAATTTGGTAGCTCACAGTAGATAACTCATCGTTGTCATTAAAACCGCTCGTATCCCATCAGTCCGCGCCATTGACTGGGCAAAAGTCCCGCCAGTGGCATACGTCCAATGCGCAGTCGCTTCATCGCTTCTACGGCAAGGCCTGCGCGGGCGCAGTAATTGGCAATATCACCTGCGCGGTAGGACTTCACCGCAAAGCGCAATCCCGTGAGACCTTCTTTGTGGGTGCTAATTGAGACGTGCATTTTGGGATGCAGCAACTCGCGCAATTGCTCGGGTGAGACTTCGCCTGCAACGTGAACCATCAATTCGTGCTCGTTGTGGGCGGCCTCAAGCACCAGCTTACGGTGAATGGCAGGGTCTTGTGTAAACACCAGCAAACCACTTGCACCCGTTTCTAGTGGCGTGATGCAGGGAAGTTTTTTCAATTGCGCACGTGCAAGCGCAATGCCTGCGCGATCGGTGGGCGAGCGGTGCTCGGCAATCAACAGCTCGCCTGCTTCGTCGTAAGCGACACCAGACGGCTTATGCAGCAAGATGGTGAGGGGCTGAGGGCGGGGGGCGGATTGTCCCGTTTGTGCATCTGGTAAATCAAGCATAGAAGGGTGAGTTTAAAGTAGGGCGCATGACTACTCCTACCAAAACCGTCAATTTGCTTGCTTTTTTCACCATGCTGCTCGTCGCCTTGATGATGGGGTCCAATCATGTTGCGGCGCGTTTGTCGTTCGATCACGGACTAGGCGTTGCCACAGCGGTTGCTGTGCGCAGTCTGGTGTGCGCCTTGGCTGTGTCGGGGTTGATGCTGTGGAGCGGTGTGCCGTGGCGGGTGAATAAAAAACAATTACGCGGCCTTGCCATTGTGGGCTTCATCATTGGCGTGCAAAGCCAATGCTTGTACGCAGCGGTTTCGCGCATTCCCGTGGCACTGGCTTTGGTGGCATTTAATACCTTTCCGCTTTGGACGGCATTATGGGAGCGAGTTTTTTATGGCAAAACGCCACAACGCATCGTGCTGCAAGCCATGCCCGTGATTTTGTTAGGACTTTTTTTGGCGTTAGACGTGACCAGTGCATTTGCTAAATTGAGTGCGGCTTCTAACGATGGGCGCGAAATGGTAGGCATTGCGCTGGCGTTGTTTGGCGCCGCTATTTTTGGCATCGCGTTGGTGGTTATGCAGCACGAAACCGATGGCGTGGACGGACGCACGCGCACCGCAATAACCATGTGGCTAGTCAGTGCGCTTGCGCTGGCTGTGATGGGCGCACAAGGCGGCGCACGGTTTCCTACGGACTCCATCGGCTGGACTGCTTTGATCGTGCTCTCGGCGCTGTATGGCACGGCGTTTACCATTATGTTTACGGTGCTGCCTAAATTAGGCGTGGGCAACAACTCCGTGTTGATGAATGCAGAGCCTATTTTTTCACTCGTTGTTGCGTGGGTTGTGCTGGGTCAGACCATTGCCCATAGTCAAATTGCTGGCGCTCTTGTGGTGGTCAGCACGGTGATGTGGTTGGGGTTGAGGAAAAAACAATGAAAACGGCTTCGTGTCGGTAAAGACAGGAAGCCGTTAAATTGTCTAATGGTCGGAGTACAAGGATTCGAACCTTGGACCCCCTGGTCCCAAACCAGGTGCGCTACCAGACTGCGCCACACTCCGATGTGCGAAGATTATATACGAGGCTCTCGCATCCGAGCCACGTAACGGGCGATCAAATCGATTTCCACATTCACTGGGGCGCCTTGTTTAAGTGAGCCCAGCGCCGTGTTTTCGAGGGTGTGCGGGATGAGGTTGATGCTGATCTCGCAGCCATGACTCGCATCTTGCACATGGTTGATTGTTAAGCTTACGCCGTTGATCGTGACCGATCCTTTGACTGCTAAAAACTTTGCCAGCGCACCAGGGCATAAAACGCGCAGCTGCCAGCTCTCGCCCAGCACAGAAAAATGGGTCACCACGCCCACATCATCGACATGGCCGCTGACGATATGTCCGCCTAAACGGTCGTGGGCGCGTAGTGCTTTTTCTAAATTGATGCGTTGCGCAGTTCGATCAAGCCCTGCTGTTTTGCTCAGCGACTCCGCAGAAATATCCACCGTAAACTGGTTTGTAGATTCACTCAATGTGGCGACCGTCATGCAAGCGCCATTTAAGGCAATGCTGTCGCCAAGCGCTACGTCCAGTAAATAATCCGCAGGCGTTTGGATGGTGAGGCGCTTGCCAAAAGTCGCGCTCGCGCCTAAATTGTCGCTACGAATAATGCTGCCAACACCTGAAACAATACCTGTAAACATTTGTTTATCTATTTGATTTTATTGATTTTTAATCTTAAAATAATTCTAAGATCCTCACCCACACGGTCAACCGAGTGGTAGTTTAGCCTGGTTGCGTCGGTGAGTTTTTGAAGTGGCTCTAAATTGACTATGCCTTGCCCTATGCCCAAAAGTTGTGCGCTTTGATAGAGCAAAATTTCGTTCACCAGTCCCTCGCGCCATAACGAACCGTTGAGCTTGAATCCAGCTTCGACGTGCAGTTCGCTCACGTGCTGCTGCGCCAAATCTCGCAGCAAGACGGTCAAATCGACTTTTCCGAGGGGGGTTGGCAGCGCAATGATCTCAGCGCCGAGCATTTGGAGTGCTTTGATTTTTCCGGCTAGGGTGGGGTGACTGGCGTTTGCGGCGGTATAAATTCGAACAGGACGTTTGGCAGCAAAAATCTGAGCTGTCAAAGGAACTTCCAGCTTGCTATCAACCAAAACGAGAATAGGCTGACGCAGTGTGGTGACGTGGCGTACATCCAGTTGTGGATCGTCCGCCAGCACCGTGCCAATACCTGTGAGCACCGCGCAAGCACGGGCTCGCCAGTGGTGGCCGTCGGTGCGAGCCTCTTGGCCTGTAATCCATTGACTGTGACCATTGGGTAGGGCGGTAATGCCATCTAACGATGCGGCAACCTTCATCCGCACCCACGGCACACCCGTGCGCATACGGTGAATAAAGCCGATATTCATTTCTTGCGCCTCGGCCTTGCCGTCGCCGATCTCCACCGCAATCCCCGCAGCTCGCAGCATGGCAAAGCCTTTTCCTGCCACCAGTGGGTTTGGGTCTTGCACGCTTGCCACGACTTTGCTAATGCCAATTTGGATGAGCGCTGCTGCACAAGCGCCTGTGCGCCCTTGGTGTGCGCAAGGCTCTAGCGTGACGTAAGCGACGCTTCCTTTGGGCGCTTTCCCATCGATGAAATTACCTTTGGCGTGACCGTCTTGAATGGCCATCACTTCGGCATGGGCCTCGCCCGCTTTTTGGGTGTGACCTTCGCCCAAAATGCGCCCATCTGCGTCGACTAGCACGCAGCCCACGCGCGGGTTTGGGGATGTTAAATAAAGCGCGGAATTGGCAAGCGCCAAGGCCTTTACCATGTGCAAGCTTGGCTGCCCAGGGGCAGGGATCACCGTTTGACCTCGTCCACAAAAGAGCTAAATTCGTCGATGTCTTCAAAGCTGCGGTAGACGCTGGCAAAGCGCACGTAGGCGACTTTGTCTAGTTTTTTAAGCTCCCGCATGACCATCTCGCCAAGGCGAGCGCTGGGCACTTCGCGCATCGCTAGGTTGAGCAGCTTCTCCTCGATGCGCTCAATGGATGCATCGATTTGCTCGGTGTTAATAGGTCGTTTGCGCAGTGCGATGTGGAATGAATCGCTGAGTTTTTCTCGCTGATAGTCGATGCGGCGACCGTCTTTTTTAACAATCCGCGGGAAGCTGACGTCGGGCCGCTCATACGTGGTAAAGCGCTTTTCGCACGAGCTGCAACTACGGCGACGGCGCACAAACTCGCCCTCTTCGGCAACCCGAGTCTCCATGACTTGAGTCTCTTCGTGGCTGCAAAAGGGGCAGCGCATCTAGATTTAACGGTACACGGGAAAGCGTGCGGTCAGCGCGTGCACTTTAGCGCGGACGGCGGCAATAGCGGCTTCGTTTTGAGCGCCCTCCAAAACATCGGCAATCAAGTTGGCGGTTAAGCGCGCTTCTTCGTCTTTAAAGCCGCGTGTGGTCATAGCGGGTGAACCAATGCGGATTCCGCTGGTGACCATTGGTTTTTCGGGGTCGTTGGGGATGGCGTTTTTGTTGACGGTGATGTGAGCGCGTCCCAAAGCGGCATCGGCTTCTTTGCCAGTAATTCCTTTAGCACGCAAATCCACCAGCATCAAATGGCTTTGCGTGCCACCGCTGACGATACGCAGTCCGCGCTGGATGAGTGTCTCTGCCATGATGCTGGCATTTTTAACGACTTGCTGTTGGTACAGTTTGAACTCGGGCGAAAGCGCCTCTTTAAATGCCACGGCTTTGGCGGCAATAACGTGCATCAACGGCCCGCCTTGCAAGCCTGGGAAAATGGCGCTATTGATCGCTTTTTCATGTTCCGCCTTCATCAAAATCAAACCACCGCGCGGACCGCGTAAGGTTTTGTGCGTGGTGGACGTGACGACATCTGCGTGCGGTACGGGGCTTGGATAAACGCCTGCCGCAATGAGTCCTGCGTAATGCGCCATGTCCACCATAAAAATGGCGCCAACTTCTTTGGCAATTTTGGCAAACCGCGCAAAGTCAATGTGCAGGCTATAAGCCGAAGCACCGGCAATGATGAGCTTGGGTTTAGCCTCGCGAGCCGTGCGCTCCATAGCGTCGTAATCAATTTTTTCTTTGGCGTTTAGCCCGTAACTAACGACGTTAAACCACTTGCCACTCATGTTGAGCGCCATGCCGTGCGTGAGATGTCCGCCCTCTGCAAGACTCATTCCCATGATGGTGTCGCCAGGTTTTAAAAACGCCAAAAAGACAGCTTCATTGGCCGATGCGCCGCAGTGCGGCTGTACGTTGGCAGCATCCGCGCCAAAGAGTTGTTTGAGGCGATCAATCGCCAGCTGCTCGACCACGTCCACTTGCTCGCAACCGCCGTAGTAGCGTTTGCCAGGATAGCCCTCCGCGTACTTGTTGGTTAGCTGCGAGCCTTGCGCGTGCATGACTGCGGGCGAGGTGTAGTTTTCACTGGCAATGAGTTCAATATGCTGTTCTTGGCGTTGATGCTCGGCTTCAATGGCGGCAAAAATGGCGGGATCGGCTTCTTTGACAAGAATATTTTTAGAAAACATAGAGTTGGCTTACGGAAAATGGAGAAAGTGAGAAGAGTAAAAGAAGAGCTTAATTATCCGATGCAAGCGCAATTTGTGGCTTATTGTGACCTGCCAGCACCGTTTTAAGACGTTGCTGCTCGGCCAGCACTTTATTGGCATAACCGCCGCCAGCGCGAGTGGTTGCGCCCACGTATTGCTTGAGTCCGCCCTGTACCGAGCCTGCTTTTTTGATGCAGTCCAGCAAAATTTTTGCACCGACTCGCAAATTGCTAACGGGATCAAATGCTGCCAAGTCGCCGCCAAAAATTTCGTATTTGTCTGTGTGAACTTTGGTCATCACTTGCATGAGACCTTGCGCCCCGAGACTGCTTTGGGCAAAAGGGTTGAAGCCCGATTCGATAGCCATGACTGCCAAAATCAAGGTCGGCTCTAGCTGAAGATGCTGCCCTGTGGTAAAGGCTTGCGTCACAATGGCGCTCATGGGTTCGGGGGCGACGCGGTACTTTTTGCTTAGCCACAGCGTCAATTCAGCTTGTTCTTTTGACAGATCACTCGGATTAGATGCCGTAACGCGCGCAAGCGCGTCTTTGGCCTTAGTGAAATTGATACTGCTTTGCCAATCACGGGGCAGGAGTGCTGCAACGATGAGGGTACCCAGCATTGCATAAAAAGCCAGCAGTACAACTGGACGGTTAATGTTTTTAAACATTCGGGGTGGCACGCATTGAACGGCGTGTGTTTGTGAAAACGAGCGAAGTTTAGCGTTGAAATGGGCGTTTTTTAAAATCAATGACTGATTTTTTATGCAGCCATTCTTTTGTGTTGCGAGTAAATAGACTTGTCCGCTTTTAGAGCTCGTGAATTGTCCGCATTTGCAAATATCTGCCAAAGGAGCGAAGGGCGAAGCCCGTAGCGGATTTGGCAGATATTTGCGGCCCAGATTGCGGGGCGGGACTGGACTTACCCCAGTTTCACGGACGGTTAAATGTTTCGAAATTGAAACGGTTTGAGTGTACTCGCGCGAGGGTTATCCCCCGTGCTGGGCTGTGGTCAACTCGCAGCGCCCCCCTTGGGCGCATGAAGCGAGTTGTCCA
>JAVKLS010000034.1:0-14959 GCA_031538565.1 Burkholderiaceae bacterium
CTTATGTCCCGCCCCGCAATCTGGGCCGCAAATATCTGCCAAATCCGCTACGGGCTTCGCCCTTCGCTCCTTTGGCAGATATTTGCAAATGCGGACAATTCATGAGCTCTAAAAGCGGACAAGTCTATTTACTTGCAACAAGCAGTTTCATAATTTCGCCTGCAGCGCACATTCCAAAAGTTGCGGTCACTGCGACGCTAGAGCCAAAGCCGTGGCAATTGAGCGAACCATCCGAGGCGTTGTTGCTCTCGCAAAGGTCGCTTGCCGCATGATTGTGCTGAGGTGCTTGCACCGACTCTTTGCTGTGGACACATCGAATACCTAGTTCTCCAGCACGCGTTGCACCGTGATAGCGTTTAAGGTTGTAGCGCAATTTTGCAAGCAATGGATCGTGGGTAACCGCGGACAAATCACTGATCTCAACCAATTCGGCTTGCTGTTTGCCGCCTGCTGCACCGACTGCCACAAAGGCTAGACGTGGATGCTGCAGCGCCCAAGCAGCAAGCGCTGTTTTTGCTGCAACTTGATCACACGCATCAATTAGGCCATCAATTGATGCGAATTCATTGATCTGCAACGCTTGTTTCGCCCAGTTTTCAGGAGTCACAAAATCATCGATCAAGTGAATCTGACAGTCGGGATTGATGTCCAGTATTCGCAAGCGCATGGCTTCAATTTTGGCTTGCCCTAAAGTGGATTCCATCGAGTGAATTTGTCGATTGATATTTGACTCTGCGATGTGGTCTAGGTCAATGAGCGTAAGCCGCCCCACCCCACTGCGTGCTAAAGCTTCGGCACACCACGAGCCCACACCACCAATACCGATTACGACGATATGGGAGTTAAAAATTTGGCTTGCGCCTTGTGATCCGTACAACCGCGCAAGAGCACCAAAGCGTCGCTGATGATTCGGACGCTCAGTCATTGAGTCACATACGCTCCAAACGCCACATTTGGTATTTGAGTGCCGCTACTGCGCCCGCCACAATAGCTGCGACCGCAATAAAACTGCCAAGCGCCAATGTTGAGATACCCGATAAACCTTGTCCAATCGTGCATCCCATCGCGGTGACTCCGCCCACGCCCATAAGTACTGCGCCGATCATGTGATTGGCGACATCTTCCACGGAGCCAAAACCCTCCCATCGGAAGGTTTTAGAAATCATTGCCTGTACGAAACCACCCAACAAAATCCCAAACAAACTCACAATGCCTAAAGTTAAGACTTTGCTTTTGTCGCTAAACAAGGTAAGCCAGTCAATAAAGTACGCGCTTGGTGCAACAAAACTGAGTGCCTCCATGCGGCCAGAGTTGGTTGCTAAGAATGCTTCTTTCAGCGTATCAGGGTCTTCGGCAACAAAGCCTAAATGACCACTGATAAACCACATTGCTGTAATTGATAAGCCTAGCACCGCGCTTGCGCTCCACACGTGAAATGCACGCATTTGCGGGTTGCGTAGCGCCCACGCCAAGAGGGAAAGCCCAAGCGTACCCGATACCCACATCCTCGTTTGAGGTGACGGCATCTCCAGCGTAAAAGAAAACAAATCAACCGTGTTCACACGCACCACCGCCGTTATGCCTTTTAAGGTGGCAAACGCAGCAATCCCCATCACAATAAAAACGACGAGCGACTTCAGGCTTCCCGCGCTCGTACGGAGCAAAGTTTTATTGACGCAGCCCGATGCCAGCACCATGCCAAAACCAAACATCAATCCGCCAACCAGTGCGGACAGCCACAAGATTTTTGGATTTGCATATAGCGATTGATTGGGGGCAATCACGCCAAAATACGACAATCCTGCAAAACCAATCAGCGAGACCACAAAAGCCATCGCCCACATATGCGCACGTGTCCAGTCCTGCATATTGATGACGTCACTGACTGCGCCCATCGTGCAAAAGTGGCTGCGCTGCGCGGTAAAACCAAATACGCTAGAGGCTGCCAGCGTTGCCCATAGCACTTGTTGGTAAATCGATTGAATAGCAGCGGCGTCCAGCATGGCAAGTGGGGGTGATTTCTATTTCAATTTAGTAAGGCGATCGTTAGCAGCGACCGCAGCTTCGGACTTCGGATACAGCTTCACTAACTCGGTGAGTGTCGTTTTAGCCGCACGCGTTTCTTTTAATTCAAGCTGACTATTAGCCATTGCCAGTAGTGCTTCGGAGGCTTTACTGGGCGACAACTTTGCACTCAGCGCTGATTTGAAATAAGTCAGTGCCATGCGGTAATCACGATTGGCATACTGTGCATTGCCAAGCCAAAACAATCCGATTGCCTGATAACCGCTTTGTGGATAACGGCGCAAAAATTCTGTAAATGCTTGAGCTGCTGCCTTAAAGTCACTCTTGCGCAGCATTGCCAGGGCCGCATCAAACTCTTTGGCTTCCGCAGGGTCGGCTAAAAATTCTGTGTCGTCTGGGGTTACTTTTATGGGTTCTAAACGCCGCATCCTATCGTCCACACCTTGTGCTAAATCGCGTTGGCGGCGCTGAAGCTCGGATACATCTTTTGCAAGTTGTTCATTTTGTCCAACTTGTTTTGAAAAGTCGCCGCGCAATTGCTCAATTTGTGTTTGCAGGTCTAATAAGCTGCGCTTCAGTTGCGCGTTTTCTTCGCGCATATTTTGCTGCAAGGTTTGTGCGTCTTTGCTTCGTGCTTGCTCGACTGCGTCTACTTTTTGCCGTAAATCCAAAATGGCTTTGCGTGCTTCATCGTCGTCAAACAGTCCCGCCAAACAGGCGTGACAAAAAGCCATCAAAAATATCCCAAAAATCGTAGAACGAAAATTGAATCGAACTGTGCTCATCATCTCGGCCGCCCTCTCACTTTTTAAGGTGTAACAATTTCAACGCGGCGATTTTGGGCGCGTGCCGCTTCGTCTGTGCCTAGCGCGGCGGGCTTTTCTTTGCCAAAACTCACGGCTTCCATTTGAGCCTCGCTCACACCCAAAATGACTAGGGCGCGTTTGACGGCATCGGCACGCTTTTGTCCAAGCGCAAGGTTGTACTCGCGGCCACCTAAATCATCGGTATGCCCGCCCAGCGTCACTTTAAGCTTGCGATTGAGCGACAGTGATTTTGCTTGAGCGTCTAGCGTTGCTTGGAACTCAGGCTTGACCACATAGCTATCTAAATCAAAATAAATTGTTTTCGCTACGTTGGCAACAGGGGGCGCAATTTCTACAGATTTGATTTCGCGTGTAACCGTTGGTGCGCTTGATTCCGATGAAGACGACCCATCTGCACGAGTCGCAGTAGGTGTGCGAGTTTCAACGGCAGCGGGCTCTGCCAGCGGCACTTTGCTTGCGCAACCGACCAATAACGCTATCGAGCAAGCGAGTAACAGGAGTTTAATTTTCATCATGGGTCCTAGGTGTCTGTTGCGGATTATTTTAAGGGCGCATCCACAAGCGCGCCCCAATCGGGTTCGCGGATGTCGCCCAATGCGGCTGTCAATTTAGATTTCACGCGGCCATCAAGCGTGCTGGTCATCAAAGCTTCTTGCCAACGTCCGTTGTTTGACGCGATTTGTGTTGCATACATTAGTTGCCGCCCATTTGGGCTAAAACTAGGGCTTTCATCTGCCTCAGTGTCCGTTACAGCCTGAACGGTGCCAGACGCAAGGTCTTGGAGCATCAGCTTAAATGCGCCGCCTGTGCGCGAAACGAATGCGAGCTTATCGCCCAGGGGGCTAATTGCAGGCGAGATGTTGTAATTCCCTGAAAAGCTCACACGCTTGGCGTTACCGCCGCTTATCGGCATTTGATAAATTTGCGGACTACCGCCACGATCGCTTACAAAGTAAATGCTTTGTCCATCGGGCGCAAAAACTGCCTCCGTATCAATGCTGGAAGAGGTTGACAGCTTGCGCGGTTCACCGCCACCTGCGGCGGGGATGAGGAACATTTGCGAGCCCCCATCACGGCTCAAAGTCACAACCAAAGTACGGCCATCAGGCGACCACGCAGGCGCGCTATTTGATCCTTTGAAGTTTGCCACGACTCGGCGCTTGCCCGTTGCAACCTCATGAACATAGACCACAGGCTTACGCGATTCAAACGACACATAAGCCAATTGCTGACCGTTTGGTGACCACGCGGGAGAAATAATAGGCTCACTGCTGGTTAGCGCCTTAGTCGCGTTTTCGCCATCCGCATCCGCAACCCACAAATTAAAGTGCGGCACGCTATTTTCAGTTGTTTTTGTGACGTAGCCAATGCGCGTGGCTGACACGCCTCGCACGCCCGTCAATTTTTCGTACACCCAATCCGCAATGCGGTGCGCAGTAAAACGTAAGTCGGCGCTGCTGACAATCAAAGATTGATGGCCGATCTCGGCCGTACGCACGGCATCCCACAAACGGCAGCGCACATCAAACCGTCCATCTGCTAAGCGATTGATGCTTCCCGTGAACAAACTTTCTGCACCCATCGACCGAAGCCTAGACCACTCGGGGCGACTTGCCTCATCGAATCCTGTGGGCGCATCAACGGCACGAAACATCCCCGATCGCAGCAAGTCGGCAGTGATAATGGCGCCCATTTTTTGCGGGGCAGAATCGTCGCCTTTAAACGTTGCAATCGCAATCGGTAATTGCGTTGCGCCCACACCCGACACTTCCACCCTAAACTGCGCGAGCGCTGCGCTGCCTACCGCGCCAATGCCTGCAAAACCGAAAGCGCACTTCACAACATGACGACGAGAAAAATCAATTTTCATTTTTTTAACTGATTCAAAAAATACAACTGGAAATATTTATAAAAAGTCGCCTGCGCTTGCATCTGACAAACCACAAAGCCAAGCGCACCATCCAAAAAACCTAGGCGGATGATATAGCTTCGAACAAAAGCAACGACCGATGCGGCTAGCGCTCGCGCAATTGACGCGGTTCTTCCTTCAGCGTGTTTTTGTTTCGCCCACGCTTCGCTATACGTTTTAAGTTTGTCCCAATAGTGATTCGGGGTGGGGTAGCTGTCATGCAGCAAAGGGTTTTTAAGCTCAAGTCGCGAAGCATCGGTATGCACGGGATGCAGACTTTCATGCACCAAGTTGTTATCAAATTTTGCTGTCCCGCGTCTAAAAAGCCGCACGACGCGATCGGGCGACCAGCCACAGTGCTCAATCCATTGACCGCAAAAAGATGTGCGACGCGGCATATCCACTACGCCATCAAACGCGGGGTTGGTGCGTATGAGCTGCATGATTTCAGCTGCTAAGTTAGGCGTTACGCGCTCATCCGCATCAACAGCGAGCACCCAGTCGCCTGTTGCCAAATCGAGCGCCCTATTTTTTTGCACCCCAAAGCCAGGCCAATCTGCGGTGACGGACACAATCGCGCCCATTCGCTTGGCAATGGCAACAGTCTCGTCTGCACTACCGCTGTCAAGCACGATGATTTCGTTGGCAAACGCAACCGATGCCAAGCAGTCCTCAATGTGATTGGCTTCGTTTTTGGTGATGAGAATGATGGAGAGTAGCGTTCGACTGGACATGCTTCAATTATGATTGTGTTACTTATGTTTTTTCTGCACGCCCTTGGGAAATTTCGTCGCCGCTTAGGTCGCATTCAATCTTATTTTGAGCAGCCCACTTGGCCGCTGCTTGGCATTTTGGCGGCGACCATCACCATGTCGCTGACCGAGCCCGCCATCCCTGCTTTGCTGCAACCCTTGCTGGACAAGGGATTCGCAGGCAATGATTTATCGCTGTGGAAAGTTCCTGTTTTTATTATGGGACTCTTTGCTATTCGCGGGCTTGCAGGATTTTTTGCGCAGGCGCTCTTAGCCGTGCTATCAAATAACGCAATGCAAAAACTACGCGTGGCGCTGTTTGCCAAACTGCAGCGTGTGCAAATGCACGAGTTGGCAAAGACAAGCTCCAGCAGCTTGTCCAACAGTATTGTTCATGAACTCCAAAATGGCATGACCCAATTGGTGAGCAGTTTGCTGTCCATTCTCAAAGATGGTCTAACACTCATCACATTGCTGGCGTATTTGCTCTACCTCAATTGGCAACTAACGCTAATTGTTTTTACCATCATCCCCAGCGTTGCTGGCATCATGAAATATTTCTCGAGGCGATTAGGACGTATTGCAAAAGCCGCGCAGCAAACCACGGATGACTTAGCTTATGTCGTTGAAGAGAATGTTTTGGCGCAGCGCATGGTGCGTTTGCACGGTGGGCAAGCCATGCAAGCCAGTCGCTTTGAGCGCCTCAGCGCCATTTTGCGGCGCCTGAGCATTAAGGCGGTGATGGCTGGATCGGCCTTAGTCCCGCTTACGCAGTTGCTGACTGCTGCTGCGTTATCTGCTGTGATTTGTATCGCCTTGTGGCAAAACAGTGGCGGAACAGGCCTTAGCGTGGGAGGATTTGTCGCCTTCATCACCGCCATGTTGATGCTGGTGGCGCCCATCAAGCATCTCTCTGAAGCAGCCGCTCCCATGATTCGAGGATTGGTCGCTGTGGAGAGAGGATTGAACTTTATCGATGCCCCTACAGACGAAACGACAGGCAGCTACCAGCCCAGCGAGTTTAAAAAAACAGGCAGCGTTTTAAGACTTGAAGACGTGACACTTCGCTACGAAAACGCCGCGCAATGGGCGCTTGATGGCATCAATTTAGATATTCAACAAGGTGAAAAAATTGCGCTAGTCGGCAGCTCTGGCTCAGGAAAAACCAGCCTCATCAACTTACTACCGCGCTTTATTGATTTCACTAGTGGCGACGTTTCACTCCATAACCGCAGCATCCGTGAGTGGGACTTGCGCTGCCTGCGCGAGCAATTTGCTTACGTCAGTCAAGACGTCATTTTGTTTAACGATACCTTGGCCGCCAATGTTGCTTTGGGCGACAAGAATCCTTCGCCAGAGCTAGTGCAGCAAGCCTTGCAAGCCGCGCATCTTGGCGAGCTTGTGAATGCGCTTGCGAATGGCGTTCACACAATAGTTGGACATAATGCAGCGCAGCTGTCAGGCGGACAGCGGCAGCGTTTGGCTATTGCTAGGGCTATTTATAAAAATGCGCCCATCTTGTTATTGGACGAAGCGACCTCCGCTTTAGATAACGAATCAGAGCGCGCCGTGCAAGAGGCCTTGGATAAACTCATGCACAACCGCACAACCTTAGTTGTTGCGCATCGACTCTCGACGGTGCAAAGCGCGGATCGAATTGTGGTGATGGCGCACGGAAAAATTATCGAAGTCGGCACGCACGCCTCATTGCTAGCGCTGGACGGACACTACGCTCGTCTTCACCAATTGGGGCTATGAAACCCTATTTGGCAGGCGCAACCTCTTATCGCCCCGATATTGATGGACTTCGTGCAGTTGCCGTTTTAGCCGTCCTTGCCTTTCACGCCTTCCCCAGCGTTTTTGTGAGCGGATTTATCGGTGTGGATATATTTTTTGTGATCTCGGGCTACCTGATTACCCGCATCTTGCTCGCTCAATTAAGCACCGCCCATTTTTCGCTTCGCCACTTTTACGCGCAGCGCATCAAACGCATTTTTCCTGCACTGGCTACCGTCCTTATCTTTTGCCTATGTGTCGGGTGGATAGCCTTGACTTCTGGTGAATACAAGCAGCTGGGTCGCTACATCGCAGGCGGCGCAGTTTTTTTAGATAACATTTTATTTTGGCGCGATGCGGGTTACTTTGACACCGAATCCAACACCAAACCGCTTTTGCATTTGTGGTCTTTGGCGATTGAAGAACAGTTTTACGTTGTCTGGCCTTTGATGCTGTGGTTGTGCCATCGGTTACCGCGTCGCCGTGCAGTGACCGTGTTCGTCATCTGCGGCTTGGTAGTCGGCTCTTTGTGTTACAGCTATCTCCTTGTACAGCAGGATCGCACGGCGGATTTTTATTCACCGCTATCACGTGCTTGGGAGTTGGCCGTTGGCGCATTGCTTGCCGCTTGGCAAGATCGGCAAGCACCACCGCAGCCGAATTCTGTGCGCTGGCATCACCAGCTATTTGCGCTTACGGGGGTTACTCTTTTTATTTCCGCCTTTGTGTTGATTAACGAAAACCGCGCTTTTCCTGGTTTGTGGGCTCTCTTGCCCACGCTTGGGGCTGCGTGTCTGATTGCTGCAGGCTCCAAAACCTATTTCAATCAGTACGTGCTGAGTAATCGTTTATTGGTATGGGTCGGGCTAATCAGCTATCCGCTTTATTTATGGCATTGGCCACTGCTGGCCTTGGCGCGCATCTTTGCAGCGCAAACGCCATCGGTGGAGACTCGCATTGCGCTACTAGTCGCCAGTTTTGTATTGGCATTTTTAACCTATCGATTCATTGAGCGTCCGATACGTCATCCCAAGCGCACGGCAGGGCACACCTTGCGAGAGCCGTTTTTGATTACTGGGCTTTGCATCGGCATGCTTGGACTGCTCGGTTTGGGCTACGCAATCACACGGCATGATGGTCTGCCGTGGCGCTTAAATAGCAAGCTTGGAGCCGATCCAAGCACCATCGTACTAGGCGCGGATCGACACTTGCTGCGCCGCACCTGCGGTCTTTCGCCCGAACAAGCGAGCGCATTTGAATGGTGCTTAAGTCAAAACAAAAGTGCTCCGCCACAATTTGCTGTTATAGGCGACAGCAAAGCCGAAGCCTTGTACTACGGGCTTGCGCGAGAATCGGATGCCAATCAAAACTGGATGCTAATCGGATCATTCCCCGCCTTTCATTTGCAGCCATCCGATCCTCCGAGTTTGCTTGAGAAGAGTTTGCGGCGGTTAGACGCCGACTCTGCAATTCGCGTCGTGATTTTGGCTAATAGCTTTCGGCATATTTTTTCAACCAATAAAGAGACGCGACTCATCAACAAGTTTTATGACGCAAAAGAAATTGAGCAGCTTGCGCACAACCAAAATGAAATCGTGCAGCGATTGCAAAGTGCTGGTAAACGCGTGGTCTTTTTGATTGATAACCCCACGCTGCCCGAACCAACCAGCTGTATTCAAGGAGAAATGACACAGCTTCCTGTTTTGCGTCACTTTTTAACCCGTACTGCCAATCCCTATTGCAGCATCCGCTACACCGACCACTTGGCAGGAACCGCTGCATATCAGCAATTTGTGCAAGCGCTCAAGCGATTAAATCCCGAGCTACTTGTGTTTGATCCTTTGCCGCTGCTGTGCGACACCGACAACAATGTGTGTACATATTTTGATGGCGAGCGGTTTTTATATGGCTACGGTGACCACTTGTCGGACTGGGCTAACTCCAAAATAGCCAAGCAACTACTGCCTTTACTGCGGCACTGAAGGGGTAGGTTTTGCAGCCCATGGCTTTACAGCCAATAACGCAGCAAAAACTAGCAAGATAAATTCGCCTATCCCCGCGCCAAAGAGTGGGCAATTTGCCATACCCATTAAAAATGTAACGACTAATGTCGCCTGCAATGCTTGCCCGGGTCTCGTAGCAAGTAGCCGCGAGTCTCTATACAAAGCAATAAAGACAGCCAAAATTAAAATGAAACCCACTAAGCCGCCCTCAACAGCCCAGTGCAAAAATTGCTGATGCGGATTGCTAGGCGGGTTAACTTTTTCGCCCCCACCGTTTTTAATGTAATTCGTCCGCCAACTGCCCACGCCATGTCCCAGCACGGGCGCCTCGCCAATTGCTGTGATCGACCGTGCCCAATAGTCCAGCCTCTGCCCCTGTGATGTGTCTGTGTTTTTGCTTTGTTGATAAAGCATCACATCGTGCTTGACCTCTAACACTCGCGCTTGGAACCGAGGTGAAATAAGTCCAAAGACAAGCGCTAAAACGACAGGGGTAAGCGCTACGCCAAATCGAAATTTTTTAGGCAGTTGCCAAAAAATAGCCAAGGAAATTGCCCCAAGCATTGTCAAATAACCCGTGCGTCCCGTCATTACGAAAAAGACATTGGCAATCGTCAGAGTCAACGTCACAGCCAGCACAAACTTGCGCCAAGCCAAGGGAATTTCTTCGCGCAAAAACCACACCAGAATCAACATCAAGGTGCTCATTACGGGTTGCTCGAGCGTGCTGGAAAAGACCACACCCAAGCTATCTGGGTACAGTGTTTTTGCAAACGGCATATGAACACCCAGCCACATCAACCACGAGCAGCACACCACTAAAAATTGACTAATGGCTATTACCGCTAGCACGCGCAGTGCGTCGCGTCTTGACTCCACTAAAAAATAGGCCGCAGGCAGCATCAGTAACCGTACGTGCCGCCCCAAATTCGCAAGACTTTCACTCGGCGATGCCTCTGTCCACAGCAACGAGATGGCAAGCCACGTTACGCCAGCTGCTGCGGCTGTAAATGTCCAATAAGGACTTTTGACCCATTGCAGTCGGTCTGCCCGCCATAAGCAAACGAGTTTGGCCACAATGGCAATGAGCACAAGCAATTTTGAAATTGACACCAAGGCCACGCCCATGCTGACGGATGCCGCAAGGCAGTAAAGCGCGATCATGCTAAACGCGTGCGTCGGGTAGCTGTTAGGCTCTTTTTTCATCGCACGCAATCGGCAAAATAGCGCGTCATGCCATCGGCGCCCTTCTCTTCTACAAGGCCGTGAATATCGGTTTCAAATCCTGGACATTCGCGATTGAATTCGCGTGCAAATTTGAGGTAGTCCACAATCTTTTTGTTAAACACTTCCCCAGGAATCAACAGAGGAATGCCAGGCGGATACGGCGTCACAAGTCCTACCGTGATGCGCCCTTCAAGGTGGTCGATTTCCACGCGCTCGGTTTTGCGGTGCGCAATGTATGCATAGGCGTCACTGGGCGTAAGGGCGGGCGTTAAGTCACTTTGATAGACGTCGGTGGTGAGGCGTGCGATGTCGTACTTGGCATAAAGCGCATGGATGTGCCCGCTCAAATCTTTTAACCCCATGCGCTCGTATTTGGGATGCGTTTTACAAAATTCGGGCAAGATGCGCCACATCGGTTGATTGCGGTCGTAGTCGTCTTTAAATTGTTGCAGCGCCGTCAGCAGTGTGTTCCACCGCCCCTTCGTAATGCCAATGGTGAACATGATGAAGAAGCTGTAAAGCCCCGTCTTTTCCACAATGACGCCGTGCTCGGCTAAAAATTTTGTCACGATGCTGGCGGGAATTCCTGTCTTGGCAAACTTGCCATTCAAATCAAGTCCGGGAGTGACGATGGTGGACTTGATCGGATCAAGCATATTGAAGCCATCGGCCATCTTGCCAAAACCATGCCAATTGCGCGCTGTGTTTTCACCCGTTTTGCTGCTGCGTGACTCGCCTTTAATAATCCATGCATCTGCTTTGCCAATGCCCTCTTCCGCCAGCTTGTCTGGCCCCCACACCTTGAACCACCAGTCTTTGCCGTATTCGGCATCCACTTTGCGCATGGCGCGTCTAAAGTCTAGCGCTTCGGCAATGGACTCTTCAACTAAAGCCGTGCCGCCTGGGGCTTCCATCATGGCAGCGGCAACGTCGCAGCTGGCAATGATGGCGTATTGCGGCGAGGTCGAAGTGTGCATCAAATAGGCTTCGTTAAACAAATGCCTATCGAGTTTGCGATTTTGCGAATCCTGCACTAGCACGTGGCTTGCTTGGCTAATACCCGCTAACAGCTTGTGCGTGGACTGCGTCGCAAACGTTAAAGATTCCTTGGGACGTGCGCGATTTTTACCCATCGCGTGGTAAGTGCCATAAAACTGATGGAATGCCGCATGAGGTAGCCACGCCTCGTCAAAATGCAAGGTATCCACGTAGCCATCGAGCAGATCCTTAATCGTCTCGGTGTTGTAGAGCACGCCATCGTAAGTGGACTGCGTGACGGTCATCACACGTGGTTTAACGGTTTTTGCGTTGACGTGCTTGAGTAGTGGATTAGCGGCAATTTTTTTGCGGATACTGGCAGGGTCAAACTCCTCTTTAGGAATCGGGCCAATAATGCCAAAGTGATTGCGCGTGGGCTTCATAAAAACAGGAATCGCCCCCGTCATGATGATGGCGTGCAAAATCGATTTGTGGCAGTTTCTGTCGACCACCACGACATCGCCTGGCGCAACGGTGTGATGCCACACCATTTTGTTGGAAGTGCTTGTGCCGTTGGTCACAAAAAAACAGTGATCGGCGTTAAAAATACGAGCCGCATTTTTTTCTGATTCGCCAATTGCGCCGTCATGATCAAGTAATTGACCCAGCTCCTCCACCGCATTACACACGTCGGCACGCAGCATATTTTCGCCAAAAAACTGATGAAACATTTGACCGATAGGCGTTTTTAAAAATGCCACGCCCCCCGAATGTCCTGGGCAATGCCATGAATAGGAACCATCTTGCGCGTAATGCACCAGGGCTTTAAAAAATGGCGGCTTGACGCCGTCTAAATAGCTGCGCGCCTCGCGAATGATGTGCTTGGCAACAAACTCAGGAGTGTCCTCAAACATATGGATGAAGCCGTGCAGTTCGCGCAGGATGTCGTTGGGTAGATGGCGGCTTGTCTTGGTTTCACCGTAAATATAGATGGGCACATCGGCGTTTTTCCGCCGCACTTCTTCAATAAAGGTACGCAGTCCCAGTACAGCGGGATCGAGCTCGGGACCTGGTGTGAACTCATCATCATCGAGCGACAAAATAAACGCACTGGCGCGGCTTTGCTGCTGGGCAAACTGCGAGAGGTCGCCGTAGCTTGTTGCGCCCAGCACCTCAAAGCCCTCGCTTTCAATGGCAGTTGCTAAAGCGCGAATCCCCGAGCCCGAGGTGTTTTCGGTACGAAAATCTTCGTCAATGATGACGATGGGGAAGCGAAATTTCATGCGTAGCTTTCTAGGGGGATAGGCCGCGGCAATTGGAACAAAAGGCGTGCTCTAAAATTGGGGTGAAATAAGTACGGGCGAAGTTTAATGGCAAATGATTCCAATAATAAAAATGTATTTCCCCGTGTGCTGCTTGGACTGCTCATTGTCCTTCTCGCGGCGCGTTTCATCTCGTTGAGCCTCTATCCGCTGCTGGGAACCACCGAGCCGCGCTACGCCGAGCTGGCCCGAAAAATGCTCGCCACAGGCGATTGGGTGACGCTGTGGGTGAGCGATGGCGTGCCGCTTTGGGGCAAGCCGCCTCTTTTGTTTTGGACGGATGCCCTATCCATGGCGGTGTTTGGCGTGAACGAATTGGGCGCGAGGTTTGCACCTTTTTGCGCGGCGTTGCTGCTGCTCAGTCTCTTTTGGTTTTGGTGGACGCCGTCTGCGGATGGGCACAGTCGTTGGCTATCCACACCTGCTTTGATTGCGGCGCTGATTTACTTATCAACACCTATGGGCTTTTTAAGCGTGGGCTTTGTTGCTACCGATGTGTACCTTACGGGTGGTTTGATGCTGTCCATGCTGAGTTTTTGGCGCGTGGTGGGCACAAGCTGTGCAGGCAATCAACTCAACTTTTGGCACTGGGGATTTTTTATTGGCATTGCCATTGGCTTGCTTGCCAAAGGACCGTTAGCCGTGATCTTGCTGGGCTTGTCGATGTTGCTGTGGCTCATCATCGCGCCCCGCGAGCGAATCTCACTTATTTGGCGCAGCCTGCCTTGGCTACGCGGCATGGCGCTCACCCTGACGCTCACCCTGCCGTGGTATTTGCTAGCCGAGTACCGTACGCCAGGATTTTTGTACCACTTCATTATTGGCGAACACTTTGAGCGTTTTTTAGTTAAAGGCTGGAACGGAGGACGTTTTGCACCCAGTCACGCCGAAGAATTGGGCATGATTTGGTGGTTTTTTGTGGAGTCTTTTGTGCCTTGGACGGCGTTTTCTCTGCTGGCTTTAGTTGGACTGCGAAAAACCAGTCACACAGCGGGCAAGTCCAGCTATGGTGCAACGCTTGCCAACTACTTCAAAAGCAGCGAAGTGCAATATCTGCTGGCTTGGATTTTGTCGTCCTTGTTGCTGTTTACTTTGTCCCGCAATATCTTGGAGGCTTATGTGCTACCAACGTTGCCCGCTTTTGCTATTTTGTTGGCGCAGGCAATCACAAGACTCATACAGCAGCGTCCTGCATGGCGCTGGAGCTTATTGCTCAGTTTTGTCATGCCCGCCACCATCATGGTGGTGATTGTGTTTTTTAACCAAAACTTAGAAACGCAATCGCAGCGGCATTTGCTACGGCATTGGCAAACAGGAACGCCGCTGGTGTACATCGGGCAAATTCCGTCATCGGCGATTTTTTACTCGAGCAACCAAGCCCAAGCGGCGCCCACTTGGAGCGAGTTGCCAAAGGGCGCAGTAACTGTGGTAGTTGCCAACAGCGTATTCGATGCTCTGCCCCCTGCTGCGCGAGACGACTGGGTATTGGTGGAGCGCTATGATGACTATTCGTTGCTGCGCCGCAGCGCTACGATTGAATTGATAAGAAATCACTAGGAACGCTTGACATGGACACATACACAATCTGGTGGTTGCTCGCTGGCATTGCGATTGCTATTGAATTGCTAACGGGAACTTTTTATTTGCTAATGATTGCGCTGGGTTTGACCTCTGGTGCGGTGTGCGCCCATCTGGGGTTTGGCGACGCGGCGCAAGTGACCACGGCGGCGCTAGTGGGTGTGGGCGCAGTATGGGTGTGGCATCGCACGCACCCAATGAGCGCCAAACAACAAACCGAGCAAAACCCCGACGTGCATTTAGATATTGGCAGCACGGTAACTGTTGCCCAGTGGTCGTCCCGCGAAGGAACTGCTGTACTGCATCGCGGCTCCCAGTGGACAGCCAAACCTGCGCCGCAAGATATTGCAAATGGCGCGTTACCAAGCGCAGGCTTGCACCGCATTGTTGCCGTTGAAGGCAATACACTTGTTCTTTTAAAAGTTTGAAAGCCATCTCATGGACAACACCTCCTTTTCCAGCGCACTGATTTTTGCCATCATCGTGGTGATTTTTATTATTCGCTCACTCAAAGTTGTGCCGCAACAAAACGCATGGGTGGTCGAGCGCCTAGGCAAATACC
>JAVKLS010000035.1:0-9557 GCA_031538565.1 Burkholderiaceae bacterium
ATGGACAACTCGCTTCATGCGCCCAAGGGGGGCGCTGCGAGTTGACCACAGCCCAGCACGGGGGATAACCCTCGCGCGAGTACACTCAAACCGTTTCAATTTCGAAACATTTAACCGTCCGTGAAACTGGGGTAAGTCCAGGCTTGCCAATGCCTGTGAACGGCTCACGCTTAGTGGCCTCAATGAGTAAATTGATTCTTTTGAGCGTTCGCCTATCCTGCCCCTGCCACCACACGTAATCAGCCCACGCCTTATCGGTGAAGCTGATATTTCTCATGCTTCGATTAGCTGCCGTGCTTTTACTTTGCCAGCCCTGTGCTGCTCCACGGACTCCATGAGGTGCTTGGCATTGACTGGGTTCGATAGTAGGTGCAGTGTTTCGTTCATGCTTGAATATGCCGCCTCGGACATTAGCACCGCATTACTGCCTGAGCGCCTATGAATCAAGGTTACATCTTGTTCTTCTATCACGCGGTCTATCACCGCTTTGAATGAATTTCTCACTTCAGAATAGCTAACAACTTGCATAAATCACCCCTTAAACTTGTTCATTTAATTGTACAAGTAAAGACAATGCTGGGTAAGGGGGGGCTATGCCCTGCGCTTCAATTGAACGACTGCTCGCTGCGAAACACCAGCGCCCCGCCGCCAGTGACGGCTTGCATGGACTCCAATATGCTGACGGCTTGCCGTGACAATGGCACTAGGTGGGGTTCACCGTTTTCCTTGCCGTCCTTTTTGCGCTTCATGCGGGCGGCTGGACTAACTTAATGATTTACCAAAGAAAAAAGGCGTTCACTAAAGACCAGTGAGCGCCCTTATCCATAGAATGGTGCCGATTGTCGGATTCGAACTGACGACCTACCGCTTACAAGGCGGTTGCTCTACCAACTGAGCTAAATCGGCGTGTGCACAAAAGCAAGCCGCCAATTCTAATCGATTGCACGCCTTCAGCCACCCCCGCCCCAGCAGCGCTACGAAACAACCGCTGCGGCTGCGCTATCTGCCGCTTTTTTTGCAAACTCAGCGCGCAATGCTCGCAGCTTTGCCATTGGATCTTCACGGGTGGAGGCTATGTCCAGCGACATCTCGGCAATAAATCGACTAGGCGCACTGCTAATCATTTCGCGCCCTGCTTTTTTCTTTTTTGGCCAGCTCACCATCAAGGTATTGCGTGCACGAGTGATGCCCACGTACATCAAACGACGCTCTTCTTGCAAACGCGTCAGTTCGTCTGCGGCTTTAGAACTTGGCTCTTCGTCACCCTCATCGTCCGCCGCCGCTTCCGATTCGGTTTTGCTGGATTTGGTTTTTTTGATTTTTCGACTAAATGGCAGCGAGCCTTCGCTCACACCTGCCAGCATGACGTGTGGCCACTCCAGACCCTTGGCGGCGTGCAAGGTGGAGAGCGTCACCACGTTTTGATCGGTTTCGCGCTCGGATAGCGTGGACAGCAACGAGACGGCTTGAATCACTTCAAGTAGCGTTTTAGATTCGCCAACCAGCGCCGTGCCTGCCGTGTCGTCAATCTCTCCGCCACATCGCTTGCTCATCCAGTCAATAAAGTCCAGCACATTCGCCCAACGCGCGGCGGACAGTTTTTCGGTTTCTGCGCCTTCCATGAGGTGACGTTCGTAGCCAATGTCTTTAAGCCATTCCATTAAAAATGCTTTGGCATCTTCCGCGCCCGATGTTTGTTTGGCGCGAAATTCAAGGTCGTTTAAATAGCGTCCAAATTCTTGCAACCCCCCCAGCGATCTTGCGGATAAAGCGCTGCCAAGGGAGGAGCTAAACAAGGCTTCAAACAAACTAACTTTGTAGCTGGAGGCATATGTGCCAAGCGTTGCAATTGTGGTGTGACCAATGCCGCGCTTGGGCGTACTCACCGCACGAATGAAAGCAGGATCGTCGTCATTGTTGGATAGCAAGCGCAGCCACGCGCACAAATCTTTAATTTCTGCGCGGTCAAAAAAACTCATGCCGCCAGACACTTTGTAGGGAATCGTGGCTTTACGCAGCGCTTTTTCAAACGCTTTGGCAAGGTGGTTGGCGCGATAGAGCACGGCGAAGTCTTTGTACTCTCTGGGCTGCGCGGTGGTTGCGTCTTCGGATGCGCGGATCGACTGAATTCGCGCAACGATACGCTCGGCCTCATGCTCTTCGTTATCAGCATCAACCACACGCACGGGCTCGCCCGCCTTGATGTCGCTCCAAAGTTTTTTAGCAAACAGCTTTGGGTTGTTGCCAATCACGTTATTGGCAGCTTGCAAAATTTGCGGCGTGGATCGGTAGTTTTGCTCTAGAGCAATCACTTTCAATTGCGGATAGTCAACAGGTAGCTTGCGCAGGTTGTCTAGGGTTGCACCGCGCCAGCCATAAATGGATTGGTCGTCATCGCCCACAGCGGTGAGCCTGGCACGCTCGCCAATCAATAGCTTTAGCATTTGGTATTGCACGCTATTGGTGTCTTGGTATTCGTCTACCAAAATGTGACCAAAAGTCGCTTGCCACTTTGCCAGTACGTCAGCGTGGTTTTGCAATAGCTTGAGCGGTAGCCCGATGAGGTCGTCGAAATCGACGCTTTGATACGCAGCAAGCCGCTCTTCGTACTTTTGCATGACGATAGCGGTCACGCGCTCGTCGTCATTTTTAGCGGTCGCTAGTGCGGCATCACCCGTTAAGCCTGCGCCCTTCCAGCCGCTAATCGTCCACTGCCAACCGCGAGCGGTCGCTGCGTCCACCGTGCCGCCTGCGTCTTTAAGCAGACTCTCCACATCGCTGGAATCCAAAATGCTGAAGTTGGGCTTGAGCCCCAGCGCCTCACCATCTTGCCGAAGTATCCGCACGCCCAGTGCATGGAAAGTGCAAATCGTGATCTCTTTGGCGGCCTTTCCCACCAACGCTTTGGCGCGTTCGCGCATTTCGGCGGCGGCTTTGTTAGTAAAGGTAATGGCGGCAATGCGCTTGGGCTCCAGTCCTGCGCTCATCAGTCGCGCCATTTTGTGCGTAATGACACGTGTCTTGCCTGAGCCCGCACCTGCAAGCACCAAGGATGGTCCCGACAAATAATTTACAGCCTCACGCTGCGCAACATTTAAACCATCAAGCATGAAGGATTTGTATTCTTATCTTTTAAGCAAAGATGTGAATTGTCCCATGCCTGCAAAAACCAAGAGCCTTGATAATTGGCGCACAAATCGAGGAGCAATGAATGACCCCAGTAAACGTGATCGTCATGGCGGCGGGCAAAGGAACGCGCATGAAAAGCAAAACGCCCAAAGTGCTGCAACGCCTAGGGGGAAAGCCTCTGGTGCAGCACGTATTGGAGACGGCGGTCAATCTAGGAGCGCAGCAACTCGTCGTGGTGACAGGGCACGAAGCGGAGGTGGTGGAGGCCGCGCTGGCGCAACTGCCGATGCAGATTCAAACCGTGCGCCAAACGCCCCAGCTCGGAACTGGGCATTGCGTGCAGCAAGCGATGCCTTTGCTGCAAGGCGATGATTCAGTTACCTTAATTTTGTCGGGCGATGTGCCGCTCACCAAGCCCGAGACGCTGCGCACCTTAATAGCGCAATGCGCAGGCAAGCATTTAGCGCTACTGACGATTCATTTCGACGACCCGTCGGGCTATGGCCGCATCGTGCAAGATGCATCCAGCAAACAAGTCACCGCCATCGTTGAGCAAAAAGACGCAACACCCCAAGAGTGCGCGATTCAAGAATGCTATAGCGGCATCATGGCAGCGCCCACCCACCAACTGCGAGCATGGCTAGCGCGGCTCAATAACAAAAACGCAGCAGGCGAGTTCTATCTCACCGATGTCGTTAAACACGCCGCCGCCGATGGCTGCAACGTGTTTGCCACGTGCATTACCGATCACGTCGAAGTGGACGGAGTGAATAGTCCCATTCAACTAGCGCAGTTGGAGCGAGCCTTTCAACTACGCACCGCGCAGCATCTGCTAGAGCAAGGCGTTCGACTTGCCGATCCCGCTAGGTTAGATGTGCGCGGCACACTTGCCTGCGGAGTAGACGTAGACATCGACGTGAACTGCGTTTTTTCGGGTGATGTCAAGCTAGGAAGCAACGTACGCATAGGCGCGAACTGCGTCATTAGCGATGCGGCCATTGCCGACGGGGCAGTCATCCATCCCTTTACCCACATCGAAGGTCAGACTGGCAAGCCCATACAGGTGGGCTTGGGTGCAAAAATAGGACCATTTGCTAGGCTGCGTCCAGGCGCAAAATTGGGCGACGATGTGCACATTGGCAACTTTGTAGAAATCAAAAATGCCACGCTTGCCACAGGCGCCAAAGCAAACCACTTGGCGTACATTGGCGACGCAACCGTGGGTGAACGCGTCAATTACGGCGCAGGCTCAATTACTGCCAATTACGACGGCGCAAACAAGCACAAAACTGTGATCGAAGATGGCGTACACGTGGGCAGCAATTGCGTGCTGGTTGCGCCCGTTACCCTGGGGAAAAATGGCGTCATTGGCGCAGGATCGACTATCACCAAAGACACGCCAGCCAAAGCTTTAACGGTGGCACGCGGCAAGCAAATCAGCATTGCCAATTGGCTGCGCCCGACTAAAAAATCACTTTAACCAGCCGCGTTTTCTAAAGTACCACATGGGGCCTAATGCACTCACAAGCATCACTGCAATCACGTAGGGGTAAGCAGCGCTTCCTAAGACCTGCACTTCAGGAATGTTCATGTTCATACCGTAGATGCTGGCAATCAAAGTAGGCGGCAACAAAGCAACACTCGCAACCGAAAAAATCTTAATGATTTTGTTTTGGTTGATATTGATAAAACCAACCGTGGCATCCATCAAGAAGTTAATTTTGTCGAACAAAAATGCGGTGTGAGAATCCAGCGAATCGATATCCCGCATAATTTGCCGCGCCTCTTCATATTGCTCCACGCCCAGCATTTTGGTGCGCATCATAAAACTCAAAGCGCGGCGGGTATCCATGACGTTGCGGCGAATGCGCCCATTTTTATCTTCTTGCCTTGCAATGTTTCCCAGCACCACGCCCGCAATTTGATCAGTCACATCGCCCGCTAGAACCTGCCTACTGGTTGCCTCTAGCACATCATGGATGCCCTCCAGCGTGTCTGCGGAGTATTCGGCGTCGGCGTCGAAGAGCTTGAGTAGCACGTCTTTAGCGTCTTCAATCAAACCAGGCATACGGCGCGCGCGCAAGCGCAGCAAACGGAATACGGGTAAATCTTCATCGTGGATAGAAAACAGCACCCCACGACTTTTAAGCTCGGGATTGTGCTGATTCAAAATAAACGCCACGCGCACGGTGTGCGACACCTCATCATCTGCAATTAAAAAATCGGAACGAATGTGAAGGTCGCCATTGTCTTCTTCGTAAAAACGGGCCGACTCTTCAATGTCTTCGTCCATCACGTCAGCAGGAATGGAGAGCCCAAAATACTGTGCAACCCAGCGTTTTTCTTCCAGGGTAGGAGATTCCAAATCCACCCAAATGGGCTGGAATTTAGAGAGATCTTCCAAAGATTCAATCTCTTCTTGGAATAGGCGACCATTGGCGAGTGTGAAGATATTGAGCATATGTCTCGCCCCTCCTAAAACCAAGATTTTATGTCAAACATTTTTCTTGCTAAATTTGCCAAACTCATTCAAAGTAAAGTCGTGGGTGTGATTGGTTTGCGCCCACTTTGTTGATTTTTAATTATTAGGAGCTTTTATATGAGTCTCAAAATCAGCGGTCACCACCTTGAAGTCACGCCAGCCATCGAAGCTTATGTGAACGAAAAATTTGCACGTATTCATAGGCATTTCGATCAAGTCAGCAATATCAAAGTTTTACTCAGCATTGAAAACGAAAAAGAACGAGATCGGCGACAAAAAGCCGAGTGCACGATCCACGTGAAAGGACATGATTTTTTTGCCGAGACCGCACATTCGGATTTGTATGCGGCGATTGATTTACTGGTAGACAAAATTGATCACCAGGTCGCCAAACACAAAACCAAAGTACAAAACCACCATCACGTGGCTGCCAAGCGTTTAGTGACGACAAGCGAGTAACATCTTGGGGGCTGAATATCCAGCTTTGCTTTATTTCAATCGCACGCTTATGAGCTGGTTATTTGCCCCACATCTGGCAACCATTTGGGCGGCAAAAGTTGCCAGGCCACATCCGCAGTTCAAACCTATTTGCTACCAGCGTGAGCGTTGGTTCACGTTTGACGACGACTTTATCGACGTTGATTTTTTACAAACTTCGCACGCGCGCACATCGTCCGCGCCCATGTTGGTGCTCTTTCATGGCTTAGAGGGTTCATCGCAAAGCCATTACGCCCGCGCCTTTGCACGCTACGCGCAAGAAAATAATTTGGACTTTTGTGTGCCACATTTTCGCGGTTGCAGCGGCGAATTAAACCGCGCACCACGTGCTTATCACAGCGGAGATTTTGCCGAAATCGATTGGATTTTGCGGCGCATCAAAGAGCGATACACGGGTGACTTATACGCAATTGGCATCTCGCTGGGCGGCAACGCCTTGATGCGCTGGGCGGGTGAAATGGGCGCACACGCCAATCAAATAGTGACAAGCGTCGCCTCCATTTGTGCCCCGCTAGACCTAATGGCGGCTGGTCTGCATTTAGGGCAAGGCATCAATCGCCACATCTACACGCCCATGTTTTTGCGCACCTTAAAGCCGCGGGCGCTGCAAAAATTGGCGCAATACCCCAATCTTTTTAACAAAGAAAAAATGCTGGCAAGCACGGATTTATACGAATTTGATAACGTCGTCACCGCGCCCCTGCACGGCTTTAAAAGCACGGAAGATTACTGGACACGCGCCAGCGCCAAACCCCATTTAAACCGCGTGGCTGTGCCCGCGTTAGTCATCAACGCGCAAAACGATCCGTTTATTCCCGCCCGATCACTGCCTACGGCGCAACAAGTCAGTCAGCACGTCAAGCTATGGCAACCCGCACACGGCGGGCACGTCGGATTTGCTGCAAATTGCGTGCGTGGCTTTCCTGGACATTTACAAACTTTGCCATACGCAGTTGCAGAGTTTTTCAATACAAAAGTTGTTCAGCATGGATGACATCGTTAAACAAGCAATGGCTAAGTGGCCAAACGTACCGCACTGCCACGGATGGTTAGGTCTGGACGAACGCGGCGATTGGTATATGCGCGACGCAACCGTGCAAGCACGGGGCAGTTTTAAAGACGCTTGCTTGCTCGGGGACAAAACCGCCAAAGGCTCGCGTCTCACGCATGAAAAGCTACTTGCATTTATTGCGCGAAACTACTTGTCCGAGCAAAACGCACAAGGCCAAGAGGAATGGTTTTTTCAAAACGGCCCACAACGCGTGTACGTGGAGCTAGCTGATACGCCCTATATCTGGCGAGTTAGCGACGACTTCTCTATTCAATCTCACACGGGATTAGATGCCACTTACCAAGCCTGCTCGGTCAACGCGCAAGGACGCGTTTACTTAGCAACACATTTAGGTTTCGGTTTGGTACACACGCAAGATGTGCCCATTGCCGCGCGTGCCCTAGAGCTTGGTGTTTGGCAGATTACTTAGCGACTGGCGCAACCGCAGGGCGCTCTGGCGCGGCAAACTTAGCCCCCGCAGCGTTTGCCATAAACACCACGGCGCGACCAATTTCGAGATCGTCAAAATCACCACCGCCCTGCGCCCCCATATTGCCCTTGCCTTTGAGGGCGGAAGTTAGCAATGCCTCGTAGCCTTTGCCAATGCGGGCACTCCAAGCGGCTTTATCCTGAAACTTCGGCGCGCCTGCCGCCCCCGCGCCGTGACAAGCCAAGCACTGCACTTTGTACACATCCTCACCCGACTTGAGTGGAGCGCTCGCATCTTTGACTTCAACCACGCCCACTTTAGCGATACGTTGTTCAACCAGTTTTGCAGGATCGCCCACGCCTGCCATTGGTTTGTAGGCGGAGACCACCACGTAAACAAAACCAATAATGGAAAACACGGGAACAACAAACGAATAAATAACCGCCAGTAAAAGCTGCTTAGGTGTTTTGATGGGGCCTGTATGGTCTTCGGTGCTGTGAATGTCGCTCATGATTTAGTCGGTGTAGTAGGTAAAAATCAGCTCAGATTATAAGAGCAAGCCCTACAATCGGCGCACTCCCGTGTGCGGCTGTAGCTCAGTGGATAGAGTATTGGCCTCCGAAGCCAAGGGTCGTGGGTTCGATCCCCGCCAGCCGCACCAAGTTTTATAAGTCTTTGAATCTAAATTGCTTTCTTACCTACTCGTTGGAACTGGTGTCCCGAGTAGGTGTCCCGAGTGATTAAAGTCCCCAGATTAAAGACCAACCGCCACGGTGTTTTTTGTTTGCGTGTTTATTTCCGCGTGGGCGAAAAACTACGCGAGAGGCAGCACAGCCTAGGCACGAAAGACCCCGCGACGGCGCGACTCATTGCGTTACAGTTCAATGAAGCATTTGAACGAAAACGCACCATGACCACACCACGCAATCTGCCCAGCCTAGAAGACGTGATCCGCACCTATGAACTCGATTTAGGGCGCGGCATTATGAAAGCCAACGGCGCTGCAGACCACGCCCAGATGATGGAAGCCGTCGCGCTTTATAAGCAAATACATGGCGCATTACCCCCGCTTCAAGAAACCATGAATTGGGGGAGAAGTGGGGTTCACGCCCCACCCGTTCAAAAATCCATGCGCTTTAGCGAAGCCACCGCCGCCTATTTGGAAGAGAAGAAACGCGACAACGTCGAACAAACGATTGTTGCCAAGGGCAGGACTTACAAAGACTTCATTGGCGTGTTTGGCGACTTGGAAATTAACCTCATCAATAAGCCTGAGATCGTCCAATGGAAGACGCTAGACCTCAAGCGCAACATCACAGGAACGCACATCAATAAACGCCTCGGGCAGATGAACGACTTTTTTAATTGGGCGATTGCACACGGGCATTACACCAGCCACCCGACCAGCCCCGTTGACGGCTTGTTCATTAGCAACAAATCCAAATTGGCAGAGCAGACCGAGAGCTTCGAGCCATTTACAAACGACGAAATCAAAGCCATTTTTACTGCCGCTTACGCCCACGACATGGCGAAGCCCGACCATTATTGGTGTCCCCTCGTTGCCTTGTTTAGCGGGGCAAGGCGTGAAGAGTTAGCCGCGCTCAAAGCCGCCAGCGTCAAAACGATTGACGGCGTGGCGTGTTTCCACATCGAGAAGGGCAAAACACCCGACGCACGACGCATCATTCCCATCCATGCTGAATTGCTCAAAATGGGCTTTTTAGACTATGCCCAGCACGTTCAAAGCCTAGGACATCTCTACCTATTCCCACACCTCACAGACGGCGCAAACGGACGAGGTAAGAACGTTGGGCGGCAATTTGCCAAGTGAACCTAGTCAAATTAATAGACACAGGACTCCTCTAAAGACTGATGATGCAAGCGTTCGAATTCGACTGGCGTAAGCCAGCCGTTGTTTGAATGCCTGCGAACGCGATTGTAGTAATGCTCGATGTATTCAAAGACAA
>JAVKLS010000036.1:0-48107 GCA_031538565.1 Burkholderiaceae bacterium
ACAAAAGCATTGGCATTGACTGGACGTGGGAGCGCGGCGACAAGCGCCTGCTTCGCACACGCGCAGCCACCGAGGCCGCCAACGCCTCCGCACAAGATTTAGTCGGCGCACAAGTGCAACAAAAATTACTGGCAAGCAATGCGTTTTTCGATTTGCTTGGAGCGCAAAACGCCGCGCAGCAAATCAGCGCCATGACCGACAGCGCCAAACAGTTGGCCGATATTGCCAGCAAGCGACTTGCGGCAGGCGATCTCTCCGCGCAAGACGCCACGCGCAGCGCCATCGAGTCGCAGCGCGCACAAAACGATCTCGCATTAGCCCAGCAAAATCGCGCCCAAGCGGCGCTAAAGCTGGGTTTGATTGTGGGGTTGCACAACCCCGATCTGGTTGCGCTTGCTAGTCCATCCGCCCCTGCCGCCAACACGCCCGCCGCGCCAGCGCTTACCGACGAAGGTCTTGCCACTTTGCTTGACAAACACCCCGACGTGCAAGCCGCACAGGCGCGAACGCTGGCCGCCAAAGCGCAGTTGGACGGCGCCTTGGCGTTGCAAAAAAATGACGTCACTCTGGGCACGGCTTTTGACAACTTCCCAGGCACATCCACGCGCCTGTTGACTTTTAAGATGCAAATTCCGCTGCAACTAGGTGCACTAGGCGGCTACGCCTATCAAGGTGAAATTGCAAAGACTGAATCACAGCTGATCATTGCCGAAGCTGCGCTAGAGCGCGCGCGGCAAGCGACCCGTAGCGAGATTTTGCAGCTGTACCAAAACCTCACCAGCAGCCAACAACGTGCCGTCAATTACGCAAGCAACATCGCGCAAGCAGCTAAACAAGTGACTGACCAAGCCGAGCTTGCATACAACAAAGGCGCGCTCTCGCTAACCGACTTACTAGAGGCCAGGCGCACTTGGCGGCTCACCGCGCTAGAGGCCATTGCCGCACAAACCGATTTTGATAAAGCCCGCACCGCGTGGGATCTTCGTTTTAAAGCCGTACCATGAAAAAAATCCACCTCCTTTTTTGGCGCATCGCCCAATCTGCCGCCGCACTTGGCGCGCTCGTTGGTGCACTCAGCGCTTGCAACGAAACCGCCGCTCCCAAAGAAGAACCTCCCGCGCCAATTGTGGAAAACCAGCTCATCCGTTTTGCACCCAATCACCCGCAACTGGCTTTGCTTGGCATGAGCGCCGCCGAGGCCGCTCAAGACATCCACATCGAACTGCCAGCCAAACTTGTGTGGGACGAAGCGCACACGCAGCGCATTTACGCCAGCTTTGCAGGGCGCGTGACCGCCATCCGCGCCGATGTGGGGCAAGGCGTTGTTGCAGGACAAGCGCTGGCAATCTTGGCGTCACCTGAATTTGGCATGGCTCAAGCCGAAACCGCAAAAGCCCAGGCCGATGTCGCCCTGACGCAAAAAACCTTGGCGCGGCAAAAAGAATTGTTTGATGCGGGCGTTGTGGCACGCAAGGAGCTCGACAGCGCCGAGGCCGAGGCCGCACGCGCACGCGCCGAAAGCGATCGCGCCCAAGCGCGCACGCGGTTGTACGGCAACACCAACGCAAACAGCGTCAATCAACAGCTCACACTGACCAGCAGTTTGGCGGGCGTTGTGGTCGAGCGCAGCATCAATCCTGGACAAGAGCTGCGCCCCGACCAATCGGGCGTGGGCGTGCCGCCTTTGTTTGTCGTCACCAATCCGCATAGTTTGTGGGTGCAAATTGATGCGCGTGAATCCGATATCGCTAGCCTCAAAACGGGCAGCGCCTTTGACATTTCTGTGCCAAGCCTTGGCGGGCAAGTGTTTGCTGCGACCGTGCAAACAGCGAGCGACTTTATTGACCCCGCAACGCGCACCATCAAGGTTCGCGGCTTGATTGCCAACGCGCAGCGCTTGCTGAAAGCGGAAATGCTGGTAACCGCCCGCATCACGCGGCAAATGCCAAGCGGCAGCGTCTCCATTCCTGCCAGCGCCGCACTACTAAACGGCGCAAAGCATTTCGTTTTTACACAGACTGCGACGGGCAAGTTTGAGCGGCGCGAAGTCACGATTGCGTTTGAGGACGCAAAAACAGTTGTCGTTGCAAGCGGATTAAAAGCAGGTGAGCAAGTTGTGAGCGACAACACCTTGCTACTGGCTAGGCTTTGGCGCTTATCGCAAGACAATGCACAGGACGTTAAAAAATGAAGCGTCTGATTCAATTCGCGCTGCACCAACCGCTGTTTATTGTGTTGGGCTCTGTGCTCTTTGTGTTGGCTGGTTTGTTCGCCTTCAAAAATTTATCGGTCGAAGCCTTCCCCGATGTCACCGACACGCAAGTCACCGTCATTGCGCTCTATCCTGGGCGTGCTGCCGAAGAGGTAGAGAAACAGGTCACCCTGCCGTTAGAGGTGGCGCTGTCGGGGCTTCCCAATTCGATTCGTGTGTTTTCCCACACGCAGTTTGGTCTTAGCTTTACCGTGGTGACATACGACGACGACGTGAACGTCAATCTTGCTCGCCAACAAGTCGGTGAGCGTTTGCGCAGCGTCGATTTGCCGCCAGGCGTCGAGCCCAGCATTGCACCCAACGCAACCCCTGTGGGCGAGATCATGCGCTATCGCTTAAAGGGCGACGGCTTATCCAGCACCGATTTGCGCACACTAGAGGACTGGGTGGTCGAGCGGGGTATCCGCCAAGTGCCAGGGGTTGCCGATGTCGTTGCTATGGGCGGCTCGATCAAGCAATACGAAGTTCAGCCCGACCTGGACAAGCTACGCGCCTACAAACTGACGTTTCAAAATTTATTAGATAGCTTGGGGCGCGGCAACTCCAATGTGGGCGGAAGCTATGCAGCGCAAGGTGTGCAGCAATACGCCATTCGCGGTCTTGGGCTGTTGCAGTCCTCCGATGACATTGGACGCATTGTGGTGGCGGCACGCGGGGGCACGCCTATTTTGATTCGCGACTTGGCCCAGGTTAAAGTGGGGGCCGTACCGCGCTTAGGCGTTGTGGGTCAGGATGATGATGACGATATCGTCACAGGCATCGTCATCATGCGCAAGGGCGAAAACGCCAGTGTTGTGCTCAAAGCGGTGAAAGAAAAAATTGCCGAGATCAACGCCAAAGCGCTGCCTAAAGGTGTACGCATTGAGTCGTTTTATGACCGCACATGGCTGATGTCCAAAACGCTGGGCACGGTGTTTAAAAATTTAATTGAGGGCGCACTTCTCGTTTCACTCATCCTCTATGTTTTTCTCTCTAACCTGCGCGCATCGCTGGCGGTTGTGGTGGTGATTCCTTTGTCGTTGCTCGCCACATTTTTGGGTCTCAAAATCATGGGCGTGCCCGCCAATTTGCTTAGTCTGGGTGCGATGGACTTTGGCATTATTGTGGACGGCGCGGTCATTGTGGTGGAAAACATCATGCATCGCTTGGCAGAAAAACGCGACAACCTAGACAACGCCACGCGCCGTGACGTGATTGCCTCCGCAGCAGCAGAAGTTGGCCGCCCCACGCTGTTTTCCATGCTCATCATCATCGCCGCTCACGTGCCTATTTTTGCATTGCAGCGGCACGAAGGGCGCATCTTTCAACCAATGGCGCTGTCGGTTGTTGCGGCGCTAATTGGCTCGCTTATTTTTTCACTGACGCTTGTCCCGCTGCTGGCCTATTGGATGCTTAAAAAAGGCTTGCCGCACGGCGACAACACGGTCGTCGCGTGGTGCAAGCGCATTTATTCGCCTGCGCTAGATTGGGCGCTATCGCACAGCCGCAAAGTCGTAGTGATTGCGCTTGTGGCCTTTGGCGCATCGTTAGGCTTGGCCGCGCACTTAGGCTCAGAGTTTTTGCCAGAGCTCAACGAGGGTACGATTTGGGTCAATCTACGCTTGCCCTCCAGCATCTCTAACGAAGAGGCCACACGGGCGCAGCGGCTCATTCGCAAAGCGCTGCTCTCTGTGCCCGAGGTCAACACCACCGTCTCTAAATCAGGTCAACCCGAAGATGGCACCGATCCTAAAACCATGTCGATGACTGAAGTGTTTGTGGATTTAAAGCCTGAAGCGCAATGGCGTCCAGGCATGACCAAGACCAAAGTTATTGATGAAATGGATGCTGCCGTCTCGCGCTTGCCAAGCATGGAGCCCTCGTTTTCACAGCCCATTCGCGATAACGTTTTAGAGTCCATCTCCCAAATTGATGGTCAAATCGTCATCAAAATTTCAGGCGATAGCTTGGATGATCTACGCACCACAACCGAGGCCATCGAGCGCGAAGTCAAACAAGTTAAAGGGGTCTATCGCTCCGAAATCAACCGCCAAGGTGAAATCCCGCAGCTCATCATCGATATTGACCGCGACCGTGCGGCGCGCTTGGGTTTGAATGTGCAAGACATCCAAGACGTGATCGAGTCGGCCCTCGCTGGCAAGGTGGCGACTCAGTTGTGGGAGGGCGAGCGCAAGTTTGCCGTAGCCGTGCGCCTGCCCGCTAGCAAGCGTGAGATTGGGCGCCTAGCAAGCATCCCCGTCCCCACACCTGATGGCGGCTATGCGGCGCTGGGCTCAGTCACAACAATCCGCGAGACCAGTGGCGCCATGAATATCGCCCGCGAAGCAGGCCGCCGTACCATGGCGATTGGCATTTTTATTAAAAACCGCGACATGGGATCCGTCGTCGCCGACATGAAAGAGCGCGTAGACAAAAGCGTCAAACTGCCTGCTGGTTACACCATTGGTTGGAGTGGTGAGTTTGAAAACCAAGAGCGTGCCATGCGGCGCCTAACGATGGTCGTTCCGATTTCGCTGCTGCTCATTTTTGTGCTGCTGTTCGATGCGTTTAGCTCACTCAAAATGGCAACGCTTGTCTTGCTCAACGTACCACTGGCTTTAATTGGTGGCTTTGTTGCGCTTTTTATTTTCTCTATCCCGTTGTCTGTATCTGCCGCCATTGGTTTTATTGCGCTATCGGGGCAGTCGGTGCTCAACGGCGTGGTCATGCTCTCGGTCTTTCAACAGCTGCGCGAGCGCGGCAGCAGCGTCGTAGAGGCCGTCAAAGAGGGCTCTTTGTCACGCCTACGCACCGTACTCATGACGGCGCTGCTGGCGGCGCTGGGCTTGCTGCCAATGGCTATCTCTACCGAGATTGGCGCAGAGACACAAAAACCCCTGGCTGTTGTGGTGATTGGTGGGCTGTTTACGGCAACCCTGCTCACGCTGCTTGTGCTGCCCGTGCTCTATGTGGCGTGGTTTGGACGCGAGGATAATGCCGTAAAAGCCTAGCCAGGGTGTGTGGGCTTAAACAAAAATCAGGTGTCGATATTCGCCGCCCGCAGCGCGTTGGTTTCAATAAACTCACGGCGCGGCTCGACTTCGTCGCCCATAAGCATGGTAAATACGCGATCAGCTTCGATGCCGTCTTCAATTTTGACTTGCAAGAGACGGCGCACCTGCGGATCCATGGTGGTTTCCCAAAGTTGCTCAGGGTTCATCTCGCCCAAGCCTTTGTAGCGCTGGCGCCCAACCGCGCTATCGGCTTGTTGCAAAAGCCAAACCATTGCTTCGCGAAAATCTGTTACTTTTTGCTCTTTTTGGCGCTCGCCCTCGCCGCGATAAATCACGCCGCCCACACCAATGAGGCCATTAAACGTATCCGCCGCGCGGCGCAGCGCAGCGTAATCGTTACCGCGCACAAAATCGCTGTGAATGATACTGGGCTTAGCGTTGCCGTGGATGTAGCGCGTAATGACGAGCTGTAATTTGTCGGTTCGCATATCCACTTCGGCACGAACCACAGCGCGCGCTCCTGTAGTGCTCTCCGCCGCTTCTAGCGCGGCTTGCATGGTTGCCGCCGACTTCAGCGCCGCGTCCATGTCCTCCAACTGCACCGCCACACCATTGGCAATGGCGCGTAGCGCGTCGATGTCCATCCAATTAGATAGGCGGTCAATCACGGTTTGCGCCAACTGGTATTGATGTGCAACTTCTGCCAATGCCGCGCCCGTCACCATCGCCCGTCCTGCGCTTGGCATGAGGCGCGCGCCTTCTAGCGCAACTTTAAGCATGAAAGCATCTAGCTCGTGCGCGTCTTTTAGGTACTGTTCGTGTTTGCCTACTTTAACTTTATAAAGTGGCGGCTGCGCAATGTAGATGTGTCCGCGCGCCACCAGCTCGGGCATTTGCCGATAGAAAAAGGTCAGCAACAAAGTGCGAATGTGTGCACCATCCACGTCCGCATCGGTCATGATGATGATGCGGTGGTAGCGTAGTTTGTCAATTTTGAAATCGTCCGCACCAATGCCCGTACCCAAGGCGGTGATGAGAGTCACGATTTCGTTACTAGCAAGTAGTTTTTCGTAACGCGCTTTTTCAACGTTTAGGATTTTGCCGCGCAGCGGAAGAATCGCCTGAAATTTTCGGTCACGTCCTTGTTTGGCGGAGCCGCCCGCAGAGTCGCCCTCGACTAAATAGACTTCACACAGCGCCGGATCTTTTTCTTGGCAGTCTGCCAGTTTGCCTGGCAGTCCCATGCCGCCCATGACGGTTTTGCGTGTGGCCTCGCGCGCCTTGCGTGCGGCTTCGCGTGCACGCGCCGAGTCCATAATTTTGCCGCAAATAATTTTGGCGTCTAGCGGGCGCTCTTCTAAAAACTCGGTCAATGTTTTGGCAACAATTTCCTCAACAGGCGCACGCACCTCGCTAGAGACTAATTTATCTTTGGTTTGACTGGAAAATTTTGGCTCGGGCACTTTAACCGAGAGCACACAGGCCAAACCTTCACGCATATCTTCGCCACTGACCTCCACCTTGGTTTTTTTGGCCAGCTCGTTATCGGTAATGTATTTATTGATCACGCGCGTCATCGCGGCGCGCACTCCCGTTAAATGCGTACCGCCATCGCGCTGTGGAATGTTGTTGGTAAAACAAAGCAGGCTCTCGTTGTAGCCGTCGTTCCACTGCATGGACACTTCTACACCGATGCTGGTGCCAGGGATGCCGCCATAGGTTTCAGATGGACGCTCACCAAACGCATAAAAGATATTGGAGTGCAAAACCGTTTTGCCTTTATTAATGAACTCCACAAAGCCGCGCACCCCTCCTGCGTAGGCAAAATTATCTTCACGTTGGTTTCGTTCATCGACCAGTCGAATCTTGACACCGTTGTTTAAAAAACTGAGCTCGCGCAGGCGTTTGGCAAGAATGTCGTAATGAAAATCAATGTTGTTAAAAATTTCAGGGTCAGCTAAAAAGTGAACCTCTGTGCCGCGCCGCTCTGTTGTGCCTGTGACGCGCATGGGCGAGATTTCAGCGCCATCCACCACTTCAATTGAACGGTTTTGCACAAAGCCTTTGGCAAACTCCATTTCATGTACTTTGCCATCGCGCCGCACCGTTAGGCGCAACCACTGCGACAACGCATTGACACAGCTAACACCCACACCGTGAAGGCCACCAGACACCTTGTAGCTGTTTTGGTTGAACTTGCCGCCCGCGTGCAGTTCAGTGAGTGCAATTTCCGACGCCGAGCGTTTTGGCTCATGCTTATCGTCCATTTTTACACCCGTGGGAATGCCGCGCCCGTTATCAGTCACGCTGATTGAGTTGTCACTGTGAATTGTTACAACAATGTCGTCGCAATGACCCGCCAAGGCCTCGTCGATTGAGTTATCAACCACCTCAAACACCAAGTGGTGCAAGCCTGTGCCATCACTGGTATCACCAATGTACATACCTGGACGCTTACGAACCGCTTCTAAGCCCTCCAAAATTTGAATTGAGCCCTCACCGTACTGGGCAGAATCTAAGGCAGCCTGCTGGGCGGTTAGCGAGGTCCTCACCGACTCATCGGGCATCGCATTAGTGTTTTCTTCAGACATGAATAACCTAGGGTGAAAATTCAAAAATAAATGCTTTGGTTAGATGCGCATAGGCATCACAACATAGCTATAAGTGGCGTTATCGGGCAAGGTAAATAAGGCTGAGCTGTTGCCATCGGAGAGTTCGATGCCAACCATTTCTTGCGTCATATTGTGTAGCGCATCAATTAGGTATGTGACATTAAAACCAATTTCAATTGCATCGCCCAAGTAGTTAATGTCTAACTCCTCTATCGCCTCCTCTTGCTCGGTGTTGCTTGAGGCAATACGTAATAAATTAGGTTCAAAATTAAAGCGAACACCTTTAAATTTATCACTCATCAAAATAGCCGTGCGCTGCAAGGAGGTCAGAAGCGCTTGACGACCAATCATGAGTTTATTTTTGTGTCCTTTTGGAATGACACGGTTGTAATCAGGAAACTTTCCTTCTACTAATTTCGTCACAAACTCCATGCTACCAAAATTGAATTTTGCTTGGTTATTAGCAAACTGAATTTCAATTACATCATCACTCTCAGATAGCAAACGCTGCAACTCCAAAACCGTTTTACGAGGCAAAATAACTTCTTGTTTGGGTACGTCCACTTCTAATTCAGAACTGGAGTACACCAGACGATGGCCATCTGTTGCAACCAGACTCAATTGCTTACCATCCACCACAAACAAAATACCGTTTAAGTAGTAGCGAATATCTTGCACCGCCATCGCAAACGACACCTGTTGCAAAAGGTTTTTTAACACTTTTTGTGGAATTGAAAATACACCACCAAACTTCACTGACTCTTGCACCAAAGGAAAGTCTTCTGCTGGCAAAGTTTGTAGCGTAAAGCGACTCTTACCTGCTTGCAAAACTAACTTATTGTTTTGTGATGATAAAGAAATGATTTGATCACTCGGTAGTGAGCGAAGGATGTCAATTAATTTACGCACATTAACCGTGGTTGTAAAACCTCCCGCATCCCCCCCCATTGCGCCCGCAGATTTGATCTGGATTTCTAAATCACTAGACACCACTTGCAATTGATCGTCTTTTTTACGAAATAAAACATTTGCCAAAATAGGCAAGGTATGACGACGCTCAACAATACCTGCAATTGATTGCAAAAGAGCTAAGAACTCGTGTTGCGGTGCTTTAACGATATTCATATGATTCCTTATTAAGGTTACTTTTAAAAATAGTAGTAGTAGTTAGAGGGTTGTTACTTTTGTTAATAACTAAAATTTTCTATTTAAATCAAATACTTAAATAGAAAAATCATTGTTGAAAAAAGACAGGGCTTTAGGGATGGATTGTAGTTAAGTTTTTTAAATGACCAATCAAAAAGGATAACCAGTCGTTATCCTTTTTTTATCCACAAACTTAATTTTTTAGTGTTTGTTCTAAGAGGTGTAGTTGTTGGTTGAGTTCTAAATTTTGTTGTCGATCTTTTGTGATTTTTCTGACGGCGTGTAGGACAGTTGTGTGGTCTCGGCCACCAAATAAATCGCCAATTTCAGGTAGGCTGCGCTTGGTGAGTTCTTTTGCTAGGTACATAGCGACTTGTCTGGGGCCTGCAATGCTGGCGGGTCTGCGCTTAGAGTACATATCAGCAATTTTTATTTTGTAAAAATCAGCGACTGTTTTTTGGATGTTTTCAATAGAAAGCTGTTGATTTTGTATAGAGAGCAAGTCTTTAAGTGACTCACGTGCCAGAGTGATGGAAATTTCCTTTTGATTAAATTTTGAAAATGCCAAAATTTTTCGCAGCGCGCCTTCTAACTCACGCACATTAGAGCGGACATTTTTAGCCACAAAAAAAGCAACATCCTCAGGCATCACTAAGCCTTCAGCTTGTGTTTTACTTATCAAAATAGCGACACGTAGTTCAAGCTCTGGCGCATCTAGGGCAACGGTTAATCCAGCATCAAAACGCGAAACAAGGCGTTCGTGGATATTGGCAAGCCCTTTTGGGTAGGTGTCGCTGGTCATTACGATGTGTGATTTTTTTGTGAGTAATGCCTCAAAGGCATTAAAAAACTCTTCTTGTGTTCTTTCCTTATTGGCAAAAAACTGGACATCGTCAATTAAAAGTAGATCAAGGTTGTGATACCGATTTTTAAAATCCTCAAAAGTTTTTCGTTGATATGAGCGAACCACATCAGAGACAAATTGCTCCGCGTGGATATAAAGCACCTTAGATGACGGCTTGTGGTTAAGTAGTTGATTTCCAATGGCGTGCATGAGATGCGTTTTCCCAAGCCCTACGCCGCCATAAATAAAAAGAGGGTTGTAAAGACCGCCTAATGCGTTGGCAACGTGCATGCTGGCGGCCCTAGCCATACGATTGGCCGACCCCTCAATTAGGTTGTTAAAAGTCAAAAGGCTGTTGAGACGGTTGCCTAAAACCTCTGGCTCTGCTGTGGGTTTGCTATGGCTATAAATTTGATTGACAGCTTCGAGTTGTGCTGAAACTGGGGGGGGCGCTGCTGCTGTTTTAACTTCTGTTTGACGCAGCGCTAGAATAATATCTACAGGACCTCCCATTAGCTCTTGGATGGTGTGAATAATCGCTTGGAGATATTGACTTTTTACCCAGTCTAGCTTAAACCGATTTGCAACCCATAAAGTGACCTTGGGGGTTTGGGGGTCCCAGTCAATTTCAATCGGTTTTATCCACGTAAGCATTTGATTTTCTGGTATTTTTTTTCCAAGAAGCATTAAGCAATCCACCCATAAATGCTGCGCATCTAAAGGCTTGGCTGTGTTGGATAGGGGAGGGGAGGCGGCAAGCATAATTTTTGTGGATAAGTTAATTCTAGCAGCTTGCTAAAGTCTAAAAAAGCGGGTTATTCACAAAACAATCTTTGTGTTTGTGTGGTGGTGTTTGTTGCTTGGCTAGAATGCTTGGTCGCTTGTGGTGAAGCTTTATCAAGGAATAAAAATGAAAAAACGAATGTGGGCGGCGTCAACTTTTGTTTGTTTGACAACCCTCTTTTGTGTGTCGACGGGAGTGGGCATACGCCACGCACCAGAATCCAAATTTGTTTTGCTAGACGGTAGCCACACAACAACGGAAGATTTGAAGGGTAAGGTTGCCTTGATTAACTTTTGGGCAACCAGTTGCACGACTTGTGTGGCCGAAATGCCGCAAATGGTGGCGGTCTATGATAAATACCGCGCCAAAGGCTACGAAGCAATTGCGGTAGCGATGTCGTATGACCCACCCAGCTATGTGGTTAACTTTGCGCACACACGCAAACTACCGTTTCCTGTGGTGATTGATAACACCGGAGCGATAGCCAAGGCCTGGGGCGATGTGCAATTAACCCCCACAACTTTTTTACTTAACAAGCGCGGAGAAATTGTGAAGCAATATGTGGGCACGCCCAACTTCCCAGAGCTGCAGGCGCTTATAGAGCAGCTGCTTGCCTCGTAGCTCGTTGGGTGTCGGCTAGTGGTGTTTGGTGGAAGGGGTTGTTGTGCGCACCCCCTCCCCCACAGCGCCTCTTCGCTTATTTAGATCTAAATGCGTCGTGGCAGGCTTTGCAGCTACCAACTCCGCCCATTGCTGTCTTAATGGCATCTAAGCTGCCCGTTTTGGCGGCTGCTTGTACTTTCAGTAATTCGGTTTGCACCTTATCGGCGTGTTCTTTAAATTTAGCTGATTCCTTCCAAATTTCTGGTTTGGCGGTGCTTTTAATGGTGGCATTCTCGCCATCGGCATTAAAGCCAGCCCAGGGCAGTTTGGATACAAAAACAGCGATGTCGATGTTCTCTTGTGCGGCTTTGGCATCAAAAGGAACCCTGCCTTGCGCCATGGCAGCAACGCGGCCAAAGTGTGTTCCTAGCACCGATAGTGCGGATTGACGGTATTTTGCCGCGTCATCAGGTTTGGCAAACTGCGCGTGCGATGTTGCTGAAAACGTGGTTGCCAACAGAGTCGCGGCAATGATTAAAAACTTCTTCATGGTTGGAATCCTTTGAAATAAAAGAGGCTGAATAATAGCCGCAAAAGCGGTGCTTATTGCAAGGCTTGACGTGTTTGCCTTGCTGCTTGCGCGCTAGCGAAGCGGACGTGCCCGTAGCCCTTGATTTTTTCTGGCCATTTCGCGAGCTGCGTGATGGCGACTAGATTGTTCGCGTCTAGTTTGTTGAGCGCCGCCTCTATGTCGTGCTCGTAGTCGGCGAGCAATTGATCGGCCAGCTTGCGCTCGCTGCTGTACTTAAATGGATCTAGCCACGAGCCGCGCAGACCGCGCAGCCGAGCCATCACTCTAAAAACGGGCATGACCCATGGGCCTAATTCTGTTTTGCGCGGTGTGCCTGCGGCATCGTGTTTGGCAAACGGCCAAACACCTAAATGAAAGTGCAGTTTGATATCGCCCTCGAATGTTTCTTTAAGTGCGGCTGCAAACTCGGGTGCAGCGTAAAGTCGCGCCACTTCCCACTCGTCTTTCACGGCGAGTAGGCGAAAGTACTGCGCTGCAACAGCGCGAATAAGTGCGTCGGATGCGTCTTGCGCGGCGCGAACCTTGGCAATTAAATTCTGGTAACGATTGGCGAGCTGCGCGCCGTTGATGTCGCCGCCGTAGTCGTGCAGAAGCTGCGCACGATGCGCGATGAGCGCGTCTAGCGTTTGGGTTTGGCGCGGCAGCCATTGCAAAGGGACTTCGCCAGGTGCGGCTGTGGCTCTTTGGGCAAGGCCGCCAACACGCGCAAAGTCGTGCGCAGCGCGGCGACCCCATTCAAACGCTTGTTTGCTTTGTGCGACTTGCACGCCGTTGAGTTCGATGGCGGCTTGCAGACTTTGCAGCGACACAGGAACCCAGCCGCGTTGCCACGCCGCGCCTAGCATCATCATGCCCGCCGCAATGGGGTCACCCATTAACTGCGTGGCCATTGCCAGCGCGGGGGCGGCAAAAAAATGCTTGTTGTCAATGTGTGCTTGGATGACCGATAGCAAACCCGCCGCGTCGGCATCCCAATCGGGGTTGCGCGAAAACTCGGTTGTGGGAACAAGGTCGGTGCAAATGGCGGCGCGGGTGATGCCTGTTTTAAGTGAGCGCAGACACTCGGTGCCCGCGCTCACAATCAAGTCGCAGCCAATTAACGTATCGGTCTCGCCCGCACTAATGCGATTGGCGCCAAGCTGCGCTGCATCTGCCGCGATGCGAACGTGCGACATCACGGCACCATATTTTTGTGCCAAGCCTGTGACATCCAAAATCGTGCAGCGCAAGCCATCCAAGTGGGCTGCCATTCCCAGCGTTTGCCCAAGGGTGACAACACCCGTGCCGCCAATACCTGTAATGAGGATGCTGACGGCTTTGTTGCTGGGGCGGGTAATGGTTGGTTGCGGGGTTTGCCAGTCGGTGGACAACGCGGGCGATGCAGGTGATGTAGGCGGCGTGCGCAATAGCCCCCCGTGCACGGTCACAAAGCTGGGGCAAAAACCCTCCACACAGGTGTAGTCTTTGTTGCACGAGCTTTGGTTGATGCGCCGTTTGCGCCCAAGCAGCGTTTCTACGGGCTCGATGGACATACAGCCAGACACTTTGCCGCAGTCGCCGCAGCCCTCGCACACGGCTTGGTTGATGAAGCTGCGTTTTTGCGGATCAACCCATTTGCCGCGCTTGCGCAGTCGTCGCCGCTCGGTCGCGCAGGCTTGGTCGTAGATGAGGATGGTGACGTCGGCAATGCCCCGCAGCCTTTGCTGCACGGCTTCTAACTCACTACGGTGATAAACCGTCACACCCGCAGGCAATTGCAGCGCGGAGGTGTTGGTGTATTTGCTAGGGTCGTCGCTAACCACCACCACTTCGCGAGCGCCCTCCGCGATCAACTCTGTCGCCATGCGCGGGATGGTGAGCTCACCATCCACGGGCTGTCCGCCCGTCATAGAGACAAATCCATTCACCAAAATTTTGTAGGTCATAGGCGTGTGGGCGCTAATGGCTTGGCGAATGGCGAGAAAGCCCGAGTGGAAATATGTACCGTCGCCCATATTGGCAAAAACATGGCGCTCGTTTGTAAAAGGTTGTTGTCCCAACCACATCACGCCTTCGCCGCCCATGTGTGACACCGTGGTGGTGGTTAGCGGATTTTTCAGCATGGCAATGGTGTGACAGCCTATGCCCGCCAAGGCGCGAGAGCCTTCGGGCAGTTGGGTGGATCGGTTGTGTGGGCAGCCCGAGCAAAAACTAGGCGCACGGGTTTCTGGCTTAAATGCATCGTGAACGACTGCTGCGGCTTGCACAGATTGGCAATGTGCGGGCTGTAAACCTAAAAGCTCCACCAGCGACTTACTAATCATTGCGGCATTGGTCTCACCCGTGCTTGGCATAACGCCTGCGCCGCGATCTGCCGCATAGGCATGATTCCCCGTGTATTTGCCGATGATGCGTGGGCGAAGGGCGGTGTCAAAAAGAGCAGACTTGATTTGGTCTTCTAGCAGCGGACGCTTTTCTTCGATGACAAATAGCGTGTCCAGCGAAGCGGCAAAACCGCGCACAAAGTCGGGGTCTAGCGGCCACGTGCACCCAATTTTGGCAATGCAGACGCCCATTGCTGTCAAAGCCGCATCGCCCAAATTTAAATCGGACAAGGCTTGCAGCAAATCTTGGTATGACTTACCCGATGCGGCGATGCCAAATTTTGCGCCGCTTTTGCCGTGCGTGACTTTGTTTAGATCATTGGCGCGCACATAAGCCAGAGCCGCGTAGAGCTTGTGGTTGTAAAGTCGATCCTCCTGTGGCAGCATCGAGTCCACGGCGCGGATATTGCGCCCTTGTGCGCCAAGTGCAGGAGCCGCTTCTAACTCGGGCAGCACAATGCGGGGCGAATCGAGTCCCACATAAATCGTGCCGCCGCCCTCCACCACATCGGTGACGACCTTCATGCCAACCCAGCAGCCACTAAAGCGAGACATGGCGATGGCGTGCAAACCAAAGTCCAGCAACTCTTGCGTGTTCGAGGGAAACAAAACGGGAATGCCTGCCGCCTGAAAAATTTGATCGGAAAAATTAACCACAGTCGAGCTTTTTGCGCCGTGGTCATCACCCGCCAGCGCCACAACGCCGCCAAACTTGGCGGTGCCTGCGCTATTAGCGTGGCGCAGCACATCACCCGAGCGATCGACGCCTGGCCCTTTGCCATACCAAACGCCAAACACGCCATCGACCTTAGCGCCAGGAAATGCGCCCACATATTGCGAGCCCCACAGCGCGGTGGCGGCAAGGTCTTCGTTCACGGCGGCGCGAAAGTGAATGTTGTGCGATTGCAGTGTGGTCTTGGCGTGCCACATTTCCATGTCGTAGCGACCCAAGGGCGAGCCTCGATAGCCAGACACATACGCGCCCGTGTTCAGCCCGGCTGCTGCGTCGCGCAAACGCTGTTGAATGGGAAGCCTGACCAGCGCTTGATTGCCGCTGAGATAAACCCAGCCGCTGGCCTGTGTGTATTTGCTGTCTAAAGAAGTCATAAAACCCCCTCTTGTGGATGGCGGATATAAAAACCGCCGCTTTGTGAGCGACGTTTTAATAATACCCCAGCACCAGCGCTACATTTGCGTCTGCGTCGCCTCTTGGCGACTACGCTACCGCCAAGCATGGCGGCATAGGCACTTACTGCTTCGTAAAAATATCCTGAGGCTTAGTGCTCAGTGCGGTGGGATCGGCGGCTGCGCTGCTGCCATAACCCGTTGTCAAGGTGCTGCCGCTTAGATAGAGCGCAATTTTGCCTGTGGCCGCAGAAAAATCAGCTGTTTTAAATTGGATTGTTCCAAGTGTTATGGTGGCGTTAAAGTTTGACAGGGCGGCAGCGCTCAGATCAAACTTGTCCGTCGCCACGCCCCCCAAAGTCAAGGCGCCGAGGTAGGTGAAGGTGTTGGCACCAAACCCAGTGGTCATTGTTTTATTTGTATTGTTGGTGACAGAGCTGTTGTCCGACAGACCTGTGCGCGTAACCGTGGCTTGAACTGCACCGCTGCAAGTGGTGTCCTTGGAGGTATACACAGTCTGCGTAATACTCAGCCCCAAGACTGTGCCGCTATTTTCCTTAGCAGCCAAGCTGCTTTTGACGTAGGCAGCCGCATTGCCATTTGTTGTATCTGAAAAGAGAGAAAGTTGGTAGCATCCTGATTGCCAGGTTCCTACATATTTAGCAACATTGCTGCTAGCTGCCGGCGCTGCGGAGCTGCCGCCCCCCCCCTCCCCCGCAAGCAGCCAAGGTCAGCGTAGCGAAGGCCGCGCTCAAAAACTTAGAGTGAAAATTTGTTTGCATGATGTGTCCTATAAAACGGGGTTAAAAATAAATTCAGCACGTCCTGTTACTTGCCGTGGGCATTTTTGCCTAGTAAACAGAGACATTCTAATTAAGGAGCCTCTGCAAAACTCCGCTCACCTTGAGCTTGTCGAAAGGTGGTTCTAATCAAATCAAGGACTTCGACAGGCGCAGCCCGAACGGAATAGGGTTGTGCAGAATGTCCTTTGGCTAGAGCGTCCATTTTTTAAATGGGGACGTACAAATTTTGCGCCTATATGATTTGCGCTATGAATGCTCCTTTGCTCACCCACCCCGTTGTGACGTCTTTACTGCCTGTTATTTTGTTAGTTGCCACGGGCTACACCGCGGGTAAGCAAGGCTGGATAAGGGTAGAGGCGGTGAAGGACTATTCCAATTTAATTTTTTTCTTGCTGCTGCCCGCCCTGCTTTTTCGCACGATGGCGCAAACGCACCTTGAAAACTTGCAAACCCTGCCGGTGTTGGCGTATTTGGGCAGCATGGTCATTTTGTTTGCTTTGGTGGTGGTGGTGGTGGGCGTCACGCAGCGCGGTGTCATGTTGGGCTTGGCTGCAACGTATAGCAATGTGGTGATGATTGGGATTGCATTGATTGGCTTTGCCTACGGCGAAGCGGGGCAGGCGGTGCTGTTTAGTTTGTTGTCGGTGCACGCGGTCATCATGCTGACATCGGCAACTCTTTTGCTAGAGTGGCTGCGCAGGCGCGATAACAAGGTGCATCCTGTGCGATTAGCGTTGCAGGCGCTGCGCGGGGCCTTGTTGCAGCCGACGACGTGGCCGATTTTGCTTGGGATGGCTTTTAGTCAAACAGGACTGGATTTGCCTGCGGTGGTGGACAGGCCGCTGCATTTGCTGGGCCAGGCGTTTAGTCCGCTGGCCTTGGTGTTGGTGGGGTTGACGCTGTCGGCAACGCGTTTGGGCGATCACCTTAAAGCGGCGCTGGGCTTATCGTTACTCAAAAGTTTTGTGCTGCCTGTGCTGGTGGTGGCGCTGGGTTTGCTGCTTGGCGTGCATGGCTTGCAGCTGACCGTCGTGGCGGTTGCGGCGTCTTTGCCAATGGGTGCAAATGTGTTTTTGTTTTCGCAGCGCTACCGCGAGTCCGAGGCGCTTATCACCACCAGCATAGCGGTGTCCACCGTGCTGGCGCTGTTTAGCGTGGCGTTGACCATGTCGCTTGCCCCGCTGATCGGTCAGCTATAAGTACGAGCACTTATAAAATGGGCGACCATGGAATCCCCACACGACTTGGCGCAAGCCCAATACAACCAAGGCGTTGCGCTGTATGAGACGCGGCGTTATGCACAAGCCTTGGCGCACTTTGTGCGGGCGGGCGAGATAGACCCCGAGCACTTGTGGGCACATTGGAATGAATGCATCACTCGATTAACGCTAGGTGATTTTAAAAACGGCTGGCTGCTGCACGAAGCGCGCTGGCAAAAAAATGAAGGACGCTGGGAGCGCGATCCTGCCAAACGCGGCTGGCGAGGCGTAGCGCAGCCGCTGTGGTTGGGCGACTTTTCAATTGCGGGCAAAACAATTTGTTTGTGGGGCGAACAAGGCTTTGGCGATATGCTGCAATTTTGTCGCTACGCGCCGCAAGTCGTTGCGCTGGGTGCAAACGTGTTTTTGTATGTACGCGAGCCGTTAGCTAGGTTGCTGCGCCACTCGTTTGCCGCGCAGGGCATTCAAGTCATCGCTGTGGGCGAGCCGCTTCCCCCGCACGATGCGCACTGCCCCATGATGAGCTTGCCGCTGGCGTGCGGCACCGACGAGGTGAGCAAAATCCCCGCGTCCGTGCCCTATATTGCGGCAAGCGACGACGACGCACAGCATTGGAAAAACCGCTTGGACGCGCTGGTTTTTAGCAGCGCCAAGCCACTGCGCATAGGCATTGCGTGGGCGGGACTGATGCGCACCCCCAATCCGCTTGCCGCCAAAATGGATGCGGAGCGCTCGATTGATTTTGAGACCCTCCGCCCATTGTTTTCCTCGCAGGGCGTCCAGTGGCTAAGCCTGCAAAAAGACGCAGAGGCGCATCTTTTAGCGTCGGCGGGCGTAACGGACCTTACGGCGGAGCTACACGACTGGGCAGACACCGCCGCCTTGATTGCCAATTTAGATTTGGTGATTTCTTGCGATACGGCGGTGGCTCATTTGGCAGCAAGCATGGGCAAGCCCACATGGATTTTGTCGCGCTACGTGGGCTGTTGGCGCTGGATGGATCACCGCACCGATAGTCCGTGGTATCCCACGGCACGGCTGTTTCATCAAAGCACGCCAGGCGACTGGACGGGGGTCGTGCGCGAGGTGGCGGGGGCGCTTACGAGTTAATCAAAATGCGTCATAGCCTGTTTTTGCAATGAGCGCCGAGACCACCACAATAAACACCCAGCGGACAAAGCCCGTGCCATGCTTCATGGCAAGTCGCGCACCAAAAAAACTACCAAGCATATTGGCAACAAGTAAGCACGGCGTTATGTGCCACCACACGTGACCCTTGGAGGCCAGTAGCGCAAATGCGGCAACGTTGGTGGCGGTGTTAAAGAGTTTGGCGTGTGCGGAGGCGGCTAAAAAATCGTAACCCAGCACGCGCACGAGTAAGAACACAAAAAAGCTGCCCGCGCCTGGGCCAAAAAAGCCATCGTAAAAACCAACACCCAAGCCCATGAGCAGGGTGATTTGGATTTCGCGCGCGCCTGCAAAGCGCGGGGCGTGGATTTGCCCTAGGTTTTTGTTGAGCAAGGTGTAGAGCAGCACGCCCGCGAGCACAAACGGCATGGCGCGGCGCAGCGCATCGCTGGGCACATACAGCAACGCCCATGCACCCAGTCCGGAGCCTATTAAGCAAGCGGCAACGCCTGGCAGCGCAACCGCCCACTTAAAGTGAACGCGGCGACTGTATTGGTAGGCGGCAAAAGCGCCTCCCCACACCGAGGCGCTTTTGTTCGTTCCCAGCATGGTGGCGGCAGGCGCGGCGGGATAGGCGGCAAAAAGCGCGGGAACTAAAACTAATCCGCCGCCGCCTACGATAGCATCTACAAATCCCGCTAGTGCGGAGGCGCAAGTTACAAAAAAAAGTTCTAGCATGGCGCGGTTTGTGCAAAAGGTGTGACTACAAAAAGAAGTGGGTGCAAAAAGAGGTGGGTGGTGCGCGGCGTTTATTCGGGATTGGCTTGCAAAATCCAGCGCGCGGCTTTTTCGGCAATCATTAAGGTCGGCGAATTGGTGTTGCCGCTGGTGATGCTGGGCATGATGCCCGCATCGACTACGCGCAAATTGGTCACGCCGCGCACGCGCAGGTTGGTGTCAACGACGGCGCTGGCGTCGTCGGCTCGCCCCATCTTGGTTGTGCCAACGGGATGAAAAATAGTGGTGGCAATATCGCCCGCCAGGCGAGTGAGGTCGTCATCGGACTGGTATTGCGCTCCGGGTTTGATTTCTTTTGGCGCGTATTTGGCGAGTGCTTCTTGCCCCACGATGCGCCGCGTCAGGCGCAGGCTGTCAACCGCGACTTGGCGGTCGGCGCAGGTAGCCAGGTAGTTGGGCGCAATAGCGGGTGCGTCGGTAAAGTTGGCGCTTTTGATTTGAACCGTACCGCGGCTGCTGGGGTTTAAGTTGCATACGCTGGCGGTAAAGGCGTTGAACGAATGCAGCGGCTCGCCAAAAGCGTCTAGGCTGAGGGGCTGGACGTGGTATTCCAAATTGGCGTGCGGCACATTGGGGTTGGATTTGGTAAATGCGCCTAATTGGCTGGGAGCCATGCTCATGGGGCCGGTGCGGTGAGCGGCGTATTCCCAGCCGATTTTGGCTTTGCCCCACCATGAGCGCGTCATCGTGTTGAGCGTGGGCACGCCCGTGACTTCGTACACCGAACGGATTTGCAAATGGTCTTGCAAGTTGGCGCCTACGCCTTTTAAGTCTATTGCCGTATCAATGCCGTGCTTGGAGAGTAGCGCACTGTCGCCAATGCCCGAGAGTTGCAAAATCTGCGGCGAGCCAATGGCGCCTGCGCTCAAAATAACCTCGCATTTGGCGCGGACGGTTACCATTTCGTGGCCATCCCAAACTTGCACGCCCGTGCAGCGCTTGCTGCCGTCTAGATTGGCTTCAAACAGCAGTTTGGATACGGGAGCGGATGTCCACATTTCAAAATTAGGACGTCCGTAGCAGGTGGGATTTAAAAATGCCTTGACCGTATTCCAGCGCCAGCCGTTTTTTTGGTTGACTTCAAAATAGCCCACGCCTTCGTTGTTGCCTGTGTTGAAGTCGCCCGTGCTGGGAATGCCCGCTTGCACGGCAGCACCCGCGAAAGCATCTAGCACATCCCAGCGTAGACGCTGGCGATCGACGCGCCATTCGCCGCCTGCACCGTGCAAATTGCTAGCGCCTTTGTAATGGTTTTCGTGCGCCATAAAGTCGGGCAAAGACTGCTCCCACGACCAGGCGTTGTCGCCAACCGCCTGGGCCCAATCGTTGTAATCGCGCGCTTGTCCGCGCATATAAATCATGCCGTTGATGCTGGAGCAACCACCCAGCACCTTGCCGCGCGGGTAGCGCAGCGAGCGACCACCCAGCCCCGCCTCAGGTTCAGTTTGAAACATCCAGTCTGTGCGCGGATTGCCAATGCAGTGCAAGTAGCCCACAGGAATGTGAATCCAGTGGTAGTCGTCTTTGCGCCCCGCCTCTAAAAGCAGCGTGCGCCGCTGTTTTTGCCTTGTGAGCCGATTAGCTAGTAGCGCGCCAGCCGTTCCGCCGCCGATCACAATGTAGTCAAAGGTTTGGGTGTTGGGGGTGGTGGTCATAGCGAGGGTATTTTCTGCGATAATTTGCGGCTGCCTCGAAATTACGAGGAGTCTTCTTAAGAGTCTTATTATGAAACGCACCTACCAACCCTCCAAAGTCCGCCGCGCTCGTACGCATGGTTTTCTTGTCCGCATGAAAACCCGCGGTGGTCGTGCTGTTATTAACGCACGCCGCGCCAAAGGGCGCAAAAAGCTGACGAACGTCTAACTTAACAAGGGACGCTTGTGCAGCATCTCCTGCACAAATCGCAGTTTGACGCCGTGCTCGGTACGCGGTCGCACCTTAGTCGTGTGGCGCGTTCCGAGCATTTTTTCGTGCATCGTTTGCAAATAAGCCCTCTGCACTCACCTTTATTTCAATTGGACGCAGGGCGTGGCGATGCTGTCTTTGTGGGTGTGATGTCACCTAAACGCTTTGCGAAACGAGCCGTGACGCGCAACCTCATCAAGCGGCAAATTTATGCGCTGGCTGCGCAGCTTCCTCTTTCCTCCGCCGCGTATGTGGTGCGACTAAAAACAGCCTTTGCCAAAGAGCAATTTAAAAGCGCAAGCTCAGACGCGCTCAGGCGTGTGGTTCGCGCCGAGCTGTTGGCTTTGCTTGCGCCTTTTGTGCAAAGCGCGGCGAACGCATCGCCCGCATCACCCCCTGCGCGGCCATGAACCTCATCCAGCGTGGACTTGTTGGTCTGGTCAAAGGGTATCGTTTTTTTTTAAGTCCGTGGCTGGGCGCGGCGTGTCGGTTTGAGCCCTCGTGCTCGCGTTATGCGCAAGAGGCGCTTGAGGTTCACGGCGCGGCCAAGGGCAGTTATTTGACTGCGGGACGACTGCTGCGCTGTCATCCGTGGTGCGCGGGCGGACATGACCCCGTGCCACGCGCTTGAGGTTACTGGGCGATAATCAAAAGTCGCTTTCTTTTTACTTTTAAGTTTGGTTTTTTATGAACGACATCAAGCGCTCCATTTTGTGGATTGTTTTTGGCTTTTCCATGGTGCTTCTTTGGGATAAATGGCAAGTCCATAACGGCGGTGTGCCCCTATTTTTCCCCAATCCCGCTGCCGTAAGCGGCAAAGCCGCCACGCCTGCTGGCGCAAGTGCCGCACCTGAGGCGGGCGCTGCGCTGACCACAGGTGCCGTGCCCACGTCCAGCGCCAACTTGAGCGCCAAAACAGCGGCTGCGGAGGCTCTCGCGCCCACAGACGGCGCCCCCGCCCCCGCCCGCGAGTTGATTGAGGTCAGCACCGATGTGTTCAAGCTCAGCTTTGACCCCGTGGGGGCAACGCTGGTACGAGCCGAGCTTTTAAAGCAAAACGATATCGTCAATCCAGATACCAAGATGGTGCTTTTAGAGCAAAGCAAAGACCGGTTTTATGATGCCGAATCAGGCTTGATTGGCGCCCCTAACTTACCCAATCACAAAAGCAAAATGACCCTCGTCTCGCCCGAGCGTGCGCTCAAAGAGGGCGCGGACACCTTGCTGCTGCGCTTTGAGGCCGAGGGCGGGGGTGCAAAATTTAGCAAAACGTATGAGCTGCGTCGAGGTTCATACGCGATTGGCGTGACGCACGAAGTGACGAATGTGGGCGACGAGAGCCTCAAGCCGCAGCTGTATTTGCAAATACTGCGCGACGGCAATAAACCTGCGGGCGAGTCGAGTTTTTACTCCACCTTTACGGGCCCGGTGGTTTATACCGACGCTAAAAAATACCAAAAAATCGACTTTGCCCAGATCGATAAAAAAACCGAAGAGTTTGAAAAATCCGCCCTTGGCGGTTACGTGGGCATGGTGCAGCATTATTTTGTCAGCGCATGGCTTGCGCCTAGCGGTGAGATGCATGAAAACTTTGCGCGAAAAATCAGCGCCAACTTGTACGCCGTCGGCATGATTCTTTCCTTTCAGCCTATTGCGCCTAGTCAAACGCAAACACTCAAGGCCAATCTGTATGTCGGCCCGCAAGAAGAAGACCAGTTGGCAGCACTTGCGCCAGGGCTTGAGCTTGTTAAGGACTACGGCTACTTCACTATTTTGTCAAAGCCCTTGTTTTGGCTGATTGTCCAGCTACATAAAGCGCTGGGTAATTGGGGCTGGGCTATTGTGGCGGTGGTGTTTTTACTGAAAGCCGTTTTTTATTGGCTCAACGCCAAGGCTTACCAGAGCATGGGCAAGATGAAAGCCATCAACCCCAAAATCATGGAAATGCGCGAGCGACTTAAAGACAAGCCGCAAGAAATGCAAAAAGAAATGATGCGGATTTATAAGGAAGAAAAAGTCAACCCTATGGGCGGCTGCTTGCCCATCATTATTCAAATCCCGGTGTTTATTGCGCTTTATTGGGTGCTGCTGTCAAGTGTGGAGTTTCGCGGCGCACCTTGGATTTTGTGGATTCATGATTTGTCCAAGCCTGACCCGCTGTACATTTTGCCGCTTTTGATGATGGCATCGTCCTTGCTGCAAACATGGCTAAACCCGACGCCACCAGACCCCGTGCAAGCCAAAATGATGTGGATCATGCCCGTGGCGTTTAGCTTTATGTTCTTCTTCTTTCCTGCGGGCTTGGTGCTGTATTGGTTGACCAATAACATCTTGTCGATTGCCCAGCAGTGGGTCATTAACAAACGCCTAGGCGTCAATTAAATTGTGTCCAGCGCGCCCATAGTTGCCATTGCCACCGCTTCGGGGCGGGGCGCGGTGGGCATTGTGCGTGTGAGTGGCTCAGGCCTTGCGCCCCTGGTGCACTGCCTTTGTGGGCGGGCTTTGTTGCCGCGTGAGGCAACGTATTTACCAATCAAAGACGCAGCAGGCGACATCATCGACTCTGGGTTGGCGCTTTTTTTCCCCGCGCCGAACTCCTACACGGGCGAAGATGTTTTGGAGTTGCAAGTGCACGGCGGTGCGGTCGTTTTGCAGATGCTGTTGGCGCGGTGTTTGGAGGCGGGTAAGCCGCAGGGCGTTCGTTTGGCGCGTGCAGGCGAGTTCACCGAGCGCGCATTTTTGAATGACAAGCTAGACCTTGCGCAAGCCGAAGCCGTGGCAGATTTAATTGACGCATCAACCACCGCTGCTGCGCGCTCGGCCAGTCGCTCGTTAGCGGGTGAGTTTTCGCAAACCATTCATCTGCTGCGCGACGCGCTTATCCATCTGCGAATGTTGATGGAGGCAACGCTGGACTTTCCCGAAGAGGACATTGATTTTTTACAGCAAGCAGATGCGCACGGGCAATTGCATCAATTGCAAACGCGGCTTGCCAGCGTGATGCAGCGCACGCAGCAAGGGGCGTTGCTACGCGAGGGAGTCAAGCTGGTGATTGCGGGGCAGCCCAATGCGGGCAAAAGCTCGCTGCTCAACGCATTGGCAGGGGCGGAGCTTGCTATCGTTACGCCGGTCGCAGGCACAACGCGCGACGTGGTGCAGCAAACCATCCAAATTGAAGGCGTACCCATCCACGTACTAGATACGGCGGGGCTGCGCGACAGCGAAGACGAGGTGGAAAAAATTGGCATCGCGCGTGCGTGGAGGCACATTGCCTCGGCCGACGTGGTGCTGTTTTTGCACGACCTCACGCGCAAGAGCGATAAAAACTACGCAGGGCAAGATGCGGCGTTGCAGCAGCGCTTGCCAACCCACTGCCCCGTGATTGATGTGTGGAATAAAGCGGACATCCATCGTGCCGATCGCCCTGAGCCTGTCGAAGGGCAAAGCATAGATTTAGACAAGCACAATCTGAAGGAGGTTTGGTTGTCAGCCAAAACAGGCGAAGGCTTAAACGATCTACGCACCGCCATTCTCAAAACTGTAGGCTGGCAGGCCGTGCCCGAAGGCTTATTTATGGCTCGCCAGCGACACGTTCACGCGCTGCAAAGCGTGGGCGAACATTTGGAGTTGGCACGCACGCATTTGGACAGTAAATCTCCCGCGCTTGAAGTCATTGCCGAAGAGCTACGCCTTGCGCTTGCGGCGCTGGGCGCGATTACAGGCGAGTTCACACCCGATGATTTGCTGGGTGAGATTTTTTCTAAATTTTGTATTGGTAAATAACCAGCCTGAAAGCACCCATGTTCGAACAAGCCTTTAAAAATATCGATGACGTGCTGTGGAAAGAAGCGGGTTGCACCACCGAGCTGGACTACACCGAGCAAACGTCGTGGCTGTTATTCCTCAAGTACCTAGAGAGCTTGGAGAGTGACAAAAAGGCTACGGCGGAGCTAGAGAGTAAGGTTTACAAACCCATACTGGATAAGGCCTTCCATTGGGCGGTGTGGGCAGCGCCCAAAGATGCGAATGGTAAGTTAGGCCACAAGGCGGCGGCAACGGGCGACGACCTGCGCGACTTTGTTAACAAAGAATTGTTCCCGTACCTAGAGGGTTTTAAAGCCAAAGCCAGCGACCCTAACACCATCGAATACAAGATTGGTGAAATCTTTGGCGAGATCAAAAACAAAATCCAAAGCGGCTACAACCTGCGCGAAATCATCAACCACATCGACGAGCTTCAGTTTGGCTCGCAGCAAGAGAAGCACGAGCTCTCGCGCTTGTACGAAGCCAAGATTAAAAACATGGGCAACGCGGGGCGCAATGGCGGCGAGTACTACACGCCGCGCCCGCTCATTCGCGCCACATCGAGGTCATTCAACCGCAAATTGGTGAGCGCGTGTACGACGGCGCGGTCGGCTCGGCAGGCTTTTTTGTGCGAGGCGTTCGAGCACATGCGTGGCAAGCCAAACCTCAGTACCCGGGACATCAAAACGCTGCAAACCAATACCTTCTTTGGTAAAGAAAAAAGTCGCTGGCGTATGTGATGGCGATCATGAACATGATCTTGCACGGCATCGAAGCGCCCAACATTATTCACACCAACACGCTGACTGAAAACTTGGCCGATGTGCAAGACAAAGACCGCTATGACGTCATTCTTGCCAACCCGCCCTTTGGTGGCAAAGAGCGCAAAGAGGTGCAGGAAAACTTCAACATCAAAACAGGCGAGACCGCGTTCTTGTTTTTGCAGCACTTCATCAAAATGCTCAAGGCGGGTGGGCGTGGTCATCAAAAACACGTTTCTCTCCAATACCGATAACGCCTCGGTTAGTTTGCGCAAGTTGTTGCTAGAGAGCAGCAACCTGCACACCGTGCTCGATTGCCCAGGCGGCACGTTCCTAGGCGCAGGCGTCAAGACGGTGGTGCTGTTCTTTGAAAAAGGCGCACCCACGCGCAAAGTTTGGTACTACCAGATAGCGTGATTGGTGTTGTACCAAATCCTAAGGAGGCAGAGATTGGTTTTGTCGAATACTTGTTGCAGCCGTTCAAAGTTCGTATTCAATCGTTAGGGCAGGGCAGCGCCCAAGCCAATATCAATATGGGCACTTTCGAGAATGAGCGATTTCCATTTCCGCGCGTCGCAGAGCAAAAACAAATTGTTGCAAAGCTCGATGAGCTAGCAGAACAAACCCAGCACCTCGAATCCCTCTACCAACGCAAAATCACCGCGCTGGATGAGTTGAAGAAGTCGCTGCTGCATCAGGCGTTTGGTGGGGCGCTTTGAGCAACTGTCGACATTTTGTCGATGGTTGCCAGCATCTATAAAATGATTCGTTATGGAACGGATTCAGTCGATTAACCCTCAGCGTATTGAATGGTGTTGTACCGATCACGGTATTACGCCAAGCATGCTTGCGGCTGAAGTGGGCATCAAGCCTGAGCGCATGGACAAGTTGATGGCGGGTGAGGATGGAATTGTCTTTAACCAACTCGACAGCATCGCCAAGTATTTTGGACGCGGAGCGTTGTTCTTTTTAGAGCCTACGCCTGTGGATGAGGCGCGGCTTCGTACAACGGCATTTCGGACGTTGGCGAATCAAAAGCCTGAGCTTTCTGGCAAGTTAAAAACATTGATTGAACGGACTGAGCGACAACGTGAGATTTATTTAAGTTTGCTGGAAGATTTAGATCCATCGCAGCGCCCTACGTTTGCACCACCTGCATTGCCAACGAACAACGCGCGGGATGCTGCAAAGCTAGCGCGCACGTGGCTTGGGCTTGGTGAGGAAAACAATTTTGATGATTACCGCGCAGCAGTAGAGGCCAAGGGGATTTTGGTTTTCCGTAGTAATGGCTATACGGGCAAGTGGCAAATAGCCAAAGAGAATCCTATTTTGGGTTTTGCTTTGTATGACGAAACTTGCCCCGTCATCGTGGTTAAAAAACAAGCATCTAACACTCAGCAGTCGTTTACTTTGATGCACGAACTGGGACATTTGTTGCTGCACAAGATGCTAGAGATGCAGCGCATTATTGAAGCGCCCAATTCGGATTTGTTTGATGTGCTTGCGTATGTGGCGTATGCGCTAGAACCGCTCACGCGCAAAAGTCGTGCGGACCGTGCGATGGCAGGCGTCAGCGCACATTTCAATGCCAAGCATCAAGTGTTTTTAGACTTTGTGTTGGCGCATTATGTTGAGCTTGGTGTGGATGAGTTAGATGTCGAAAACTTGAGTGGTTTGCTGGCTTTGAAATACCAAGGTTCGATGAAGGATGCGCTGGACGACTTGGGTGCTCCGCAAGAGATTAATCGCTCGTTTAGTGGATTTCAAAAACACCTCTACGCTTGATCACCCCGCCTGCTTGGTGAGCACGGCCACCGTACCAATGCCTAGCAGCGTCAGCGCCAGCGATAAACCGACGTGCGTGGCGACTTCGCCGCAAGCCCACAGCAGCCGCCCTTGCTGCAGTAGTGCGACCACCTCGGCAGAAAAAGTGGAGAAAGTGGTGAGCCCGCCTAAAAACCCCGTGATGATGAAGAGGCGCCACTGCGGCGAGAGCTCGGGATGGTTGCCCAAGTATGCGACGGCAAGACCAATCACATAAGCGCCAATGGCGTTTGCCGCCAGCGTGCCAGGCGGCAGCGTGGGAAAGAGCGCATTGAGCTGCCAGCCCAGCCACCAGCGCAAAATTGCGCCTAGCGATGCGCCTACACTGATAGACAGCAAAGTTAGCCACAGTGGTTGAATCATGCAAGTATCTCCAAGATGAATAACAAAACGAAATCGCCATTGTCCCCACATTTACCAAGCAACTTGATGTGGTTTCGGCGTGATTTGCGCGTGACGGACAACGCCGCACTGCACGCGGCGCTAAAAAATGCGGCGACGCGGCGCGCGCAGGTGTATTGCGTTTTTGTATTTGATACTGATATTTTGGCTGCGTTGCCCAGGGCAGATCGGCGCGTTGAGTTCATCCGCGAATCGCTGATTGACTTGGACGCACAGCTAGCGCAGCACTCAAACGACAGCGCTCGCTTGTTGGTTGTGCATGGCAAAGCGGAGGATGAAATTCCAAGGCTTGCGCTGGAGCTAGGCGCGACAGCGGTGTACGCCAATCACGACGACGAGCCACACGCCATAAGGCGCGACGCCTTTGTTAGCGAGGCACTGCGAGCGGTTGACGCACAGCTGCACACGCTCAAAGACCATGTGATTTTTGAGCGCCAAGAGGTGCTGACGCAAACAGGCAAGCCGTACACGGTGTTTACGCCCTACAAAAACTCATGGCTTAAAAAGCTGAACAGTTTTTATTTGAAACCGTATCCGACGGAAAAATACGCCTCTCATTTTGCTGCGCCCTCACCCGCTCTTTGCGGGGTCTATGGTTTGCCAAGCCTTGAAGCGATTGGTTTTCAAAAAACGGATCTTGCACAATTGGGCGTGCAAACGGGCAGCGCAGGGGCGCAAAAACTAGTGACAAATTTTGTGCCGCGCATGCATCACTACCGCGAAGCGCGAGACTTTCCTGCCGTCAAAGGCCCCAGTTATTTGAGTGTGCATCTTCGCTTTGGTACGGTATCTATTCGGCATCTGGTTGGCCTTGCTTTGGCGCAGCGCAGCCAAGCAAACGCCCAGAGTACGGGTGCGAGTTCGGGTGCTGATGCGTGGCTCTCGGAGCTTATTTGGCGCGATTTTTATCACCAAATTATGGCGAATTTTCCGCACGCAATGGAGCGCAGCTTCAGGCCAGAGTACGACCGCATCAAGTGGGACGAGGGCGATGAGGCGCAGGCGCTTTTTGCGGCGTGGTCCGGGGCTTGCACGGGCTATCCACTGGTTGATGCGGCGATGCGACAACTCAATCAAACAGGCTATATGCACAATCGTTTGCGGATGGTGGTTGCCAGTTTTTTATGCAAAGACCTAGGGCTAGATTGGCGCTGGGGCGAGCGCTATTTTGCGCACACGCTGATTGATTTTGATTTGGCAGCCAACAACGGCGGCTGGCAGTGGGCCGCCTCGAGTGGTTGCGACGCGCAGCCGTATTTCCGCATCTTTAATCCGACAACTCAAAGTGAGCGCTTTGACCCCAAGGGCAAGTTCATTCGGCGCTATTTGCCCGAGCTGACAAGCTTGGGCGACAAAGAGATTCACCAGCCGCATGGGTTGGTCGCCGCAAAAAATTACCCCGCGCCCGTGGTCGATCACGCCCAAGCCAGGGCTAAAACTTTAGAGAGATACGCCGTTGTTAAAAATTCCGTATAGCGACGCGCATCTAGTGGTTGCACTCAAGCCTGCGGGACTGTTGGCTGTGCCTGGGCGGGGCGCGGATAAGCAAGACTGCTTAAGTGCGCGCTTGGCGACAACGTTTGGCGAGGTGCATATTGCGCATCGCTTAGACCAAGCCACATCGGGGTTGATGATGTTTGCCAGAACCCTGCCCGCACTGCGTCAGCTGCATCGTCAGTTTCGCGATGGCGAAATTGGCAAAACCTACGAAGCCTTGGTGCACGGCAAGCCCGCGCAAGCGGCGTGGACGATTGATTTGCCGTTGGCGGCGGACTGGCCTAATCGCCCCAAGCAAAAAGTGGACTGGCAGTGCGGCAAGGCTTCGATGACGCAGGTTGAGGTTTTGGATTTTGATGCGGCAAGCAATGTCAGCCGCGTGCGCCTTATTCCAGTGACGGGTCGCACACATCAACTGCGCGTGCACTTGCAAGCAGCAGGTCACGCGGTGGTGGGTGATGCGCTGTATGGGCGGGCTCAGGACGCGGGCGCGGCGCGGCTAATGCTGCACGCCGCAAGACTTGTATTTGCGCATCCCGTCACAGGTGAACCTCTGCGCTTTGATGTTGCGCCTGCGTTTTAAACGGCGGGTTTTAATCACTAGTTTTTAGGCACGCCACTCAACCACCCCGAAGTACGCGGTAGCAAGAATGACCAAACCAAATGCAATGCGATACCAGGCAAAAACCACGAAGCTGTGCGTGGCAATGTATTTAAGCAACCAGCGCACACACAGCCACGCACTGGCAAACGCGAACAGTAGGCCAGTGGCAAACATGGGTGCATCGGCGAGCGATAGCATGGCGCGATCTTTGTAGAGGCTGTACGCGCCTGCGCCTATTAAAGTAGGGATGGCAAGGTAAAAAGAAAAATCGGTTGCGTCTTTGCGGGGAACGCCCAGCACCATTGCGCCAATGATGGTTGCGCCGCTGCGGCTTGTGCCAGGGATCATGGCGAGGCATTGCAAGAGTCCAATTTTTAGCGCCAGCAGCGGGGTCATGGTATCGACGGAGTCGTTGGAGGCTGGGGGCTGCTTCGAACTATTTTTTTCGACCCATAAAATAATGAAGCCGCCCACAATAAACGTGGATGCCACAACCAAGGGTGTAAACAAATGCGCCTTGATGAAGCTGCCAAACAGCAGTCCAAACACGACGGCGGGCAAGAAGGCAATAGCGACGTGGAGGGCAAGGCTGCGGCTGGCACGGCTGGTGGGCAAGGTGGTGGTGACTTCGCGGATTTTGTGCCAATACACCGCGATGACGGCAAGGATGGCGCCTGTTTGGATGGCGATGTCAAAAACCTTGGCTTTGTGGTCGTCAAAGCCCAGCAGCGAGCCCGCCAAAATCAAGTGCCCCGTGCTGGAGATGGGCAGGAACTCGGTAAGCCCCTCCACAACTCCCATGACGGCGGCTTTGAGTAAAAGAATGATGTCCATAGCAGATGCGGTGAGTTAGTTGTTATGTGTTAGTTGTTAGATAAGGTGACGCGCACAAACTTGCGCTTGCCTACTTGTACCACGTAAGTGCCAGCGCCTAGCTTGAGGCCTTTGTCTGTAACGGTGTTTGAATCCACGCGCACGCCGCCGCCGTCGATGAGTCGGTTGGCTTCGCCATTGGATGCCGCCAGCATCAAGGTTTTTAGCAGCGCAGCAATGCCAATGGGTGCATTGCTCTCTAGTGGATGCGCGACTTCGTCAATGTGGTCAGGAATGCCCCCCGCAGCGCGGCGGTTAAAGTCTTGTTCGGCGGCGCAGGCGGCGTCCAGCGAGTGAAAGCGCGTGGTAATTTCTTTTGCCAGCAAGACCTTGGCGTCGCGCGGATTGCGCCCGCCACTCACCTCGGTTTTAAGCGCGGCAATGGCCGCTTCGCTTTGGAATGACAAGAGCGTGTACCACCGCCACATCAACACGTCGCTAATGGACATGACTTTGGCAAACATGGTGTTGGCCTCTTCGGTAATGCCAATGTAGTTATTTTTGCTTTTGGACATTTTGTCTGTGCCGTCGAGCCCCTCCAAAAGCGGCATGGTCAAAATACACTGCGGCTCTTGTCCGTATTCGGTTTGCAAGTGGCGACCTACGAGTAGATTAAATTTTTGATCGGTTCCGCCTAGCTCCAAATCGGATTTCAGCGCAACGCTGTCGTAGCCTTGCATGAGTGGATACAAAAATTCGTGCACGCTAATGGACTGTCCTGCTTTGTAGCGCTTGTCAAAATCGTCGCGCTCCATCATTCGCGCTACGGTGTATTTGGCGGCTAGTTGAATCATGCCGCGAGCACCCAGCGGGTCGCTCCACTCGCTGTTGTAGCGCACCTCGGTTTTGCTTTTGTCCAGCACCAGCGTTGCTTGTTTGAAGTAGGTTTGGGCATTTGTCTCAATTTGCTCGCGGGTCAGTGGCGGGCGCGTCTGGTTGCGTCCCGAGGGGTCGCCAATGGTGCTGGTGAAGTCGCCAATTAAAAAGATGACCGTATGTCCAAGGTCTTGCAGCTGACGCAGTTTGTTCAGCACCACGGTGTGACCCAAATGCAGATCAGGCGCGGTAGGGTCTAGCCCGAGTTTGATGCGCAGCGGCGCGCCCGTTTTTTCGGAGCGGATTAGTTTTTGAATCCATTCGCTTTGCGGTAGCAGTTCATGCGTTCCGCGCAAAGTGACGGCAAGCGCGGCTTGTACCGCTTGCGACAGCGGGGTGGGCGCCTCGGTGAGGGATGAGGACGGTGGGGTGGTGACTGAGTTCATACAATCGATTTTATGAGTACAGCTTCTGCCACTAAGCCTGCGCACTACATCGGTTTGATGTCGGGCACATCTATGGACGCAGCCGATGGCGTGGTGGTGGACTTGTCTGGCGGCGCGTGCAAGGTGCTCGCACACCACAGCGTGCCGTTTTCAGATGCGCTTAAAGCGCAAATGCTGGCGCTTAATGCCGCTGGGGCAAACGAGCTGCACCGCGCCAGTCTGGCGGCGAATCAATTGGTCGAGCTTTATGCGCAGGTGGTGGCGGGATTGCTCTACACCACCGAGCTGGAGAGTGACGACATCGTTGCCATTGGCGCGCATGGACAAACCGTGCGGCATTGCCCAAGTGGGAGCGCGGCTGATGGTGGCGGCTACACCATCCAACTAAATAACCCCGCCTTGCTTGCCCAGCGCGTGGGTATTGATGTGGTGGCAGACTTTAGGCGTCGCGACCTAGCCGCAGGCGGACAAGGCGCTCCGTTGGTTCCTGTTTTTCATCAAGCCGTGTTTGGACGTGCGGGGCAAAACGTGGCCGTGCTCAATATCGGCGGCATTGCCAATGTGAGTTTGCTGCACGCTGATGGCGTGGTTCAAGGCTTTGACACGGGACCTGGCAACGTGTTGATGGATGCGTGGGTATTTGAGAACACGGGGCAAGCTTTTGACGTGCGCGGCGCGTGGGCGGCAACGGGTGCGGTGTCGCCGCAACTACTCGCGCTATTGATGCAAGAGTCGTATTTTGCAAAACCGACTCCTAAAAGCACGGGGCGCGATTTGTTTCACTTGGCTTGGTTGCGGGCGCATCTAGCCCTGCGATTAGCTGGGGGCGAGTCTTGTGCAACGCTGGATCCTGCGGATGTGCAAGCAACGCTTGCCGAGCTGACGGCGCAGTCGATTGCGTGTGCGATGGCAAATCATGCGGCGCACTTTGACTCACTTTTTGTGTGCGGGGGTGGCGCATTAAACGAAGAGTTGATGCGCCGTCTGCAAGGCGCTATGCCGCGCATGGCGATTGCCACAACCGAGTCGCTTGGCATTCCTGTGATGCAGGTGGAGGCGGCGGCGTTTGCCTGGCTTGCCAGCAGGTGCGTGAGGCGCGAGCCGCTCGACTTACAAAAAATAACGGGAGCCGCAAAGGGCTCCCGAGTGCTTGGGGCGGTTTATCCTGCTTAGGTTGAAAAGCTCGAGCCGCAGCCGCACGTGGATGAGGCGCCCGGGTTTTTAATTACGAACTGCGCGCCTTGCAAATCCTCTTTATAGTCAATCTCTGCACCCATCAGGTACTGGTAGCTCATGGCATCTACCAGTAACGAGACACCATTTTTTGTCATAGTAGTGTCGTCGTCGTTGGCAACTTCGTCAAAAGTAAACCCGTATTGAAAGCCCGAGCAGCCACCGCCTTGCACAAAGACGCGCAGTTTTAAATCGGGATTGCCTTCCTCGGCAATTAAGTCCGCTACTTTGCTTGCCGCGCTGTCCGTAAACACAATTGCTTCGGGCATGGGTTCGTCAATGAGTTCGGCGGATTCGTTGGAAATGGCGGTTGTCATAGTTTGATCCTTTTTAAAAACGATGCTGTACGCGATGCAGGCTAATCAGGGCTGTGCGCTGGCAAGGTGAGTATGGGCGGCTCCTCGGTAAGCTGCCCCACAGGCTTGAGTTGACCAGAAATAACCGCGCCTTGATGCATCTCTAGTGCGCGGTACGAAATGTCGCCTTGGATTTTGGCTTTGGGCTGCAACTCCAAAAGCTGCGTCGCCTCAATCGCGCCGTGCACAGCGCCATTGATGATGACGTGATCGGCACGAATGTTGCCAACAATGGTTGCCGTTTGGCTAATGACCAGCAAGCTTGGCGCGTCTTTGATTGCAACGACATCGCCCCGAATCTGCCCATCAATGCGCAGACCATCTGTAAAAGCGATATCGCCCGCAATGACCGTGCCGCCAGCGATCAAGCTGGTGATGGGAGCCTGTTTTGATTGACCAAACATAAAAGGACTGGGAGTTGCTAAAGTTTAAGAGTTTGGGTGGCGCGAATTGCACCGTTGACACTATTGTCCATGACCTTGATAGTAACGGACTTTATTTGTACTTGCGCGGGTAAATCAATCAACCCGTCAAAGCGACGGTATTGCTTGACGTCAATGGCTTGTGCGCCACCTGGCGCCTGTGCTGTCCACGGCTTGCCGTTTAAAACGCCGCTAATGACAACGTCTAACTTGCCTTTAAATTCCGCAGGATTTTTAGCCGACTGTAAAACCAGTACTTGCCACTTAAGCTGCGCGCTGGCAAGGACTTCGACGTGCAGACCCCGAATAGCAAGGGCTTCGGTGGTTGTGGATGGAATGAGGCGCTCAAAAAATCCAAGGTCATCGCGCAAGCTTTGATTTTCGGTTTCTAGCTGTTTGACTTTTTGTGTGAGCTTTTCTTGCGTTGCGCGCTCAGTTGTCATGGTGATGCCCGAGATGTTGGCGATGGTTTGTGCCTTGTCGCGCTCTTCGCGCAAAGTGGCTGCTTCAATTTTGAGCGCGGCGAGCTGCTCTTTTTCGCCCTGATCTATGCCCGCCAAATTTTTACCGAACTCAAACGCCCATAGTGAAATTGATGCGCAAAACCCCAGCACCACAGCCGCCACCAGCCACTTGATGGGCCAAGGCAAGCTAGAGCGAATCGCCATGCTGGGCGCGCTAATGGTGAGGCGGCGTTTGAGAAGTCGAAAGCGCATGGGTCTTTGTAAAGCGGCAGATGAGGCTGACTATAAACAAAAAACCGCCACAAACAGTAAAAATTTGTGACGGTTCTGTGTGGCGCTGCGCCTTGCAGCGCACGCGTTTTAACGCTTGGAGAATTGCTTGCGGCGACGAGCGCTGCGAAGACCAACCTTTTTACGCTCCACTTCACGTGCATCACGCGTTACAAAACCAGCTGCAGACAGCATGGGTTTGAGGGCTGCGTCGTAGTCTAGGAGTGCGCGAGTCACGCCGTGACGGGTCGCGCCCGCTTGTCCCGACTCGCCGCCGCCGTGGACGTTGACCATGATGTCAAAAGTTTCCACGTGATTCGTTAAAACCAAGGGCTGCTTGACGATCATGATGGACGTTTCGCGGCCAAAATAGTCTTGCACGTCTTTGTTATTAACTGTGATTTTGCCCGTGCCTTTTTTGAGAAAAACACGCGCCACGCTGGATTTGCGGCGACCAGTGCCATTGTTCCAATCACCAATCATTTTTGTGCTCCCGATAGATCAAGCGGTTTGGGCTGCTGGGCACTGTGCGGATGCTCGGCGCCTGCATAGACCTTCAGTTTTTTAATCATGGCGTAGCCAAGAGGACCTTTGGGCAACATCCCTTTGACTGCTTTTTCTAAAGCACGACCAGGGTGCTTGTTTTGCATATCACGGAAATTGGTTGCCGAGATGCCGCCAGGGAATCCCGAGTGGCGGTAATACATCTTGTTGATGTCTTTGGTTCCCGTCACACGAAGGTGAGCGGCGTTGATAACGACAATAAAGTCGCCCGTATCGACGTGAGGCGTATAAATGGCTTTGTGTTTTCCGCGTAGTCGGAGAGCTGCTTCGCTGGCAACGCGTCCGAGCACCAAATTGGTGGCGTCAATCACAAACCACTCATGCCGCACATCAGCTGGTTTAGCGCTGATAGTTGACATAGCATGTGCTTTCTAAAAAGATAACCGTGGTTGAGGGTCTGCTTTTCCGCGGTCGGTGCTCTTCTAACGAGAGCCTCTTAGGCGGGGGACTCAATCCCCTCGCGGCAGACCAAAAGCGCTAGGGGGTGGGGCATTATAGCGGGCTGGGGTGGGCGCATTTTTTGGGGCTTATAGAATGACCTGATTATGTTTTCATACCGACACGGCTTTCACGCGGGCAATCACGCGGATGTGTTTAAGCACATCACCCTCGTTGCACTACTGCAATACCTCATGCAAAAAGACATGCCGCTGACCGTGATTGACACTCACGCAGGCGCAGGCTTGTATCGCTTGGATGGCGACTACGCGCAAACATCGGGCGAGGCGAGCGAGGGCATTTTGCGTTTGCTGAAACAAAAGACCGAGAACGACACCATTAACGCTTACCGCGCTTTGATTGCTCAGTTCAACTCGGGCAACGCGCTGGCGGCGGATACCAAGGTGTACCCAGGCTCGCCCTTTTTGGCGCAAAAATTGCTGCGCTTTGATGATCGCTTGCGCTTGTTTGAGTTGCACCCCAGCGACAGCCGATTTTTAGAGGGCAACGTGGAGCAACTGGGTGTGAATCGCCAAGTGGCGGTTCGTCGCGAAGATGGTTTTGATGGACTAAAGGCTCTGATCCCGCCGCCCAAATCGAGCGCAGGCCTAAAAGTTGGATCTAGGCGCGCCTTGGTGTTAATGGATCCGAGCTACGAAATGAAGAGCGACTATCAGCAAGTCGAGCTGACTGTTGCCGATGCGCTCAAACGCTTTGCCACAGGCTGCTACGCGGTGTGGTATCCCATCATTCCTAGGCAAGAAGCGCACGGACTGCCGCGCAGACTGAAAACCCTGGCATCGCAAGCGGGCAAAACGTGCTTGCACGCAACGCTAAACGTGGGCGGTGGCGAGTTGAATTTGGACGCGGTGGGCACGTACGCTGCGCACCGCACGGGCAGCGTGAACCGAGGGCTCTCAGCCAGTGGAATGTGCATCATCAATCCGCCGCACACCTTAAAAGCAACGTTAGAAGCGGCGCTACCCGAGTTGGTGCGCTATCTTGGGCGTGGCAAAGGGCAAGGCTTTACGGTGGAGTGAGCGGGGGCTACCCCAGCTCCCGATGCCGAACTAGCACCGACCAGTCAGGCGCAAACTGTTTGGCGAGTTGCTCGGCTAAATACACCGAGCGGTGCTGCCCGCCCGTGCAGCCAATGGCGACGGTGACGTAGGCGCGGTGGTCACGCTGCAGCTTGGGCAGCCACTGCCGCAAGAACTGCGCGATGTGGTTTTGCATATCAATCACCTCGGGCTGCTGCGTCAAAAAATCTGCAACAGGCGCGTCGCGTCCCGTCAGGGTTTTGAGCTGCGGCTCGTAGTGCGGGTTGGGCAGCATTCGCACGTCGAATACGTAATCGGCATCCAGCGGCACGCCGCGCTTAAATGCAAAAGATTCAAACACCACCGTCAGCGCACGGGATGAGGCCGCGCTGTCCACCAAAGCTTTGACGATGCTTTGCAACTGCATACTGCGAATAAAGCTGGTGTCGACGATGTGGGCGCGTTCGCGCAGACCTTCGAGCAGTTCGCGCTCTAGTGCGATCGCATCTGTAATGGCAAGGCGATGCTCGCGGCTGGAGGAGTCGGACAGCGGATGCAGTCGCCGCGTTTCAGAGTAGCGGTGTACCAAGGTGTCGTCGCTGGCATCTAAAAACAAAAGTTTGTACGCGATGGCGCGTGATTGCAAACCCGCTAGCACCGCAGGAAAAGCGGGCAAAGACTTGGCGCTGCGCACATCGACCGCAATTGCAAGGCGCTGCGGCTGACCCAGCTGCAAGTCGATAAATGCCAGCACCAACTCGGGCGGTAAATTGTCCACACAGTAAAAGCCTAGGTCTTCTAGTGCTCGCAGCGCGACCGACTTGCCAGAGCCCGACATCCCGGTGATGAAGACGACTTCCAGTTTGCTCACGTTGCCGCCAGCATTTCTTGCGCGTGCGCTAGCGCTGCATCGCTGGGTTTGCCATCGTTGACGCTGCCCAGCATGCGTGCAATTTCGTGCACCCGCGCTTCGCCCGTAACCATTTCGATGCGGCTGCAAGGCGCGTCTGTTGCCGCCTGCTTTGCATGAAATTTACTAACCACGCCGTGTTGATGTGCTTGACTGGCCACTTGCGGCAAATGCGTCACCGCTAGCACTTGCTTGTCCGTGCCCAGTTGCTGCATGAGTTTGCCCACGGTGAGCGCGGTTGCGCCGCCAATACCCGCATCGACTTCGTCAAAAATCAAGGTGGGTGCGTTGCCCAGCTTGGATGTGGTGACGGCTAGCGCCAGCGCGATGCGCGACAACTCGCCGCCTGACGCGACTTTGCCAATCGGTTTGGGGCTTGCGCCTGCGTGACCTGCAACCAAAAACTCTGCCGACTCCAAACCGTGTGCGGCGGGCGCAGCTAAACGCGAAAGACACACTTCAAACCTCCCCCCCGTCATGCCAAGCGTTTGCATGGCTGCGGTAATGGACTGGCCTAAGCGCGGCGCGGCTTTGCTGCGTGCTTGTGAGACGGTTTTTGCGGCGGACTCAAATGTTGCGAAGGCGCTTTGCTCCTCTTTTTCTAGTTTGCCAAGATCGCCCATGGCATCCAGTTTTGCTAGTGCGTCTGTCCACTGGGCGAACACGTCGTGCAGCGCATCGGGGGCGCATTTAAAGCGCCGCGCAAGCGATAACCAGTCGCCCAAGCGCGCATCTAACTGCGCCAGCCGCAGGGGGTCTAAATCGGCGCTGCGCAAATAAGTTTGCAAGCTGTGCGCTGCGTCTTCTATCTGCGCTAGGCTGCTGGCAAGTTCGTCGCAAAGGGGTTGAAAACTTGGCTCGATATGCGTTTGCGCTTGCAAAGCGGCAAGTGCTAAATGGATTTGGTAGGCAGCGTGATGCGCCAAGTCGTCATCGCCGCCCGTGAGTTGCAGCCGCGCCTGCGTTGCCGCGTCTATCAAGCCCTGCGCGTTGGCAAGGCGGGCGTGCTCGGTGCTTAACTCCACCCATTCGTTCGCTAGCGGATTGAGCTTGGACACTTCGCTAATTTGCCACTCTAGACGTTCACGCTCTTGGCTTTGGTTGTGGGCGCTGCTGCGCGCCAGCTCCAGCAGTTGCAGACAGTTGCGCCATTGGCTCCACGCCTGCGCCATGGGTTTGGTGTCGATTTGTGCGTAGGCATCCAACAAGTCGCGCACGGCGCTTGCGCGTGTGAGCATTGCCCATGCGTGTTGCCCGTGGATGTCCACCAAGTGATCGGCTAGTTCGCGCAGCTGCGCAGCGGTGGCGGCACTGCCGTTAATCCACGCGCGACTTTTGCCCGCCGTATCCACCGTGCGACGAACGAGTAAATGATCTTCGGTTTCAAACCCCGCATCCAGCAGCCACGCATCGACCGCGGGCGTGCGATCAAACTCAAGGGCGACATCGGCCCTGGCTGCGCCTGCGCGCACAAGGCCCGCGTTGGCGCGCTCGCCCAGAGCCATTTGGATGGCGTCAATCAAAATCGACTTGCCCGCACCCGTCTCACCCGTCAGCGCGGTAAAGCCGTCGCTGATATCAAGGTCCAGGCTTTGCACAATCACGAAGTCGCGCAAAATAAGTCGGTGTATTGTCATCGTGCGCTGCTTGCCTACGTTTCGTTCCAGTGCAACTTGTGACGCAACGAATCAAAATAATTCCAGCCCACGGGATGTAGAAATTGTGCGGCGTGCTGGGCGCGTTTAACGACGACGCGGTCGCCCGATTCCAATTTCGCCAGCGACTGCATATCGAAGTTCACGCTGGCATCGCGCTTGGACAGAATTTCAATCACAATTTCGCCGCTATCGGGCAGCACAATGGGGCGATTGGATAAGTTGTGCGGCGCAATCGGAACCAAAATCCAGCCCGCAAGGCTGGGGTGCAGCAAAGAGCCGCCGGCTGCCAGCGCGTAGGCGGTGGAGCCCGTGGGCGTGGCAACAATCAAGCCATCGGCGCGTTGCTTGGCAACAAACTTACCCTCTACCGAAATGGAAAGCTCAACCATGCCCTCGGTTGCTCCGCGATTGACGACCACGTCATTCATGGCAAGTGCTTGAAAAATAGATTTGCCCGCGCGAATGACCTCGCCGTGCAGCAAGTGGCGCTGCTCGGCAACAAACTCGCCGCGCAAAATGGGCGCAAGTGCTGGCTCAAAGTTGTTCAGCTCGATGTCGGTAATAAAACCTAGGCGACCTTGGTTAATGCCAATAACGGGCACGCCCATTGTGGCAAGCTGCCGCGCTGCGGCCAGCATGGTGCCGTCGCCGCCCACCGCCACAGCCAAGTCCACTTGCTTGGGAGCTAGCGCTGCAATATCTGCTGTGACCACGTTGTAGCCCATGCGGGATAAGGCGGCGCGCACATCGACCAGTGCTTCGCGCGAGCCCGTAGCTGGCGCGCCCGATGCGGTTGGCGGTTTGCCGATGAGCAAGATGTTTTTGAACATGGTGTGAATGTTAGCGGATGAAAGTGTAAAGCCCACCGATACGCTGGATTTTGTGAATGCGCTTGGCGAGCCAAGCACAAGTGACCGCCATTCCTCTTGGCCAAGAGTCGCCCCTTGGCTCGGTGCTACCTACCCGTTGACTCTGCTGCTGGGCGCAGTGAGCGGGCTTGCGCCCACCCGATCAACCTACTTGGTATTGCTGCGCGTAGAGATTGCCCGTTTCACCCGCATCTTGGCAAGCCAAAACGCGACTCGTCTCTGTTGCTCTAATCCGCACCTCACGGTGGAGAGGTGTTACCTCCTACGCTGCCCAAGTGCAGTCCAGACGTTCCTCCAGTGCTGTGTTTCCACAAACTGCACCAGCGGCGGTCTGGTGGACTTTACGGGGCTGATTGTAGAGCCGCAATTCGCGCCTCAATGGGCGGATGTGACGCGAACATTGCGCCAAGCCCACCCGTGATGCCCATTGCGGCCATGTTTTTGGGTAGTTCACCCGCAGAGAGTCCGCCCAAGCGCTGCAAGGCATGAATCATGGGGGCTTTGCTTCCCATGATTTGCGCCGAGCCTTCATCGGCACGGAATTCGCGCTGGCGCGAAAACCACGCCACCACCATGCCGGCTAAAACACCAAAGACTAAATCGAGCACGAGCGTTGTTGCCATGTAGCCAAGGCTCGGTCCGCTGCTGCGGTCATCGCCCCTGCGCAGCGCAGAGTCAATCAAATAGCCAATAGCGCGCGAGGCAAACACCACAAAGGTGTTGACCACGCCTTGGATCAGCGTCATGGTCACCATATCGCCGTTGGCAATGTGCGCCACCTCGTGCGCCAGTACCGCTTCGACTTCTTCCTTGGTCATGCCTTGCAACAGCCCTGTGGATACGGCAACTAGCGCATCATTTTTAAAGGCCCCTGTGGCAAAAGCGTTGGGCTCGCCTTCATAAATGGCCACTTCTGGCATGGCGATTTGGGCGCGAGCAGCGTGGCGACGCACCACATCTATCAGCCACGCCTCGTCTTGATTTTGTGGCGTGGTAATGACCGTAGCCCCTGTGCTCCACTTTGCCATTGGCTTGGACAGCAGCAGCGAAACACCAGCGCCAATAAAACCCGTGGCAAGCGAGTACAGCAAGAGCGTGCCAAGGTTTAGTCCGTTTGGACCGATGTAGCGGTTTAGTCCAAACAAAGAGCAAACCACCCCCAGCACAATCATGACGGCAAGGTTGGTTAAAAGGAAGAGGGCGATCCGTTTCATTGATAAAACTCCTATTGATAAACTAGCAGCGAACGAAGTGGAAAAATGAGTGCAATAGCATCAAATTCAAGATGCTGCAGCAGGACGCTTGAGCCCTACAAACACCACCGCAGCCACAGCGAGGAGGTAGAGCAGCGCTTCTACCCAGCCCTCTATTTCAAACCAGTGATCAAGCGCGGGTTCACCCAACATCATTTTGGTGGCCGTCCAAGCCAAGATGGCGCCGCCCAGCGTAATGATGTGCGGGAATCGATCCACCAGCTTTAGCACCAACTGGCTGCCAAACATGATGATGGGCACGCTAATCAACAATCCAATCACAACGAGCAGCGCGTTGCCATGCGCTGCGCCGCCCACAGCCAAAACGTTTTCAATTCCCATTGCTATATCGGCTACTACGATGGTTTGCACGGCTTGTCGCATACCTGCGCTTGCGTCGATTTGAGCGTGATTGGCTTGGTCGTTTTGTGGCCGCACGAGTTTGAATGCGATGTAGAGCAATAGCGCACCGCCCGCAAATAAAAAGCCAGGAATTTTGAGTAGCCACACAACAAAAATAGAGCCAATGCCGCGCACAACTACGGCAGCAAGACTGCCCCAAATGAGCACTTTTTGCCGCATCTGCGGAGGGACCTGCCTTGCCGCCAGCGCAATGACGATGGCGTTGTCGCCCGCAAGCGCTAGGTCGATTAAAACAATGGCCAGCAACGCCGATAAAAACTCAGGCGTGAGCAAGTTTGAAAAAGGGATAAGTTCCATGCGTAAGCTCCTAAAAGATGCTGTTGACGCACAAGTGGGCAAAGATTTCGCTTGCCTACTCACGTGCATGAGCAACAAACGGTCTTGCTAAACAATGCGGTACGCCCAATGCGCGCCGCTTGCTGGGTTGCCGGGTGGAGATTTGGCGGGCTAAAAATCTACCGTATTGACGACAACACGTCACCTAGGATGGGTGACAAAAGCTACTCCCCGTAAGGGACGGACTGTAGCACAGGCGGACAATCAAGCTCTAAATACGCCAGTATTGTCGTAAAACACCGCGTCGTTATTTTCCGCGCACCAATTGGGCACACCCATGACGGGCAGGGGTGCGAAGGGTTTGCTGGCTAAGTGCTCCGTGCTTAGTTGCGCGGCAAAGTGCGTGTCTACGCTCTGTCCTGCAAGCGCGGGTGCTGGCGGACAAAACAGGTGGGCGGTCATCGCGATGCGCGGCGCGACTAATTTCTCTAACAGCGCGTGACCAAAGATGATGACGCGGGCGCTGCCCCAGTCTGCGCGGCGCGCAAGAAACGCATCTGACCACGCTCTTTTTTGCACCGCTTGCAGCAGTGGAGTGCTTGGATTGGGCTCGATTAAAAAAGCCGCGTTTTCATCAAACAAAGTCAGCGCATCGCGCAGCCTGCCGCGGTGCGAGGTGACGCCGCTTGCGGCAATGGCGGCTGCGTGCAGTTGGTTTAAGCGAGCTTTGATGTGCGGGAAATGCAGCCACACGAGGCCATTAAAAAAATCATGTAGATTGTCTCGCGTGGGCACGGTTTTGGTTTGCCAAATAAACGACTCATACGCCGCCGCACCTTGTGCGTCTTCTTGTGCAACAAAGCGCACAGGACAGGCGATGTCGGGTCTGGCGGCCAGCAGGGCGTTGAGTGCCGCGTGAGTGGCTGTGTGTGCCATGACGGCGTTTGCCAACTCCTGACCAATGGCTTGGTAGGGAGTAAGCCAAGGTGCGCGCCAATCGATGTCAGCAAGCATAGGGCGCGTAATGCCAAGCCGCTAATCACAGGTGGTTAATCACAAGTCGCTAATCGCACCTCAATGTCCGCTTTAACGGCTACTAACTCTTGCGGCAAGTGGTGGTGCAGCGTGTCGAATAGGTTTTGGTGTAGCTGGAGTTCGTGTGCCCACAAGGCCGAATCAAAGCGAGTGATTTGCTTGAATTTATCGGCGTCAAAATCGAGCCCCTCCCAATTGAGGTCGGCGTAGCTGGGCGTGACGCCAAATGGCGTGTCTGTGCCGCTGGCTGTGCCCTCTAAGCGGTCGATGATCCACTTGAGCACGCGCATATTCTCACCGTAGCCAGGCCAAATAAATTTACCCGCATCTTCTCCGCTGGTGCTTTTTTGAAACCAATTGGAGTTGTAAATTTTTGGCTGCTTGATGCCTTGTTTGGCAAGCAAAGCGCCCGTGTTTAGCCAGTGCTGAAAATAGTCGCTCATGTTGTAGCCGCAAAACGCAATCATGGCAAATGGATCGCGCCGTACGACGCCTTGCGCGCCCGCAATGGCAGCGGTGGTCTCCGAGCCCATGGTGGCCGCCATGTACACGCCTTGAGTCCAGGTGCGCGCTTCGGTGATGAGGGGGATGGTGTCGGAGCGGCGACCGCCAAAAATAAACGCGTCAATGGGCACGCCTGCGGGGTCGTTGGCATTGGCATCAATCGCGGGATTGTTACTGGCGTGAATGGTAAAGCGCGAGTTGGGATGAGCCGCTTTTGCCCCCGTCTCTTTAGCGATTTGCGGCGTCCAATCTTTGCCTTGCCAGTCGATCAGGTGGTCTGGCAACTTGCCCGTGTCCTTCTCCATGCCCTCCCACCAGACGTCACCGTCATCGGTAAGCGCTACGTTGGTGAAAATGGTATCCCTGTTTAGCGAGCGCATACAGTTCGGATTGGTTTGCATATTGGTGCCAGGCGCAACGCCAAAGTATCCCGCCTCGGGGTTGATGGCGCGCAGCTCACCGTTTGCGCCTGGCTTAATCCACGCGATGTCGTCGCCCACGGTGGTGACCCTCCAGCCTTCAAAGCCAGCAGGCGGCACAAGCATAGAGAAATTGGTTTTGCCGCAAGCGCTAGGAAATGCGGCTGCGACGTGGTATTTTTTGCCTGCTGGGTTGGTCACACCCAAAATAAGCATGTGCTCGGCAAGCCAGCCCTGCTGGCGTCCCATGTTGGAGGCGATGCGCAGAGCAAAACACTTCTTACCCAAAAGCGCATTGCCGCCGTAGCCCGAGCCAAAACTCCAAATTTCTTGCGTCTCGGGGTAATGGATGATGTATTTGTTGGCGTTGCATGGCCAGTTTGTTGCATCCTTCTCGCCCGCAGCCAGTGGCGCGCCCACAGTGTGAACGCAAGGCACAAAGTGACCGTCCGCGCCCAGCACGCTGTACACGTCTTTGCCCATGCGCGTCATCAGCTTCATGTTGACCGCCACGTAAGCGCTGTCGGATAGTTCAATGCCAATGTGGGCAATGGGCGAGCCTAGCGGACCCATGCTAAACGGGACGACAAACAAGGTGCGACCGCGCATGGCGCCCGTAAACAGCGGCAGCGTTTCGGCGCGCATATCGGCGGGGGCGCGCCAGTTGTTAGTGGGTCCCGCATCTTCTTTTCTTTCGCTACATATAAACGTGCGATCTTCGACGCGCGCCACATCGGACGGGTCAGATAGCGCGAGAAAGGAGTTGGGGCGCTTGGCAGGATTGAGGCGTTTGAACACGCCTGCGGCAACTAGTTGCTCGCACAGGCGGTCATATTCGGCTTGGCTGCCATCGCACCAGTGAATTGCGCTGGGCTGAAGAATATCCACCATTTGTTGCACCCACGCGATGAGCCTGGAGTGCTTGACAAAAGAGGGGGCTGTGGCGGCGGCAGAAACAGCAACCTCTGCCTGATGAGTCATAGACATAAAAAGCTTTCTAAAAGGACTAGGGGGTTGCTAGGCCAGCAGGTCGCAATGAACGCCAGTGAAGCGGGGATGTTTGCAGCGCAAACCTTACGCTACAAATACAGCGATAAAGGCAAGTAGAAAAATAAGTGCGCCGCCCATAATGGGCAGCACGATTGGCATCATGGGAACAATGGCTTCAATCGTATCAACGGGTTGTTGTTTGTCGTGGTGGGCAGACATACTAAAAATCACCTTCGCAAATTTGAAAAACCGTATTGTAGTCACGACGAAAGCTGGCAGACTGACAGGTTTGGCGGTCGCGCCGCGTCACTAAAATCACGCGCATGGCAAATAGCACAAAAGCGCAGTATTCCGAAAATTCGATTCGTGTCCTCAAGGGCTTAGAGCCCGTTAAGCAGCGCCCTGGTATGTACACACGTACCGACCATCCGCTGCACATGATTCAAGAGGTGCTAGACAACGCCGCCGATGAAGCGCTGGCAGGTTTTGGACGGCGCATCACCTTGACGCTGCACGCCGATGGCTCGGTGAGCGTGGAGGACGACGGACGAGGCATTCCGCACGGCATTCACGAGGGCGAGGGCTTGCCCGTGATGCAAATTGTGTTTACGCAGCTACACGCGGGTGGCAAGTTCGACAAAGGCTCGGGCGGTGCATACAGTTTTGCGGGCGGCTTGCACGGCGTGGGTGTGAGCGTGACTAATGCGCTGGCAACGCGGCTAGAGGTGTCCTCGCACCGCGAGGGCAAAGTGGCAAAACTCGTGTTTGCGGCGGGCGATGTCATCGAGCCCCTCACGCAGCGCGACTGCCAAGTGGGCGATAAAAAACAAGGTACGCTGGTGCGCGTGTGGCCCGACGCCAAATATTTTGACTCGCCCCTGTTTCCGATCTCCGAGCTCACGCATTTGCTGCGCTCCAAAGCGGTCTTAATGCCGGGCGTGATCATCACCTTTATTAACGAGCGCGCCAAAGACAAATCCGAGCACGCGACGACATGGCAATACAAGGGTGGGCTTGCCGACTACCTAACGCAAAGCTTGGCAAGCGATCCCCTGATTCCGCTGCTTGAGGGCGAGCGCTTTACCCGCGCAGGCAAGGAGGCGGAAGACACAGGCTTTGCCGAAGGCGAAGGCGCGGCGTGGGCGGTGGCTTTTACCGCCGAGGGCGCCGTTCTGCGCGAGAGCTACGTCAACCTCATCCCCACTACGGCGGGCGGCACGCACGAAAGCGGATTGCGCGATGGGCTTTTTCAAGCGGTTAAAAGGTTTATCGATATGCACGCGCTACTGCCAAAGGGCGTCAAACTCTTGCCCGAAGACGTGTTTGCCCGTGCCAGTTATGTGCTGTCTGCCAAAGTGCTCGATCCGCAATTTCAAGGGCAAATTAAAGAGCGCCTCAACTCACGCGACGCGTTAAAACTGGTGTCTGGCTACGTGCACCCTGCGCTAGAGCTTTGGCTCAATTCGCACATCGACTGGGGTAAAAAACTGGCCGAGCTTGCCATCAACGCCGCGCAAGCGCGTCAGCGGGCTGGGCAAAAAGTGGAAAAGCGCAAAGGCTCGGGCGTGGCGGTGCTTCCAGGCAAGTTGACCGATTGCGAAAGCCGCGACATCACGCACAACGAAGTGTTTTTGGTGGAGGGTGATAGCGCGGGCGGATCGGCAAAAATGGGGCGCGACAAAGAGTCGCAGGCCGTGCTGCCCCTGCGCGGCAAGGTGCTTAACACGTGGGAGGTGGAGCCGGACCGCTTGTTTGCCAATAACGAAATCCACGACATTTCGGTTGCTATTGGTGTGGATCCGCACGGCGCAGGTGATTCGCCCGACTTGTCTGGGCTACGCTACGGCAAGATTTGCATCTTGTCCGATGCGGACGTGGATGGCTCGCACATCCAAGTCCTTTTGCTGACGCTATTTCTCAAGCACTTTCCCAAACTCATTGAGACGGGGCACATCTACATTGCGCATCCGCCGCTGTTTCGCGTGGACATTCCTGCGCGTGGCAAAAAGCCTGCCAGTAAAGCCTACGCGCTGGACGAGGGCGAGCTGCAAGCGCTGCTAGACAAGGCGGTCAAAGAAGGCGTCGCGCAGGAGCGCTGTCAAATTGGTCGCTTTAAAGGTCTTGGCGAAATGAACGCCGAGCAATTGTGGGACACCACGCTCAACCCCGATACGCGGCGGCTTATGCCCGTGCAACTGGGCTTGTTGGATTTGGCAACCACCGAAGGCTTGATCACCCAACTCATGGGCAAAGGCGAAGCCGCCGCACGCCGTGAGCTGATGGAGTTGCACGGCGACTCGGTTGAGGTTGATGTGTAAATAGCTTCGACGCCATGCCCATCGCAGACGTACGCATTAAATACGTGATTTCAAACTATACGCAACTCGCACACGGAAAACCACATGATCGATGCACACAATCTCCGCGCCTTAGCCTTGCATTTAGGGTTTTCGGTCGATGGCAAAAAAGTCCGCGACGCTTTGCACAAAGCCTATGGCGATAACGGTGCAACCATTCGCATTGATTTCAACAAGCAAAACATCGAATACCCGCAAGCCCAAGGCTTCAAGGTCAACCGAGCGGATACCTGCAACTTCTCATCGGCTGAAAACGCGGTGGTGTTGGAATGCGTCCATCGGCTGCTTGAAAAGGGCTACAAGCCCGAACACATCGAGCTAGAACCCGAGTGGAAATTGGGCCATGGCGGCAAAAGCGGCCGGGCCGATATTTTGGTGCGTGACCAACAAGGCGCAGCGCTGCTCATCATC
>JAVKLS010000037.1:0-27274 GCA_031538565.1 Burkholderiaceae bacterium
GACAACTCGCTTCATGCGCCCAAGGGGGGCGCTGCGAGTTGACCACAGCCCAGCACGGGGGATAACCCTCGCGCGAGTACACTCAAACCGTTTCAATTTCGAAACATTTAACCGTCCGTGAAACTGGGGTAAGTCCAAATTTCTAATGGACAATTTCGGTTAATTTTTCGTTAAGATAGGTCTCATCCAGACCCCTCAGGGCGTTGCGCTAGAGGGGTTTTATTTTGAGAGCATGAAAAGGAAAGAGCATGGACTGGACTTCTGGCGCACTGTGGGGCTCTTTGCTGGCAATTGTCGTTGCCAACATTTTGCTGTCGGGCGATAACGCCGTGGTGATTGCAATGGCTGCGCGCTCGCTCAAACCCGAGCATCAAAAGCGCGCCATTATTTGGGGGAGTGCTGCTGCCATCATTTTGCGCGTCATTTTGACCATCGTGGCGGTGAAGCTGTTGACGTTGCCTTACCTCAAGCTGATTGGTGGTGCTTTGCTGTTTTGGATTGGTTACCAATTGCTGACCGATAGCGACGACGAAGCCGATATCCAAGCGCACGCCACAGTGGGCGCAGCCATCCGCACGATTTTGGTTGCCGACTTGGTCATGAGTCTAGACAACGTGATTGCGGTTGCAGGCGCTGCTGACAAAGCGCCCGCAGAGGCACGTCTCATGCTGCTCATTTTTGGTCTGGCGATGTCGATTCCACTCATCATTGCAGGCAGCACGCTCTTAATTAAAGTGATGGACAAGTACCCCATTATCATTACGGGCGGCGCGGCTTTGCTGGGCTATTTGGCGGGCAGTATGATGGTGACCGACCCTGCGGTTATGCATTGGTTTGAAGCCAATGTACCCAATAGTGAAGCCTTAGCAGGAGTGCTTGGAGCCGTGCTGGTTGTGGGCGTGGCTAAATGGATGAGTAAACACACAGCACATTAACAAACAACAAATAGCGAATGAAAAAACCAACACCCTACTCCCCTATACCCAAAATTGGCATGACTTTGCTGCAAATGCTCGCCACCATTGGCGTGATGGGTTTAATTGGCGCGTGGATTTTTCCACTGCTCCTTGAGTGGTTACGCCGCTCAGCTTGAGGCCGCCGCCCCACCTTTATTTTTTTACCGCCGTAGGATTGGGCGCTGCCGTTTGGCTGTGCCCTTTATGGATGACTCCTACGCCCGTGGTTGTGCCGCTGCTGTGGGGCGCGGCAGGACTTGGCGGTTTGTTGCTGCTCAACGCAGGCGTGGCGCAGCCGCAAGCAACACTGCAAAAATTATTTTTAGCTCTGCTGCTAAGTCTTGGCGCAATGATTGCGTGGCGTAGCAACAATGCTCCTAATGCGCTGGCAGCACAAATTTGCTTGTTGGCGGTGGCGCTTGCCGCGCAGTTATCCGCAAAAGAAATGCCCGCCAAGTTTGCTGCGCTTGTGGCTTGGGGTTGGTTGTTGGCAGGGCTTGTCAATGCGGCGTTTGGCCTGATGCAATATCTTGGCGGAACGATGGAGCCGATTGGCACAGCAGTTGGTTTTTTGCGTCAGCGCAATCAGCTGGCAACGCTGGGCAATATCGCCTTACTGGCGCTGCTGTATCTTTGGCATCACAAGCAAATCTCGGCGCAGTGGGCAATGGGCGCGTCGTTGCCGCTTGTGGCAGCGCTGGCCGCCACGATGTCCAGGGCGGGTTTTCTGGAGCTGGTTGTCATGTCAACTATTCTTGCCACGCAAAGGACGCTGTGGCGTGGGCTTGCGTGGACGCTGCTTGCCTACGCCTTGTTTGCCTTTGTTTTGCCAGTGCTGGCGCACACGTCTGAAAACATATGGCTCCGCATTGAAGGCATGGCGCAAGGCGCGAGTGCGCAAAGTTTTTCCTTGCAAGATGCGCGGCGCGCGCTGTGGGATAACACGTTAGCGGTCACCTTGCAGCATCCGTGGTTGGGTGTCGGCTGGCGCGAACTTGCGCCTGCGCTGCGCCTCAGCGATTTTGGAGATGCCCCGCGCTTTCCCGATCAAGCCGACAACGCACACAATTTGCCACTGCACTTTGCTGCGGAGTTAGGTATTCCCTTTGCGCTGCTGTGGTGCGCGGCGCTGGCGTGGTTGGTTGTGCGTAACAAACCTTGGCAGGTCAAATCCGCCGAGCAACTGTTGGGATGGGGTGTGCTGCTTGTGATTGGTTTGCACAGTTTGCTCGAGTATCCACTGTGGTTTGCGCCGTTTCAAATCGCCACAGGCTTTGCCGCGGGACTTGTTTTTGTTCAATCGTCATCGCAGCCAAACCGTGCTCTAGGCTTTGCGTGGCAAGGCTTTGTGGGTGCGCTGCTGCTGGTTTTTGCGGTTTACGCTGCGTTTGATTACCACCGCGTGCGGCAATTGTTTATTGCCGACAGCGAGCGTTCGCTGCTGTACCAAGGACGCATGACCGAGCACGCCCAGCGCAGTTGGTTGTTTGCCGCGCAGGTGCGTTATGCCAAACTAAATACCACACCCATCACCGAGAGCAATGCCGCCGCGATGTGGCGTTTGGGGCAAGAGGTGCTGCACTTTAGCCCCGAGCCCTACGCGCTGGAGTCGCTGATTGCGTCTGGAAAATATCTTGCGCCTACCGATGCCGCCATTGCCGCCCAAGTTGCGCTTTATGAGCAGCAATTGGCAACCATTTTTGGCAAAGCGCCTCGCCCCTAAAATAAGCTGATGGCTAACTACATTTTGACCCTCTCGTGCAGCGACCGCGCAGGCATTGTCCACGCGATCTCTGGCTTTTTATTTGAGCAAGGCGGCAATATCGAAGAAGCGCAGCAGTACTCCGACCTTAAAGCCAATCGTTTTTTTATGCGTATTCGCTTTAGTTGCGAGCGCGTGCCATACGAAGACCTAGAGACGCTGCTAATGGCGTTTGCTGCGGAAAACAAAATGGCGCTTAACTTGCACGCAGACAGCCACCCCATGAGGACCGTATTGATGGTTAGCAAAGAGGGGCATTGCCTCAACGACTTGCTGTTCCGCTGGAAAAGTGGCTTGCTTCACTTGGATGTGCGTGCCATTGTGAGCAACCACCGCGAGTTTTATCAGCTCGCTGCCAGTTACAACGTGCCGTTTCACCATATTTCTATGACGAAAGACAACAAAGCTGAGGCTGAAGCCAAGGCGTTTGAGGTTATCCAGTCCGAAGGTGCGAAGCTGGTAGTGTTGGCGCGTTATATGCAAATTTTGAGTAACGATTTGTGCCGCAAATTGGCAGGCAAAGCAATCAATATCCATCACAGTTTTTTACCCAGTTTTAAAGGTGCCAAGCCTTATAGCCAAGCGCACGAGCGCGGCGTTAAGTTGATTGGCGCCACCGCGCATTACGTGACCACCGAACTAGATGAAGGCCCCATCATCGAGCAAGACGTGGTGCGCGTGGATCACAGCCGCACAGCAGAAGACCTAGCGACGCTGGGGCGCGATGTAGAGAGCCAAGTTCTGGCGCGTGCCGTCAAATGGCACAGCGAGCACCGCGTGCTAATGAACGACAGTAAGACCGTGGTATTTCGGTAAAACTCACGAATCGTGCAAGCTGCCGCGCACCTGCCCGCCCATCTTCATACAGTGCTGCTGGCTGCGCTTCCCGCACACGCACTTTTGTGGCAAGCCGAGGATACGTCGCCTTATGAGTGCGATGGTCTCACCGCTTATCGTCAGCGTCCGATGGCGGTGGCACTGCCAGAGACGCAAGAGCAAGTCGCGGCGGTACTAAAAATTTGTCACGCCGCAGGCGTGCCCGTGGTGGCGCGTGGTGCGGGCACGGGGCTGTCGGGTGGCGCAATGCCGCTAGCCAATGGCATCACGCTCTCTCTGGCTAAATTTAATAAACGCATTGACATTGATGTGGCGTCTTGCACAGCGCGGGTGCAATCGGGTGTGCGTAACTTGGCGATTTCAGAGGCGGCAGCAAGCTTTGGGCTTTACTACGCGCCAGACCCCAGCAGTCAAATTGCGTGCACCATTGGCGGCAATGTGGCTGAAAATTCGGGCGGCGTGCATTGCCTTAAGTACGGACTCACGCTGCACAACGTCTTAAAAGTTCGCGGCTTTACGGTGGAGGGCGAGGCGGTTGAGTTTGGCTCGGACGCACTCGATACGCCAGGTTTTGATTTATTGCCCGTGCTGATTGGCTCGGAGGGAATGTTGGCGGTGACGACCGAAGTGACGGTCAAACTTATCCCTCGGCCTACGCTGGCTCGCTGCATCATGGCGAGCTTTGACGATATGCGCAAAGCGGGCGATGCGGTGGCGGGCGTGATTGCCGCCGGCATTATTCCTGCAGGGCTTGAGATGATGGACAAGCCCATGACGATTGCTGTGGAAGATTTTGTCCATGCAGGCTACGACCTGAGCGCAGAGGCGATTTTGCTTTGCGAGTCTGATGGCTCGCCCGAGGAAGTGGCGGAAGAGATTGAGCGCATGAAGGAGGTCTTGACGCACTGCGGCGCAACGGCGATTACGGTGTCGCAAAGCGAGACCGAGCGACTCAAATTTTGGAGCGGACGCAAAAACGCTTTTCCCGCATCGGGGCGCATGAGTCCCGACTATATGTGCATGGATTCGACTATTCCGCGCAAACGTTTGGCGGACATTTTGTTGGCTATTCAGGGCATGGAGAAAAAATACGGCCTGCGCTGCGCCAATGTTTTTCACGCGGGCGATGGCAATTTGCATCCGCTCATTTTGTTTGATGCCAGCGATGCCGATCAACTGCATCGCTGTGAACGATTTGGCGCCGATATCCTAGAGACCAGCGTCGCCATGGGCGGCACGGTCACGGGTGAGCACGGCGTGGGGGTTGAAAAACTTAACTCCATGTGTGTGCAGTTCACCGCCGAAGAGAATGAATTTATGCTTGCCGTCAAACGTGCTTTTGATGTGGGCGGCACACTCAACCCTGGTAAGGTGATTCCCACTTTGCAGCGCTGCGCTGAATACGGGCGAATGGTCGTTCGCGCAGGTGCTTTGTCCCACCCTGAACTAGAGCGGTTTTAGATTAAAAAACACCATGAATGATTTGGTCTTTATCACGGGTGCATCGAGCGGCCTTGGGCAAGCGATGGCGGAGCGCTTTTATGCTGCGGGCGACTTGCTGGCGTTGGTGGCGCGGCGCAGCGAAGCAATAGAGGCGTGGGCAAAATCCAAAGGCTGGAATGCTAGTCGCTACAAGGTGTACAGCGCAGACGTGGCGGATGTGGACAGCATCATTGCTGCTGCTAACGCCTGCATCCAGACGCAAGGTTTGCCAAACATTGTGATTGCTAACGCAGGCATTAGCATTGGCATCGACACGGCCGAGCGCTCTGATTTAGACGTCATGCGCGAGGTGTACGCCATCAACAACATTGGACTTGCGGCAACCTTCACCGCCTTCATTCGCCTCATGCAAGAGCGGGGAGCAATCGATAAAAATGCGGCAGGAAAGTTAGTGGGCATCGCTAGCGTGGCAGGCATTCGCGGGTTGCCAGGTCACGGTGCATATTGCTCCAGCAAGGCGGCGGTGATTAGTTATTGCGAAAGTCTGCGCGGCGAACTCAAATCATCAGGCATTCAAGTGCAAACCATTTCACCGGGCTACATTGCCACGCCGCTGACTGCTAAAAACAAATACACCATGCCCTTTCTCATGCAGTCCGAAGCCTTTGCGAATAAGGCGTATCAAGCTATTCAAGCGGGCGATAGTTACCGCGTGATTCCGTGGCAAATGGGCGTCGTCGCTAAACTACTGCGACTCTTGCCGAATGGGTTGTTTGACAAAGCCTTTAAAGGCAGGCCGAGAAAGCATCGGGGGGAGATTTAAAACGGAATGTCGTCATCCATGTCATCAAACCCACTGCCAGCAGGCTTTTGCGCGGGTTTGGCGGCAGAGGGCGCTGCATCTGATGCGGGCGCTTGGCGCGGCGCGGGCTTGCTGTAATTGCTGGTGGTGGACGATCCGCCCTCAGGCGAGCCAGCGCCTTGGCGCGAACCCATCAATTGCAATTCATTTACGGTGATGTCGGTGGTTTGGCGTTCGATGCCGTCTTTGTCGGTGTATTTGCCGTATCGCAAACGCCCTTCGACATAGATTGGCGAGCCTTTTTTAACGTATTCGCCGCAGATCTCTGCCAAGCGGTCAAAGAAATTGAGTCTGTGCCATTGGGTTTCCTCCACCATTTCACCTGTGGCCTTGTCTTTGCGGCGCGTGCTGGTTGCCAACGTGACGGTTGCCACAGCCGCGCCCGATGGCAGATAGCGCACTTCGGGGTCGCGTCCGCAGTTACCCATGAGAATGACTTTATTGACTGATGCCATGTGTGTGCTCCAAAGAAATTAAGTGATTGAGGGGAATGATTATGACGATTTAAATAGCGAGCTTGGCAGGCTGCTGCGCCGCCATGCCCCACGCAATCGCCAGCCAGGCCAGCATGACGATGGATGCTGTGCCAAACACGGCTTGGTGACCACCCCATTTAACGAGTAACCCGCCCATTAAACCGCCTGCAAAAAGTCCAAGTGACTGCATCGTGCTGTACACACCCAGCGCCGTACCGCGCAACTGAGGCGGGGCAACTTTGCTGACGAGGCTGGGCTGCGTAGCTTCCAGCACATTGAAGCCACAAAAAAAGAGAAAAAGTGCGACCGATAAGTAGCCTAGGCTCGCATCGTTGGACTGACTAAACAGTGCAATTTGCACTGCAATGATGAGTCCAATTGCCAGCAAAAATACGGCGCGCAAATAGCCCTTGCGTTCCAATGGCAAAACGCCGCCCATAAGCACAAAAGACGCTAGTACCGCAGGCAAATACAAATGCCAATGCGCCGCTTTGGGCAGACCTGCCGCCACCAGCATGGCGGGCACGGATACCCACATCGACAGCTGCACGGCGTGCAGTGCAAACACGCCAAAATTAAGCCGCATGAGCGCAGGCTGTTTGAGTACGGCAAGCAGCGGGGCGCGCACATTGATTTTGGGTAGTGCAAGCTCGTGCGGTGTCCACCATTGCACCGCGCCCATTGCCAAAATGGTCAGCGCCCCCGTGAGGGCAAACAGTCCCGCAAGTCCGATATGGCTGACCAAAATTGGCGCGGCAACAAGTGATACGGCAAACATCAAACCAATGCTCATGCCGATCAACATCATTGCCTTGGTGCGTACGTTGTCCCGAGTCAGGTCGGCCAGCAGCGCCGTCACCGCTGCGGATACCGCGCCTGCGCCTTGAATGGCGCGACCCACAATTAAGCCCGTGAGCGAATCTGCCCCCACCGCCACAAAGCTACCGAGCGCAAACACTGCTAGGCCAAACAAAATCACACGCTTTCTGCCCAGCGTGTCGGATGCCATGCCAAACGGGATTTGCAGTATCGCCTGCGTGAGCCCGTAAACCCCCATGGCGAACCCGACCCAAGCGGGATTGTCACCGCCAGGATATTTGGCAGCTTCGAGTGCAAACACGGGAAGGATTAAAAAAAGCCCCAGCATCCGCAGGGCGTAAATGCTGGCAAGTGAAGTGCTTGCGCGTCGCTCAAGACCTGTCATAGAGGTCGTTTCCATCACTTGCGCTTTATTGTAGAAGCACCCTTATCTTTTAGCGGGTTAGACAATCGCAGCGCCCACCAAGACAAAAACGCAACGACGGCAAGGAGCAGTACGGAGATGGCCGCCGCGGCCCCCAGTCGCTGACTAATAAATGCGGTTTTATAAATGTGGAGCGACAAAATTTCTGTGGAATCACCAGGACCGCCAAAGGTGAGGATGTAAATGACTTCCAGCACTCTAAACGCGTCAATTAAACGCATGAGCAGCGTGATGACAATGACATCCAAAATCATGGGCAATTTGACTAACCACGTGCTTTGCCACCACGAGGCACCATCTATTTTTGCTGCCTCCATGACGGATGAGTCAACATTGGCAAGAGCCGCAATCATCATGATAAAAACGAAGGGTGTCCACTGCCATATGTCGGCTATCACAATCGCGGTGAAGGCGAGATTCTCGTTGGCTAGCCAGCCTATGGGCTCTATGCCAAACAGCATGATGACGGCGTTTAATAAGCCAAATTGCGCGTCGAATAAATAGCGCCACGTTAGTCCTACGGCAATGGGCGCAATCATCATGGGCAGAATAAAAAGTGTGCGAAATACCATCATGCCTTTTAGCGGACGTTTGGTGCGCTCCTCTAGCGCCAACGCCAGTGCAATGCCTAGCACCATTTCGCTGGTGACGCAGACAAAAGCAAAAAGGAGTGTGGTGTAGAGCGAGCGCCATACGGCTGGATCGGTAAAGGCGCGTGCGAACGCATCAAAACCTTGGTACGTGGCGGACGACCACGGCGTGCCCATGCTCCAGTCATAGAACCCGAGGCGCAGCGCCGACAGTACGGGATACAAACAGGCCACCGCCATCACAATGGCGGCGGGACCGATGTAAAACCAAGGAAGCAGTTTTTTGGACATTAGCTCTTTAAATATCCGCCGCGCTTCATGATGTCGGTGACTTTGGGCATCATGCCACCCAGCGCATCTTCAGCCGTCTTTTTGCCAGTGAGCGCCTCGGATACAGCGACGCCTAGCGCTTGGATATTGATTTCATCCCACTCGGGGATGATGGGGCGCCAATCGGGATCTGCGTATTTGAGCTGCTCTTTGAGGGTGATGTACTCTGGGTATTGGCGTACCAAATCGGCGTTAACCAAAGTGGAGTTGCGTGTGGGTCCGCCGCCGAGCTTGCATACCGCTACATCCTGCGCCTTGCTGGTGAGCCACTGCATTAACAAGAAGCCTGCATCTGGGTTTTTGGCGTTTTTGGGAATTGCCAAACCAAGTCCGCCCGACTGCGACGAATAGCGCACACCTTTGGGATGGACGGCATAGCTTACTTTGCCAACAATTTTGGAGCGCGCAGCGTCATTGACGGAGCCAAAAATAACGGTTGAATCTAGATACATTGCAGCTTGCCCTTGCAAGAATGCCGTCATCATTTCGCCCTGCCCATAACTGGGAATGCCTGCGGGTCCTGTGTCGGAAATCTCTTTGAGCAATTTAAGTGCTTGCACGCCTTGTGCGTTATTAAATACAGGCTTCCAATTGGCATCAAACACTTTTCCGCCCAGCGGATTTAAATGTAAAAGCCAAGCGTGTACGCATTGGTGTCCTGCTTGTCCGCGTGAGGTCAAGGCGCCAATGCCTTCTTTTTGTTTCAATATGGGAAGCAGTGTTTGCAACTGGGCGTAGGTCTCAGGCGCTTTTAAGTTGTGTTTAGCAAAAATATCACGGCGATACGCCAAGATGGAGGTCTCTGCGCCGTAGGGCAGGCCATAGAGCTTTGCGCCAGGACCTGCCAAATAACCTTTGGGGCCGCCGACTAAGCCCATGTTTTCTAAGTAGCCAGGCACGATGTCTTTTATGTCGTAAGCGGGATCGGCTAAGGCGGCGTTTTTGAAAAAAGGCTCAAGCTCACGGATGAGTCCTTTTTTAACGTACTCGCCTTTCCACATCACTACGTAGCAAATAAGGTCGTAGTCACCTTGATTTTTTGCCATCTCCAAAAGCTGTTTGTCTTTCATGCGTGGCACGGCAAGCTTATCGACCTCGACTTTGATGCCAGTTTCTTTGGTGAATTCAGGCAGAAGTTTGAGCATGGCATCGTAATGTGGGTGCGCGGGAATACTCATCACGACAGTTGAGCCACGATATTTGGCGTAGCGATCCTCTGCCGCGCTGGTGGCAAGAGGGAGCGCAGCGCCAAAGACGGACAGCGCCGAGGTGGTGGCGGCAGTTTGAAGAAGATCACGACGTTGCATAAAAACCCCTTAAGTTGAATAAAAAAACTCTCTACTATGCGCGTATTTAGTGCGCCCTCGCGTAGGGCTTACCCCATATCGCAGTATAGGTGTCTATGGCTAGGCCTTGTTTTTGCAGCCAAACAAAAATTGTAATGAGTAAGCACCACCAAAGCCCAATGGCGCACCACATCCAGCGCGGAGCATCGGCTAGTAGCAAGCCAAGCGCGGTTGCGGCGGCGGTGAGCGCCAGCGCAGCATAGCCCATGCGTTTGTGCCACCACTCAAATAAGCGACGACGGCGCGTCATGTCAAAGTGATCGCCGCGCATGGGCAGTCCCCTTGCCCTGTCGCTTGGACCGCCTTTTGTGCCGCGCAGATGTCCGCCCAGCACTTGCACAGCGCCGATGACAAGAAGGGCATAGCCGAAAATGTGATGCCAACGGTGTGCGCTGAGGTGGGCGTTTAAGCGCCAGATCAAACCTATTGCGACGAAGGACAGCGCAATCCCCGAATACTGCAATGCGCGGTGAGTGTGCCACCAAAATTGGTTATCCAATTGCTGCGGAAAGTTTTGGCGCGGAGTGACTTTGCCAAACCGCGCCACCAGCACGCCCAGCGGAATTAGCACCGTCCACGCCAGCACCATGAGCCGTCCATGCCAAGCCACCAAAGGCGCAATAACGTGATTTTGCGCCCCGCTGATGGGCGTTAGAAAATAGTCGATGACCAATTGCATGACTCGTCTTTTCAAGCTCAAGAAAGTTTACGGGGTTGGGACGCTGTCGCGCCATTGATCCCAGTGCTTGACGATATCGTCAAGCACCAAGCCGCCCGTGTGATACAAATTGCGGGCGGAAATGAGGAAGCCGCCGCCATCTGTCTTGAGCGAGTCATACGCGCTCTGACCTGGATGTGGGCGATCAAAATTGATGCCGGTGCGCAGTACCGCCAGCCGCTTTAGATCAACCTTGCCCGCCTTGGCCGCACGCTGCAGCGCGTTGTAGGTGGCGTTGTCTTCTTGCTGGGTTGTGCAATAGGTGGCTTTGCCATCGGACAACAGCTCGGTCCAGTTACGCGCATGCGAACCAAGGTGATGCCCGTGCCACCAAGTGTCGCCACCGAGCGTATCGCACTGGATGACTGAAGGCTTGGCGCGTGCGGCCAGTTCCTTGTAGCGTTTGCGGTATGCGGCGGCCTTGTCGCTGTCTTCCAGCTTGGCGTTTTTGCTCAGGGCTAGCGCTTTTTGCAGCAGTGCTTCATCAAGTTGCGCCACTTCGGTGCGGTAATCGAGCTTGGGCTTGACGCTAGGGCCTTTAGTAAAGATGCCGAAATAGCCGTTTTTCCAACCCTTAGGCATTTCACGCGCATCGATTTCATGCGCGATGCCAAAATCGACCAGATAGCGCGCCCAAGTGGCCGTGCCAATCGTGCCCTGCGCCGGATCGATCCCCGCCACGCCCGCGATCAGAAAATAGCTACGCGTGAGATCAAATTGCGGATCAAGTGTCAGTGCCATCACTGAAGCAGCGGCATTCGCATGGCCCATGCCCACTTGTACTAGGCAGACATCATCCTTGTTGCACAACATACGTGGTTCGAATTCGACCTCACTCGTACCCTGCGCCAAACCCGGCACTTGCATGGTTTGATTGAGCGCTAGTGGCTTGATGAAGGGCTCGGCTTCGGGGGGCGAACATGACGATGATGACGGCCTTGATTGGGCGAGCCTTTTTGGCTGCGCCCTGCGTTGCTGCCGTCGGGCTCGCTGCTGCATCCTTGGCCAGTGGCGGCGGAGAAGTAGTACCGGGATCGCCAACGGCCTGCACTGACGCCATACCCGCCAGACTTAAGCTGACCGCTAGCATGATTTGTTTGAATGCGTTTTTCATTTGCTTATTTCTTCAACGGTTTGCGCAGCGTCCGCTGCTCTTAAAACGTCAGCGTCACTGCCGTTTCATTTGTTTTTGCCAAGCCACTGCTGAACAACGTGCTTACTTCCTTGAAATCATGCCCGCCCGCCAGATCAAAAACGCTACTGAAGAGGCAGTATAGAGTATCCGATTGGCGTAGAAGAATGCACGACACTCATAGGCGGCGTATGGTTGACTCTTAAACTTGGTCGCTCAAATTTCGCAAGGACAATAGCGACCAATGTCTTCTGTTACCAATAGTTTTACCGCCGCCGCCCAGTTGATTGTGGATGGCAATGGCGTGCTGATTTCAATCGTGCTGCGCTCGCTGGCGGTGAGCGCTTGGGCGCTAGTGATTGGTGGTGCGGCTGGACTTTTGCTCGGTGCTTGGCTGGGCGTGGCGCGGTTTGCGGGACGTCCTGCTGTGCTGGTGCTGCTTAATTCTTTCTTGGCTGTGCCCTCGGTGGTGGTGGGGCTTTTAGTCTATTTGCTGCTGTCGCGCTCGGGGCCGCTTGGGTTTTTGGGCTGGCTGTTTAGCTTTCCAGCGATGGTGCTGGCTCAGTCGCTGCTGGTGCTGCCCGTGGTGATGGCGCTATCAAGGCAGGTGGTGCAATCGGCAGAAGATACGCATGGCGAGCAGTGGCGCTCGCTGGGCGCGGGCACACTGCTGCGCTCGGTGCTGTTAGCGTTTGATGAGCGCTACGCGCTTTTTATGGTTTTTGTGACCGCCTTTAGCCGCGCTATTACCGAGGTGGGCGCGGTGATGATTGTGGGCGGCAATATCGACGGCTTTACCCGCGTAATGACAACCGCTATTGCGCTAGAGACCAGCAAGGGCGATTTGCCTCTGGCGCTGGCGCTGGGCTTTGTGCTTTTGTTTGTCATGCTGTTTTTGCATGGCGTAGCGGCGCTCGTGCACTACGCCAAGCAGCGTGTGAATGCGAGGATTGCCGCATGAGCGCCCTCATCACACTAGTCAATGCCAGCGTTAAGTTTGGCGGACAAACGGCGCTTGCATCCGTTGCGCTGTCTATTCATAAAGGCGAGCGCGTGGCGCTGATTGGCTCAAACGGCAGTGGTAAAAGCACACTGCTTAGACTTTTGCATGGGCAGCAGCAACCAAGCAGGGGCGAGCGCATCAGTCAAACAAACGCGCGCCAAGCGATGGTGTTCCAGCATCCGCATATGCTGCGCGTGTCTGCGCTGCGCAACGTAGCGCTGGCGCTTTGGTTGGCGGGTAAGTCTTGGGGCGCGGCTAAGGACGAAGCCCGCACCGCTTTGTGTGACATGGGATTTGCGGACGTCTTGCAGCGCAACGCGCACGCCATGTCGGTAGGGCAGCGTCAGCGCCTTGCCATGGTGCGGGCTTGGAGCTTGCGCCCAGAGCTTTTGTTTTTGGACGAGCCTACAGCCAGCCTAGACCCGCAAGCGCGGCGCGAAGTCGAGGCATTGATGCAGCAGTTTGCAAACAGTGGTTGCACGCTGGTGTTTGCAAGTCACAATCTTGGACAAGCTAAACGGCTTGCCACGCGGGTGCTTTATTTGCAGCAAGGCCAGTTGTTAGTCGATTTACCCGTGCAAGATTTTTTTAATAAAGCATTGCCCAACGAAGCGGCGTTATTTTTGCAAGGGGAAAAAATATGAAGCAATGGTCTAAAACGTGCTTCAAAATTTTGCTGCTAGCGCTGGGCGTGGCGTGGCAAGCCAGCGCCAGTGCCGAGCAATTAGTTATGGCATCGACCACATCCACCGAACAGTCAGGATTGTTTGAGCATTTGCTACCCGCGTTTACCAAGGAGACGGGTATTACTGTCAAAGTTGTGGCGGTAGGCACGGGGCAAGCACTAGACATTGCAAGGCGCGGCGACGCGGATGTTGTGTTTGTGCACGACCGCGCAGCCGAAGACAAGTTCATGGCAGAAGGCTTTGGCATAAAACGCCTGGACGTGATGTACAACGACTTTATTTTGATTGGGCAAGGTGACGACCCCGCCAAAGTGCGCGGGCTGGGCATTGTGCAGGCGCTGCAAAAAATTGCTAAAACAAACGCGTCATTTTTTTCGCGCGGCGACAACAGTGGCACGAATGCGGCGGAGCTGCGCTACTGGAAGATGGCTGATTTAGATGCCTTGCAGGAAAAAGGTGCCAACTACAAAGCTTGCGGCTGCAGCATGGGACAGGCGCTCAATATGGCCTCGGCTGCGGGTGCATACGTGCTGTCCGACCGTGGCACTTGGTTCAACTTTAAAAACCGTCGTCAGCTAGAAATTTTGGTGGAAGGTGATAAGCGTCTGTTTAACCAATACGGGGTGATGGCAGTCAATCCCGCCAAGCACCCCGAGGTCAATGTCCGTGCAGCCCAGGCGTTTGTGAGTTGGGTCACGTCCCCCGCGGGGCAAGCGGTGATTGCCGACCACAAAATCAACGGGCAGCAATTGTTTTTTCCGAATGCGGCAAAGTAGATTTGCTACGTCAGCATAGGCACTAGCGAGAGCAGCAGCAGCAGCGCCATGACGTAGTTGAAGGCGCGACGCTGGCGATCTACGGCAAGCCAATTTCGCAAATAAGTACCTGCCAAAGCCCAGGAGCAGATGCTTTGTACATTGACTACACCAAAAATCACAACGACCATGCCTAGATGCAGCATGGAGGTGTGTCCTTGAATTTGAGGGACGTAGGTCACGACGGCGCCAAGTGCCATTGCCCATGCTTTGGGATTGACCCATTGAAAAAGCGCCGCACCGATAAAAGTCATAGGCTTGGTATCTGCTGCTGCGCTGCTAGAGGCTGGCGGCGCAGCATTGGCAATCTTCCAGCTAAGGTGCAGCATATAAGCGATGCCGCACCATTTCAGCACATTGTGCAGCCAGGGAAAATAGTGAAAGAGTTCACTAAAGCCAAGTCCCATTAGGGCCAGCATGAACATAAAACCTAAAGACACACCCATCATGTGGGGAAGCGTGCGGCGAAAGCCAAAATTGACCCCCGAGGCGAGCAGCATCAAATTATTAGGGCCAGGCGTAATTGAGTTGACAAAGGCAAAGAGTGCCAATGCAAGGGCGGTGTCAAAAGTCATAGTAGGCAAATTGTTGCATGAGATTACAAAACGACAGGTTCAATTTCAAGGCGAATGCCAAAGCGCTCGTACACGCTCGTTTGAATGACGCTAGCCAGCGTCATGACTTCACCGCCCGTGGCGTTAAGGCCGGTTTCGCGCCTTCGGTTGATGAGCACCAGCGCGTGCTGCGGATGCACGCCTGCGTTGCCAACGCCGCGCCCCTTCCATCCGCAAGACTCTATAAGCCACGCGGCGGCAAGTTTGAAATTGCCATCCAGCAGTTTGTAGTGAACCACATGAGGGTCGCGCCCGATGATGTCTTTGCACTGTTCGTGTGTGACGACGGGGTTTTTAAAAAAACTGCCTGTATTGCCGTCGAGTTTGGGGTCGGGCAACTTAGACTTTCTGATCTGGCAGACCCAGTCAAAAATGACGTCTGGCGTGGGGTCTGGTATGCCTACGCGCCCCGCGTGGCGCTCTAAATCGGCGTAGCTAATGTCGCGCCGCCACGCTTTAGGCATGGCAAACCGCACATGAGTGATGAAGGCGCGATTTTTTAGTTGATGCTTAAAAATGGAATCGCGGTAGCCAAACTGACAGTCTGCCGCGTGCAGGGTTTTTCGCTCGCCTGTAACAAGGTCTATGTAATCTAGCGAGTGAAAAAAATCTTGTACCTCTACGCCATACGCGCCAATGTTTTGCACGGGGGACGCGCCCACCAAACCTGGGATAAAGGCGAGGTTTTCTAGGCTGGGCATCTTTTGCGCGAGTGTCCACGCCACAAAGTCGTGCCAAGGCTCGCCTGCGCCTGCTTCTGCGATGAAGTGTTTTGCGGTTTCAGCAACGATGCGCCTGCCAAAAATTTCAACCTTAAGCACCAAAGCCTTGACGTCCCCTGTTAGCACCAAATTGCTGCCGCCGCCTAGCACAAATTTAGCCGCATCTGCGTAGGCGGGCGCAGCCAGCAAGGTTTGCAATTGCGCTGCCGATTGGATGCGGACAAGCTGCGTAGCTTTGGCAACAATGCCAAATGTGTTGAGGGTTTGCAGCGGGACGTTGGTTTCAATTTCAGGCATGGGACAATTGTCATCTTTAATTAGGAGCCTCTCATGCCTTCATTTGACACCGTGTGCGAACCCGATTTGACCGAAGTAAAAAACGCGGTTGACAACACAGCCAAAGAAATTGGCACGCGCTTTGACTTTAAAGGCACGGCGGCGGCCGCAGAGTTAAAGGACAAAGAAATCACTTTGATTGGCGAGGCGGACTTTCAGCTACAACAAATTGATGATGTGCTGCGCAACAAACTGACCAAGCGCAGCGTGGACGTGCGTTATTTGGATGTGGGGGAGGTGCAAAAAATAGGCGGCGACAAGGTCAAGCAAGTGATCAAAATTAAAACGGGTATTGAAACCAAGGACGCTAAAAAAATCACCCAGCTTATTAAAGACAGCAAAATGAAGGTGCAAGCCAGCATTCAAGGTGATGCTGTTCGGGTGACGGGCGCCAAGCGCGACGATTTGCAGGCCGCAATGGCATTGATTAAAAAAGACTTGGTTGATATGCCTTTGTCGTTCAATAACTTCAGGGATTGACGGCTCGTTTGACTTCGGGCTGACAAGAGCGCTCCGTTACAATCGAAGGCTGACCCTTACTTCACAAACCTTCTTTGGAAAATTGACATGACCAGTCAAGTAGATAAAAGCAAACGCACGTGGATCATCGCCTCGACTTGTGCGGGCGGCGTGGCAGGCGCGGTAGGCGTAGTGACTTTTGGCGGTAGTTTGCTTCCGTCCGAGCGCGCAAAAGCTGCGGGAGCACCCGTCGAAGCAGATATTTCCGGCTTGAAACCAGGCGAAAAAATGACGGTCGAGTGGCGCGGCAAGCCTGTGTGGATTTTGCGCCGTACACCAGAGCAACTGGCAGAGTTGTCGAAAAATGATTCGTTTTTGGCAGACCCCAAATCTGAGCGCAAGCCAGATGAATTCACGCCTGCCTATGCGCGTAATGAGTACCGCGCACGCGAAGCGCATAAAGATATTTTGGTCGTTGTGGGTATTTGCACTCATTTGGGTTGCTCACCCACTGACAAATTTGTCACGGGCTCCCAGCCCTCGCTACCAGACAATTGGCCTGGCGGTTTTTTGTGCCCTTGCCACGGCTCTGCGTTTGATTTGGCTGGGCGCGTGTACAAAAACAAACCCGCGCCTGATAACTTGGAAGTTCCGCCTTATGTGTATTTGTCGGACACCAAAATTCTTATCGGTCAAGATACTGTTTCGGCTTAAGGAGAGAAGAACATGGCTGCAATGAAAGAAATCTCCGCAGATGCCTCGCGCGGTGCAAAGCTGCTCAATTGGGTGGATAACCGCTTCCCGCTGACCAAGCTGTTAGAAGAGCACATTACAAAATACTACGCACCTAAAAACTTTAATTTTTGGTATGCGTTTGGCTCTCTTGCGCTGGTTGTTTTGGTTCTGCAAATTGTCACGGGTATCTTTTTGACGATGCACTACAAGCCTGATGCAAACTTTGCTTTTGCGTCGGTTGAGTACATCATGCGCGATGTGTCATGGGGCTGGTTGATCCGCTACATGCACTCCACAGGTGCGTCGGCATTTTTTATCGTGGTCTATTTGCATATGTACCGAGGCTTGATTTACGGCAGCTATCGCAAGCCCCGTGAGCTGGTCTGGATTTTTGGCTGTGCGATTTTCTTGTGCCTGATGGCGGAAGCCTTTTTTGGTTACTTGCTGCCTTGGGGGCAAATGAGTTACTGGGGTGCGCAGGTCATTGTTAATCTGTTTGCTGCTGTTCCCCTTATTGGTCCAGATTTGGCACTACTGATCCGCGGTGATTATGTGGTGGGCGATGCGACGCTGAATCGTTTTTTTGCATTCCACGTCATTGCTGTTCCGCTGGTTTTGATTGGACTGGTTGCTGCGCACATCATGGCACTACATGAGGTTGGATCTAACAACCCTGATGGTGTTGAAATCAAAAATAACAAAGACGCAGCAGGCGTCCCCGTGGATGGCATCCCTTTTCATCCGTACTACACCGTGCATGATATTTTTGCACTGGCAATATTTTTGACGATCTTTTTTGCTGTTGTGTTTTTCGCTCCAGAAATGGGTGGTTATTTCTTGGAGTACAACAACTTTATTCCTGCTGATCCACTCAAAACACCCGCACACATTGCGCCTGTTTGGTATTTCACCGCGTTTTACTCCATGCTTCGCGCCACTAACGACGTGCTGGTGAATGTAATTTGCGTGCTTGTGGCGGCAGCGGCGATTGGTGCGTACTTGAAATCTAACTTTTCGAAGATGCTCAAAATTGTGATGTTGGTTGCGGCTTTAGTGGCTTGTGTGCTGCTTAAATACTTCGACGCCAAGTTTTGGGGCGTGGTGGTAATGGGCGGCGCGGTCATTATTCTGTTCTTCTTGCCGTGGCTAGATAACAGCCCTGTGCGCTCTATTCGTTATCGCCCAGACTGGCATAAAGCGGTGTACGGCGTCTTTGTGGTCATGTTTGTCATGCTTTGCTATTTAGGCATTGAAGCGCCCACGCCAATCAAAACCTTTTTGGCGCAAGTCGGTACGTTTTATTACTTTGGATTTTTCCTGCTGATGCCTTGGTGGAGTCGGCTGGGGACATTTAAACCCGTGCCTGATCGCGTTACTTTTGCCGTGCACTAATAGGAGCTTCAACAATGAAAAAACTATTTGCTCTTTTGCTCACCTTGGGCTTGGCGCTGGGCGCTGCAACTGCTTTTGCGAATGCGGGTGGCATTCCTTGGGATAAGGCGCCGTACCGAACCAACGACCAAGCTGCGCTGCAAAACGGCGCCAAGTTGTTTGTCAACTATTGTCTGGGTTGCCACTCAGCGGCGTTTATGCGTTACAACCGCTTGACCGATATTGGGCTGACAGAAAAACAAATTAAAGAGCATTTGCTGCTGGGATCTGCCAAGGTTGGCGACACCATGAAGTCAGCGATTGACCCTCAGCAAGCCAAGGAGTGGTTTGGCGGTATGCCCCCTGATTTGAGTGATATGACGCGCTCGCGTGCAGATGGCAGCAAAGGCTCGGGCGCAGACTACGTGTATACCTATTTGCGTAGCTATTACCCAGACTCGGCAAGACCTACGGGTTGGAATAACCATGCCTTCCCCGATGTAGGAATGCCTAATGTTTTGTGGGAAATGCAGCGTGACATGAAGCCCGCAGAATTTAACCAAGCGGTGGGTGATTTGGTTGCTTATATGCAGTGGATGGCGGAGCCTGCGCAAAACAAGCGCGTGCAAGTGGGTGTGTGGGTGCTGCTGTTCATGCTACTGTTCTCAGTCATTGCTTGGCGACTAAACGCAGCATACTGGAGAGACGTGAAGTAGTTTTCTGCTGTGCTCGTCAATCGTTTTAAAGCGGCTGCGCATTCGCAGCCGCTAGTCTTTTAAGGGGTTATTTTTTATGATGGTTTTGTACTCGGGCACGATATGCCCTTTTTCGCATCGCAGCCGCTTTGTCCTGTTTGAAAAAGGTATGGACTTTGAAATTCGCGATATCGATCTCTACAACAAGCCCGAAGACGTCGCGGTGATGAACCCTTACGCGCAAGTGCCTATCTTGGTGGAGCGTGATTTGATTTTGTACGAATCGAACATCATCAACGAATACATTGATGAGCGCTTTCCCCATCCTCAGCTCATGCCGAGTGACCCTGTCGATCGCGCACGCGTTCGCTTGTTTTTGCTCAATTTTGAAAAAGAACTTTTTGTCCACGTGTCAACGCTAGAGGCGCGTGGCGCCAAAAATGACAAGGCAATTGAAAAAGCCAAGCAGCAAATTACGGATCGCCTGACGCAGTTGTCGCCAATTTTTTTGAAAAATAAATTCATGATGGGCGATACATTCTCCATGCTGGATGTGGTGATTGCACCGCTTTTGTGGCGACTCAATCACTACGGCATCAGCCTGAGTAAAAACGCAACGCCGCTGCTTAAATACGCAGAGCGTATTTTTTCACGCCCCGCATTCATCGAGGCACTGACGCCATCCGAAAAAGTGATGCGTAAGTAACAGTAACGCCCGTATGCTGATTGCCCCCGAACTTGCCACGGCCAGGCCGCATTTAATACGCGCCATGTACGAATGGTGCTGCGAGCAAGGTCTCACGCCTTACTTGGCGGTATTTGTGGATTCGCAGGTACAAGTGCCGATGGAGTTTGTTCGCAACAACGAAATCACGTTCAACATTGGGCTGGAGGCGACAGGCGATTTGCAAATTACCAACGAGAGTGTGCAATTTAAAGCACGATTTGGCGGCGTTTTGCGCCAAATCGATGTGCCTGTGACGCACGTATTGGCAATTTATGGACGCGAAAATGGACAAGGCATGGCGTTTTCAAAAATCGATTTCGCACAAATTCAATCGGATGCTGCAACTGACGTGCCTACACCACCAGCAACAACGCCTGTTACGGCAAAAGAAAAAGCAAGACCAGCATTAACGCGTGTGAAATAACTAAATTCAAACGAGCCTACGGTGAGATTTATTTGGTAACAACCGGTATGCCTGTTGGCTGTATGAGTCCTAGCTGCCACGCGATGAGGATGCTGAGGAAAAGCACAATCGATAGGGAAATCCGAATCGTTAATGCGCGAACCATTGTGCGGCTTGGATTGGTTGGTTTGCGCCGTAGCATAAAAAATCCCGCCGATGCGAGGCTTGCGATAATCAAGAGCAGAAGTAATGCGATGAAATAACCCATGTCGAAATCCTCACGTTTTTGGTTGGTCACATTATCAGCCGTGCTGATGGGGGCGCTTACGTTTTCGCTAGGCGTGTGGCAGCTAGATCGCGCTGCACAAAAAGAGCGCTTTAGCTTTGAGCGAAAAAGCAGCCAACCGATTCAGTTGCGTGGTGAGTGGGATGGGGGGCACACACTCTACGTTGACAACCGTCAAATGAATGGGCGGCAAGGTTTTTTTGTGGTGACGCCGCTAGTGACATCAAAGCAGAGCTATGTACTGGTGGAGCGCGGCTGGATTGGGCGTGATTTCATGGAGCGCAAAAAATTACAAGCTATTCAAACGCCAGCAGGGGAGATAACCATCGCGGCTCGTAAATTAAAAGACCCCGTGCCTCCTGCGGTATTTGCGGCAGATGCCTTGGCGGAGTTGCCCATTGTGCAGTTCATTCCACTGCCGCATTTTGCAAAATCCTTGCCTGATAAGACATACAAAGGATTGATGCAGCAAATAGACCCTGCGAGTGAAGGACTTCAACGCGACTGGTATGAGCCTGCTAGCGGCGTAGAAAAGCACTACGGCTACGCCTTTCAGTGGTTTGCGCTCTGTGCGCTGGTGCTTGTGCTGTACGTTTGGTTTCAATGGATAAAAAAGAATGCAGAAAATTGACTCGCCGCTCGATTTAACCGTGCACCAGTTGCCCCATTTGGAGGCTAATCGCACAGCCATGGGTCGCTGGAAGATGTTCGCCTTGTGGTTTGTTTGCGTCGCGCCTGTGATGGCGTCCTACCTAACTTATTACGTGATTCGCCCCAGTCATTCTGAAATATTCAACGTCAAAAGCTTTGGCGAGTTGGTGCAGCCGCAGCGTCCTATGCCTGACCTTCTGGGCGTGCTGCTTGATGGCAAGGCAGCGCCGTTGGCGTCTTTGCGCGGACAGTGGCTACTGGTAAGCGTGTCTGGTGGCGCGTGTGCTAAATCTTGCCAAGACCATTTGTATATGCAACGCCAATTGCGCGAAACGCTGGGCAAAGAAAAAGATCGTCTCGATTGGGTGTGGCTGATTTCAGACGATGCGCCATTGGCACCAGAATTACTGGCAAGATTGCAGAGCCCCGCGATACAGGCGCAAGGTTTTCAAGCCATGCGACTTGGCGCGGGCGATTTGAGCAATTGGCTACAAGGCGGCGATGAACGCCTTTATTTGATTGACCCACAAGGCAACTACATGATGCGTTTTCCGCAGGCGCTGACGATGGAGCAGGCGAGCAAGGTTAAAACCGACATCAACCGCTTGCTACGTGCTTCCAGTTTTTGGGATTTGCCAGGACGCGATAACGTAAAGTTAAAACCATGACCTCCTTGCTCCCTATATTTTTTCTGCTGTTATTGTTTTTGTGGGTTTGGATTGGATGGCGTACCGCCTCCGAAAAGCGCAACAAAACGCTCGCTTATGTGCTGGTTTTTTTAACATTCGATTTGATTTTGTTTGGCGCATTCACACGCCTCACGGACTCAGGGCTTGGCTGCCCCGACTGGCCTGGTTGCTATGCAAACGCCACGCCCATTGGGGCTGCTGCGCACATTGAGGCCGCACAAAGTCTGATGCCCACAGGCCCAGTTACGCATATCAAAGCTTGGATTGAAATGCTGCATCGTTACTTTGCCACAGCGGTGGGTGCGCTTATCTTGCTGCGTTTGATTTGGAGCGTGCGACTCAAACAAAAACTAAGCTTGCCCGTGGTTACTTTTTTGTGGGTTTGCGTACAAGGTGTGTTTGGCGCATTGACGGTGACGATGAAATTATTCCCACTCATCGTCACGTTGCATTTGCTTGGCGGCGTCTTGCTGCTAGCGCTTTTGGCGGCGCAGTTGGAGCGCAAGGGTGCGGCTGTGCAGAGGGCGTTGCCTGCGCAGCGTTATGGGCCGTGGTTGGCGGCAGCAATGGTGGCTGTGTGGTTGCAAATTGCGCTGGGTGCCTGGGTTAGCAGTAACTACGCAGTGCTGGCGTGCTCGGAGTTTCCTACTTGTTTGAATGGTGCTTGGTTTCCAGCTTCGGGCGCTGATTGGAGTGCGGGATTTACCCTGTGGCGAGCGCTGGGTCAAACGGCAGCCGATGCGGCGGTGTTTAATCCACTTGCGTTTTCTGCGCTGACGGCTATTCATCTGACGCACCGCTTATTCGCGGGGGTGGTGGTGGTGACAATTGCGTGTTTGATTATTCAACTTAAGAGCCATCCCGCGCTGCGCACACTCAAGTTGTGGTTAATGGCTCTTTTAACGCTGCAAATTATCACGGGCATTAGCAGCGTGGTGCTGGGATGGCCCTTGCTTGCCGCATTGATGCACACGGGCGGTGCGGCGGGCTTGATTTTGGTACTCACGCAATTGTGGGCAGTAAAAGGGGCTGAGTGATGAAGTCTATCCAGCAGTTTTATGCGTTAATGAAGCCGAGGGTGATTCAGCTCATTGTGTTTTGCGCTTTTGTGGGAATGCTGCTGGCTGTGCCAGCACGGCCAAGCGTGGGCGAGTGGGTGAAGATGGCGTGGGCATGCTTGGGCATCTGGATGGTTGCGGGTGCGGCAGCGGCGTTTAACTGCATCGTTGAGGCAAAACTAGACGCCCGTATGCAGCGTACGGCGTGGCGTCCTACGGCTAGTGGCGAGATCACACAAACGCAAACATTGGTTTTTTCGGCACTGCTGTGCAGCGCAGGCTCGATGATTTTGTGCTGGCAGACCAATATGCTCACCATGTGGTTGACTTTGGCGACCTTTGTGGGCTACGCGATTGTCTATACGGTTATTCTTAAACCCGCTACGCCGCAAAACATTGTGATTGGCGGGGCTTCGGGCGCAATGCCGCCTGTGCTGGGATGGGCGGCGATGGCAGATCAAGTCGGACCCGAAGCGCTGGTACTTTTTTTGATTATTTTTTTATGGACGCCGCCTCATTTTTGGGCGCTGGCGCTGTACCGCGCAGAAGAATACGCTAAAGCGGGCTTGCCCATGTTGCCAGTGACGCACGGCAACGCGTTTACGCGGCTGCATATTTTTCTCTACACCTGGGTGTTGTTTGCCGCGTGCTTGTTGCCGCTTGTGATTGGCATGAGTGGCTGGCTGTATCTTGTCGCGGCGGTGATTTTGAGTCTTGTGTTTTGCGGCTATGGCTTCAAGCTGTGGCGGGTGTATTCGGAGCAGCTTGCGCGCGCTACGTTTCGCTTTTCTCTAATTCATTTATCGGCTTTGTTTGCGGCACTTTTAATAGATCATTACATCTAAACAAGCAATCTGGCTATAATCGAGGGCTTTCCCGCTTTTGGGCGGGGAGATGAATCTCTGTTTTTTTAACGTTGAGGGACGTTTAACAATGCCAACTATTAATCAATTGATTCGCCATGGGCGCGAGGTCGAGGGCGTCAAGTCCAAAAGTCCAGCGATGCAAAACTCGCCGCAGCGCCGCGGCGTGTGTACTCGTGTCTATACAACGACACCCAAAAAACCTAATTCTGCGCTGCGTAAGGTTGCAAAAGTTCGTTTAACCAATGGCTTTGAGGTGATTTCTTACATTGGCGGCGAGGGTCATAACCTGCAAGAGCATAGTGTCGTGCTGGTTCGTGGCGGCCGTGTGAAAGACTTGCCGGGTGTGCGCTACCACATTGTGCGTGGATCGCTTGACTTGCAAGGCGTGAAAGATCGCAAGCAGTCGCGCTCCAAGTACGGCGCAAAAAAGCCAAAAGCTAAATAATCGGTATTTGTATTTCGTTTGGTGCTGTTGTTGCGTGGCGCAATGAACAGCGTAGTGATTCCAACCTTCAATGTCGAAGGCGAATCGAGTAAGTGAGATCTTTTGATCTGTTGATGCGCAATAGCGTGTCCACTGAAGCAAGATAAAAGAGGTGAAACCATGCCACGTCGTCGCGAAGTCCCTAAGCGTGAAATTCTGCCAGATCCAAAATTTGGCAACATTGAGCTCTCCAAATTTATGAATGTGATTATGGAGAGTGGTAAAAAAGCGGTTGCTGAGCGCATTATTTATGGCGCTCTGGAGGCAATCGAAAAGAAAACAGGCAAGCCGCCGATGGAGGCGTTTGCTTTGGCAATTGATAACGTCAAGCCAATGGTGGAAGTTAAGTCGCGCCGCGTGGGCGGTGCAAACTATCAGGTGCCTGTTGAGGTGCGCCCCGTGCGTCGTCTGGCTTTGTCTATGCGCTGGATTAAAGAGGCGGCACGTAAGCGCAATGAAAAATCAATGGCGTTGCGTCTTGCTAATGAGTTGCTGGAGGCAACCGAAGGTCGTGGTGGTGCGATGAAGAAGCGCGACGAGGTTCACCGTATGGCCGAAGCCAATAAGGCGTTCTCGCATTTCCGTTTCTAAGATTGAAGGATTAAATATATGGCACGCGCCACCCCTATTCAGCTCTACCGCAATATCGGTATCTCTGCGCATATTGATGCGGGTAAAACTACGACCACGGAGCGTGTGCTTTTTTACACGGGCGTGAATCACAAAATTGGTGAGGTTCACGATGGTGCGGCCACCATGGATTGGATGGAGCAAGAGCAGGAGCGAGGTATCACCATTACCTCGGCTGCAACGACTTGTTTTTGGTCGGGCATGAGCAAAAACTTTGAGCAGCACCGCATCAACATCATTGACACGCCTGGACACGTTGACTTCACGATTGAGGTGGAGCGCTCGATGCGTGTGTTGGATGGTGCGTGCATGGTGTACTGCGCCGTGGGTGGTGTGCAGCCGCAGTCGGAAACTGTTTGGCGTCAAGCTAATAAATACAAAGTTCCGCGCCTTGCGTTTGTCAACAAGATGGATCGTACGGGTGCGAACTTCTTTAAGGTTTATGAGCAAATGAGGTTGCGCTTAAAGGCTAATCCCGTGCCGCTGCAAATTCCTATCGGTGCAGAAGAGGGTTTTGCGGGTGTAGTTGACCTTATCAAAATGAAGTCGATTTTGTGGAGTGAGGCCGACAAAGGTGTAACTTTCACTTATGGTGAAATCCCTGCTGATTTGGTCGAAAAAGCCCAAGAGTTTCGCGAGAAGCTTTTTGAGGCTGCGGCCGAGGCATCCGAAGACTTGATGAACAAGTATTTGGAAGGTGAAGAGTTGACCGAAATCGAAATTAAAGCGGCCATTCGTCAGCGCACGATCGCTTGCGAAATTCAGCCCATGCTGTGCGGATCTGCATTCAAAAACAAAGGCGTGCAAGCCATGCTGGATGCTGTGGTTGAATATATGCCAAGTCCTGTGGACATTCCGCCTGTTACTTGCATGGACGAAGATGAGCAGCCAACAACGCGCAAAGCTGATGACAAAGAAAAATTCTCGGCACTCGCATTCAAACTGATGACCGATCCATTTGTGGGGCAGCTCACTTTCGTGCGTGTGTACTCGGGTGTTTTGAAGTCTGGCGACAGCGTCTATAACCCAATAAAAGGACGCAAAGAGCGCATCGGTCGTATTGTGCAAATGCACGCCAACGAGCGCGAGTCGGTGGACGAAATTGTGGCGGGGGATATTGCCGCTTGCATTGGTCTCAAGGATGTCATTACGGGCGAGACGCTGTGCGATCCCGATAGCATCGTGACGTTAGAAAAAATGGTATTCCCTGAGCCTGTGATTGCGCAGGCTGTAGAGCCAAAAACGAAAGCGGATCAAGAAAAGATGGGTATTGCCTTGAATCGCTTGGCGCAAGAAGACCCATCGTTCCGCGTTCGCACAGACGAAGAGTCTGGTCAGACCATTATTGCTGGTATGGGTGAGTTGCACTTGGAAATTATTGTTGACCGCATGAAGCGCGAATTCGGTGTGGAGGCCAATGTTGGTAAGCCGCAAGTGTCATACCGCGAAACCATCCGTAAAACGGTGGAGGATGCTGAAGGTAAGTTTGTGCGCCAGTCGGGCGGTAAGGGTCAGTACGGACACGTGGTGCTCAAAATCGAGCCAAACGAAATGGGCAAGGGTATTGAGTTTATCGACGCCATCAAAGGCGGCGTGGTTCCTCGTGAATATATTCCTGCGGTGGAAAAGGGCATCATGGAGGCGGTTACGCAAGGCGTGCTGGCTAACTACCCCGTGGTGGACGTCAAGGTTACGTTGCACTTTGGCTCGTATCATGATGTTGACTCGAATGAGTTGGCATTCAAAATGGCTGCCATTTTTGGTTTCAAAGAGGGCTGCCGCAAAGCAGGTCCCGTTATTTTGGAGCCCATGATGTCGGTGGAGGTTGAAACGCCAGAGGACTACGCGGGTAACGTGATGGGCGATTTATCCTCGCGTCGCGGCATGGTACAGGGTATGGAGGATATGGTAGGCGGCGGCAAAGCGATTCGCGCCGAAGTGCCGTTGTCGGAAATGTTCGGCTACTCCACAACGCTACGCTCAATGTCGCAAGGTCGGGCCACTTACACAATGGAATTCAAGCATTACTCCGAGGCGCCGAAGAATGTGTCCGAGGCCATCATGTCGGCGCGGGCGAAATAAGCACTAAAAGTCTTTAGTTGTCTGCGATCGCGCACCGCACGCTGCCCGTGGCGCGCGAATTGTGATGTGATGCAGACGTTAAACCAACTCACGGGCGTTGCTCTTAAAAAGGAAGTTATTCAATGGCAAAAGAAAAATTTGAACGCACCAAACCCCACGTCAACGTGGGAACCATTGGTCACGTTGATCACGGCAAAACAACGCTGACAGCGGCAATCACAACCGTTTTAGCGGCCAAATACGGCGGACAAGCCAAGGCCTACGATC
>JAVKLS010000038.1:0-4631 GCA_031538565.1 Burkholderiaceae bacterium
ATTCGCGGGGCTTGCGCCCCGCCTTGACCAATTCGACCATTTGCAATCTAAATTGCTCTGGGTACGGCTTGTTCTTCTCTCGCATTTCGGACTCCTTCTGTCTTATCGACAAAGTGTCCGTGAAATCGGGGTAACTTCAGCCAACAGAAATGCTACTCATGGCGGATGATTCTGGCAGGAATGTTTGACGCGCTAATCACACATTCACCTGCATCAAAGCTTCAATCGCATCGGCAGCTACGGGAACGCCACGACTCATGAGCTCGCAGCCATTTGCCGTTACTAGTGCGTCGTCTTCGATGCGAATGCCAATGCCGTGGTAGCGAGTTGGTACATCCGCAGAAGGACGCACATAAAGTCCAGGCTCAATCGTCAGCACCATGCCCTCGCGCAAAATGCGGCTAGGACGCACTTGCACCGTTTGCTGGGTCACGGGGTCTATTTTTTCGGTGACGAGGTGCGCTTCGGCGGGCTCTATGTATGAACCGCAATCGTGCACATCCATGCCAAGCCAGTGGCTGGTGCGATGCATATAAAAAGTTTGGTAGGCGCGTTTTTCAATCACGTCTTGCAACGTGCCGACTTTGTTTGCGTCTAGCAAACCCACATCCAGCATCCCTTGCGCGAGCACCGCCACCGCCGCGTCGTGTGGATCGTCAAACCGATTGCCTGCGCGGGTTGCGGCAATAGCCGCTTCTTGGCTGGCTAGCACGATGTCGTAGAGCTCGCGCTGCGCGGGGCTGAATTTGCCGTTTGCGGGGAAGGTGCGCGTGATGTCCGATGCATAGCCGTGCAGCTCGCAGCCTGCATCAATTAAGACGAGATCGCCGTTTTGAATCAGTCCTTGATCCGCACGGTAGTGCAATACGCACGCATTGCTACCTCCTGCCACGATGGAGCTGTAGGCAGGGTACTCCGAGCCATGCAATCTAAATTCATGCAGTAACTCGGCGTCCAAATGGTATTCGCGTGTTTCTAATCCTGCGCGCAATCGCTTTGCCGATAGCTGCATCGCACGGATATGCGCTCCCGCACTTATTTGTGCGGCGCGGCGCATCAAACTCACTTCGTGCGCGTCTTTTAGCAGCCGCATTTCATCGAGCAGCTCGCACAAATCAATCTGCTCGGCGGGACAGGTGACGCCTTGCCGAGCTTTGGCTCTCACCGCTTCTAGCCAATGGTTGATTTGCCCGTCCAGCCCCTCGTGCGTGGCAAACGGAAAATAAATCGTGCGAGTGTTCTCTAACAACTTGGGTAGATGCGCGTCTAGCTCGGCGCTGGAAAAGGCTGACTCCATGCCTAGCGCTTTGGGCGCGGCAGCAGGGCCCAAACGATAGCCATCCCAAATTTCACGCACCTCGTCTTTGGGCTGGCAAAACAAAATGGCATGGCCATTTGCCAGCAGCACCAGTGTCGCGTTTGGTTCTGTAAAACCCGTGAGGTAATAAAAGTAGCTGTCAAAGCGGAATAAAAAATCGCTATCGCGGTTGCGCCGCTGCTCGGGCGCGGTTGGAATGATGGCAATCGAGTTTGGACAAAGCTTTGCCGCAAGCCGTGCGCGGCGCTTGGCGTAGATGACAGGATCGTTCATTGATTTAATTCTCGCAGTCTTTCGGGCGTACCCACGTCCGCCCAATCACCCGCGTACACAGTCGCGCTCACGCACGCCTTGTCCATTGCCGCACGAAGCAACGGGGCAAGCGCCGCCTTCACCGCTTGTGGATTACCCGCAGGAATGCCCGTTACCGCTTGGGCAAAAAATGATTGTTTATAAAGTCCAATCGCGCCGTATGTCCACTTGGGTTGGTTGGATTCTTTAGGCAAGTTGAGTGCCAGTCCGCGCTTTGCATCAAAACCAAAGTCGCCGCTTGCGTTGTGTGCGGGATTGGTTACTAGCCATAGATGCGCCTGCATGGGGGAGGCAGCAAACGCAGCGTAATTTGCTTGATCAAAAACAAACGCTGGCGCAAACACATCGCCTGCCACAACCCAAAACGTATCTGCCAGCATTGGCAAAGCGCGAATGACGCCACCAGCTGTCTCTAGCGCCTGTGCATTTTTCGGATCCGCAAAATTCGCACCTTCCTGCGAATACGCGATCCGCGTGCGGTAGAGGCTGCCATCGCCAAGCGCCCGTTCAAGCGCATCACCCAACCAGGCGGTGTTAACAACCAAGTTGCGATTGCCTTGTTTTGCCAGCGCTTCAATATGCCATTGAATCAACGGCCGTCCCTTGACTTGCAGCAAGGGCTTTGGCACATGATCGGTGAGCGGACGCATCCGCTCGCCGCGCCCTGCGGCAAGAATCATGGCGGTGGCTACATCTGTTTTGTGCTTCATGGTTTGTGCAAGTTTACGGGCTTAGTAAAATCTACGACTTCCACGGATTCATCTTCATCACATCTTTAGCGAGCAATCAATGGCAAGCACAGCCCCTCCCTCCCAGCAACAAATGGCCAATTGCATCCGTGCGTTGGCAATGGACGCGGTGCAGACCGCCAACTCGGGGCATCCTGGTGCGCCTATGGGCATGGCTGATATGGCGGTCGCGCTGTGGAGCGAGCACCTCGCGCACAACCCAGCCAATCCTAATTGGGCTAACCGCGATCGCTTTGTGCTATCCAACGGTCACGGCTCCATGCTGATTTATGCGCTTTTGCATCTCACGGGTTATGACTTACCCATGCGCGAGCTGCAAAACTTTCGCAAACTGCACAGCAAAACTGCGGGTCACCCCGAGGTAGGCGTCACGCCTGGCGTAGAGACCACCACGGGTCCGCTAGGGCAAGGCCTTACCAATGCTGTGGGCATGGCTCTGGCAGAGAAATTGCTGGCGGCGGAGTTCAACAAACCCAATCACGCCGTCGTCAATCATCACACTTATGTTTTTTTGGGTGATGGCTGCCTTATGGAGGGCATTAGCCACGAAGCAGCAGCTCTGGCAGGCGCGTGGAAGCTAAACAAACTGATTGCGCTGTACGACGACAACGGCATCAGCATTGATGGACAAGTCACACCTTGGTTCATTGACAACACGCCCAAGCGTTTTGAAGCTTATGGCTGGAATGTGATTGCAAACGTCGATGGACACGATGCTGCGGCGGTGAGTGCAGCCATTGCTGCTGCCAAAATTCAACCAGAAAAACCCACGCTGATTTGCTGCAAAACCAGCATTGGCAAGGGTTCGCCCAACCGCGCAGGCACAGCCAAGGCGCATGGCGAGCCACTAGGCGCCGACGAAATCGCGCTGACGCGCCAGCAGCTAGGCTGGACGGCTGCGCCGTTTGAAATTCCCGCCGCGCTGCAAGCGGCGTGGAATGGCGTGGCAAAAGGCAAGCAGCTAGAAGCCGCGTGGAATACAACATTTGCCGCCTACAGCAAACAGCACCCTGAGCTTGCCAAAGAATTCACACGGCGCGTGGTAGGGGACTTACCAAAAAACTTTGCACAAACCGCTTTCGATGCTGTGGTTGCCGCGCACACCAAGGCGCAAACCGTTGCGTCACGCAAAGCCAGTCAAATTGCGCTGGAAGCCTTTACCGCTGCACTACCCGAAATGCTGGGCGGCAGCGCTGACCTGACGGGCTCCAACCTGACCAATACCACATCCACACCTGCGCTGCGCATAGACGCGGCAGGTGGTGTGGTGCGCGATGCAGCGGGCAAATTGGGACGCCACATCAACTACGGCGTGCGGGAGTTTGGCATGGCCGCGGTTATGAACGGCGTGGCGCTGCATGGTGGTTTTATTCCCTACGGCGGTACGTTCCTAACTTTTAGCGACTACTCGCGCAACGCTATCCGTATGGCAGCGCTGATGCGCACACGTGTCATCCACGTCTTTACGCACGATTCAATTGGACTTGGCGAGGACGGGCCTACGCACCAATCAATTGAACACGCCGCAAGCCTGCGGCTAATCCCTAACTTAGACGTGTGGCGCCCCGCTGATACCGCAGAAACCGCTGTCGCATGGGCTGTGGCATTGCAAAATAGAACAAAGCCCACGGCACTTTTACTGTCGCGGCAAAACCTGCCCTACGCGCCAAAACAAGAGCTGGCAGACATCAGCAAAGGCGCATACGTGCTGGCCGAGCCATCCGAGGTGGGGCTGCGCAAAAAAGCACAGGCCGTCATCATTGCCACGGGATCGGAAGTGCAATTAGCACTCAAAACGCAGTCTTTGCTTGCAACCAAAAACATTGCCGTGCGTGTTGTCTCCATGCCCAGCACCACCACGTTTGACAAGCAAAGCGTCGCCTACAAAACCGCCGTACTACCCAAAGACTTACCGCGCATTGCGGTGGAAATGGGCAGCACTGATGGCTGGTGGAAATACGGCTGCGCGGCCGTTGTGGGCATTGACACGTATGGCGAATCCGCCCCCGCACCTGCGCTGTTTGAGCACTTTGGCTTTACGCCTGAAAACGTGGCAGCCACAGTGATGCTTGCCCTCTAATTTTTTACCAACTAAAGGAACTTTCAACATGACAACAAAAATCGGCATCAATGGATTTGGACGCATTGGGCGCATGGTGTTTCGCGCTGCGGTGCAAAATTTTTCTGACATCGAAATCGTTGGCATCAACGACTTGCTAGAGCCCGACTACTTGGCCTATATGCTCAAGTAC
>JAVKLS010000039.1:0-51919 GCA_031538565.1 Burkholderiaceae bacterium
GGCTTGCAGTTGATTGAGCAAAATGCCAGTGATCAAAAAACCCGACAGCACGAAAAAAATATCCACGCCAACAAAACCGCCGTGCACCCAATTGGGAAAGGCATGAAAGCCGATGACGGCAAGCACCGCGATGGCACGCAGACCATCAATGTCGGGGCGGTAGGCAGAGGTGGGGGCAATCGTGTGCGTAGTCATAGAGCCACCTGCCGCGCCAGCTCCGCCGCTTTGCCAATGTAGCCCGCAGGCGTAAGCGCAAGCAGGCGCGCTTTGTCCGCCGCAGGAATGTCCAGCGCTGCAATTAGTTTTTGCAAATCGGCTGCCAGCACCGTTTTGCCGCGTGTGGCTTCTTTTAATTGTTCGTAGGCGTTTTGCACGCCGTACCTTCGCATTACCGTTTGGATGGGCTCTGCCAGCACCTCCCAGGCAGCATCTAAATCGGCAGCAAGGGCTTGCTCGTTAATCTCTAATTTGCCCAACCCCGTGAGCAAAGATTCATACGCCAATAGTGCGTAGCCAAATCCTACGCCGATATTGCGTAGCACGGTGGAGTCGGTTAGATCGCGCTGCCAGCGCGAAGTAGGTAATTTGTTTGCCATGTGACTTAGCATGGCGTTGGCAAGTCCAAGATTGCCCTCGGCGTTTTCAAAGTCGATGGGGTTGACTTTGTGCGGCATGGTCGATGAGCCAATTTCACCCGCTTTGAGTCGCTGCTTGAAATAGCCTAGGCTGACGTAGCCCCAAATATCGCGGCACAGATCAATCAAGATGGTATTGCTACGCATGAGGGCATGGAACAGCGCAGCCATGTAGTCATGCGGTTCAATTTGTGTGCTGTAGTCTTGGAAGGTAAGTCCCAATCCCTGCGGCGCGGGCATTTCAACAACGCGTCGAGCAAACGCGACCCAATCCAAGTCGGGGAAGGCGGCAAGATGAGCGTTGTAATTTCCAACTGCGCCATTCATTTTTCCGAGCAATTGAACACTCTGAATATCCAGCAGCGCACGGCGCAGACGCACAGCCACATTGGCAAACTCTTTGCCCACCGTGGTCGGTGTGGCCGTTTGTCCGTGCGTGCGTGAGAGCATGGACACATCGGCATAACGCTGACTCATGTCCACCAAAGTTTGCAGCAACGTCTGCAGCTTGGGGGTCAGCACCGCATCGCGCGTGGCCTTGATTTGCAAAGCGTGACTGGTGTTGTTGATGTCTTCGCTGGTGCAAGCAAAGTGAACAAAATGCGCGTGCGCTTTAAGCTCGGGGAAATGCGTCGCTTTGGCAAACTGTTCAACAATCCAATACTCTACGGCTTTCACGTCGTGATTCGTCACGCGCTCTATGGCTTTGATGGCGGCGGCATCTTCAACAGAAAATTGGTCTATTAAAGTTTTTAAATATTCGCGAGCCTCTGTGTCCAGCGGCTTGAACTGATTAAATCCCGCATCGGATAACGAGGCAAACCACGTCAACTCCACTTGCACGCGGCGGTGCATATAGCCGTACTCGGATAACAAAGGAGCAAGTGGCGCAACTTTGGTGCGGTAACGACCATCAAGCGGCGAGAGGGCAAGCAGTGGGGAGTTGGAATTGTCAAGCATGCCTGCATTTTATGTGACGACATTCGTTAGAATGAACGCATGAAATTAATTGGAAACACTACTAGCCCCTACGACCGCAAAGTGCGCGTTGTTCTTGCGGAAAAAAAACTGGACTACCAGTACAGCAAAGAAAATCCTTGGTTGCCCGATAGCGTCGTTGGTGCGTCCAATCCGCTGGGTAAAGTGCCTTGCTTGGTGTTAGAGGGCGGAGAGGCAATTTTTGATTCGCGCGTCATTGTGGAATACATCGATACGCTCTCCCCTGTCGGCAAACTTATCCCGCCCAATGGCCGCGAACGCGCCGAAGTCAAAACATGGGAGGCCTTAGCCGACGGTGTGTTGGATGCTGCAATCATGGTTAGGCTTGAGAAAACATGGACAGATCGTTTGCCCGAGCAGCGCTCGCAAGCTTGGATAGATAGGCACCTTGGCAAAATAGCATCAGGCTTGCAAGCCATGAGCAATGGGCTTGGAGATAAACCCTTTTGCGGCAATGCACACATGAATCTTGCCGATATTGCCGTGGGTTGCACGCTAGGTTATTTAAGCTTTCGATTTCCACACATCGACTGGCGCGGCGCGCATCCTAATCTTGCCAAGCTGTTTGACAAACTCTCGCAGCGGCAAAGTTTTATCGACACCGTGCCTGCTTAAAAATAAATGATGTATCAGGCTGCCGCAGTTTCCACGGCAGCCATAAACACCGCAGCGACATCAAAACCCGTTTGCTCAAAAATTTCTTGAAAGCACGTAGGACTGGTCACGTTGACTTCGGTCAGTTTGTCACCAATCACATCCAGTCCAACCAAGAGCAAGCCTCGACTTGCCAGCGTTGCCCCCAGTTCAGTTGCAATGTGCAAATCGCTGTGCGCGAGTTTTTGCGCCACACCTATGCCGCCCGCCGCCAAATTGCCGCGCACTTCGCCGCCTTGCGGAATGCGTGCCAGCGCATAAGGGACAGGCTTGCCTGCAATCAACAAAATGCGCTTATCGCCTTCTAAGATGGCAGGCAAATAGCGCTGCACCATGATGGTTTGCGTGCCGTTTTGCGTGAGTGTTTCAATGATCGCGCCTAAGTTGAGTGCATCGCTGCGTACCCGAAAAATGCCTGCGCCGCCCATGCCATCAAGCGGTTTAAAAATCACGTCTTGATGCTCGGTATGAAAGGCTTTGAGGCGAGCCATGTCACGCGTCACTAAAGTAGGCGCAGCAAGATGCGCAAACTCCATCAGTGCCAGTTTTTCAGGATGCTCACGCAAGGCGCGTGGATGATTAAAAACTTTTGCACCTTCGCGCATGGCTTGCTCTAACAAGTGCGTCGCATAAAAGTATTCGGAGTCAAAAGGCGGGTCTTTCCGCATGATGACTGCGTTAAACGCTTTAAGCGCCGTGGTCTGCACAGGTGTGGCGCTGTACCACGCAGCGGTCTCGCCCGTGAGCTGAATGACTTGCGTATCCGCCACCACGCCCGTGCTTTGCGTCCAGCGCATTTGCCACAGCTCGCAACTTGACACCGTATGCCCGCGCCGCGCCGCGTCGCGCATCATGGCAAAGGTCGTATCTTTGTAGGTTTTGAAACTATCCAGCGGATCAGCAATGAAGAGGATGTGCATAAAAGCCAGCTCGTCTAAATCTCAACCTTGCTACCCAGCTCCACCACCGCATTGCTGGGAAGATACAAGAAGTCGGCTGCGTCGCTGGCGTTGTGGTGCATTTGGGCAAATAATTTTTCGCGCCACGGGGCCATGCCCCCGTTTGGCGTGGAAACCACGCTGTTACGCGACAAAAAGTAACTGGTGGTCATGGGGTCTATTTCAAAACCTAAACCTTTTAGCCCCGCAAGCGCAACGGGAACATCGGGGTCATTTTTAAATCCAAGGCGGATCAGCACTTGCCAGCAGTGATTGCCAAGAGACTCCACTTTCAGTCGATCCTCCATTTTGACCCACGGCACTTCGCGACTATCCACCGATACAAATAAATTGTGTGCGTGCAGTACCTTGTTGTGCTTGAGGTTATGCAGCAGCGCATTCGGTGTGCTATTGATGTCGTCAGTTAAAAATACTGCCGTGCCATCCACGCGAACAGGCGGACTCACAAACACCGCAGCCAAAAAATCTTTCAAAGAAAATGAATCTGCCCGCTCCGCCCCTGCTACCAATTCGAAGCCGCGTTGCCAAGTCATCATTAACGTAAAAATAGCACCGCCCATCAGCAGCGGGAACCAGCCGCCATCGCTAATTTTGAGTAGGTTGGATGCTAAAAAAACTGCATCAATCGCGAAGAATCCGCCCGTGGCCACCACGCACAGAAGCAGTGGATATTTCCATGCATAGCGAATCACAAAGAAGGTGAGGCAGGTGGTAATAAGCATATTGATGCACACAGCAATGCCGTAAGCTGCACCTAGTGCCTCGGAGTTTTTAAACATGACTACGGTTACCACCACCAGCGCAAACAAACTCCAGTTCACGGCGGGCATATAAATTTGCCCCGTCTCTTTAATGCTGGTGTGGGTGATGCGCATACGCGGCAAAAAACCCATTTGAATGACTTGCTTGGTAATGCTAAATGCACCAGAAATCAAGGCTTGCGAGGCAATCACCGTGGCCGCCGCCGCCAGCAAAATCAAAGGAATCAATGCCCACTGGGGGGCCATCAAATAAAACGGATTTTTTAACGCCTCTGGACGCGTCAGCAGCAGCGCACCTTGGCCAAAGTAATTGAGCACCAGCGCCGGCATGACCACGCCAAACCACGCAAGGCGGATGGGACTTTTGCCAAAATGCCCCATGTCGGCGTACAGCGCTTCCGCACCCGTTACGCACAGCACCACCGCCCCCAAAATAATGAAGGCGATATGCGGATTACCCAGCATAAAACGCAGCGCGTGATGGGGCAAAACGGCCCACAAAACGTGCGGATTGTTCGCAATTTGCACGATACCCATTAACGCAATAACACCAAACCACACCAAGGTAATAGGTCCAAAAAATTTACCAATGCGCGCCGTGCCACGTTTTTGCATCCAAAAAATCCAGAGCAAAATTAGCAGCGTCATCGGAATCACCATGGGCTTAAAGTGCGGCGAAATGACATCCAAACCCTCCATGGCCGAGAGCACAGAAATTGCAGGCGTGATGACGCCATCGCCATAAAACAAGGCTGCACCAAAAATGCCGACGATGACAACTTTCTTGCGCAACTGCGGTCTATTCTTGACCGCAGCCAACGCCAGCGCCAGCATGGCAACCAAACCGCCCTCGCCGTGGTTGTCGGCGCGCAGCACCAACCCCACGTATTTAACCGATACGACAAGGGTGAGCGTCCAAAAGAAAATAGACAAAATGCCCAAGATATTGGCTTCGTTCAAAGGGACATGACCCGTTTCAAAAACTTGCTTCAGCGCATACAACACTGAGGTGCCGATGTCGCCATAGACGACACCCAGAGCCCCCAAAGTGAGGGCACTCATAGACGATTTTGAAGTTTGCACGATAAGCGAAGGGGAAATGGAAGATGGGCTATTTTGCTACTAAATATGCTGCAATGCTGCGTTGCAGCATATTTATTAGCCGCGCCCTACCAGTGGCATCTTGGTTGCCATAATGGTCATAAAAAGCACGTTTGTCTCTAGCGGCAAGTTGGCAATGTTGACGACCGCGTCTGCCACATGATTGACGTCCATGCGGTCTTCAACCACCATGTCGCCGCGCGGTTGAATCACGCCTGCTGTCATGCGTGTGGTCATGTCGGTTGCAGCGTTGCCAATGTCGATTTGACTGCACGCAATGTTGTGAGAACGTCCATCGAGTGCAATTGATTTAGTCAACCCCGTAATGGCGTGCTTGGTGCTGGTGTAGGGCGCAGACATTGGACGCGGTGCGTGAGCTGAAATCGAACCGTTATTGATAATGCGTCCGCCCATTGGCGTTTGCTTTTTCATCAAGCGCATCGCGCCCTGTGCGCACAAAAATGAACCCGTCAGGTTGATGCCAACAACAGCCGACCACTGATCAAAGGTAATTTCATCCATCGGGATAGTGGGAGCACCCATGCCTGCGTTATTAAAAATCACGTCGATGCGGCCATAAGTGGATTCGATTTTGGCAAACAGCGCATTCACGGAATCGGGGTTACTAGCGTCCGTGGGTACAACCAAGGTGCGATTGGCGCTTATTTGGGCGGCCATATCTGCCGTGGCTTGCAGCGAGTCTGCCGTGCGCCCTGCCAACACCACGGTGTAAGCCGCACGCACCAAAGCGAGCGCAGTAGCCCGACCAATGCCTGTGCCTGCGCCCGTAACCAGGGCAATTTTTTGTTGCGTTTGTGTTGTCATTTTGAAGTCCTTATGTGATTGGTCGTAATGGGGGTGTTTGAGTAATCATAGAGCCAGCGCATCGCTGTCACTTTTTTGCCTGCCGTTTGCAAGACGAAATTGCGCAGCACTTGACTGGCGTGAACGGCGTGGCCCTGCAATTGAGAGCGCATCTGTACGTGTGCATTGCGTCTCCACCGCATCTGGGCATAGTGAAGCAAAGCCTTATGGATAAAAGATGACGAAGTACCTGGCAAATCCGCACAGGCAAACCCAAGCGCCTGTGCGTCTTCAATTGCCATTGCAGCGCCTTGCGCCAAATACGGATACATAGAATGCGCCGCATCGCCTAGCAACGCCACATTGCCTTGCACATACGCTTTGGCGCAAAGCAAGGGCGGGCGTATCAGCAAAGGCCACTGCGTAAATCCGCCATTTGCCTTTATCGCCTCGATCAATGTGCGCAACTGCGACGACATCGGGGGGCGCACACATGGCGCTTTGGCTTGCACCATCACCACATTCATCTGCGTGTTATTGACGGGATATACCACCACATGATGCGCCTGGCCCATCCACACTTGCACGGATTGCGAGCGCAGCGCCATGGGAAGCTGTGCCATATCAATCATGGCGCGGTGTGCGATATATCCCGAGTGCACAGGAGCGCCCGCGCACCAACGGCTGTGCACACCATCGCAGGCAAGCAGCGCGTCTGCCTGCGCGGCGTGCGACGCATCCACCACCTGCCCCAGCAATACCGCTCCGCCCGCATCCTGGGCGGCTTGCAACAACACGGACTGCAAATCGGCACGGCGAATCGTGACGTGCGGAGCGCCATAGCGCGCGCAAGCGTCGTTGGCATCATTTAGCGGACGTGCAGTCAAGATTCGGTCGTTACGCGCATCGCGCAGCTGCAGCTGCGCGGGCTGATATCCTTTTTGCAAAATAGCATCGTCCAAGCGCCAGCTTTGCAAAATACGCATGGCGTTGGGGCCAAGTTGAATGCCTGCACCGACTTCGGATAGCTCGGGGGCTTGCTCAAGCACGCGGACGCTGTGCCCCAATCGTCCAAGTGCAATGGCTGATGACAAACCTGCAATGCCTGCCCCTGCGATTAAAAATTGAGCCATGCGCTGGTAAAAATAAAGTGGTGCCCGCGACAGGAATCGAACCTGTATGCCGCCCTTAGGAGGGGCGAATCTTATCCATTAGATGACGCGGACAACGGGGTGATCGACATAACGGCGCAAAACCTTTAAAAGTTCATCCTCCGAATAGGGCTTGCCAAGGTACTCATTCGCACCCAATTCTGTGGCGCGATCGCGGTGCTTATCGGCAATGCGAGAGGTAATCATCACCACGGGCAAATCATGCCACTGCTGCGATGCGCGAATGTTACTGAGCAATTCAAACCCATCCATGCGCGGCATTTCCACATCAGACAAAACGAGCGCAGGTGTCTCTAAACGCAACGCGTCTAAGGCATGATGCCCATCCGCAGCGAGACTGACGCGACAAGCTTCACGCAGCAAAAAGCGCTGCAAAACGCGCCGCATCGTAATGGAGTCATCGACCACCAGTACCAGCGGCGCTTGTGGTTGATTTATGCCATTGGCATCGTCCCCACCCACAGCAGAGGATTCATCGCTTGGCAGTGCGCGCGCACCATACACCGCAGCCAAGGCCACGGGGTTATAAATAAGCACGATTTGCCCCGATGGCAGCACCGTCATACCCGATAGCCCTGGCATTTTTGCAAGTTGAACGCCAAGATTTTTGACGATCACCTCTTGATTGCCAATGACTTCATCCACGTGCAAGGCCACCATTTGTCCTGCGCTTTGCACAAGAATCACACGCTCGGTTGTCGTCCCGTTTTTCTGCGCTTGTGTAGATGGCTTCTTGTAATGCAAGAGGCTGCGAAAGTCGTAAAAAGGCACGCTGCGCTCGTCGTGCGTAAAACTTCTTAACCGCTTGATCTGCTGCATTTGCTCGGGTTTGATGCGCTCAATACTGCTAATCAAATGGCTGGGCACACCCAGCAGATGTGAGCCCAATCGAACCAGTGCAATTTGCGTCACCGCAGTCGTCAGCGGCAAGATGAGTTTGAATGTTGTGCTCTGACCTTTGGTGCTACTGACCTCTACACGTCCGCCCAAGGCCAACACCTGGCTACGCACCACATCCATGCCAATGCCGCGCCCCGCCAATTCAGATACCGATTCGGCAAGGCTAAGTCCTTGCATGAAAATAAGCTCTGTGGGGTCGGCTGGAAAATCAAGCCGCCCAAACTGCTGCCGTGCTTTTGCCAGCAAAGCCTCGCGGTCAATGCCTTGTCCGTCGTCTTGCAGCGTCACAGTGACGTCGTTACCTTGCTGCGCAAGTGCAATCACAATGCGCCCCTGCTCCGCCTTGCCTTGAGTAAGGCGCCGTGCTGGCATTTCTATGCCGTGCACCACGGCGTTACGCAGCAAATGCTCAAACACGGGAATCATGCGCTCTAGAACCGAGCGATCCATTTCTTGCTCACCATTTTGAATAAGCAGATCCGCCGACTTACCTAGACTTTGACTGCTCACGCGCACAACGCGGTGCAGTCGTTCACCGATCGAATCAAACGCAACCATACGGGTGCGCAGCAAGTTGCGCTGAATGTCGCGGGTATGCCGATGCTGCACGGCCAGCTCATCTTCTGCATTATTTAAACCGCGCTGCAAATTGCGCTGCAATGTAGAAATATCACCAACCGCTTCCGCCATGAAGCGAACGAGCTCTTGCGTGCGTGTGAAGCGATCCAGCTCCAGCGGATCGAAGTGATGGTGCTCTTGATCGCTGGTCTGCGGGCTGCGCGACTGAAGCTGCGACTCGGTTTGCAACTCCAGCTCGCGCAACTGATCGCGCAAACGCTGCACTTGCACCGTCATATCCGCAATCGTGTGCTGCGAGCGCGCAATTTCCGCCGCCAAGCGTGATCGTGCAATCATTAGCTCGCCCGTTTGATTGGTCAGCCGATCAATCGTGCTGGTATGTACGCGCATCGTCTCTTGCGTCTCCGCGGGCGTGGTCACAGCAAGGCGCGCATCTGGTGACTGAATCGTGGAACTCGTTTTTGCAAACTGCCCCACCAAATCATCCGCCTGTTGTAGCAAAGACTGAATTTGCTGCGTCGAGGGCTGGGCGCTTAAATCTTCGATATTCGACTCCAGCACGTGGGCGCTGTGCGCTAGGACCTGCTCACCCACTAAGCGTGCGCTACCTTTGAGCGTGTGCAACGCCCCTAGTGCTTGCGAGCGGTGCTCGCGCTCGGCAGGTGCTTGCATCCACGCCCGCAGCGCAGCGTCCAAACTGGCAGTCAGCTGGGCGCACTCTTCGGCAAACACCACTCGCATATCCGCATCCACGACTGCGGAGTTGCTACGCGGCACCACTTGCTCGGTCGCGGCAGCAAGCGCTAGGGGCGTAGCGGGGGGTGTAGCAGCGTCAGACTCAAATGCAGTAGTGAGGAGCGGCTCTAAATAGGTTTGCAGTCGCTCGAGCAATTGGGCATCAACCGTTTTGAGAAAACCCGCCGCAAATTGATGGAGCAAGCGCCTGAGTTCTTCCGCCGCATCCGACAAGGTTTGGGCAACCGTGGGCGCGTAAAACGATTCCGTTTGTATGCGCTCAATCACCTGCTCTATCAGCTTTGCCAACTGCGAGCAACTTTGGAAACCAATCGTTGCCGAGCTGCCCGCCAGCGCATGAGCCCACATCAGCGACTGCGCTTGAATAAGCCCGCTATCGTCTAGCGCCCACTCCGACAGCGCCAGCGCCAACTGCCTAGACCACTCATCGGTCTCATTGAGATACGCTTGATAAAGCTGAATGGAGATTTGCAAATCGCCTATCGTTTTGATCTCCTCCTCGCGCTCCACGCTGGGTTCGTCTTGCTGCCAAACAACAGCAGGCAGCGAGATGGGTGGCATCGGCACGAACTTTGGCACACGGCCTAACTCCGCTAGTGCTTCCTTTAATTCATCTAAGCACCAATCAATCACCGACAAATCCATATCGACTTGATTGCGTAGCGTGTGTGTCCACGCTTGCATCTTCATCACTTGGCGCTCGCACACGTTGAGCAAAGCAGGCTCTGCAAAAGACGATCTGGCCAACTGTTCACTGAGACGCGCCTCCACCAACCAAGCCACCTCACCGTACGGCACAAGCCCAACCACCCGTGCGCCACCTTTGAGCGTGTGAAATGAGCGTCTAAGCGTCACCAAGTTTTCGCTGTTTTGTGGTTCGGCACGTAACTTATCAATACACTGCTGTGCCTGCGCCAGCATTTCGTCCGCTTCTGCCAAAAAAATGCTTTCAATTGGCTCTTCGTCATCCCAGTCTTGTTGCTTGAACGCTTGACTACTTGGCTCTTGGTGGATCGGCTCTTCAATCGCCGTCATTAGCGATGGCGTCATGATTTCAAATACTGTCTCGGACGCGGGGAATACATCTTGGTCATCAAGTCCAGGCGTGAAACGATGTATCTTTGGCTTGTACGTCCACGTACTGAGCATCAAGCTCAAATGCGCCAAGTCAGACGTTAGCGCTTGCTGAAGTGGCGTATGCGTATCCTGCGGAGCGGCTAGGGCGGCAGGTATTTTTTCTTGTAACTGCGACACGGCGGCAGCGAAATCATCAAACTTCAAAACTTGGCCAATGGCTTTAATTTGCTGCAACTTGTCCAGCGCCAAAGAAAAACCATCCGCAGGTTTTGTTTGACTCCACGCTTTTTCAAAAGCACTTTCAACTTCTTGTAGCTTATTCAGCAATTGCTCAACGATATGCGACAGCGCTGCCTGCCAATTTTGACGCCCCCAAAACTCTAGCATCCAAGGCTCATATGCCGCCAGCGTGCGCTGCTCTTTTAGCGCTTGCAAACGCTGCGTTAAATCAAAGAAGTACTTTTCTAATTCAGATTCGTCGGCACTCTTCATGCTGGAGAGCATCGCCCCGATAACCAACAGCACGCTTGCAATTTCTATTTGAACCTCACGGCGCGGACGAATCTGGGAGTCCGAAATCACCGCATGAAACGCTTGATTAAACTTGACGGCGCTGGGGTGCAACGCGTTTAACGCAAAGCCCATTTTTTCAAATACTGCCCCCGACTCATCTTCTGCGGCTGAATTGTTTGCTCTAAGCGCACCCGTCAAAGCAAAACTTCCACACACATGAACAGCAGCAGAAACTGCTTGCTGAGCTTCAATCAATGTTTTTCTAAACCCAGGGTTAAAGTACACGTGGCTGTAGCGGCTGCCCCGAACTTTTAACCATCGAGCCGTTTGCGCCAAATAGTCAATCGCAAGCTGCGCCTTCGTATCGCTGGCGCGAGGCGCGGACTGTTTGGCTTGCCATGCCAAAAACCCCCAAAAAACAGATTGCACAGCAAAATCTGTTGGCACTGTTTGCGCCTTCAACCACGATAGGCTCGCCAATAAATACCGCTTGAGGAAAACATCCAGCTCTAGATCTTGCTGCACCACTGCTTGAATAATGCTCGAGACCAATGCCGCAATGACTGCCTGCGAAGACTCTTGCCTAGCACGCTCATCGCAAACCATTTTCAATTTTTTACCCGCTTCCACGCTGCGCTGGCGTAGGACGCTGAGCAAGCTGACCTCCACGGATGACACATCATGCGCCTGGTGCTCGCCACTTGTTTGCAACCGCGCCAACCGTGCCTCTAGTTTTTGTGAGTCTGCCCATAACTCCAAGCAGCGCCTCGCCTCTTGCTGTGACCATAAATCCATAGGCGAGTATTCGCGTGAAAGCACGTCGCATATGCGCTGGTAATCTGGGAACAACGTGAGCTCTGACAGTGCAGCGCCGCCATGAATCAAGCTTAAGTAGTCGCACAAGCTGCGAGTGGCCAAACTAGCCACCGTCACACTCTGCGGCGACAAAGACGAGGGTGTGTCGCGCCACAGGCAGAGCACGTCTTTTAGTGCAAGCATATAGCGCGACAACGGCTCGCACTGCGTTACATCAAACGCGCCAGCAATGGCGTTTATTTTGTCTAGCTGTGCAAGCACAGCAGCAAGTTGCGACTCGCTCATACCGGTCGCAAGCGCGTCGAGACTCCTGTCAAACGCCTCCAACCTTGAGAGGATGTCTTCACCTACCCAAGTCAGTGCGGAAGCGCGTGAGATCTGCATAAAACGAAGGGCGCTCAGGCTAATTTAAACCGAGCCACCGATTTTTTTAATTCGCTAGCCACTGCGGAGAGTTCGCGCACCATGTCCGCATTGGCTTTTGTGCCGTCACTGGTTTTTTTGGTACTCACAAAAATGCTTTGGATCGTGCTTGCCACCGCATTGGCCTCTTTCGCTTCGCTGGTCGTGGTGACGGAAATGCGTCCAATTAAATCGGTCAACTGCTGGGAGATGCGATCAATTTCCGCCAATGCCTCGCCCGCGTTCTCCGACAACTGCGCCCCGGCCACTACGCCGCGTGTAGAAGCCTCCATTGAAGCCACCACCTCTTGCGTATCTGCTTGAATAGCTTTGACGAGATTTGTGATTTGCCTTGTGGCGTCGCCCGAACGCTCGGCTAATCGCTGCACTTCTTCGGCAACCACCGTAAAGCCGCGCCCCGCTTCGCCCGCCGAGGCAGCTTGAATGGCGGCATTTAAGGCAAGCACGTTGGTTTGCTCGGTGATGTCGGAGATGAGGTCGGTGATTTCACCAATTTCTTGTGACGACTCACCCAGCCGCTTCATGCGTTTGGCAGTCTCTTGGATTTGATTGCGAATGGTATTCATGCCGCCCATCGTGCTTTGCACCGCCGACAGTCCAGAATTGGCCGCCAATAAAAACTGCTTGGCAACGTCCGAGGACTCATCCGCCAAACGCGAAACATCGGTAATACGCTCGGCCATCGAAAGCACGGCTTTGCCTGCTTGATGAATGTCCACCAATTGCTGATTTGCTAACGACAGCAACTGGGTAGAAGAGCTTTCAACTTGCCCTGTGGTACTCGTCACCAAGGTCGATGCTTTCTTGACATGGCCCACCAGCGCTCGGATCTCTTCCACCGTGTAATTTACGGAGTCTGCAATCGCACCTGTAATGTCCTCGGTTACCGTCACTTCGTGGGTTAAATCTCCGGCAGCGATCTTTTGCATTTCATTCATCAAACGCAAAATCGCTGCCTGATTAGCCTTGTTAACACGCCTTGCTTCTAGCTCATGCGCCTGTGCTGCCAGCTTGCCTTTTTCTGCTTCGATTTGACGCCTGCGTCCATCAAGCACCTTCAAATACACCAAGGTCACAACCGCCAGCAAAGAGAGTAAAGAAGTCAAGACTAAGCTGACGATCATCCAATCGTCAATTTCCACCTGCTTGGAGAGCTTTCTTCGAAGTTGCTCTAGCTGCTTTTGCTGCGTGCCCACCTCCACCACAATTTGATTTTTCGCCAGTTGCGCTGCTGCAATCCCTGCAAGATTACTCACGACATTGACCGTTTGCTTGCCAATATCCGCCTGTACTTGCAGCACGCCACTGATACGCTCATCTATGTCTTTTTCTCGACTCGGTTTGAGCTTGAGATTAGGCTCGCCATCTTTTAAGCGCACGCCCATTTCCCGAATAGCAGCCAAGTCTTTTTCTAGTGCCGCAACCGCATCCGCATTCAAGCCGCCGTCCATTAAAAATCCATTGGTCGATTTGCTAACCCGCTGTGCAAGCAAAACAAACTCGCCCGCCATTGCGATTTCTTTTGCCGAAGCATTTTTTTGCAACTTGAGCGACAACACCGACTCGGTACCGCCGAGCAACTCGGGAACGCGCTGACTCAGCGTCCGCAGCTCTTCGCCCAAACCAGTCAGCACCGCCTTTTGCACCACCATTATTTTGACATTTTTACTAATTTTTTCTGCGCTCGACACCGCAGTTTGAACGTCCGCCTGCATCTCGCTTGGAGCGGCCTCTACGCTCATACTGTCATCTCCAAGCCTCAAGGCGTTTAGATTTTTAATAAGGCTGTCGCTGCTAGCCTCCAACTCCATAAACGCGGCGGGCGCACCCATAAACGCCTGTGATGCTGACTTGTCTAGGGGAGACAATTGCGACAAAGCCCGCCCCACCAGGTCTTCTTGCTTTGCGGTGCGATCCGATTGCATCAACGCCAAGACGGTCATAAACGCCAGCATCGCCAGCGTTGCCACAAACACGCCGCCTGCAACGCGCTGATAGCGTGCAATGCGCGCCGCTTCGAGCAAATCTGCTTGAGACGGGGCGTCGCCCATCATTGTTGTCAATATCTCTGTGCTTGTCTTGGTCATGTTTTTTTAATTACTGCGCAATATCTATAAAAAAAGCGTTTTGCGAGAGGGCGTGTAAATCAATTTCTCGCCATTCCTGTCCAGTTTCGTCTTGGTGCTGAAAATCACCAACCGCCCGCATTTGCCTCTGACTCTTAAGTCCCAGCAAACGATCAACAATTAATACCGTGCTAATTTCTAAGGCGGGATGAAAACCAACCAATTGCCGGTCTTGCAAACGCCATTTAGGGCTATCGCTTAGCGTGTGATTGGCGGATGGTTCGCCTAAATACTTGCTTAAATTGACCACGCCGCACAAAGCACCACGCAAATTTGCCACGCCAACAAACCAATCCTTGGTGTATGGAACGGGATGAGGCTCTGACCAAGGAAAAATTTCGCCCGACTGCGCCAGCGGAAATAAGCACTTGTGCCCCCCCACCTCCACCGCCAGCCAATGCGAAGCATCCACTCCGTCTGCGCCTTGAAGTCCTTGCAAGCGACTGGCAAAACGACCTTGAAACTCAGACAACGATTCTTTTTTAATCATGTACTAGAGCGAGCGAGCATAGTGACTGTATGACGCTGAGCAATTTTTCTTTTTGCACGGGCTTGATCAGATAGGCTTTTGCACCTTGCCGTAGTCCCCATATGCGATCCGTTTCTTGATCTTTGCTAGTACACAAAACAATAGGGATGCTGGCGTACTCTGGATTGCGCGACAGTGTTCTGGTCAAATGAAAACCACTATGACCTGGCATCACGACGTCGAGCAAGATTAAATCAGGGCGATGCTCGTCAATCATTTTTTGCGCCTCTTGCACGTCCGAGGCCGCCCGCGTGGTGTAGCCCTCTGCTGTCAACAGTTGCGAGAAAAATATTTGCTCGGTTTTAGAGTCATCAACAATCAAGACGCTTTTGATGGTCATACTACTTTGTCCAGTTGCTTTTGAATGGTTTGCAGCAATTGCTCTTTGGTGAAAGGCTTGGTCAAATAAGCTTCGCAGCCTGCAATTTTTCCCCTTGCCATATCAAACACACCATCTTTAGAAGTCAGCATCACGAAGGGAATGTCAGAAAATCGTTCATTATTTTTGAGTAGCATACAAGTTTGATAGCCATCGAGGCGCGGCATCAAAATATCGCAAAAAATAATGTCTGGATGCCCGTCGTTAACTTTTGCCAGCGCATCAAAACCATCAACGGCTAGCACGACCTCGTGCCCCGCTTGTTTTAAAAAAATTTCAGCGCTGCGCCTAATCGTATTGCTGTCGTCAATGATGAGAACTTTCACGATTTCACTTTCGCGTTGGCGCTAAATAGCCACCATTTCAAAATCTTCTTTGCGGGCACCGCACTCTGGGCACACCCAGTTCATGGGAACATCTTTCCAGGCGGTTCCAGCCGCGATGCCTTCATCTGGCAAACCTTGCGACTCGTCGTACATCCAGCCACAAATTAAACACATCCAAGTCTTGTTGTTCATAGCACTTTCGATTTTCAAGGTGGGGTTCTTACAATGGCATCTATTCTAGCGAATGTCCTACTGCACGACACGCATCTACATCATTACAAGGCTTTTTATGAACGCTAATACCAAACTATTTGAACGCGCCTGCCAAGTTATTCCAGGCGGTGTGAACTCGCCCGTAAGAGCCTTCAAAGCGGTAGGTGGCACGCCAAAATTTATTCAGCGTGCGCAAGGCGCATATATGTGGGATGCCGATGGCACTCAATACACCGACTACATCGGCTCGTGGGGACCCATGATTGTGGGTCATGGGCACCCCGAAGTCGTGCAGGCCGTGATTCAAGCCGCGCAAACAGGATTCTCTTTTGGCGCACCCACCGAGCGCGAAATCGAACTTGCACAGGCCATCATGCAATATGTGCCCTCCATCGAAATGCTGCGCCTTGTCAGCTCAGGCACAGAAGCCGCCATGAGTGCCATTCGTTTGGCACGTGGATTTACTGGCAGAAAAAAAATTATTAAGTTTGAAGGCTGTTACCACGGTCATGCCGATGCACTTTTGGTTAAAGCAGGCTCGGGACTAGCCACTTTTGTTCACCCCACCAGCGCGGGCGTACCGTCCGAAGTCACCCAGCACACGGTGGTTTTGGAGTACAACAACCTTGCGCAGCTGGAAGAAGCCTTCACCCTGTACGGATCAGAGATTGCCTGCATCATCATCGAGCCCATTGCTGGCAATATGAACTTTGTACGCGCCGCACAGCCTTTTGCCAATCGCTGCCGTGAGCTGTGCACCAAGCATGGCGCACTCCTTGTGTTTGATGAGGTGATGTCGGGGTTTCGCGTGGCGCTAGGCGGCGCACAAAGCCTTTTAAAAATCAAACCCGATCTCACGGTGCTGGGCAAAGTCATTGGGGGAGGAATGCCACTGGCCGCGTTTGGCGGCACACAAGACATCATGCGCCAGCTTGCGCCCCTAGGCTCCGTGTACCAAGCAGGAACGCTAAGCGGCAACCCCGTCGCAACGGCCTGCGGACTTGCCACCTTACGTTTGATCAGTCGGCCCAACTTTTATGATGCACTGGCACAAAAAACCAAACGCCTGACCGACGGACTGCGTCAAGCGGCAAGCCAAGCAGGCATCGCCTTTAGCGCCGACTACGAAGGCGGTATGTTTGGATTCTTTTTGATGGATGCGCTACCGCAAAATTACGCCAAAGTGCTAACCACCAATAGCGAGCACTTCAACCGCTTATTCCATGGACTACTTGATCGCGGACACTACTTTGCGCCAGCTCTTTACGAGGCGGGCTTTGTCAGCAGCGCACACAGTCACGCAGACATAGACGCCACCATTGCCGCCGCGAGTGACGTTTTTAAAGCTATGCGCGCAATTTAAGACAGCTTGCCGTGGCACAGTTTGAATTTTTTACCGCTGCCGCAAGGACAAAGATCATTACGCCCCACGCGAGTACCTGCCACATAAGGCTGTTGAACGCTTGGACGCTCTGCGCCTTCGTCATCAGGTAACGCCGTTTGCTGCGCGGCGGCGCCAGATTCATCGGGTGCGGTGTAGGTGATGTTATGAATCCCATGCGTTGCTGCATCTTCCATGCTTTGCGCGGCTTGGTCGATTTGCTCACCCGAGTGCACGCGAACCGTCATCAAGTTTTTGCTGACCTCGTCACGCACCGAATTGAGCATTTCACCAAACATCTCAAACGATTCACGCTTGTACTCTTGCTTGGGTTGTTTTTGTGCATAACTACGCAAATGAATGCCTTGGCGCAAATAGTCTAAAGAGCTCAAATGTTCGCGCCAATGGCTATCCAAACTTTGCAACAAAACCATCCGCCCGTAACTGGCAAAGTGATCCGCACCCACCACCTCGGCTTTGCGTGCAAGCTGGGCCTGCGCGGCAGTGAGCACCTGCGCTTGGATGTCGTCATCGGTTATTGCGTCAGCCTGTTCAACCAAAGTAGCCAAGCCTAGATCTATTTGCCAATCGCTGTGCAAGGCCTTTTGCAAGCCTGCGATATCCCACTGCTCTTCCACGGTTTCATGCGGCACATATTGGCGAACCAAGTCGGTGATTGCGCCTGCAACCAGCGAGTCGATCTGTTCTTGCAAACCCTTGGCATCCAAAATATCGTTTCGCAATTGGTAGATTTGTTTGCGCTGCTCATTGGCAACATCGTCGTACTCCAGCAGCTGCTTGCGCATATCAAAGTTTCGCCCCTCAACTTTGCGCTGCGCGCTTTCAATGCTGCGCGAGACAATACCCGCTTCAATTGCTTCACCGTCAGGCATATTGAGGCGCGACATGATCGCTTTGACGCGTTCGCCCGCAAAAATACGCATCAAAGAATCGTCTAAGCTCAAATAAAAGCGCGACACACCCGGGTCGCCTTGACGCCCCGAGCGTCCGCGCAACTGGTTGTCGATGCGGCGTGATTCGTGGCGCTCGGTCGCAATAATTTTGAGTCCATCCTGCGCTTTAACGGCCTCGTGCTCGATGCGCCACTGCTCGCGCAATGCCACTTCGCGTAAGTCGTGCTCGGCTACTGGCAAGTTTTCTGCGATCAATGCGTGCAGCTGCTTTTCTAAATTTCCCCCCAGCACAATATCGGTTCCGCGTCCCGCCATGTTGGTCGCAATCGTGATCATTTTGAGGCGACCTGCCTGCGCCACAATTTCCGCTTCGCGTGCGTGCTGCTTGGCATTGAGCACTTGATGTGGCAACCCTTCTTTTTGAAGCATCGCCGAAATCAACTCGGAGTTTTCAATTGACGTGGTTCCAACCAACACGGGCTGGCCACGCTCAAAACAATCTTTGATATCGATGATGGCGGCTTCGTATTTTTCGCGTGTGCTTTTGTAAACGCGGTCTTGCTGATCGATACGGCGACTCGGTTGATTGGGCGGAATCACCACCGTCTCTAGTCCATAAATTTCTTGGAATTCGTATGCCTCGGTTTCTGCCGTACCCGTCATTCCCGATAACTTTTGATACAAACGGAAATAGTTTTGAAACGTAATCGACGCCAGCGTTTGGTTTTCCGCTTGAATTTTGACGCCTTCTTTCGCTTCCACTGCTTGATGCAGCCCCTCCCCCCAGCGACGCCCCGTCATCAAACGCCCCGTAAACTCATCCACAATCACAATTTCCGCGCCATCTTCCCCCTCTTGCACCACGTAATGCTGATCCCGATGAAATAAATGCTGGGCGCGTAGCGCAGCGTACAAGTGGTGCACCAAAGGAATGTTGGCAGGGTCGTAAAGCGAGGCACCTTTAGCAATCAAGCCCTGCTCAAGCATGAGGCGTTCGGAGTACTCATACCCTTGGTCAGTTAAAAAGATTTGGTGCGATTTTTCATCCAGCGTAAAGTCGCCCGGCTTTTCCACGCCCTCGCCCGTGCGGGGATCTTCCTCGCCAATTTGTTTGGACAGCAAAGGCGTCAGTTTTTGAATGCTTTGATACATCGCGGTTTGATCGTCTGCCTGACCGCTAATTACCAGCGGCGTGCGCGCCTCATCAATCAAAATCGAATCCACCTCGTCCACAATGGCGTAGTGCAAACCACGCTGCACGCGATCGGCAACCTCATAGACCATGTTGTCGCGCAAATAATCAAAACCAAATTCGTTATTTGTGCCGTAGGTAATGTCGGCGGCGTAAGCCGTTTGCTTGTCGACCCTGGCCATATTGGGCAGATTAATGCCCACACTTAATCCTAAGAAGTTGTAGAGCCGCGCCATCCACTGCGCGTCGCGGTTAGCAAGGTAGTCGTTAACGGTCACTACGTGAACGCCTTTGCCCGTCAGCGCATTCAAATACACCGCCAGCGTTGCAGTCAGCGTTTTGCCCTCGCCCGTACGCATTTCCGCCACTTTGCCGTCGTGCAGCACCGAAGCCCCCACTAGCTGCACATCAAAATGACGCATCCCCATCACCCGCTTGGATGCCTCCCTTACCACGGCAAAAGCCTCGGGCAGCAAGGCGGCTAAAGACTCGCCCGCTTTTAGTCGTGCTTTAAAAGTCGCTGTTTTGGCTTGGAGTGCTGCATCATCCAAAGTTGCCATTTCGGGTTCAAACTTTGCGATGAGACTCGCTTGTTTTTGATACTGCTTAAGAAGGCGGTCGTTGCGACTGCCGAATATTTTGGTGAAGAGTGTAAAAGCCATAGCGCTGGATTTTACTTGCTGCCTATTTCTTCAAAGCCAAGCCTGCATTTAAGAATTTACGCGGATCTTGCGGCACACCACCAGCCCAAACTTCGTAGTGCAGATGCGGCCCAGTGGAGCGACCCGATGTGCCCACTAAAGCGATTTTTTGTCCCCGTTTAATGAGGTCACCTTTTTTGACAAACACACGGGATGCGTGCGCGTAGCGGCTCATCAAATTATTGCCGTGATCAACCTCAATCATATTGCCGTATTCAGAATGCGCTTCCTGCGTCACGACCAACCCGCCTGCGCTGGCGTGAATAGGCGTTCCCACTTCAGCAGGAAAGTCGAGCCCCGTGTGCAAGGCGGACTTGCCCGTAAACGGATCGAGGCGCCAACCAAAGGGCGACCCCACTTTGCCAGTTAAAACAGGAAGCTGCGTAGGAATGGCCATGGCTTTAATTTTTTGCTCAAACAAGCGCGCCTCTGCTAGTGTGAGTAAATCCGATTGCTGATCGCTCGTCGCTTGCAAGCCATCCACCGCCTTTTGCAACTCTTCTATGCTCAAACTGCGTCCCGCAACCTGAGGGCCACCAGCACCTGCTGCGCTCATTTTGCTTTTAACGTCAGCGGCGGGAATGCCTGCCAATCCCGATACGCGCTCTGTCAGAGACTCCATTTGCAGCAGCTTGGCCTGCATTTCTCCCACTTTTTGCGCCATCACGTCCAAGTTTTCGCGCAAAAATTTATCGCGCTGCTCAAACTCGTCCCTCGCCACCAGTTTGACGAGACTACTAATAACGGGCCAGCCTTCGCGTGCGCCCTTCATAAACACCCAGTGATACAGCGCCGCCGCCGCCGCCATTAAGACAAACGACGCAGTCACTCCCACCAACAAGAGCTTTGTGCCTGTGAGGTGAATGGGCCTGCTCTTTGCCATCCAAGCATCCGTAATAATGAGGTGCATTGCAATAATCTCTTTTCGTTCAAGTCCACTATGCCTACTGCCCTACAGGCGATTGCCGAATCTACCACGCTGCGCGCGTTACTTGCGCGCATCGATCAGTCCAAGGCCTGTCTGGACATCGTATTACAGGGCTTGCCGTTGGGTCTGCACACCAGCATCGCGGCAGGGCCGTTGACCGATACCGAGTGGTGTTTGCTCATTCGCAACGCTTCGGCAGTCACCAAACTCAAGCAGCTAGAACCTACGATGCTCGCCGCTTTGCAAGCCAAGGGCTTTGCAATTAAATCGATTCGCTTTAAACGGCAATTCGATTAGTCGTCGTCGGGCGATCGCCTGATTACCGAAACGTCGCCAAAATTTCGCTGCGTAACTCATCGGTAATTTCAGGCATCACGCCAAACCACGCTTTAAATGCAAGACGCGCCTGATTGAGCAGCATTCCAAGTCCGTTAACGGTTTGATGTCCTCGCGCCTTGGCCGCAGCAAGCAGCGGCGTCTCTAGCGGCACATAAATAACATCGGACACCCAAGCGGACGCGGGCAATCCTTCTAAAGTGACATCCAGAGCAGGCTGACCATACATACCTTGGCTAGTAGCGTTTACCAGCAAGGCGCAGCCATCCAGCGCTGCCGCTCGCTTATCCCAAGGCACGGCGCGCACAGGCACGCCAAACTCATCGGCAAACTGCGCCGCAATTTGAGTGGCGTTTGCGTCGGTGCGATTGGTAAGTCGAATATCCGTAGCGCCCGCATCCGCCAGCGCCAACATCACGGCCCGCGCCGCGCCGCCTGCACCCAGCACCGTGATAGCGCCCTTGGCAAAATGGGTGTAGCCAACTTCGCGCAAGCTCTCCACGTAGCCAAAGCCGTCATTGTTAAAGCCGCTAGTCGAGCCATCCTCGTTAAAAACCAAAGTATTGACAGCCCCCATGCGTTTGGCGACGGCATCTAAATGATCCACAAACTCCAGCGCTGCTGTTTTATGCGGCATAGTCAAATTGCAGCCCGCAAAACCCATCGCCTGCATTCCTGCAATGGCGTCTCTCAACCCATTGAGACGATCAGGCTTAACGGGCAGTCGAATGTAGTCACCCTCTAGTCCGTATTTTTTTAGCCAGTAATTGTGAATGAGCGGCGAGCGCGATTGCCCCACGGGCCAGCCCATGATTCCAGCGACCTTGTATGCGGATGGTGTAGTTGTTGTCATAGTCTGTTAGCTTTAGTTACATCACCGCGCCAAGCTGCCAAGGCACAAATTCATTTTGCCCATACCCATGCGCCTCACTTTTGGATGGCCTGCCAGATGCGGTGTCCAAGATTCTTTGGAATATCGCTTGCCCTTTTTCAGCCACAGTCGATTCACCATCCACAATATCACCGCAGTTGATGTCCATATCCTCTTCTTGCCTGCGCCACAGCGCACTATTGGTGGCCAGTTTGAGCGATGGGCTAGGCGCGCAGCCATACGCCGAGCCGCGCCCTGTGGTGAAGCAAATCAGATTCGCGCCGCCAGCAACCTGGCCTGTGGCGCTGACGGGGTCATAGCCTGGTGTATCCATATAAACGAAGCCACGCGCGCTCACATTTTCTGCATACTCATACACCGCATTCAAATTGCTCGTGCCACCTTTGGCGACTGCGCCCAGCGATTTCTCCAAGATGGTGGTCAAACCCCCTGCCTTATTGCCAGGCGAGGGGTTGTTATTCATTTCGCCATTGTTAATGGCGGTGTAGTTCTCCCACCACTTGATGCGCGAAATCAGCTTCTCGGCAATGGCTGGATGCACAGCGCGGCGAGTCAATAAATGCTCTGCACCGTAAATTTCGGGAGTTTCCGACAGAATCGCTGTGCCACCATGCGCCACCAGCAAATCCACCGCTACGCCCAGCGCAGGATTGGCACTAATGCCCGAGTAGCCGTCCGAACCACCACACTGCAAACCGACGGTGATGTGCGCAGCGCTGCAAGGCAAACGCCGTACGGCGTTTGCCTTGGGCAGCATAGCCTCAATCAGCGCGACGCCTTTGGCTACGGTCTTGGCCGTGCCGCCCGCGTCTTGGATATTAAAAACTTGGAACGTATCACCCTGCGCGAGTGACGACTTTGCCAACCAAGCGTTGATTTGATTGGACTCGCAGCCCAGCCCCACCACCAGCACACCAGCAAAGTTAGGGTGCGTTGCATAACCGGCCAGCGTACGCTGCAAAACGCGCAAACCTTCGCCCTCGCTATCCATGCCGCAGCCCGTACCGTGGGTCAGCGCGATCACGCCATCAACCATAGGGAATTTTGCTAGGGCCGCAGGGTTGGTGCGGCGAGAAAAATGATCCGCAATCGCCCGTGCTGCGGTCGCCGAGCAATTAACCGACGACAAAATCCCAATGTAATTGCGTGTGGCGACTCGGCCATCTGCGCGTTTGATGCCTTGAAACGTGCCCTCCAGCAAGGGCGACACGGGTTTGACATCTGCACCAATTGCGTAATCGCGACTGAAGTCACCCTTACTCTCGCCCATATCCAAATTTTGCGTATGAACGTGTTCGCCCGCAGCAATTGGCCGCGAGGCGAAACCAATAATTTGGCTGTAGCGTCGCACCGCATCACCCCGCGCCAAATCGCGGATAGCGATTTTGTGACCCGCAGGAATGAGCCCTCGCACGGAACATCCCTCTATGACTGCTCCACCCACGATTTGGGCGCGAGCAATGACGACATCATCTTGCGGGTGGAGGCGAATAAAAGGAGAAGTCATCGATGTTTCCTTAGCGGGGGCTTTATTAAGATTGCTGTGTCGCCCAGTTGCAATTGAGTGCAACTCGGGGCACGTCACGAGGTTTATTCTATGGGGCTAGCCGTTCCCTCCATTGCGCTTTCGTTTTTCAATTTTTAACCAAGGACTCAGTATGAAAACCACCGCTCTCTTAAAACACTTCATCGCAGGCCTAGCTTTGCTGGGGTACAGCGCGATTTTCGCGCAAGCCTTTCCCAGCAAGCCCATCAACATGATCGTCGCCTTCCCAGCAGGGGGCGCGTCAGACTTTGTTGCCCGCGTGATGTCCAAAGAAATGTCCGTCAATTTAAACCAGCCCATCTTGGTTGAAAACGTCGTCGGGGTTGCGGGCTCGCTAGGCGTGCTAAAAGTTGCGAGCGCTACGCCAGACGGCTACACCATCATTGCTGGCTCACCGCTCGAGCTGATTCTCACGCCCCTGGGCCTATCCGCCGCAAAAAATAAAGCCGAAGACGTGCGCATGATTGCGGTGGCAGGCCGTAGCGATTTAATGCTTGCTGTGCGCAAAGACTTTCCAGCAGCCACTACTGAGCAATTTTTAGCGGCACTCAAAGCGGATGCAAAAGGTTTGTCTTATGGCTCCACAGGCATTGGCTCGCTCTACCACCTCATGGGCGCAAAGATGATTCAAACGGCGGGCGCAAAAGGTCTGCACGTGCCATTTAACGGGCTTGCCCCCGTGCTGCAAGCGCTAGGCGGCGGTCAAATCGATTTTGCCTTTTTGCCCATTGCAGGTCCTGTTCCTGGCTACGTGGAGGCGGGTAACGTGAAAGCCATTTCGGTTGCCTCTGCTACTGCCTCGCCGCGCTTTCCAAAACTGCCTTTAATCACGGCGGTGCGCGGCTTTGAAGACTTTACGTTCAGCATTTGGGCTGGCATCCAAACAGGCGCCAAAGTGCCTGATAGCGCTGCGACCGTACTGCACAAATCTGCCTATGCAGTCTTAGCGACTGCCGATGTCAAAAAACAACTGGAAGCCTCTGGAACCTACTTGCTTGCACCCATGAGCCTTGCTGAATTGAATGCGTTTTACGCCAAAGAAACCGCAATGTACCGAGGAATTGCGAAATCCATCAACTTAGAAGCTCAGTGATGAGGCCTCCCTAAGGAGCCTCTGCAAAACTCCGTTCACCTTGAGCTTGTCGAAAGGTAGTTCTAATCAAATCAAGGACTTCGACAGGCTCAGTCCGAACGGAATAGGGTTATGCAGAATGTCCTTAAAACCCAGAAAGAAATCGGCCGCCCAGTTTTTTGACTAGGTTTAAGTGCCACAAAAACTCAAAAAAGAACGACCGTTCTTTTCAGGCTACACTCGCCTGCCATGAATACCGTCAAACTCGCATCCAAAGCCGAGCAAACCAAGCGCGGCATCATTGATGCTGCGCTTAGACTTGCCGCGCAAATCGGTTTGGAGGGCTTGTCCATTGGCGTGTTGGCCGAAGTGACTCACATGAGCAAATCGGGCGTATTTGCCCACTTTGGCTCGCGTGAAGAGTTACAAATTTCAGTCGTGCGTGAATACTTTACTCGCTTTGAGCGCGACGTGTTCATGCCTGCACTCGCGCTCCCGCGAGGCTTACCGCGCTTGCGAGGGCTATTTGCCAATTGGATGCGCCAAGTCGCACACGAAATCCAATCGGGCTGCATTTTTATTAGCGGGGCAGTAGAGTTTGATGATCGCACCAGTCCCGTGCGAGATGCGCTAGAGCAATCCATTCAAACTTGGTTTGCCGCTGTGCGCCGCTGCGTTGCCATCGCAATTGACGAAGGCCACTTGCGCCCAAGCGTTGACCCCAAGCAAGTGGTATTTGAAATCCACGGACTCATTTTGGCGCTGCATTACGAAGCCAAATTTATCAAATCCCCCAAATCCACAGAGCGCGCCGAAGTGGGATTTGACAACCTCATCGACCGCTACAAATCTGAACCCTAAGGAGTTAATCATGCCATCCTACACCCCCCCCTTGCGCGACTTGCAGTTTGTGATGCACGAGCTATTGCAAGTCACGAGCGAACTCGAGCAAATGCCCAAATATGCGGAGTTGGATGCCTCCACCCTGAACGCCGTAATGGAAGAAGGCGGCAAGTTCGCTGCTGGCGTCACTTTTCCAATCAACGCCAGCGGCGACCGCGAAGGCTGCCAGCTTGACCTTGCAACGCATAGCATCCAAACACCCAAAGGCTGGAAGGAGGCCTACGCTAAATATGTGGAAGGCGGCTGGCCTGCGCTTTCGGGCGACCCTAAGTGGGGCGGGCAAGGTCTGCCCATTGTGCTCAATCAAGCGTTTTACGAAATGCTCAACTCCGCCAACCAAGCGTGGACCATGTACCCGGGCCTTGCCCACGGCGCACACGCCGCCATCGAAGCGCACGGTACGGAAGAGCAAAAAAACGCTTATTTACCCAAAATCACCACGGGCGAATGGCTAGGAACCATGTGCCTGACCGAGGCACATTGCGGCACCGACCTTGGACTGCTACGCACCCAAGCCGCGCCCCAAGCAGACGGCAGCTATTTGTTATCGGGTTCCAAAATTTTTATCAGTGGCGGCGATAGCGACTTTGCTGCCAACATCATTCACTTGGTACTAGCTCGCTTGCCCGATGCGCCCGCTGGCAGCAAAGGCATTAGCCTTTTTATCGTGCCCAAATTTTTGGTGAGTAGCGATGGCTCACTAGGCGCACGCAACCCTATTTTTGTGACGGGCATCGAACACAAAATGGGCATCAATGGCAGCGCCACCTGCCAAATAAGCATGGACGGCGCACGCGGCTTTCTGCTAGGCGAACCCAATAAAGGGCTTGCCGCCATGTTTGTGATGATGAATGCTGCCCGCATCGGCGTAGGAATGCAGTCTTTAGGACTAACCGAAATCGCCTACCAAAATGCTCTCGCGTATGCCAAAGACCGCATCCAGATGCGCTCGCTGACGGGCGCAAAAAATCCAAGCCAAGCAGCCGACGCCATCATCGTGCATCCCGATGTTCGCAAACTCTTGCTCACCGCCAAAGCTTATGCCGAGGGCGGTCGCGCCATGAGCCTGTACTGCGCGCTGCTCATCGACAAAGAACACAACCACCCTAACGAAGCCGTACGCAAAGAAAGCGCCGACCTCGTGGCACTGCTCACGCCCATCGTGAAAGCCTTCCTCACCGATAACGGGCACACAGCCACCAACGCCTGCTTGCAAGTTTTTGGGGGTCACGGCTTTATTAAAGAGTGGGGTATGGAGCAGTTTGTGCGCGACAACCGCATCAACATGATTTACGAAGGCACGAATGCTGTGCAATCGCTGGATTTGCTTGGGCGAAAAGTTCTCAGCAACAACGGTGAGAACTTAAAGAAATTTGGCAAACAAATAAGCCAGTTCATTGCTCAAGTTAAGGATGACGAGCAGCTTGCCGATGAGATGCAAGAGTTCATTACCCCTCTGGTTGATCTCAGTCAAAAAATGGCGAGCTTCACCACCGAAATTGGAATGCGTGCATTTCAAAACGCTAACGAAATTGGCGCCGCATCCACCGACTATTTACGCGTATCGGGGCATTTGGTGTTTGGCTACTTTTTTGCCCGCATGGCGTACATCAGCTTGCAAGCCACAACCAGCGGCTCTTGCGGCGCAGATGTGCAGTTTTACCAAGGCAAGCTGCAAACCGCACGGTTTTATTTTGCTAAGCTCATGCCCGAAACACTCACCCTTATGGCAACCGTGCGAGCAGGCGCCCCAGCAATCATGGACACCGAGGCGGCACTGGCTTAAATTCAACTGAAAGCTCTCTATGACCGAAATTCTTAAGCACACTGAAGCGGGCATCATGACGCTCACGCTCAACCGCGTGGATAAAAAAAATTCGCTCACCAGCGCTATGTACGGCTTGCTTGCCGATGGAGTCGAACAGGCCAAGGCGGACGCCAGCGTTCACGCCCTTGTCATCCAAGGCCACGCTACCATTTTTAGTGCGGGCAACGACATTGCCGACTTTCTGCACCGCCCACCCAGTACGAGCGAAGCGCCCGTATTTCGCTTTTTGCACGGTATTGCCGCCTTTCCAAAGCCGCTGGTAGCTGCCGTTTGCGGACCCGCAGTTGGTATTGGAACGACCATGCTATTTCACTGCGACTTAGTCTATGCGGGCGACAACGCCGCCTTTGCCATGCCATTTGTCAATTTGGGCATCGTGCCCGAGGCCGCATCCAGTCTGCTTGTGCCGCAAATGTTTGGCTACCACCGCGCTGCCGAAGCTTTGTTACTAGGTGAGCCGTTTATGGCAGAGGCGGCGCTAGAAGTGGGGCTCGTCAACAAAGTGCTACCGCCCACAGAAACAAACGACTACGCCCAAGGCGTGGCTAAAAAACTAGCAGCAAAACCGCTTTCATCGCTCATAGAAACTAAGCGGCTACTCAAAATGGGGCAAATGTCTGCCGTTCACACGCGCATGGACGAAGAGGCTGCTATCTTTGGTCGGATGCTCGGCGAGCCTGCTGCCAAAGAAGCTTTTGGCGCGTTCATGGAAAAGCGTAAGCCTGATTTTTCTAAGCTGTAAGCGGCCGCCCTCACTCTCAATCAGTCGCCCAAGTGAGGTAGGGTAGCATTGAAGGCTAGTGAAAAGGTTAATCATGCTTTATCCAGAACTTTTTAGACAGCTTGAATCCGTCCGCTGGGACATGAATAAAGACATTCCTTGGGATGCGTTTGATCTCGCCAAACTCAGCGACGAGCAAGCGCAAACCATCCGCATGAATGCCATTACCGAGTGGTCGGCGCTGCCCGCCACCGAGATGTTTTTGCGCGACAACAAAGACGACAGCGATTTTTCCGCCTTTATGTCCATTTGGTTTTTCGAAGAGCAAAAGCACTCCCTCGTATTGATGGAGTATTTGCGCCGCTTTCGCCCCGAACTCACACCCACCGAGGCAGAGCTTCACGCCGTGCGTTTTGAGTTTGAACCCGCGCCGCCGCTTGAGACGTTGATGCTGCACTTTTGCGGCGAAATCCGCCTCAACCATTGGTATCGCTGCGCCGCCGAGTGGCACACCGAGCCCGTTATTAAGCATATCTACACCACGCTCTCGCAAGACGAAGCTCGGCACGGCGGCGCTTACCTGCGCTACATGAAGCGCGCCATCGAGCACTTTGGCACAGAGGCCAAAGCCGCTTTCGCCAAAATTGGCGTGCTCATGGCTTCGGCGCGGCGCACCGCTCAGGCGCTGCATCCGACCAATTTGCACGTCAACAAGTCGCTGTTTCCACGCGACACGATTCAAAGCCGCTTACCCAACCCCCAGTGGCTAGAGCACTGGTTAGATAAGCAAATCCATTTTGATTCTGCGTGGGAAGGCAAGGTCATTGAGCGCATCTTGCACAACATGAGTTTGCTAATGGAGCGCAGTTTTGTAACGGTGCAAGAGCTCAATCGCTTTCGCAAAGAGATCACACCAAAAGCAAGCTGACACTTTTGCTATGTCAGCCCATTTATCCACCACCAAAATCGCGACGCGCCAAGCAGCAGCGGCTGCAACTGCGGCCCTGCCAAAGCCCGTTATTTTTACCAATGGCGTGTTTGATGTGCTGCACAAAGGCCACGTCACCTACCTTGCGGCAGCGCGCAACTTGGGCGCAAGTTTGGTGGTTGCTTTAAACACGGACGCATCAGCAAAGCGTTTGGGAAAAGGTCCGGACAGACCCCTCAACAACGAAGCGGATCGCGCCTGCGTCATTGCCGCACTAGAGGCCGTGAGCTTGGTCACCGTATTTGATGAAGACACGCCGCTAGAAATCATCCGTGAGCTACGCCCAGACGTGCTGGTAAAAGGCGGTGACTACGACATGAGCAAACTTGCCGAAACCCACCTCGTCGAGTCCTACGGTGGCAAAGCACTCGCGCTGTCGTTTGTGGATGGCTACTCCACCACCGCACTCGTCAAGCGTATTCAGGCGACAAAGTAACTGAGCTATACCCCATAACGCTCGCGATACGCGGCAACTGCTGGCATATGTGCGGCAAGGTCTTGCCCCGAAAGGCTTTGCAAGTACCCCAGCAAATCTGCCAGCGTCGCAATGTGGCACACGGCAAGTCCTAACTCACGGCTCACATATTGCACAGCGCTGTAATTAACTTCAACGCCGTTTTCAATGCCCCGCTCTTGGCGGTCTAGCGCAATTGCAATAGCGTGGGGCGTCGCACCTGCGGCTTTGATGCAGGCAATCGACTCCTTTGCCGCCGTGCCCGCCGACATCACGTCGTCAATAATCAGCACCCGACCCTTCAGCGGCGCGCCAACTAACGATCCGCCCTCGCCGTGGTCTTTCGCCTCTTTGCGGTTATAGGCAAACGGCGCATTTTTTCCTTGTCGCGCTAGTTCTACTGCCACCGTTGCGGCCAGCGGAATGCCTTTGTAAGCGGGGCCAAAAATCATGTCAAATTCAATGCCACTTTGAATAATGCTTGCCGCATAAAATTGCGCCAATGCCAACATTTTTACGCCGTCGTCAAAAAGTCCCGCGTTAAAAAAATAAGGACTCATGCGCCCCGATTTGAGCTTGTATTCACCAAACTTGAGAACGCCCGAATCAAGCGCAAATTTAACGAAGGATTGGGCATCTAAGTTCATTTTTAGTCTCGTTTTTTGAAATCACTATCGCTATGTTTACGCTCACCAGTCTCAATCTCAATGGCATCCGATCTGCTGCCAATAAAGGCTTAGAGGCCTGGGTAGAAAAGGTTGCGTCTGATTGTATTTGTGTTCAAGAAATTAAGGCGCAAGCCGCGGACATGGCAGGACGCTTTGAGTCAATTGCGGGCATGACGGGTTACTTCCAGTTTGCCGAAAAAAAAGGTTACTCGGGCGTGGGTGTTTATTCGCGCCACGAGCCCAGCGATGTGATCCTAGGCTTTGACGGCGGTGAGTTTGATGCCGAAGGTCGTTTTGTTGAGCTTCGCTTTGACACACCCGCGCACAAGCGCTCCATTATCAGCAGCTATTTTCCTAGCGGCTCATCGGGCGACGAGAGGCAAGCCGCCAAGTTCCGATTTTTAGACTTGATGTACCGGCATCTGATGGGTTTAAAAAAGAAACGTGACTTTATTCTGTGCGGCGACATCAACATCGCACACCAAAACATCGATCTTAAAAATTGGAAGAGCAACCAAAAAAATAGCGGCTTTACCCCCGAAGAGCGTGCGTGGATGAGCAAGCTCACCACCGAAGGCGGCATCACAGATGTCTACCGCCAGCTAGAGCCCACCGCCACCGATAACGCCTACACGTGGTGGAGCAACCGCGGGCAAGCTTATGCCAATAACGTGGGGTGGCGACTAGACTATCACCTTGCCACGCCCTCACTTGCCAATCTTGCGCGTAGCGTGAGCATTTACAAAGGCGAGAAATTCTCCGATCACGCGCCCGTCACCGCGGCATACGATTTCAACCTCTAACCACGCATGAACAGCAAAACACAGCTCACGCGCATTGACGGGCCTGCAGGCTTACTCGAAGTCCAAATCGACGAGGCCGATGCGGACGTCCCCTTTCAAGGCGTTGCCGTCAACGCACATCCGCATCCGTTGTATGGTGGCGATATGAATAACAAAGTCGTACAAACTTTGGCAAAAACTTTTATATCTTCGGGCTGGCGGGCCATTCGCTTTAACTTTCGCGGCGTTGGCAAAAGCAGCGGCGAATACGCGCACGGCATTGGCGAGACTGACGACTTACTCGCCATCATTCGCTACTTTGCACCCACGGGAGCGCTATGTCTTGGTGGATTTTCCTTTGGCACATACACCGTCACTCACGCGCTGCAAAGCATGGCGGCGAGCGGGCGCGACGTGGCGCACGATGTCACGCGCATTGCCTTAATTGGTGCGGCCGTTGGTAAGTTCAATCTCGCGCCCATTGCGCCCGAGTTGCACGCCAAAACCTTGGTGCTACACGCGGAGGCCGACGACACCGTGCCGCTTGCCGCCGTGATGGACTGGGCGCGTCCGCAAAGCTTGCCGGTCACCGTTGTGCCTGCGGGTTCTCATTTCTTTCACGGGCAATTGCCCCTTCTTAAAAATCTAGTTGCCCGCCATTTGGCGTAACAAGCACTCGGCATTCCCTGCTTCAACTCCACATGAAATACTGGCTCTCCCTTATTGCGCTTTGCTGCGCCGCCCACAGTTTTGCCCAAAGCCCCGTCCCGCCCGAAATTGAAGCTCGCGCTTATTTATTGCTTGACCTCACGGCGGGTGGTCAAGTGCTCGCGGCCAAAAATGCCGATCAGCCTGTGGAGCCCGCATCGCTGACCAAACTGATGACGGCCTACCTCACGTTTGATGCGCTCAAGCACAAAAAACTGAGCCTCGAGCAGCGCCTACCCGTCAGTGTGCGTGCGTGGAAGATGGAGGGCTCGCGTATGTTTATTGATCCCAAAATGCAAGTGCGCGTGGACGATTTACTCAAAGGACTGATCGTGCAGTCTGGCAACGACGCTGCCGTAGCGCTAGCAGAAGGTGTAGGCGGTTCGGTGGAAGGCTTTGTCGTCCAAATGAACGAGCGCGCCAAGCAGCTAGGCATGATGCACACGCATTACGCCAACCCCGAGGGGCTCACCATAGCGGGGCATAGCACCACAGCGCAAGACTTGGCGGTGCTAGCCACGCGCCTGATGAGCGACTTTCCAGACTACATTGGCTACTACGCGCTGCAAAAGTATCGACTAGCAGGCTCACCCAAATCCAACGACACTAATCGCAACAAGCTGTTGTTTCGCAGCCCCACGCAAACGGGATTTACCGTGGATGGGCTCAAAACAGGGCACACCGAGGCTGCTGGTTATTGTTTTGTCGTGACGGCCAAACGTGCCGACGCCCGCGTGGGTGAACGCCGCTTACTCGCCGTTTTGCTGGGCACGCGCAGTGAAACAGCTCGCGCCACTGAGGGCGAAAAATTGCTGTCCTGGGGTTACAGCGCATTTGAAGATTTCAAACTATTTGACGCAGGAACAACCGTTGCCACAGGAAAGGTATGGAGGGGAACAAGCGGCGAAGTCAAACTAGGACTCGCAAGCGGCAAAGCGCTCATCGTTGCCGTACCCACAGGCACAACCGCAGCGCAAGTTGCATCGCAAGTGACGCGGCAAAGCCGCATCGTTGCGCCCGTGGTTGCAGGACAAAACTTGGGGGTGGTCAATGTGCTAATTAATCATCAAGCGTGGCAAAGTCTTCCGCTGCAAGCCATGCAGGATGTGCCGCTCTCTGGTTGGATTGGCCGAGTGCTAGACAGCATTTGGATGCTGTTTAAATCATAAATGCCAGCGTTGCCTCTAGGTTTTCGGTAGGGGATTTTTTAAAACCCGAACGTGCATAACGTTGCAAACGCCCTGCCAACAAAGCGGTCAGCGCTGCGGCGCGCACGTTGGTCTCGACCGTGGGCGTACTAGAGTTGACATAGACCTCGCGCATGGCTTGCTTGAAGCTGGATTCAATTTTGTCGAAAAACTGCATCATGCGCGCCTGCAAGCGCTCGTGCTCAAACACCAGCGCGTCTCCCACCATCACGCGCGCCATACCTGGATTTTTTTCTGCAAAGCTCAGTACCATGCTGGCGATTTGTTTGCACTGCATCGCGGGATTGGCTTCGCGCTCGGTAATTTGGTTAATAAGTCCAAATACAGAGGACTCAATAAAGTCGATAAGCCCCTCAAACATTTGCGCTTTGCTGGCAAAGTGCCGATAAAGCGCCGCTTCGGATACGTCTAGCCGCCTGGCAAGCAAAGCCGTGGTGATGCGCTCGCCATCTGGCGTTTGCAGCATCTGAGCCAGTGTTTGCAAAATTTGGATGCGCCGCTCGCCAGGCGCTGGGCGTGATTTGGTAGGAGTAAGTTGTTCGTCTTGCATGACGGGGATTATCAATTAAACCGCCGCACCGCTTTCGGTAAGTACCACGTCTAGCGGCATATCATGCGCCTCGGGTTCAAAGCTGCAGCGTGCACAATCAAACGCCAAGCCCACCGTAAACGGGCGCGGCACAAGACCAGACAGCGTGCGATCATAAAAACCACCGCCGTAGCCCAGCCGATAAGACTTTCCGCCCGTAACGGTAAAGCCCACGCAAGGCACAAATAGCAAAGTAGGCGTGATGATTTCCGTGTCTTTTGGCTTGGGGATGTTGTAGGCATCTTGCTCCATTTCGCAGCCTGGATACCACACATGGAACGTGAGCCGCCTATCCGTTTTGCTCACCACCGGCAGGCCAATGCGCCGCATCTTGGCTTCTTTAGAAACAAGGCTCATCAGCTCACCGTCTTCTTTCCAGCGATGCAGCGCAGGCAGCGGATCAAACTCACTTTTAATCGGCCAATACGCTCCTATCACGGCGTCACGTCGGCTCATTAGCCAAATCCGCATGACTTTGGTGAGCGCGTCAATGCGCTCTAGTTTGTCACTTAAATTCTCGCGCTTAGTAAGTAGCTCTTTACGCAGTGTTTGTTTGTCCATGCGACCTCGCGATAATCGCGTCCATGCTATTGAAAAGAATCCTCATTACATCATGTCTTGTGTTGCCCGCCAGCTTGTTTGGTGCGGCATGGGCGCAAACCGCGCAAGATGGCGTGCTGCTAGATATGAATGTTGCTTTCAAAAAAAACGATGCGCGTACCCTTGCCAAACTTCTGCCCAAAACCAAAGGGCACCCGCTGGAGTCTTGGGCAGCGTATTGGACGCTTAAAGTGCGGCTGGCTGATGCGTCGCAGCGCGAAGTCGATACTTTTTCCCAGAGCTACCCAGACACTTACGTCGCAGATCGCCTACGCGCTGACTGGCTTTTGCAGCTTGGTAAAAAGTATGACTGGCAAGGTTTTGACGCCAACTTCCCCGCTTACCGCATGGGCGACGACAGCGATATCCGCTGCTATGCCAATCGAAACAACGCCGCACTCGTTGAAAAGTTATGGATGAGTCAAAAAGACATTGCAACGGGTTGCGGCGATATGGCGCAAAGCTTGGTTGCTGCTGGGCAAATGTCAGACATCGTGCCGTGGCGCAAAAACTTTAACGCCAAAACAAACCCAGACAACACATGGAGCGCCGCGCAAAAAAATTGGGCCGCAGGGTTTAAGGGCCGCGCCCTCGCACAAAATTTAGACTTAACTGCCTTGACCCTGTTTAGCCAAGTCACCGCGCCTGCCGATTTGTCGGACGATATGCTGGCCTGGTGGAGCCGCGTCGCGCTACGTGCTTTAGACTGGCCGCAAGTGGAGCGCGCCATCCGCAGCATGGGTCCCCAGGAACAACAAAACCCTGTGTGGGCAAACTGGCTGGCGCGAGCGCGGCAAGAACTCAATATCAGCCACATCCAACCTGCGATCACCTCCTTGCAACCTGCAAGGCCTAGCGAGCGAGCACTCGCGCAAGCAAAAGTCAACAAAGGATTACAGCGCGCCCTCTACGCCATCCGCATCGGGCTCAGACCCGAGGGTGTGCGCGAGTGGAATTACGAAGTCAATCTGGCCAAAGGCTCGATGAACGACACCGAGCGCCTTGCCGCCGCCGAACTGGCCTGCCAAGCGGAGGTGTGGGATCGCTGCATCAACACTTCAGAGCGCAGCCAGTCGCTGGTCGATTGGTCGCAGCGCTTTCCCACGCCGCACAAAAACGTCCTGCTTGCCCAAGCCAAACGCACAGGCATAGATCCCGCTTTCATTTATGGGCTGATTCGGCAAGAGTCACGCTTTATTACCGATGCCAAATCGCAAGTTGGCGCGGCAGGACTGATGCAAATCATGCCCGCAACCGCCCGCTGGACTGCCAAACGGATGGGATTGACTAACTTTTCAGCGCACCAAATCCACGACGTGGACACCAACTTGATACTGGGCGCCACTTATTTGCAGTACGTACTGGAAGAAAACGAGGGCAACGCCGCCTACGCCGCCGCCGCCTACAACGCAGGTCCGCACCGCGTCAAGACTTGGCGCAGTGCAATGGAAAGAGATCCTGCTGCTCAACAAGCGGACAAAAAGTTGGCACTTGCTATTTGGTCGGAAAACATCCCTTTTGCCGAGACCCGGGACTACGTTAAAAAGGTTGGCGCGAACACCGACATCTACAAATTGATTCTCGGAGCAAGCCCTCTACAATAAAAACCTTACGCGAATGCCCAAATTTTTGGCAACTGGGGGGATTTTCATTGTCTACAATGTCCGTCCAATATCTGCAGTTGCCGCTCAGAATTGGTTTTTGAGGGCGCGTCACTTTGAAATTGACGCGCCCTTTTTTCTGTACCTCATTCTCATCCATGCAACATATTCGGAACTTTTCCATCATTGCCCATATTGATCACGGTAAGTCCACGCTGGCAGATCGCTTGATTTCCCGCTGCGGCGGTTTAGCAGATCGTGAGATGACGGCGCAAGTGCTGGACTCAATGGACATTGAAAAAGAACGCGGCATCACTATCAAAGCGCAAACGGCTGCTTTGCACTACACCGCGCGGGACGGCAAAATTTACAACCTCAATCTAATTGATACGCCAGGTCATGTGGACTTTAGCTACGAAGTCAGCCGCTCACTCAGCGCCTGCGAGGGGGCGCTCTTAGTGGTTGATGCCAGCCAAGGCGTAGAGGCGCAAACCGTGGCGAATTGCTACACAGCGCTGGACTTGGGCGTAGAGGTGCTGCCCGTGCTCAACAAAATGGACTTGCCAAACGCAGCCCCCGAATCGGCACGCAAAGAGGTGGAAGACGTGATTGGTCTGGACGCCTCGCAAGCGATTCCCTGCTCTGCAAAAACGGGTATGGGAGTTGAGGAAATTTTGGAAATGGTCGTCGCCAAAGTGCCCTCGCCCCGTGGCAATCCAGATGCGCCGCTGCGCGCCATGATTATTGATAGCTGGTTCGACACCTACGTGGGCGTCGTCATGCTGGTGCGCGTAGTGGATGGTCGCCTTGGCAAAGGCGAGCGCTTCAAAATGATGGCCACAGGTGCCGCCTACAACGCCGATAGCGTGGGCGTTTTTACCCCCACCAGCCAACCGCGCGAATCGCTAGAGGCGGGCGAAGTGGGCTTCATCATTGCCGGCATTAAAGAGTTGCAAGCCGCCAAAGTGGGCGACACCATCACCTTGCTAAAAGCTGGGACTGGTGGCGCGGCATTTACCGCTACCGAGCCGCTGCCTGGCTTTAAAGAAATCCAGCCCCAAGTGTTTGCGGGACTTTATCCCACCGAAGCCAATCAATACGATTCGCTGCGCGACAGTCTCGAAAAGCTCAAGCTCAACGATGCGTCGCTGCACTACGAGCCCGAAGTGTCGCAAGCGCTGGGTTTTGGTTTTCGCTGCGGCTTTTTGGGACTTTTGCACATGGAGATTGTGCAAGAGCGACTAGAGCGCGAATTTGATCAAGACCTCATCACCACCGCCCCTAGCGTTGTCTATGAGGTGCTGACCGCAGGCAAAGACGGTGCCGTCATGCGCGTGGAAAACCCATCGAAGATGCCCGAGGTCAGTCAAATTGCAGAAATCCGCGAGCCCATCGTCACCGTCCATCTGTATATGCCGCAGGAATACGTGGGCGCGGTGATGACCTTGGCAAACCAAAAGCGGGGGATGCAACTCAATATGGCCTACAAAGGTCGCCAAGTGGTGCTGACCTACGATATGCCGCTGGGCGAAATCGTGCTCGACTTTTTTGACAAACTCAAGTCTGTCAGTCGTGGCTATGCGTCTATGGACTACGAGTTCAAAGAATATCGCCCCTCCGATGTGGTGAAGGTCGATATCTTGCTCAACAGCGAACGCGTGGATGCGTTATCAATCATCGTGCATCGCTCGCAGGCGCAATTTCGCGGACGTGCTGTCGCCGCCAAAATGCGCGAAATCATTTCGCGCCAAATGTTTGACGTGGCCATTCAAGCGGCGATTGGCGCCAACATCATCGCCCGCGAAAGCATCAAAGCGCTGCGCAAAAATGTGCTGGCAAAATGCTACGGTGGCGACATCTCGCGCAAACGCAAATTGCTAGAAAAACAAAAAGCTGGCAAAAAACGCATGAAGCAAATTGGCTCGGTAGAAGTACCGCAAGAGGCCTTCCTCGCCATTTTGCAAGTAGACGACTAAAACAAATTAAGACTGGATAGCCTCAATGCACAACCGAATCATGCCCGCCATCACTGCCTGCGTACTAGCGGGCTTTGCGGCCTACATTGGGGCTTGGTACTTTGGACGGATTGAAGGAAATTTTGCGCTCTTGCTTTTTCTTGCTGTGGTCGCAACAGGCATTTTTTGGTTGGCGGAAGTTTTTTATTTCAAAGCCGCACGTGAACGGCAATTAGGCGCTGGCGCCCATCAACCTTGGTGGCTAGACTGGACGGCTGGACTTTTCCCCGTCATCCTTGCCGTTTTTTTGCTACGCTCATTTTTATTTGAGCCGTTCAAAATTCCTTCAGGCTCCATGATTCCCACACTGCAAATTGGCGACCTCATTTTGGTCAATAAATTCCATTACGGCATCCGCCTGCCCGTGCTCAACAAAAAAATAACCGAAGGCACGCCCGTTGCACGCGGCGACGTGATGGTATTTCGCTACCCGCCCAAACCAAGCCTTGACTACATTAAGCGTGTCATTGGTCTGCCAGGTGATGTCGTTGAATACAAAAACAAAACTTTAAGTATCAATGGCGTACCAATAACCCAAACATCTCTGCCCGACTACTACAACGAAAGTCGAATGTCTTACGCCAAGCGCTTTGAAGAAAAAATTGGCGCCGCAACCCATCAACTGCTGAACTACGACACGCGCTCCGCAGGTTGGCCAGAAGACGAAACCGATGGCGACTTCCCCTTCAAAAGTAATTGCCAGTACAGCAGTTTGGGGGTCACTTGCAAAGTCCCCGAGGGCCATTACTTCATGATGGGCGACAACCGCGACGACTCCCTCGACTCACGCTATTTTGGTTTTGTGCCCGACAAAAATATCGTGGGTAAAGCGTTTTTTGTTTGGATGAATTTTGGCGACCTCAAACGCATCGGCGGATTTGAATAACAACTCCTCGCGCAACAACATGGCTGCACGCAAGAACTCATTTACCTCAACGCCGCTATTGGTTGCGCTGCAAGAGCGCTTGGGGCATACGTTTCAAAACACCGCCTTGTTACAGCAGGCGCTGACGCACCGCAGCTTTGGCTCGCAGCACTACGAGCGGCTTGAGTATTTGGGCGACGCCGTCATTAACGTCATCGTCTCCGATATGCTGTATCAAGCACTGCCCAACTTGCCCGAAGGTCAGCTCTCGCGCATCCGCTCCAACCTCGTCAAACAAGATAGCCTGCATCAATTGGCTCTGCAGCTAGAGTTGTCGTCATGCCTACGCCTTGGCGAGGGCGAGGCAAAGTCAGGCGGCGCCAAACGCCCGTCCATTCTTGCCGATGCACTAGAGGCCTTATTGGGCGCGGTTTATTTAGATGCAGGCTACGGCGCAGCGCAGCGCATTGCCAAGGTCTGGCTCAAAGATATTCATATCGACATCTCCATGCCGCAAACCGCCAAAGACGCCAAAACCGAGCTGCAAGAATGGTTGCAAGCACGCAAAATGCCGCTGGCGGTGTACACCGTTATTGGCACAGTAGGCCCCGCGCACGAACAAACATTTGATGTGGAGTGCTACGTGTCCTCTCTGATGCTGACCGAGCGCGGCATTGGTGACACGCGCCGTGCGGGCGAACAAGCAGCTGCACAAGCCATTTTGGATAGTATGAAAGACAAGCCATGACCGCCGCTCCACACGACGACTCCAATATCAAACAACGCTGCGGCGTTGTGGCCATCGTCGGCAAACCCAACGTGGGAAAGTCCACGTTGCTAAACGCCTTAGTCGGACAGAAAATTAGCATCACTTCGCGCAAAGCCCAAACGACAAGGCATCGCATCACAGGCATTCGCACGATCGGCCAAACGCAATACGTATTTGTCGACACACCAGGATTCCAAACCCGCCACAGCAATGCGCTGAACAAGGCGCTCAATAAAACCGTGACGGGCGCAATCAACGACGTGGACCTGATTTTGTTTGTCACCGAAGCAGGTCACGTGTCGGGTGCGGACGCACAAGTGCTGGAGCTGTTTAATAAAGACGTGCCCTGCATCTTGGTTGCCAACAAACTCGATCTTGCCGTTCGCGCCGAAATTGCGCCTTGGCTGCAATCCCTGCAAGGCGAGCAAAACGAGCGGGGCATCACCTTTGCCGAGCTGTTTCCCATGTCGGCAAAAAATAAAAAAGACGTGACTCGCTTGCTGACGCTGTGCGACTCTTACCTTCCCGAGCAAGAATGGTTTTACGGCGAGGACGAACTCACCGACCGCAGCGAGCGCTTTTTAGCCGCCGAAATTGTGCGAGAAAAATTATTTCGACTCACGGGTGACGAGCTGCCCTACACCAGCACGGTGGTGATTGACGAGTTCAAAGAAGAAGTCGTGCAAAACGCCAAAGGCAATAACAAGCCCGCCATGAAGCGCATTGCGGCCACCATCATCGTGGAGCGCGACAGCCACAAAGCCATGGTCATTGGCGATAAGGGTGAGCGGCTCAAACGCATTGGCACAGAGTCGCGCATGGAGTTAGAGCGGCTAATGGATGCCAAGGTATTTTTGCAGCTGTGGGTCAAAGTCAAATCAGGCTGGGCGGATGACGCCACGCGGCTAAAAACTTATGGGTATGAGTGATTACTTGTGCTTGGCAAACCCATCCGCATCACCTTAGAGCCCGCGTTTGTGCTGCACCGCTACGCCTTTAGCGAGTCCAGCCTGATTGTGGAGATGCTCACGCGCCACCACGGTCGCGTGGCTTTGCTGGCAAAAGGCGTCAAGCGTCCTGCGTCTCAATTTCGCTCTGTGCTGCTGCCGATGCAGCCGCTGCGGGTCACGTATTCTGGCGGCGGTGAAGTCAAAGTCTTAAAGGGCGCGGAGTGGGTAGGCGGCTATGCCATGCCATCGGGTCATGCGCTGCTCACAGGCTTTTATGTCAACGAACTGATGATGCGCCTACTGCTGCGTGACGACCCCCAAGAGGCGCTATTTGACCTCTACGCACAAACGATCTCCATCGTCGCAAACAGCACTAGCTTAATGTCCGCCGCGCTTCGGGCGTTTGAACTATTGCTCTTGCACAACATGGGTTGGTTGCCCAGCCTTACCGTCATTACCCAAACCCAGCAAGGCTTGGTGGAAGATTTGCTTTATGAGTTGCAACCCGAGTCAGGGTTATGCCCCGCCACGCCGCAGGGCACTTGGTCTTTAACGGGAGGGCAATGGCAAGGCGTAGCTGTCGCACTTGCCAGCGCAGACTTCGCGCAATTGATCACTCACTTAAGCGCCCAAACAGCGACAGCACAAGCGCTTAAAAACCAACTCCGCTTGCTCTTGAATTACCATTGCGGGCAACCCCTCAAAACACCGCAATTAATGACGGCGTTGCAACAACTTTAAAAGTCCACCATGTCCACGCTTCCAACCGCTCTGTCCGTCAATCTCAATAAAGTAGCGCTGGTTCGCAACACGCGCCACCTAGGAATTCCAAATGTGATGAAGGCGGCGCTTGCCTGCTTGCAAGCGGGCGCATCTGGCATCACTGTGCATCCGCGTCCTGACGAGCGCCACATCCGAGCCGCCGACGTGCGCGAACTAGCCGCGTTGATTGCGCTTTGGAAAACCCAGGGCCATGCGGCCGAGTTCAATATCGAAGGCAACCCTTTCCACAACCTCATCGACTTTGTGCTGGAGTGCAAACCCGACCAAGCAACCTTTGTTCCCGACTCGCAAGACCAATTCACCAGCGATCACGGCTGGGCGCTAGACACTCTTGGCACAGCCGATAAAGCAAAACTGAAGGACGCCATCGCCCAAGCCCACAGCGTCGGCACGCGGGTTAGTTTGTTTATGGATCCGATCGCCACTCTTATGCCTATTGCCAAACAGTTAGGCGCGGATCGCGTGGAGCTCTACACCGAGTCCTTTGCACGCACACACGGCGCTGCCAATCAACCGCAAGCGATGAAGCGCTATGCCGAGGCTTGCCGCGCAGCCACTCAAGCGGGGTTAGAAGTCAATGCAGGACACGATTTAAATTTAGCCAATCTGAGTGATTTTTTTATCGCCTGCCCCGCAGTCAAAGAGGTCTCTATCGGTCACGCCTTAATTGGCGATGCGCTAGAGATGGGATACGCGCAAGCCGTCAAAGCGTATTTGCAACGCATAGAAGTCGGACACGGTTTGGCGCAAGCATCCGATGCCGCATCCTGCGGACACGAGCACGCGCACGGCCACACGCACGGCCCAGGCTGCGGTCACCACCATTAAATGATTTACGGCATCGGAACCGACATCTGCGACATCCGTCGCATCCGTGCAGCACTTGACAAATACGGCGAGCGCTTTGCCGCCCGCATTTTGAGCGATGACGAACTCGCCATGTGGCGCTCCCGCACCAGCAAAGTACCCGAGCGCGGCGTGCGTTATTTAGCAACGCGGTTTTCCGCCAAAGAGGCCTTTAGCAAAGCTTTAGGGCTGGGAATGCGTATGCCCATGACTTGGCGTTTGTGCGAAATTGCCAAAGCGCCCTCGGGCAAGCCCAGCGTGGTTTTGCACGGCGCACTCAAAGCCTGGTGCGAAGCCAAAGGTCTCTCCGCCCAAGTAAGCGTGTCGGACGAAACAGACTACGCAGTAAGTTTTGTTGTTGTCGAGATCAAGGAGTAAACCGTGCTTATAGACGACCTACAGCTAGCCAAAACCGAAGAGGATGTGAAAGACGCTTACATCAAAGCGCTTGGACTTCGAGCCTATAACAAAGGGCTAGTGGATATCCAAACTGAAGAGATTTGGTTTGAAGCCAAAGAAGCAGCAACACCCCCCGTCACGATGTTTGCACAGCTACTTTTTTATGTGCGCGATGCGCGTAAAAAAGGCGAACCTGTCCCCCCATTTTTGGCGGTGATTGATCGCGAAAAAGCTGCCCTCATGGAAACCGCGAAAGCCTTGCCGCTCTTTGCCGACAAGCAGATTCAATGGCCCAAATTCGCTTCACAGTTTGACAAAGAAAAAACAGCACTTGCGCAAGTTGCTCCCTACATTCAATCTCATTTTGTCGTCTACAAAATCGACACCCATGCAGCTGAATTTATTCAAACAGCTAAAGATGCAATTAAAGCAGGCAAGCTACTGCGCACACCGATTACCCCCGACAACTTACGCCAAGTTTTTGACAAGTGGATTGCCTTAATTGGCATGGAGCTAGAAGGCGTAGACGAGGCCGATTACGCACTCTTGTTTTTTGCCGACATCATGCACGACGGTAAAAAAGCTGCCATGACGAACCTCCCTGCACGATTGCTGCACGAGGAAAACAAACCCTTGTTTTTATTACGCGGAAAAACTTTAGAGCTTGCCAGCGACAGGGGGTATCGCAATTTTTGGGCGATCTACCACAGACCGCCCGATGAGGAATATCGGAACTATTTACTAGAGCGGCGTGACAGCTTGCTTCCCATTGACGAGCGCAGTTTTAAAGGTGCTTATTACACGCCGCTTCATGTGGTGGACAAAGCCTATGACTTGCTAGCAAAAACTTTAGGCAAGAACTGGCAGCAAAACTACATTGTGTGGGATATGTGCTGCGGCGTGGGCAACCTAGAGGTGAAGCACAGTAACTATCGCAACATCTTTATGAGTACGCTGGACCTTGCGGATATTGATGTGATGAAAGCTAGCCGCATTTGCCCCGATGCCGTGAAATTTCAATACGATTATCTAAACGACGACATTGATGCGTTTGGGCGTATTAACTACGACATCACAGACAAAATGCCAGCGGAGCTGCGCCAAGCCATGCAGGATGCAAAGTCAAAACGTAAGGGCGCAAAAAAAATCTTGGTTTTAATTAACCCGCCTTATGCCGAAGCCACTAATGCCGATAACCCAAGCGTGGGTGCAGGAGCTAAAAATAAATCAGGGGTTGCCAAAACCGCCTTTGCAGAGCGGTCAATGGCGCAATACGGCAAAGCCAGCAACGAGCTATTCACGCAATTTTTAGCCCGCATTGCACTTGAAATACCAGGCGCTACGGTTGCCATGTTTAGTACCTTGAAATACGTCAATGCCCCCAACTTTGAGCAGTTTAGGCAGCACTGGAAGGCTAAATACTTAGGTGGCTTTGTTGTGCATAGCAAAGCGTTTGATGGCTTAGTGGGTGACTTCCCCATTGGCTGCTTGGTATGGGATACATCCAAAAAAGAAAGCATCACAGAAGTTCACACGACAGCATTAGATAAAAACGCTAACGTTGTGGGTGAAAAATCTTTCTTTAATCTACCAGCCAGTACCTACCTAAATGTGTGGATGCCTAGGCCGCGAGCAAACCACACTCCCGTTATTCCGCTTAAAAACGCTTTAACGGTCACCGATAGCATTCCGCGTGTTGATACATGGGCGGATGGTGCTATTGCCTATATGTACTGCGGCGTGAATGACCTGCAACACGCTGGGCAGCAAACGGTTTTGTTTTCTTCGGTCTATCACGGCGGCAATGGGTTTTACGTCACACCAGAAAATCTGTGGCAAGCGGCGATTATTTTCACTGTTCGCCAACTCATTCCGCACACATGGCTGAATCACAACGATCAATTTTTGCAACCAACAACAAAAATGTCCGAGGCTTTCAAACTTGATGCGCTTATTTGGATGTTGTTCTCAGGCAAAAACGCAACCGCAAGCGCCAATGGACTGGAGTGGCAAAAGAAATCTTGGACGATTGTTAGCAACTTCATTCCCTACACCGAAGCCGAGGTTGGCGCCAATGGCAGATTCGCATCGAACTTCATGTCCACCTATCTAAAAGATAAGACGCTATCGCCTGAAGCGAAAAGGGTTTTAGACGAAGGGCGAAAAATTTGGAAAACCTTTCACGCTACGCAGTTTGAACGCAAAATTAGGGACGAGTACAAGCTGAGCCGCGTTGATGTCGGCTGGTATCAAATCCGCAAATCGCTGGAAGCCAATAGCCATGCTGCCGTGTTTAATTTCGCCCCCTTCAAGGCGGCATTTGATGCGCTATCTAACAAACTACGCCCACAAGTTTACGAATTAGGATTTTTAAAATGACCCTGCACGCCAGCACCCACGCCCCCATTATTCTTGACGTTGCAGGCACCGCCTTGTCTGCCGCCGATAAGCGTCGCCTTGAGCACCCACTTACGGGCAGCGTCATTTTGTTTGCCCGCAACTGGCAAAGCCGCGATCAACTCACCGCTTTGTGCCTTGCCATTAAAAAAGTTCGCCCCGATTTGCTCATCTGCGTGGATCACGAAGGCGGGCGCGTGCAGCGATTTAAAACAGATGGCTTTACCCATCTGCCGCCGATGCGCGAGTTGGGTGCGCTGTGGCTGCGCGATCCGTTGGCAGCAACCAACGCAGCCTCTGCGTGTGGCTATGTGCTGGGCGCGGAGCTACGCGCGTGTGGTGTGGATTTGAGCTTTACCCCCGTGCTGGATTTGGACTGGCAAGATGCAAAAAGCAGTCGCAGCCGCAGTAGCGTGATTGGCGATCGCGCTTTTGCAGCCGATGCTCGCGTCGTCACACTACTCGCAAAAAGCTTAATGCACGGATTGCTTGTGGCAGGCATGGCAAATTGCGGCAAACACTTCCCAGGGCACGGCTTTGTGGCAGCCGATTCGCACACGCACACACCAGTTGACCGCCGCAGTCTCAAGACCATTTTGGCGGATGACGCTGCGCCTTACGACTGGCTGAGCACAACACTCACAAGCGTCATGCCCGCCCACATCATCTATCCCAAGATCGACAGCCGACCTGCGGGATTTTCAAGCCGCTGGCTGGGAACGATTTTGCGCGGTCAACTCAATTTCCAAGGCGCCATCTTTAGCGACGACCTCAGCATGGCGGGCGCTAGGCAAATAGACGGCAAAACAGTCAGCTACGCCCAAGCTGCCAGCGCGGCGCTGGCGGCAGGCTGCGACATGGTGCTGCTGTGCAACCAATCTAGCGATGGCGGCGCGGCGGTGGACGACTTACTGGGGGGCTTGCAGACCTTGCAAAGCAAAGCGTGGCAAACATCTGCGGCGTCCGAAGAGCGCCGCCTCGCGCTGTTGCCACAAACGCCAGGCACTTTGTGGGATGACTTGATGACGCAAGCGCATTACTTGCACTGCCTAGATTTGATCGCGCAGTTGTAGTTACATCACGTGAATCACGCCGCGCATACCCGCTTCATAATGGCCTGGCTCAAAACACGCCAGGGCGACATCCCCTGCTTGGTTAAAAGTCCAGGTCAGCGTGCCCTGCTCACCCGCCGCTAGCGAGAGCGCCTGCGCCTGAGCACCGCCGCCGCCATGCCCGTGCGCGTGGTCGTGGCGATCCGTGTGCTTGTGCGTGTCGGTTTTCATTTGCGCCGCGTGCTCTTGTAATTCTTTGGCGCTGCCCATCACCCATTCGTGACGCACTTTTCCGCGATTTTTAAGCGTAAAGCGAACCGTCTCGCCCTGTTTGACTTGCAGATGTTCGGGAGAAAAACGCATAGTGTCTTGCATCTCTATCGTGACTTCACGCACATTAGCAGGCAACTTTGCAGACGCATTTGCAAAATCCCCAGCAGCAACTGGCGCAGCATGGCTGTGCGTATGTTCATCGTGTTTGCCTCCCGCCGCCGTATCGTCCAGCACGCGCCAAGCCAACAGCGATCCTGCCAATACGAGGGCAGTTGCCAGCACGCCGTAGCGCCATGCGTTTGTAGAGTTTTGCGCTTTGTCGCCCATCACGTACATCGCCCAAACGCTTAGTGCAAAACCCAGCGGAACAACCCACGCGCTGCGCTGCGGTGAGTCGGGGAAATGCTGCAATCCACCCGTAAAAAATCCAATTCCAATAGAAAAGACGATGCCAGAGCCCAGCACGTCACGCCACTTTATTGCCGCAGTGGGATGGTTGCGCATTTCCAACCATGCGCCAACCAGATAGAACAATACGCCCAAGCCAGCCGTCCACAGCGAACGGGTTTCGCTAAAAAATCCGTGGTTGACCGCACCCGCAATAAAGCTAATGCCGCCGTACTTGAGCGTGGTTGAAAGATGCGCGAGTGAAAAGTTCATCAAAATATCCTTGGTGGGTTGCTGCACCCAGTATCGCTTACAAGCACGGGTTTGCAGATCTTGTTTTGGCAAATCTTATGGGCTTTGCCAAAGGCTGTATAAACTAACCCGCCATGCAGTTGCATACATCAGTTTTTGAAAGACTCCACATGAAAACACCCATCAACCCATTCAAACGCGCACTGCAAAATAAACAACAGCAAATCGGGCTTTGGCAAAGTTTGATTGGCGGCATACCGGGCGAGATTTGCGCCAGCGCAGGCTTTGACTGGCTGCTACTGGATGCCGAGCACAGCCCCAACGATTTGCAGTCGCTGATGCACCAATTGCAAATCATTGCGGCCTACCCGCAAAGCACCGCCATCGTCCGCATCCCGCATGGCTACGGGGAATCTGGCACAGCCATCATCAAACAACATCTTGACCTTGGCGTGCAAACCCTGCTCGTTCCCATGATTGATACGCCCGAGCAAGCGCGGCACGTGGTGCGTGCAACGCGCTATCCAACAAGCGCAACACCTGACGGGCAGCGCGGCGTAGCGGGCGGGCGGGCTTCGCGCTGGGGACGCATTGCGGACTACGCCAAAGTAGCCAACGAGCAAGTATGCGTTTTGGTGCAAGCCGAGTCGATGACGGCAATTGAAAACTTAGACGCCATTTGCGCGGTCGATGGCGTAGATGGCGTTTTTATCGGCCCTGCCGATTTGTCCGCATCGATGGGTTATATCGGTCAATTGCAGCATCCCGAAGCGCTTAAAGTGGCCGATGACGCAATTGCTCGCATCCAAAAATCTGGCAAAGCCGCAGGCATTTTGACGGCGGATGAAAAGCTTGCACAGCACTACATCGACATTGGGGCGCTGTTTGTTGCCGTAGGGCTAGACAACAACATCCTCATGCGGGGCACGAAGGCGTTGGTCGAGCGGTTTAAAGGTGTAGCACCTATTGCTGCTGCGGGCGGGAGCGGATACTGAACGCGTCAAACACCTGAACGTCAAAGCACCTCAAAAATTCGAATCTGCACGCTACTGGGAGATCGCTCGCCAGTGCCAATAAAAATGGATTCGGTTAGCCACTGGTGCTGCGAGTTCTCTACTTCAAACTGCGGCACGCATCTAAAGTAAATCCGCGCAGGGTCAACTGGTTGCCCGCGCATAAGTGCGGCAATGTCTTCTTTGGAGCCGCGCCTGAGCGCACGATTCGTCACAAAGATGTGCGAGCCATCATCCAACTCCAGCATATAACGCGCATCTAAATCGGCGCAGGTCGGACTCACTACGATTTGAAAATCCGCCCCTGCGTGCATCACCTTGCCATGCGGCAAAGCAGAAATGTGACTAGTAACCGTGCCGCCCGTAATCGGGATGATGCGGCGGTGACCACGCGAATTCAAACCCACCACCTGTCCCGCCTCCAAGGGCGATGCCACACTCACATCGAACGTCAAAATATGGCGCAAAGATGGCAACAGCGTAGCGGGCGGCGTATGGTTGGTGACGGCGTGGCTCATAAAAAATTCTCCCGTATTTACAATCAAGGTTTTTTACTTCAATAGAGGATTTTATGGAACGCACCCTCCCAGCCCTGCCTTATGCCATCAATGCATTAGCTCCCCACTACTCCCAAGAGACTTTGGAGTTTCACCACGGCAAGCATCACAACGCCTACGTTGTCAATCTCAACAACCTGCAAAAGGGCACTGAGTTTGAAAATATGCCCCTCGAAGAAATCGTCAAAAAATCGAGCGGCGGCATCTACAACAACGCCGCGCAAATTTGGAATCACACCTTCTTTTGGAACTGCATGAAGCCCCAAGGCGGTGGCGAGCCCACAGGGGCGCTGGCTGCGGCTATCAACGCCAAGTTCGGCAGCTACGCGGCATTCAAAGAAGCCTTCGTCAAAAGCGCTGTGGGTAACTTTGGCTCTGGCTGGACATGGCTCGTCAAAAAAGCCGATGGCTCTGTGGACATCGTCAACATGGGCGCAGCAGGCACACCTTTAACCACAAGCGACAAAGCCTTGTTGACGGTGGACGTGTGGGAGCACGCCTATTACATTGACTATCGCAATTTGCGGCAAAAATTTGTGGAGACCTTTCTCGCGCAGCTGGTGAACTGGTCTTTTGCCGAAAGCAATTTCGCCTAGGCGCACACATTAAAACCCGCGCGCACCTCGTTTTTATTCACACTAAATTTTTTATGTCCGCTACTCCCCGCACCCCTGCACACGGCTTGCAAGTTGCTACCGCCTTGCATCAGTTCATCAATCACAAAGTGCTGCCGGGTACGGGCGTTGCACCCGAAAAATTTTGGCGCGGATTTGCAGACGTCGTGCACGATCTCGCGCCTAAAAACATGGCGCTGCTGGCAGAGCGCGATCGCTTGCAAGCCAAAATGGACGAGTGGCACAAAGCGCATCCTGGTGCGATTAGCGACATGGCGGCTTATCGCCAATTCCTGCTAGAAATTGGTTATCTTGTCCCCACTCCCGCAGCGGTGGCGGCGACTGCGCAAAATGTGGATGCAGAGCTTGCCGTGCAAGCAGGTCCACAATTGGTTGTGCCGATCTTGAATGCACGCTACGCCTTAAATGCTGCCAATGCGCGCTGGGGCTCTCTCTACGACGCGCTCTACGGCACGGACGCGCTAAGTCAGGCCGATGGCGCAGAAAAAGGACACGGCTACAACCCCGTGCGCGGTGCAAAAGTGATTGCCTTTGCGCGGCAATTTTTAGACCAATCCGCACCCTTGGCAAACAGCGCAAGCCATAAAGACGCTACTAACTACACCGTGCAAAACGGCAAACTGGTCGCGACGCTTGGCAGCGGCACACCCACAGGGCTTGCCAATCCCGCGCAGTTTGTGGGATTTACGGGCGACGCAAATGCACCCACATCCATCTTGCTGGTCAACAACGGCATCCACATCGACATCCAAATCGACCGCAGCACCGCCATCGGCAAACTAGACGCAGCAGGCGTGTCGGACGTGGTGCTGGAGGCGGCGCTATCGACCATCATGGATTTGGAAGACTCCGTGGCAGTGGTGGACGCAGACGACAAAGTGCTGGCCTACGACAACTGGTTGGGAATTTTGCAAGGCACGCTCACCGAATCGCTAGAAAAAAACGGCAGAACCATCACGCGCGCACTCAATCCTGACCGCGAATACACAGGCGCTAATGGCGGCAAAGTGCGGCTGCACGGACGCTCGCTGATGTTTGTACGCAACGTTGGGCACCTGATGTGCAACCCTGCCGTTTTGTACGGCAATGGTCACGAAATTCCCGAAGGCATTTTGGATGCTGTCGTGACGGTTGCCATTGCCACGATTGACTTAAAGCGCAAGCCAGATCAAATTCGCAATTCGCGCACAGGCTCCATCTACATCGTTAAACCCAAAATGCACGGGCCTGCAGAAGTGGCGTTTGCGGCGGAGCTTTTTGATCGCGTTGAAGCCATGCTGGGCTTGCCGCAAAACACGGTCAAGCTAGGCATCATGGACGAAGAGCGTCGCACCAGCGTGAACTTGAAGGCGTGCATTGCGGCCGCAGGCGCACGCGTGGCCTTCATCAACACAGGATTTTTAGATCGCACAGGCGACGAAATGCACACCGCCATGCACGCAGGCGCGATGCTGCGCAAAGCCACCATGAAAGCAACCCCGTGGATTGCGGCTTACGAAAAATCAAACGTCTTGTCGGGCTTGATGTGCGGCCTGCGCAGACGCGCTCAAATCGGCAAAGGAATGTGGGCCATGCCCGACTTAATGGCGGATATGCTCAAACAGAAAATCGCTCATCCGATGGCAGGCGCCAATACGGCGTGGGTTCCCAGTCCCACAGCAGCCACGCTGCACGCACTGCACTATCACCAAGTCAATGTTGCCGCCATCCAAGCCGACATGGAGCGCGCCGCCAAAAGCGACGCCGCACCTGCTGCGCTTGACGCCCTGCTTAACGATATTTTGACCATTCCTGTTGCGCCTGCCGATGTGCAGGCAAGCTGGACAGCAAAAGACAAGCAAGAAGAAATCGACAACAACGTTCAAGGTATTTTGGGCTACGTGGTTCGCTGGATTGATCAAGGCGTGGGCTGCTCCAAAGTGCCCGACATCCACAACGTCGGACTCATGGAAGACCGCGCAACGCTACGCATTAGCAGCCAACATATTGCCAATTGGCTGCTGCACGGCATCGTCACAGAGACCGAAGTTCGCGCCAGTTTTGAACGCATGGCAAAAGTGGTTGATGGGCAAAACGCAAACGATCCACTCTACAAACCAATGGCAGGAAATGCTGCCACCAGCAGTGCGTACAAAGCAGCGCTAGACCTTGTGTTTAAAGGACTCACACAGCCAAGCGGCTATACCGAGCCGCTTTTGCACGCGTGGCGACTCAAAGTGAAGGCGGGGTAAATCTCGCATCCGTGAGCCTATCGGTGGCGGCAGTCCGAGCAAAACACCATCAAGGCGGTCAGCCAGCGCCACTTTGATGCACCTGTGCGCTTGTTTGGTTCGCGTCTTGACGTGACAAAGCGTGGGGTGATATAGACCTTTACATTGAGAGCTCACTCAAGGGCGATGAGGCATTTAACAAAGAGCTGATGATGACCGCAGCTATTTGGCAAGCTGTCGCAAGAACCCTCATTTCCTTTCCCAGAAGTTCCCGTTTCTTCGGGCTTTCGCGTTTTGAACCCGAATGTTTTCGATAAATATTTTTCGCCTCGCATTTTAAAAGGCATCAAAAAAATCCTAGAATCATGCGAATTCGCACAAACGTTCCCCTGCGGAACAACCTCCACCGCGCTTGCCGATCGTGACACGGCACGGCGGTAGCGTGCCCAAAGCCACATCTCATGACCAGTCGTCGATCCCAACTCCAAGAAGACACCTACTTTCGGGTCTTGCGCATGCTGCAAGATAACCCCGACATGACCCAGCGCGAAATTGCTGAAAAATTGGGTGTCAGCACCAGCGGACTGAACTACTGCCTCAAGGCACTCATCGACAAAGGCTGGGTGAAGGTGCACAACTTCAGCCAAAGCAAGAACAAGTTTGGCTATATCTATGTGCTCACGCCTCAGGGTTTGGCTGAAAAGGCTTTGCTTGCGGGTCGTTTTTTGATCCGAAAGATGACCGAGTACGAGCAGCTTCAAGCCGAAATTACTGTGCTTAAA
>JAVKLS010000040.1:0-5681 GCA_031538565.1 Burkholderiaceae bacterium
GCTTGTCTTTGTTTGACAGCGCATACGCCACCGCCTCTTGCTTAAATTGATCACTATGCCGTTTTGACATTTCTGTCCTCCTTTGGGGTTGATTAAAACCTTCAAAGGAATCCACTGTCTATTTTTGTGGCTAGGTTCACCATTGAGCGTGACATAAAAAAGATCGTTTGCCCAAAAGAGTTGATCGAGCGATAGCGTAGCGTTGCCTTGGTATTTGCCTGTGCCGCCAGAACCTGAGTCTGAGAGTCCCACACTGCCGCGGTACGGTGACTGCTGCTCTTGCTTGATGACGAGGTCGCTGTCGCCAAACGCTGCGTCTGCTGCTTTGGACGGCTCGATTTGAATGTCTGCGTCTGCGGTGGGAACTCGCTTGAAATTCTCTAGCGCCATTTCGATGTCGCGCAGATTCACAATCTCGCCGCTGCCCATTGGCAGTGCGGTGAACTGCGAGGGTTTCGGATCTGGCTGCTGTGAGGAATTCCAATTTCCACTAAGATCTCCTGACTTTGCTGTTGATGTGTATTTGATGTCTTTGATTCGTCCTAGCACCAGGTGCAAATTAAGTGTGCCACTTTTTAAGTCTTGCTGTTGCGCGAGTACGCGGCTGGTGGTGTAGCCTGCTTCGACTAGCGCGTTTTGCATACGGGTGATGACGGTGTTGATACCGTTTGCGCCCAGGCATTTGCCTATCGGACTATCGAAATTGTCGAGGTTCGTGAGTGTAAAAAAGCTCCGTTTGTGGTCGAGCGCATGGGCGTAAAGCATGAGCCATTTAAAAGCTTTGGCATCTTCGGGTTTGAGGCTGGTGAGCAGTAGACGATCTATTTTGAAGCACGGGGTTTCGTCCTCGGGGATGCGTCCTGTCTCCTTACCCGTCGGGGCTTTTAGTTGAACGTTGGTGTTGCCCTCTTGCTGACTGCGAAGGGCGGGTTCGGCTTCTTGCTCGCGGCGCAGTTCGATGCTGGGGTCTGGCAAGTTGTCTGAGACGCCGACTGACTGGGACGAAGTTTGGGCAGCGGCTGAAAAACTAAAAAACAAAATTACAGCGCCAAGCGCTGCAACAAACTTTTTATTTTGATGAAGGGAAAACTTTAGCATTCAGTCTGCCCCAAGGCTCTGCGGAAACAGCGCCGCAAAGTGCTGCCTGAATTGCTGTTTGTCACTCCATTTTTGTTTCCACGCCCGTGCGCCCGCCTGCCCGTGACGCAACCCCAGCATATGCCGAGCGACCGAATACACACTGGGGTACATCAAGCCACCCTGCCCTTGCTCTTTGTGACACACGCGCTGCATATAGTCCAGCATCTGCGCTTCAATGTCGTTGCGCGATGCCTTATTGGGCGCGGCACCTAAAAAACGCTCATCCCAGCCGTGCAGTAGCCAAGGGTTGTGGTACGCCTCGCGCCCCACCATCACGCCATCTACCTGTGCCAGATGCGCCGTGATGTCTTCACTGGTTTTGACGCCACCATTGAGCACCAGCGTGCAATCGGGGAAATCTTTTTTGAGCTGATAGACAAACTCGTAGCGCAGCGGCGGAATTTCGCGGTTCTCTTTCGGGCTCAAGCCTTGCAACCAAGCGCTACGCGCATGAACCACAAACACGCGGCAACCTGCGTCAAACAAGCCGCCTACAAAATCCCGCACAAAATCGTAGCTCTCGTTTTTATCAACTCCGATGCGGTGCTTGATGGTGACGGGAATATCCACCGCATCCATCATGGCTTTAAGGCAGTCACCCACCAAGCCCACCTGGGTCATCAAGCACGCACCAAAGCTGCCTTTTTGTACGCGCTCTGATGGGCAACCGCAGTTCAAATTGACTTCGTCATAGCCCCAGCTTTGGGCGAGCTTGGCGCACTGCGCCAAATCGGCAGGATCAGAGCCGCCCAGTTGCAGCGCGATGGGATGCTCTTCGTCGTTAAAGCGTAAATGCCGCGCCACGTCACCATTGAGCAATGCGCCCGTAGTCACCATTTCGGTGTAGAGCAGCGTTTGCTTGGTTAGCAATCGATGGAAGTAACGACAATGCCGATCCGTCCAATCGAGCATTGGGGCAATGCAAAGCCTGTGCGACAGATTTTTATTGGGGCTGTTGACTCGGTGCATCGGTTTAAGTTGGTCGCGAATGAGGGCGCGACGCGCTTACTTAGCCATTAAGTACTTGGCCAAAGCCGCATAAGCGGGCAAGCTAGTGGGATCGTTGGCGCCATTGGCCGCTACGGGGTGTGAGCCGAAGCGGGCGATGACCATTTCGGCTTTGGGGTCGATGTAAATGGCCTGTCCATGCACACCGCGAGCCGCGTAAGCGCCGTGTTCGTTGTTAGACACCCACCACATATTGCGGTAACTCCAGCCTTTGAGCTGCGGGTAACTGGACTGAGGGAATTTGCTGACATCTCCACCTCCTTGAATATCGGCCACCACGGCTTTTGACACCACTTGTACGCCGTTCAATTGTCCGCCTTGGCGCATCATTTCACCAAAGCGTGCCATGTCGCGCAGACTGGCGTTTAAACCGCCACCAGCAAACTCATTGCCCACGGAGTCGACCACAAAATACGCGTCTTGCTCGGCGCCCAATTTGCGCCAAATGCGCTCTGACAAATTCTCGCCAATCGATTTACCAGTGGCGCGGCGAATAACCCAGCCCAAAACATCGGCGTTGACGGTTTTGTAGGCAAAGACTTGCCCGTGCTGGCCTTCAGGTTTAACGGTTTGCAAAAATTCGTAAAAGGTTTTAGGACCCACGTAGCCTGGTGGGCGTGGCAATACGCCGCCTGCGCGCACGTGATCCCAAATTTCGGCTTTGGGGTCGGCATAGTTTTCTGAATACTGAATGCCTGTGGTCATATCCAAAACTTGGCGGATGGTGGCGTTGCCAAAGCCCGTGTCTTTGAGCTCGGGCACGTATTGGGTCACCACGGCCTTCTCGTCCAGCGTGCCATCGGCCACCAAACTCGCGCCGATCAAACCAAAAAAGGATTTGGTCACCGACATCGCAATGTGTTGAGTCTCAGGCTTCAAGACGCCTGCGTACTTTTCATACACGATGCGCCCTTTATGCAGCACGACCACACCATCGGTGTAATTGGCGTTAAAGGCTTGCCCCCAAGTCATGCTTTTATCGCTGCCCAGTGGGGTGAAGCTCACCGCATCCAAGTCGGCGCGCAAGGCGTAGGGCAAGGGACTGGCGGCGGTTGTGCCACGCCAAACATTGGTGGTAGGCACAAGTTGGCGGAAATTTGAAAACGACCACCGTATGCGCGGAAAACTGTAAGCGCTGCCATTGGCAAAAGCCACAGTTTTGTCTGGTGGCGGGGGTGACCCTATCATCCAGCCCAAAGTGACGGGGTCACTGGCAACTGCATCCAGCGGTGGAGCGGGTGTTTGAGCATTGGCAGAGAGGCCTAAAAAACTGATGAGCAGAGTAATCGCTGTGGGCTTAGAAATGGGCAAACGCATATTGAAATTTTCCTAGTTAGATGGAAACAATCCTAGCGGGATGCGGGGCTTGCGCAACTGGGATTAACCAGTATGAAACCCCGTTCTTAGGCAATACTACAATGAAGTTTTACCCTAGCTTTTGACCTCATGCTGACAGAAGAAGACATTAAACGCATCCACGCAGAAGAGCAACTTCGCCACGAAATTAGGAAGCAACTCGATGCCGCTCATGCGGCTCAAACAACGCCGCCTGCGCCCAGCACGCCACCTAAAGAGCCAGGCTTTGGTCAAAAAGCGATGGAGTTTTTGAATAGCTCGGTCGGAATGTGGCTGCTCTCGTCCGTGGTCTTAACTGGCGGCGCAGCACTCATTCAAAACGTCCAGCACCAATACCAGACTAGCGAGCAAAATCACCAGCAACTGGTGACCCATTTATTCGAGATCCAAAATCGCCTGGACAATATGGAGTACCTGCTGCGCCGAGCGCAAACAGTGGGCGATGCGAAGAAGGCGCTGAGCGGGCTGTTTAAAAGCGCATTCCCGCTGTCCCCCGAGCTGCAAAACCGCAATTTGGGTTCACTTTACTTCACGGTTTACAGCTTGATTCCTGGCACGCGCCAACAAAAGGCGCAAGAAGCCATCAAGTTTGTGCGCCAGCTGGAAGATTCGGAATACGCCTTGCAGTCACGTGCAGACACGCAAGCTCTCACCGAGGCTGACCGCGCACTGTTTGCCAAGTTCATTGCCGCCTGCAAGAACAGCCACCTTAATCTGGATATCAATCGAACCCAGTAGTTCGGGCTGTCAATAACTTGTTGCGCGGCGCATGATGCGCTGGTTTACTTAAATCCCACGCGGTCCAACATTTGCTGCACCTTGATTTGGTTCATGCCCACAGCGCTGATGGGCACTAGCTCGCTTTTGAAGCTGCCGCCCGTCATGGCTTTGAGGGCTGGGTTGTCCAGCTTCAAACCTTTCACCACGGGCCACTCGTTGTTGCCATTGGCAAAATGGTTTTGCGCCTCGGGGCTCACCAGGTATTCCAAAAACTTCACGGCATTGGCTTGGTTTTTTGAGTACCGCGCCACCGCACCGCCCGCCACGTTGACGTGCGTGCCCCAGCTTTTTTGGTTCGGAAACACCACGCCCACGCGCTCGGCTACGGCTTTGTCGGCAGGGTCTGAGGAGCGCATCAAGCGCGCCAAATAATAGGTGTTGGTCACGGCGATGCCGCATTCGCCGCTGGCTACGGCTTTGATTTGATCGGTGTCGCCGCCCTTGGGTGCGCGGGCCATGTTGTCGACCACGCCTTTAAGCCAAGTTTCGGTAGCAGCGGGTCCAAGGTGCTCGGTCATGGCACCAAACAGACTCAAGTTGTACGGGTGTGAGCCCGAGCGGATGCACAACTTGCCTTTGTTTTTGGGATCGGCCAATTTTTCGTAGGTATCCACATCTTCGCGCTTGACTTTGAGCTTGTCGTACACCACCACGCGTGCGCGGGTGGACAGACCAAACCAAGCCGTGCCCTCGTCTGCGGGTTTAGAGCGCAGTTGCGCGGGCACAGCCGTTTCCAGTATTTTCGATTTCACGGGTAAAAACATACCTTCTACCTCGCCTTTCCACAAGCGTGCGGCATCGACCAGCAAGATGACGTCGGCAGGGGATGCGCTGCCTTCGGTTTTCAGGCGGGCGATGATGCCTGCGTCGTCCGAATCCACGCGGTTGATTTTGATGCCCGTGGCCTTTGTGAAATCGCTGTACAGCGCTTCATCTGTTGGGTAATGGCGTGCAGAATATAGGTTGATGACTTTCTCATCTGCGAATGCAGATGCGCTGAACAAGCCAGCGGTGACCACAGAAATGGTTAATGACAAAACAGTGAGGGTGCGACGCATGGTGATAGCTCCAAGTTAAAAATCTTGGGTGAAGTATACATCAAATGCGAATAGTTATCATTTGTATTAAATCCAGCGCTTCTGCCAAAAGCGCAGATTTAGCTGCCAAACATCAGTTACGGCGCAGCGTGCGACTAAGCAAGATGACAGGCAACAAGCCCGCCAGCACCAAAGCCAGCGAAGGCAGCGCGGCTTCGCCCAAGCGCTCGTCGCGCGCGAGCTGGTAGGCCATGACGGCCAAGGTGTCGGTGTTGAAGGGGCGCAGCACCAAGGTGGCGGGCAGCTCTTTCATCACATCCACCAGGACCAGCAGCGTGGCGGCGGTCACGGGTTTTTTGA
>JAVKLS010000041.1:0-73846 GCA_031538565.1 Burkholderiaceae bacterium
CTATGGACAACTCGCTATGCGCCCAAGGGGGGCGCTGCGAGTTGTCCACAGCCCAGCACGGGGGATAACCCTCGCGCGAGTACACTCAAACCGTTTCAATTTCGAAACATTTAACCGTCCGTGAAACTGGGGTAAGTCCATTGTTTTTAAAGTGCCCTCCGCCTAAGGCATCGGCCACGGACTAATGCTGTGTGCCGTCGAACAACCCCGCTGGATCAACGAGGTTGTGCTGGCGCTGCCTTGGAATTTGCTTTGACAATATGGCGCCTCCGATGAACGCATTCGACACCTGCCAAGATCAATGCACGACTGAAAAATAATTTGACTCAAAGCGAAGTAGTTTTATGACGATTGACCTGTTACCCCCCGAAACCTCCATCCCCGAAGCCGACAACGACCAAAGCTTGGGTCGCTACGCCCAACGCGCCTATCTGAAATACGCCCTCTCTGTGGTGAAGGGTCGCGCCTTGCCCGATGTGTGTGATGGGCAAAAGCCCGTGCAGCGGCGCATTTTGTATGCCATGAGCCGCATGGGGCTGGGCTTTGGCGGCAGCAATGGCGGCGCGGGTGCGCGCCCCGTGAAGTCGGCGCGGGTGGTGGGCGATGTGCTGGGGCGCTTTCATCCGCACGGTGATCAAGCGGCGTATGACGCGATGGTGCGGATGGCGCAAGCTTTTTCGCAGCGCTATCCGCTGGTCGATGGTCAGGGCAACTTTGGTTCTCGTGATGGCGATAACGCTGCGGCGATGCGTTACACCGAGGCGCGACTGGCCAAAATCACCACGCTCTTGCTGGACGAAATCGACATGGGTACGGTGGAGTTCATTCCTAATTACGACGGCTCAACCGAAGAGCCGCGCCAATTGCCCGCACGCTTGCCATTTAATTTGCTCAATGGTGCCAGCGGTATTGCGGTGGGGTTGGCTACGGAAATTCCTAGCCACAATCTTGGCGAGGTGGCAAGTGCTTGCACGGCACTCATTAAAAATCCAAACCTGACGGATGAAGAATTGTTTGCCATTCTTCCTGCGCCCGACTACCCTGGCGGCGGACAAATCATTAGCTCTGCGGCGGATATTGCTGCCGCGTACAAAACGGGACGCGGCTCGCTCAAGGTGCGTGCGCGTTGGCACATTGAAGATTTAGCGCGCGGTCAATGGCAGTTGGTGGTGGATGAGTTGCCGCCAGGCGTCAGCACCGCCAGCGTGCTGGGCGAGATTGAAGAAATTAGCAACCCCAAAGTGAAGACGGGCAAAAAGGCGCTGCTGCCTGAGCAAGTGCAACTCAAGGCAACTTTTTTGGCGGTAGTCGATGCCGTGCGCGACGAGTCCAGCAAGAACGCTGCGGTGCGCATCGTGATCGAGCCCAAAAGCGCGCGCATTTTGCAGCAAGATTTGGTGACCGCGCTCTTGGCGCATACGTCGCTAGAGAGTTCGTCCAGTCTCAACATGACCGCCATTGGCATTGATGGCAGACCGCTGCAAAAAAACCTGCGCCAAATGCTGACCGAGTGGGTGACCTTTCGCACCCAAACCATTGAGCGGCGCAGCCAGCATCGCCTTGGCAAAGTGCTAGAGCGCATCCATATTTTGGAGGGGCGGCAATTGGTGCTGCTCAATATCGACGAAGTCATCGCCATCATTCGGCAGGCAGACGAGCCCAAAGCCGCGTTGATGACGCGTTTTAAATTGTCCGAGCGTCAAGCCGAGGATATTTTAGAAATTCGCCTGCGCCAATTGGCAAGACTGGAGGCCATCAAGATTGAGCAAGAGCTTGATCAGTTGCGTGCAGAGCAAGGCAAGTTAGAAGAGGTTTTGAATAGTCCAGCGGCGCTCAAGCGCCTGATGGTGCGAGAGATTGAGGCAGACGCCAAGCAGTTTGCCGATGCGCGTCGCACCTTGATTCAAGAGGAGCGCCGCGTGGTGGCGGAAATCAAAATCATCGACGAGCCTGTGACGGTGATTGTGAGTGAGCGCGGCTGGGTTCGCACGCAAAAAGCGCACGGCGTGGACAAAAGCACGCTCACGTTTAAGGTGGGTGACTCGTTTGGCTCGGCGTTTGAATGCCGCTCGGTGGACAACCTCATTGTCTTTGGCTCGCCCACGGATAAGGGTGAGAGCTCTGCAGATGGGCGTGCGGTGCGCGTGTATTCGGTCGCGGTTGCGCTGCTTCCAGGTGGCCGTGGGGACGGGCAGCCCATTGCGAGCTTGATTGATTTAGAAAACGGTACGCAAGTGCAATACTATTTTGCGGGCGCGGCGACCGAGCAATTGCTGTTGTCCAGTAGCGGCGGTTACGGCTTTTATGCTGCTCTTGGCAATATGGCGTCGCGGCAAAAAGCAGGCAAGGTGTTTGTGAGTTTGGGCGCGGGCGAGCAGCTCAATCCACCGACTCGGATTGCGGAGTCTGGGCAAGTGGTGTGCGCTTCGCGCGAAGGGCGACTGCTTAGTTTTGCGCTATCCCATTTGCGGCAAATGACGGGCGGCGGGCGCGGGCTGATGTTGATGGACGTGGACGCTAACGACGTGTTGGTAGGGGCTGCTGTGATTCAGCAAGGCGCATCGGTTGTGCTTGTAGGCGCAGGGCGCGGGGGGGAGGAAAAAACCGAGCGCCTAGACGCCAAAATGATTGCGCTAACCCAAGCGCCGCGTGCCCGCAAGGGAAAAATTTTAGATGTGGGTTTTAAAGTGACGAAGCTGTTGGCTTGATTAAATGGTCATGCCGCCATTGACGTGCAACGCTTCGCCCGAATAAAAAGACGACTCGTCGCTGGCCAAAAACACGATCGTAGGCGCAATTTCGTCTGCGCTGGCAAGTCGCCCCATTGGCTGGCGATTGATAAAGTCTTTGCGTGCTTGTACGGGGTCGGCAAATGCGCTGATGCGATCGCCTAGCGAGGGCGTGTCCACCGTGCCAGGGCACAGGCAATTGCAGCGAATGTTTTGCTTGACGTAATCAATCGCTACGCTTTTGGTCAGGCCAATAACGGCCGCCTTGGACGCGCCGTAAATAAAGCGATTGGGCAGTCCGCGCACGCTCACAATGCTGGCCATATTGATGATGGAGCCGCCGCCGTTTTGCAGCATCACGGGCAGAGCCGCCTGAATGGCCCAAAACTGCGAGCGCACATTTAAATCGAACGCAAAGTCCCAGTCTTTGTCGGTGGCGACTTCTACGCTGCCGTGGTGCACAAAGCCTGCACAGTTAAATAGCACGTTCAGCCTGGGCACAGACGCAATCGCCGCTTGAATGGCTCCTTTATCCATCACGTCCAGCACCTGCGTGCGGATATTGGGAATGCCTGCATAGCTTTTGAGCAGCTCGGCACTCACATCCGTTGCCAGTACTTGCGCGCCTTCGCGAGCCATTGCCAGTGCCGACGCTTTGCCAATGCCTTGCCCTGCGGCGGTGATGAGTGCGTGCTTGTTTTGAAGTCGCATGAGGTGCTCTCTTTCGTGGGTGGGTGATGAAGTGAAGTGTATGGCTACGGGCAAACGTTTAGTTGGGCGCTGGCTGAATGTCCGTCACAAAGTACTCCGTATCGCCAAAGCAGCTAGGAAGTCCAACGTGCTGCTCGTATTTCATCACCATCTTTTTGCCAAGACTGGCATTGATTTTTTGCGCAACGTCGTCGTCGCGCACGGTAAAGAAAAACTTTTCCATTGGTGTGGTGAGCACGTTGACAAAGCGCATTTGTTCGCCCTCCCACGTTTTGCACAGCCAGCCTTTGTTGGACAGTTTTTGGACATAGCCCACCGTTTCGCCGCGCGAGTAAGCAAAAAAGTAGCTCATCAAGCAGTAGCCCGTAAAACCGAGCAGCAATAGCAGCACAAGCGTGAGCAAGATGCGGCGCACCCCTCGTTTGAGGGACTGCGCCAGTGGATGCAGTGCGTGGGTGTTGGGGCTGGAGGGAGGCGGTGGAAGCGGCATTGGGTTTGTGTGCTAGATTGAGTGGGCGCGCTGTATTTTACGAAACCGATCGACGCGAAAAATAGACAAAAAACAATAGACCAACCACAAGGAGTAACCAGATGGATAAACGGATTCATGCCCAGGCGCTTGCTGATTGGATGGCGCGCATCATTCAAGGCGCGGGCTCTAGCGCCGCCGAGGCGCGGCAGGTGGCGGAAAACTTGGTGTTGGCAAATCTGAGTGGTCATGATTCGCACGGCGTAGGCATGGTGCCCCGTTATGTGGACGCGGTGATTGAAAAAGGCTTGTCTCCCAACACCAGCGTCAAAGTCAATATGGATTCGGGCACGCTCCTCGGGCTTGATGGCCAGCAAGGTTACGGGCAAATCGTAGGCGTAGAGGCTATGCGCATGGGCATTTCGCGCGCCAAACGGCACGGCTCGTGCATCGTGGCGCTGGCGCGGGCGCACCACCTTGGGCGTATTGGGCATTTTGCGGAGATGGCGGTTGCCGAAGGTTTGGTCAGTATTCATTTTGTGAATGTGCTCGCTCGCCCTGTGGTGGCGGCTTGGGGCGGGGGCGACGGGCGCTACGGAACCAACCCGTGCTGCATCGGCGTGCCCGTGGGTGTGCAGCAGGCACGCGAGCCGTTTGTGCTGGATTTTGCGACTAGCCGCGTGGCACAAGGCAAGATGCGTGTGGCATACAACAAGGGCGAGCAAGTGCCAGATGGCTACCTGATTGACGAGTGCGGCAGCCCCACACGCAATCCAGGGGTGGTCGTGGTGTCGCAAAACCCAGACCCAAATGGCGAAGTCAAGCTTGGCGCACTGATGCCGTTTGGCGAGCACAAGGGGTTTGGACTAGCCATTGCTTGCGAGCTGCTGGGCGGTGCGCTGTGCGGCGGGGGCACGTGGCATCGGCCGCCCGATAACGCCCGTGCGGTGTACAACTCCATGCTCACAATTTTGGTGTCGCCCGAGGCGCTTGGCACACAAAACATTTTTGCCCAAGAGACCGAGGCGTTTTTGGACTGGCTGAAACTAAGTCCCGCCGCCGCTGGGTCGGCGGGCGTACAAACTGCGGGCGAGCCCGAACGCGCTTATCGTGTGCGTCGTCGCGCAGAGGGTCTTGTGATTGATCGCACAACGTGGGACGAGTTAGTCGCTGCGGCTAATAAGGTGCAGGTCTCGGCCGCGGATGGCGATGAAATAGCTTAGGCACAATACGCAGCATGATTCGCCCACACCTGCAACTGCACGACTACGTGCCACCCGCTACGCCGCGTCCAGCAGCAACTGTTTTATTGCTGCGCGATGTCGCAGGCGAGTTGGAGGTGCTGATGACGCAGCGCTCGCCCACGGCCAGCTTTGCGCCCAGTATGTATGTTTTTCCTGGCGGTGTGCTGGATGCGGATGAAACCTACGAGCAAGCCGCCGTGCGTGAGTGCGCAGAAGAGCTAAGCATCCACCCCGACATTGCAAAACTGCGCCTGCAAGCCATTTGGGTAACGGATCGCGATATGCCCAAGCGCTTTTGGGTTAAGTTTTTTGTTGCGCCCATGCCCGAAGGTCAAACACCCGTGGCGGATGAGCAAGAGCAGTTTTTCCCCACGTGGGTCAAGCCACAAGAAGCACTGGCAAAACACCGCGCCAAAGGGTTTCCCATGATTTTTCCTACCATTCGCACGCTAGAGTGGTTGGCAAAATTTGGCAGCACGGTCTCGGTCATGGCGCATTGCGACGCGAACGTGCCCGCGTGGGAGTGTTGCCCGCGCTCGGCACTTATGGGCGGCAAGCCAAATTTTTTTATGGAAGGCGACTCGCCCTACGGCGAGTTGGCCTTGGTCTGCCCCGATGGCATCAAACGCCACGCGCTGGACTGGCGACACGATGCGCCCGTGCCGCTGCTGAAGCATTTGAGTCGCCTTACTTGTGCCAACCCCAGCCAAATGACGGGGCCAGGCACGAATAGCTACATCATCGGAACCAAGCACACGGGCTTTATCGTGGTCGATCCAGGACCTTATGGCTCGTATGACCTTGCTGCACCAGGTGCCGACAAAGCCCATGTGCAGCGATTGGCGGATAGCTGCAAAAACTGGGAGGGCGCCGTGGATGTTCGCGCCATTATTTGCACGCATTCGCACCCCGACCACTCTCCCGCAGCGTTGCCGCTGCAAGCCTTGTGCAACAAACTATCCAACACCAAGCCCCCCATTTACGGAATGCAAAGCTTGCCAACGGCAAGAGCGCACTCAGACTTTACGCCCGACGTCCAGACCAGGGACGGTGACGCGCTGACGCTGCAAGCGAACGACCTTGTTATTACGCTGCGCGCCATACACACACCCGGCCACGCGACCAACCATGTGTGCTGGGCGCTAGAGGAAGATGGCTTGCTGATTTCGGGTGACCACATTTTGAACGGCTCGACCACCGTAATTGATCCGCCTGATGGCAACATGAACGACTACCTGCTGTCACTAGACAAGCTCGCCGCTGCTTGCCAGCAGTACGACATCGAGTACATCTTGCCTGCGCATGGTTACGTATTGGGCTTTGCCAAAGAGGCTGTTGCAAAATTAAAAGCGCATCGCCTTGCACGCGAGGTCAAAGTTCAAAAAGCGATAGAAACGCTTGTCAGCAAAGGCTTGCCAACCTCCGACATGAATGCGCTGGTAGCGTTGGCATACGACGACGTAAGTCCAAGTCTGTGGCCAATCGCCCTGCGCTCCTTAGCCGCGCACATGGATCGGCTCGGCTCATAAACACCCCCCAAACTCTTATGAAGTATGGTGGGCCGTGTAGGACTTGAACCTACGACCAAAGGATTATGAGTCCTCTGCTCTAACCAACTGAGCTAACGGCCCGTGCAAAAATGGGGGTTCCTGATTCTAGCTGGCACATCGCAGCAACCCGTTACAGTTGGTGCATGACGCATTCCAGTACCACCTCCCCCAAGCCTTGGCTTTTTCTGTTTTTAATGATTGCGGCTATTTGGGGCAGCTCGTTTTTATTTATGCGCACGGCCGTGCTGGAGTTTGGCGTTTTTCCTGCTACGTGCTTGCGGATGGCGATTGGGGCGCTAGTGATGCTGCCACTCTTGGCGTGGCGAGGGCTCTTGGGTCAGATGGCGATACATTGGCGCCCGATTTTGACTATCAGTCTTTTTAATGCGGCGATTCCTTTTGCCTGTTTTGCTTTTGCTGTACTGCACATCACCACGGGTTTGGCCGCGATTTTGAATGCAACCGTGCCGATGTTTGCCGCACTGGTCGCTTGGATTTGGCTGGGGCAGCGCCTTACCCGCTGGCGAACCTTTGGCATTGCGATTGGTTTTTTAGGCATTGCGCTGCTGGCAGGCGAGCAAGCGGCCATAAAGGGCGATGCGCTGTGGTTGTCTATTTTGGCGATGCTTGCTTGTTTGTTGGCTTCGCTGTGCTACGGAGTGTCGGGAAACTTGGTCAAGGAGAGGCTTTCGCATTTGCATCCTTGGGTAATTGCGGGCGGAACGATGCTGGGCGCGGCTTTGTGGTTGCTTGTGCCGTGTGTGCTGGCCTGGCCAAGCCGTATGCCAAGTCATCACGCGTGGGGCGCAGTTACCGCCGCAGGTGTGCTGTGTAGCGCGGTTGCCTACATGCTGTTTTTTGAGTTGTTGCGCCGCGCTGATGCCACTAAAACTTTAAGCGTGACGTATCTGATTCCCGTGTTTGCTATTTTGTATGGGGTGGTGCTTTTGGATGAGCACATCACGCCTTGGATGCTGCTGTGCGCGCTAATTACGGCGCTGGGCACAGCATTGGCAACAGGTTTGATTACAAAGAAGCCAACGGCCAGCGGGGTTTAACGGCGAACGAATAGTCTTTGCTGGGTGCGGCGATGCCTGCTTGAGTTCTGAGCGCGGCTGCCAGCGCAATCATGGCGCCGTTGTCTGTGCAAAGACGCAGATCGGGGTAATGCCTGCGGATGCCCAGGCGGGCGCATTCGGCGTTTAGTGTTGCTCGCAAATGTTGATTTGCGCCCACGCCACCTGCCACGACCAAGCGATCAAACCCTGTACTGGTAAGCGCTGCGAGTGATTTTTTGACCAGGCACTCCACAATCGCGGCTTGCGTGCTGGCGGCAAGATTGACCATTTGCGCTTGCGTCAGCGCTGCGCTTTGGTTGGTTGCCGCATTGGCCTCCTTGATTTTTTTAACCTGCGTGAGCACGGCAGTTTTAAGTCCTGCAAATGAAAAATCTAAATTGCCGCTGTGCAGCAGTGGACGCGGAAGTTTGTAAGCGGTGGGGTCGCCTTGCTCGGCCAGCTTGGCTAGAGCCGCACCGCCTGGATAGTCCAGCCCGAGCAGTTTGGCGGACTTGTCAAAGGCTTCGCCTGCAGCGTCGTCAATCGACTCACCCAGCAACTGATAGCAACCGACGGCATCCACGCGCATGAGCTGCGTGTGCCCGCCTGAAACCAAGAGCGCGACAAAAGGAAGCTTTGGCGGATCGTCGCTTAAAAATGGACTGAGCAAGTGCCCTTCTAAGTGGTGTACGCCCAGCACGGGCGCGCCCAGCGCCGCCGCCAGCGCACAAGCCACGCCAGCGCCCACCAGCAGCGCGCCTGCCAAGCCAGGACCTTGTGTGAATGCAATGACATCGATGTCCGTCAGTTTTTTGGATGCGACAGCCAGCGCCGCCTCGGTCAGCGGCAAGACACGACGAATGTGGTCACGGCTGGCAAGCTCGGGTACAACACCACCAAACGGCTGATGCATTTTGATTTGACTATGCAGCTCATCCGCCAAAAGTAGAGGCGGGGCGCTGCCGCACACCTCGACAAGCGCCACTCCAGTTTCATCGCAAGAAGATTCAATACCAAGAATAAGCATGATGTGATTGTAGGAACGGCGGGTGCGTTTGCACGAAAATGCAAGCTTCATGCACATAACGTCACACACATCGCCTGCGATCAAAGGCTCCGTCACTTTAGTGGGCGCGGGGCCAGGTGATCCTGAGTTGCTCACGCTTAAAGCGGTTCGCGCTATTGCCAGTGCGACGGTTATTTTGGTAGATGACTTGGTTAGCAAGGAGGTGCTGGCGCACGCAAACCCCAGCGCCCGCATTGTGCCTGTGGGTAAGCGCGGTGGTTGCAAATCGACAGCGCAAAATCTAATTGAGCGCTTGATGATTGATGAGTACCGCAAGGGCGAACGTGTGGTGCGACTCAAAGGCGGCGACCCGATGATTTTTGGCCGCGCTGGCGAGGAGCTGGCCGCACTGAGCGCAGCAGGCGTGCCGTGTGCGGTTATCAATGGCATTACTTCAGGCGTGGCTGCGGCAACGGGATTGGGCATTTCGCTCACGCACAGGGACTGCGCGCATGGCGTGGTTTTTGTGACGGGGCACGCAACGCCGCAAGGCACGCACCTTGACTGGATACGGCTTGGGCAAATGGTCAGCGAGCTGAAGCTGACGCTGGTTATTTATATGGGTGCGAGTCACGCAACCCATATCCAGCAAGGATTACAAGTGCACTGTGAGGTTAAAACACCCGTGGCCTTTATTGAAAGTGCGAGCACCCCGCAAGAGCGGCGCTTTACGACTTCACTGGGGCAAATGGCGCAGACGTTGGCGCAAGAGGTGCTGCATAGTCCGCTGATTATGGTCATTGGCGAGGTGGCGAAAGTCGCCTAGGGGCTGCGGGCAGGGGTCACTTCGAGCGAAACACTATAATGCGCGGCTGGTTGTCTTTGCAATCAAATTTTCGAAAATTCTTTCTAAACCTCTCATTTTTTATTATTAAGGATCCTGACATGAATAAGTCACTCGTTTTGGCCGCTTTCGTTGCCGCCGTCGCTCTTGCTGCGTGCGGTAAAAAACCTGAAGCACCTGTTACGCCACCAGCACCTCCAGCTGCTGCGCCAGCGCCAGCCGCTCCAGCGCCTGCTGCTGATGCCTCTGCTCCTGCTGCTGCCGCTCCTGCTGCTGCCGCTCCTGCTGCCGCCGCCGCTCCTGCTGCACCAGCCGCTCCTGCTGCACCAGCCGCACCGAAAAAATAATCTTCACAGCGCATCTCAAAAGCCTTCTCTAGAAATTAGAGAGGGCTTTTTTGTTTATGAACTTATCAAGGGAGGTGTTGCGGTATGGTTAAAAAAGTTTTTGACAAGCTATCTGATTTGGCTGCTTTTGTTGGACAAGAAATTGAAGGCGCCGATTGGCTCACCATCACGCAAGAGCAAGTTAATTTGTTTGCTCAAGCCACGGGCGACCACCAATGGATTCACACCGACCCTGTTGCTGCCGCCAAGGGGCCATTTAAGACCACGATTGCCCACGGGTTTTTAACGTTGTCTTTGTTGCCGCATTTTTTTGCGTCTAGCTTTGACATTACCCACTCGCGCTTAGGCGTGAACTATGGGCTTAACAAGGTGCGCTTTACCGCGCCAGTGCCCGTGGGTTCGCGGTTGCGTGCGCGGATGAAGCTCTTGGCTTTGGAGGACATTGACAACAGCGGCGTGCAAATGACGTGGTTAGTGACGGTGGAGCGCGAGGGCGAGGACAAGCCTGTGTGCGTGGCCGAGAGTTTGGTTCGGCGTTATCCCTAGCCGCCAGCCTGAAAGCCGCATTGCCGCCACGCCTCAAACACGGTGACGGCAACGGCGTTGGATAAATTCAAACTGCGCTGGCCTGCCATCATGGGTAGGCGCAAGCGATTTTCGGGCGCAAAAGACTCGCGCAAATCGGCTGGCAAGCCTTGTGTCTCGGAGCCAAAAACAAGCCAATCTCCCGCTTGAAAACGTTGCTGATAAGGGCTTGATTGCCCTTTGGTGGTAAAGGCGAACATCCTCGTGGTTTGCGCTGCGGTTGTACTTATAAACGTGACCCAATTGGCATAGCGCAGGACGGGCGCATACTCATGATAGTCAAGCCCGGCGCGGCGCATATGCTTGTCGTCAAAATTAAAACCAAGCGGCTCAATAAGGTGCAACCGCGAGCCTGTGTTGGCGCACAAGCGAATGACGTTTCCCGTGTTGGGCGGAATTTCGGGCGTGACGAGGACGATGTTAAACATGGCTAATTATCGAGAGGTGTTTGGGCAATCACGATGGCGGATACTTTTGCCGCACCTGCTTTGCGCACGGCACTCGCCGCGGCAGCAAGGGTTGCACCCGTGGTCATCACGTCGTCAATCAGCAGCACGTGCTTGCCTGTGATGACTCGACACGACTCGGTTTGCACGGCAAATGCATTGGCCACGTTGTGTTGCCGCGCTTGACGATCTAGCAGGCGCTGGGGCGACGTGTTGCGGGTGCGGATAAGGGCGTGCGCGTTAATTTTGTGTTTGACTAAACGGCGGGCAAGTGTGAGTGCTTGGTTAAAGCCACGCGCCTCCAGCCGCTTTGGGGCAAGCGGCAGGGGCAGCAAGATGTCCGCATCGGCGAGCAATTTTTGGATGCGCGTATCGCGCTGCATGAGTCCTGCAAACAACTTTGCCAACCCAGGCTCGGGTGCAAATTTATAGCGGCTAATGAGGGCTGCCCACTGCGTATCAAAACTAAGCGCAGCGACGCAGGCGTCTAAGCCTGACGGAGTGGGAAACAGGGGAGCGTTGGCGTGTGTTTGGATGCAGCTTTGACAAACGCCTGTGACGCCCTCAAAAGAAGCGCTGGGCCATTTGCGGCAGATGGCGCATTCAAACGGCAGAGAAAGCAACAAGCGCAAAAGCATGACATCAATATACTCGCCCTCGATGCTTGATGACTTTGACCCGCACATTGACGCAATTGCCGCCGCACGTTGGGCTGCCATGCTGGGCGTTCGCGTGCCTTGGCTGCACGAAGAGGTGGGGCGGCGCATGGCGCAGCGGCTGGACTACATCAAGCTGCCCACGCGGGCGTGGACTAACTGGTCGCCAGTGCGGGGAGGAGTGCCGCAGCATTCGGCTTTGTCCATTTCGTTTTTGCAAAGATGGACGCGCACCGCATTTAAGCAGCCTACCGACTCGTCACAAGACTTGGTTTGGAGCAATATGCAGATCCACGCGGAAGCCGCGCCCAAGCGTCTGATTGAGGCGTGGCGCAGCGCGCTGAAAACAGATGGCTTTGTGTTGTTTTCGTGCCTTGGACCCGATACGCTGATCGAGCTTCGTGCCGCTTACGCTCGCCGTGGCTGGCCTGCGCCGCTGCACGCCATGACGGATATGCACGACTGGGGTGATCGACTGGTTGCCCAAGGATTTACCCAGCCCGTGATGGACATGGAGCGCTTAGTGCTGACTTTTGCTACGCCCGAGCGCGCCTTGCAAGAGCTGCGCGAATTGGGGCGCAATTTGAATCCGAAGCGCGGCGAAAGCCTTGCCGCACTACGCGGCAAGGCTTGGCGCAGCGAGTTGTTGGCGGCTTTGGCCGAATGCCGCAACTCGGATGGACAAATTGCGCTAACGTTTGAGCTGATTTATGGTCACGCCATTAAGCCGCCGCCCAGTGTCAAGCTGTCGTCAAAAAGCACGGTGAGCCTTGGCGATATGCGCGAGATGCTGAGGCGATATTCACTTGACCTCTCGTCGTAAGAGTGGGTGCGCAGCGGGTGAATAAGCAAACCCGCTAAAATCCGAGGTTGCTAAAAACCATGAAAATTTATCGATGAAGAATTTCCTCTATCTACTCAGCACATTTTTTTTCACTAGCGCCTTCGCCGTCAATGATCTGCCTGGCGGTCCTGCGGTTAATGGGCTGAATTTCCCGCCACCAGTCACGCAGTTGGCCATGGATCAGCGTTCATTAAATGACGGCATTATGTTGGTGTGCCTGGTGATTTTTCTCGTTGTATTCGGCGCGATGTTTTACTCAATTTTGAAGCATCGTAAATCCCTGGGTCATAAGCCAGCCAACTTTCACGAGTCGGTCACGGTGGAGATTTTGTGGACGATTGTGCCCCTGGTTATTGTGATTGCCATGGGTTTGGCCGCCACCAAAACGGTGGTGAACTCCAAAGACACAACCAACGCCGATTTGACCATCAAAGCGACGGGCTACCAATGGAAGTGGGGTTATGACTACCTGAAAGGCGAAGGAGAAGGCATTGCGTTTATTTCCGCGCTTGATCCGGCCCACCGAGCATTGTCAGACTCGGGCATCCCAAAAGGCACGGTCATTCCCGATAACTATTTGCTTAAAGTGGACAACCCGCTGGTTGTGCCGGTCAATAAAAAAATTCGCATCATCACCACGGCAAACGACGTCATTCACGCTTTTGCCGTCCCTTCGTTTGGCATTAAGCAAGACGCCATTCCTGGCTTTGTGCGCGACACGTGGTTCAAGACCGACAAGATTGGCTCCTATTACGGGCAATGCCAAGAGCTTTGCGGCAAAGAGCACGCTTATATGCCGATTGAAGTTAAGGTGGTGAGTGATGCTGACTACACCGCATGGGTGGCGCTTAAGCAAAAAGAGGCGGCAGCGAAGCTGGACGACCCAAGCAAAGTGTGGATTCTCGCTGACATGATGAAGCGCGGCGAAAAGGTGTACGCCAGCAACTGCGCAGCGTGTCACCAGGCCAGCGGCAAGGGTGCGGGTCCTATCAAGCCACTTGATGGTGCGGCTGTGGTGCTTGATGCGGACAAAAACAAGCAAATCAAAGTGCTGCTAAACGGTCAAAACAATGGCGCGATGCCTGCGTGGAAAAGCCTGTCGGATACGGACATTGCGGCTGTGATCACCTTTACTAAAAATAGCTGGTCGAACAAAACGGGGCAGCTAGTTCAGCCGTCCGAAGTGCTTGCAGCACGCAAATAAGAGTAAGCGAGAAGAAACACTATGAGCAAGACACAATACATGGAACACACCGCACGCGATACGCACGGTCACGATGACCATCATGACCACAAGCCGCATGGCTGGCAGCGCTGGGTTTACGCAACAAACCACAAAGATATCGGTACGCTGTATCTGCTGTTTGCGTTCACCATGCTGATGGTGGGCGGCGTGTTGGCGCTTTTGATTCGCCTGGAGCTTTTTCAGCCTGGTTTGCAGTTTGTAAATCCTGAGCTATTCAATCAGTTCACAACTATGCACGGGCTCATCATGGTGTTTGGCGCCATCATGCCTGCCTTTGTGGGGTTTGCTAACTGGATGATTCCGCTGCAAATTGGCGCGTCCGACATGGCTTTTGCGCGCATGAACAACTTTAGCTTTTGGCTCATGATTCCTGCTGCCATCACGCTGGTGCTTAGCTTCTTCATGCCGGGTGGCGCACCTGCTGCGGGCTGGACGCTTTACGCGCCTTTGACCTTGCAAATGGGTCCCTCCATGGACGCGGGTATTTTTGCCATGCACGTGTTGGGCGCGTCGTCCATTATGGGATCGATCAACATCATCGTGACCATTTTGAATATGCGCGCCCCAGGCATGACGATGATGAAAATGCCCATGTTTGTGTGGACTTGGCTCATCACGGCTTACTTGCTAATTGCAGTGATGCCTGTGCTGGCTGGCGCAATTACCATGACGCTAACAGACCGCCATTTCGGCACGACCTTTTTCAATCCAGCAGGCGGCGGCGATCCCGTGATGTATCAGCACATCTTTTGGTTTTTTGGACATCCCGAGGTGTACATCATGATCCTCCCCGCGTTTGGCATGGTTAGCCAAATCGTGCCCGCGTTTGCACGTAAACGCCTGTTTGGTTATGCCTCGATGGTGTATGCCACCGCATCCATTGCAATTTTGTCCTTCATCGTGTGGGCGCACCATATGTTTACCACGGGTATGCCAGTGACGGGGCAGCTGTTTTTTATGTACGCCACGATGTTGATTTCTGTTCCTACGGGCGTTAAGGTGTTCAACTGGGTTGCGACTATGTGGAAGGGCTCTATGACCTTTGAAACGCCAATGCTCTTTGCGGTAGGCTTTATTTTTGTGTTCACCATTGGCGGTTTTACAGGTTTGATTTTGTCAATGGCCTCCATCGACTTGCAATTACAAGACGGGTACTACGTGGTGGCGCATTTCCATTACGTGCTAGTGGCGGGTTCACTCTACGCGATGTATGCAGGCTTTTATTACTGGTCACCCAAGTGGACGGGCGTGATGTACAACGAGACACGCGGCAAAATCCATTTTTGGTGGTCTCTGATTTCTTTTAATATCACCTTCTTCCCCATGCACTTTTTGGGCCTGGCTGGAATGCCGCGCCGATACGCAGACTATCCCGCGCAGTTCACCGACTTCAATCAAGTGGCAACGATTGGCGCGTTTGCCTTCGGTTTAGCGCAGGTGTACTTCTTCTTCTTTGTTGTCTTGCCCATGATGCGCGGAAAAGGCGAAAAAGCACCGCAGCGTCCTTGGGAGGGCGCAGAAGGTTTGGAGTGGGAGGTTCCATCACCCGCACCGTTCCACACATTTGAAGTGCCGCCCAAACTGAATGAGACCGCGAACAAGGTGCTTGGTTAATCTTTGTGAGCGAGTCAACAATGACAAAGTCTGAGCAGTCCAAAAAAAATGTTCGCTTGGCATTGGCTTTGCTGTCGGTGACGCTCGTATTTGGGCTTGGATTTGTTGCCAAAACAATCCTCTTGGGCCGATGAACTTTTTGCCCATGAAGCTTCACACCAAGCTGTGCGTCATTGTGGCGGCCATGTTTGGATTTGGCTACGCGCTCGTGCCCTTGTACTACGCGATTTGCGAAGCCACGGGCATTAACGTGCTGGCTTTAGCTGAGCTTGAAGTGCCGGGGCAAAAAGCCAAAGTTCCCAGTAATACGCAAATTGATAAAAGCCGCACGATCACCGTGGAGTTTGATGCCAATACACGCGGTGCAAAACCTAGCGGGCTGGGCAGTGCGGGTGCGCAAGCGGGAGGTGTGTGGGACTTCAAACCCGCGGTTCGCTCCATGCAGGTGCACCCTGGCGAGTTAAATACTGTGGTGTACGAGTTTCAAAATACGCAAAACCGCCGCATGGCAGCGCAGGCTATTCCTAGCTACGCTCCGCAGCAAGCGATGCCCTACTTCAACAAGGTGGAGTGCTTTTGCTTTCAGCAGTACACGCTTGATGCGGGTGAAAAAAAAGCATGGCCTGTGGCGTTTGTGATTGACCCCAAGCTGTCCAAAGACGTGACCACCATTACGCTGTCCTACACTTTTTTCGAAGTCAATGGCAAGCTGCCTGCTGCTGCGGTGAGTGCTGCTAAGGACAGCAAAGTATGAGTGGCGTGATTAGATTTTTAAAAACGATTCGCGCTGTTCTGTGGTCGTTTTTGGGTATTCGCAAAGGAGCGAGTTTTCAGGCCGATATGGAGGCGATCACGCCGCTGCAACTTATCGGCGTGGGGCTTGCCCTATGTTTTATGTTTGTGATTGGACTGATGTACTTTGTCCAGTGGGTGGTGAAAATCTAATTGGATGTATTTGAAATTAATTGAAAGAAGCGGAGAAAAACATGAGCTCAACTAACCTCAGCGCAACTGGCACACCTTATTATTTTGTGCCAGAGCCATCGCCCCATCCTGTGCGGGCGGCTTTCGGATTGTTTTGGATTATTTTGGGCGCGGGTCAGTGGGTCAATGGCGTGAGCTGGGGTAAGTGGTCGTTGTTTGCTGGGCTGTTATTTCTGTTTTACGTGCTCTTTAATTGGTTTGGTGACGCCATTGGTGAGAGTGTGAGCGGCAAATATGGACGTAAAATTGACCTCTCTTACCGCTGGAGTATGAGCTGGTTTATTTTCTCCGAAGTCATGTTTTTTGGCGCCTTCTTCACAGCCTTGTGGTGGCTACGCATTCACTCGGTGCCCATGCTGGCAGATACAGAAAATGCACTCTTGTGGCAAGGATTTTCGGGCGCGTGGCCAACGAGTGGGCACGGGATAACCGCATCACCTGCAGGCATCATCGACGCGTTTGAAACGATGAAACCTGTGGGCGCCGCCAGCGAAGCGGTTTGGAAGGCTTCTTGGATTGCGGGTATGTGGGGCTACATCAGTCACTCGCTGCCAACGGTCAATACGGCCGTGCTGCTGACCTCAGGCTTGACGCTGACCATCGCGCACCACGCCCTCATTGTGGGCAACCGTGCGAAAACGATTCGGTTCATGTGGATCACGACTGCGCTGGGTGTGTTGTTTCTTTTTGCGCAAGGCTATGAGTACTACCACGCATACCACGAAATGAATCTGACGCTGGCCTCAGGCGTATATGGTTCCTCATTTTATTTGCTGACGGGTTTCCACGGATTTCACGTCTTCATTGGAATGTTGATGCTGCTCTTCATTACCTTGCGTTTGCACAAAGGACACTTTAGCGCCGAGCATCACTTTGGTTTTGAAGGCGCCGCTTGGTACTGGCACTTTGTGGACGTTGTGTGGCTGGGGCTGTACATCCTTGTGTACTGGCTGTAACTAAATCGACAGCGGGTCCACCTCTAGTGCCCAGCGCAGTACGCCCGTTGTTTTAAGTGCGCGCAGATACGGCTGCCATGCACTGAGCATCCGCTGCAGAGCTATCCGCGATGCCGCCTCTACCAGCATCTGTGCCCGCTCTATGTTGGCGATGCGCTGCATATTCATAGGTACAGCAGGATACAGAGTGACGTAATTTTTGGATGCGGGGTCGCGCCAAGCTTCAAAGGAGGCCTCGGTTTGCACTGCCGCCGCCGCCGCATCTAAAAAAGTTTGCGCAACCGCTTGCGTTCGCCCTTCGGCGCGCAGCAAGGCTTGATACGTAAAGGGCGGCATTCCAGCGCCTTGGCGCTCGGCGAGTTGATTGGCGGCAAATGCAGGGTAGTCGTGCTTTGCCAGCGCGGCATAAAGCGGATGCTGCGGATGGTGCGTCTGCAGCCACATTTGCGCGTGCTGACTCACCGCAGCGTCGCGCCCTGCACGCCCCGCCGCTTGCATTAGCAGGGAAAACAAGCGCTCGGGTGCGCGAAAGTCTGCGGCAAACAATGCGCTATCAGGGTTGACGGCCGCTACCAGCGTGATGCGTCTAAAGTCGTGCCCCTTGGTCACCATTTGCGTGCCAACTAGCACATCGACCTCCCCCGCATGAACGCTTGCCATATGCGCCTCTAAGTTGCCTTTGCCGCGTGCGCTATCGGCATCAATTCGCAAAACACGCAGCTTGCCGTTTGTGCGCGCTGCGAGCTGCGTGATTAAAGACTCTTCCAGTTGTTCGGTTCCGCGTCCTTGCATCCCAAGGTCTAAATTGCCGCAGGCAGGACATTGACGCGGCACGGGGCTGGCGAGCGCGCAGTGGTGACAGCGCAAGCGTCTGTCCAGCTTGTGGAAGACTTGATTGGCGCTGCAATTGGGGCAGGCGCTTGTCCAGTCGCAGCTGCCGCAGGTGAGCACGGGTGCGTAGCCGCGTCGATTTAAAAATAGCAACGACTGCTCGCCACGCGCAGTGCGCTCAAGGATGGCGTCCATCAGCGCTGGCGCCAGTCCCGCAGCCATCGCGCCTTTGCTTTGCAATCGCATATCGATCAAATGCACGGTGGGCATGACGGCGCTTCGGATGCGCGACGGCATATTCAGTCGCTCGTAGCGGGCGGGTTTGCCGTGGGATGCGGTGGCGTTTTGCCAGCTCTCGATCGAAGGCGTTGCGGAGCCCAAAATCACCTGAACATCACCCGAGTTGGCGCGGTAAATGGCCAAATCGCGGGCCGAATAACGCGCCCCGTCTTGACTTTTATAGCTGGGGTCGTGCTCCTCGTCCACCACAATTAAGCGCAGATGAGGCAGTGAGGCAAACACAGCAAGACGCGTTCCAAGCACCAATCGCGCCTGTCCCGTGTGCGCAGCAAGCCAGCTTGCAAGGCGCTGGGCGGGCGTAAGTCCACTGTGCATCAGCACGACCGTGCCCGCGCCAAACTGCGCCTCCATGCGCGCTTGAAACCGCACTTCCATTTGCGGTGTGAGGTTGATTTCTGGAACCATGACCAGCGCTTGGGCGAGGGGGGTGCTTGCCAACACCTGCTCGATGCGGCGCAAATAAACCTCGGTTTTGCCGCTGCCTGTCGCTCCAAATAATAGCTTGGGGCGTGGATCGCCGGCACTCAGCGCGGTTAGTACTTGCTCTTGCTCCGTGCTCAACTTGCTAAGAGGGGTGCTAGGCTGTGATGGCTGCGGCGTGAGTTTTTCAGCAGCTGATCTTTTGCTACGCCTTGCCAAAAGACGAGCAACTTGTTTGGAGTCAAAATCGCGCAGTTGAGGCGGCAGGGCTGCCATCGCCAACTCGCCCGCGTAGCGCTGGTAGTAGCTGGCGGCAAAGCGAATAAGGTCGCACCAAGCTGCGCCCAGCGGCGTAATTTCTAGCACTGCGACGATGGTTTTGATTTCGGCAGGTGGAGCGCTTACTTGCACAAAATCGCCCAACCAGACAACGCCTAACAACTCTCGTGCGCCCAGCGGTACGCGAACCAACGTGCCCGCAGGTAGCGCTTCGGTGTGGGCGTAGCTGAGCACTTCGGGCAAGCGACTGTGTGCGGGCGTAGGCAGCACGACCGAGACGATCACATCCGCTTTTGCAAAAGCCCCAGAAGGCGGCATGGGTATTATTTTTTTCTTGTCCAAATTAGTCGCCTCAGCCGTGCCTTGGGCTTCACAATTTGAGCTAAGTACTTGATTTATAGCCTTCAAAAACTACCCCCATTTTTTGTGGATAACTTTGTGGGTTACTTGCTTGGGTGCGTGCCAAAGCCCCATTCATCAAGCCCTCCATCAAATTGCTTTAGAAACAAGCAGAAAGTAGATGTTCATATAAATCAATTACTTAGATGAAAAGATTGGTTGCGCATCGGTCGTACAAAGGGGGTTGACAGTTTTTTGGGAGATTTCACTTTTATGTGCATAAGATGACCCCTTATTCCGTGAGGATTGGCGGCTAATGGGGCGTGGAACTCTCGTGAAATCATGCTTCGTAGGGGTTGCTATACCCAAGACCTTGCAAAATCAAGACTTCCAGCGCCTCCATTCGCGCCGCCTCCGCTGAACTGTGCTCGTGGTCAAAGCCCATCGCGTGCAGCGTGCCGTGCACCAATAAATGCACGTAATGCGCCCGCAAATCTTTGTTTTGCTCAGTAGCTTCGTGCTCCAGCACGGGCGCGCATAGCACTAAATCTGCTAATAGTACGGGCGATAAGGCATAGTCAAACGTGAGCACATTGGTGGCGTAGTCTTTGCCTCGATATTGCAAGTTGAGCGCCCGCCCTTCTTTGTCGCCTACAACGCGCACCGTTATTTCTACGGCGTGCACGGGTGGTTTCGCATGGGCTGCTGCGTGCCTAATGGCTTGTGCGATCGCGTGGCGTGGTACGGCGGCGCGATGCTCTGCCATCTCCCTAGGGGCTGCCCATTGCAAAGAGAGACTCAATTTAGGATACGATGACCGACTCATAGGGTAAATTATCACCGCAGCGCTTGCTGCGGCAATGGGCTTGTCTTGCGCGAGTGTGCAAACAGAGGCCATAAACAATGGATTCTTAAAATGGCAGAAATAAACGTTGCTCCACCATGAACCTACTCGATCAACTCAAACAATACACCACCGTTGTTGCCGACACAGGCGACTTCTTGCAGCTGGAGCAATTTAAGCCCACAGATGCCACCACCAATCCATCGCTGATTTTGAAAGCGGTACAAAAAAGTGACTATGCACCGCTGCTCGCAGAGATCATCAAGGCGCATCCACGCGCACCGATAGATGAGCAAATGGATAGGCTCTTGGTGCGTTTTGGTTGCCAAATTTTGAGCGTCGTGCCAGGGCGTGTGTCCACTGAAGTCGATGCGCGCTTGAGTTTTGATACCGAGGCAACTCTGGCGCGTGCGCGCCGAGTGGCGCAGTTGTATGCCGATGCGGGTGTGGATGTTGGCAGTCGCGTGCTTATAAAAATTGCGGCGACGTGGGAGGGCATTGCTGCCGCTGCCGCGCTTGAGCGCGAAGGCGTGCGCACCAACCTCACGCTGCTGTTTGCGCAGTGCCAAGCGATTGCTTGCGGCGACGCGGGCGTCAAACTCATTTCGCCCTTTGTGGGGCGTATTTACGATTGGCATAAAAAAGCTGCGGGTAGCGCGTGGAACGAAGTCGAGCGCAGCGGTTGCAACGACCCCGGTGTGCAATCTGTCACCGAAATTTATAACTACTACAAGCACTTTGGCATTGCAACGGAGGTGATGGGCGCAAGCTTTAGAAACCTGGGGCAAATCACGGCTCTGGCGGGCTGTGACCTGCTCACTATTTCACCCGACTTGCTGGCAGCACTTGCAGCAAGCGACGCATTGCTGCTTCGGCAATTGGTGGCGCAAAACGCTGCCAGCATGAAGCTGGCACGCATTCATTACGACGAAGTTACTTTTAAGGCGGCGCTTAAAGCCGATACGTGTGCCAGCGAAAAATTAGATGAAGGCATTCGTGCCTTTGCGCTTGACACCGAAAAATTAGAAGCTTTAATGCGCGCGGTTTAGCGATGAACTTAACGCAAGCTTTTGCAACTGACCCCGAGCGCTTTGCGCACTTTAGCCAATCCGTTGCCGTGGGTGAGCATGCTATTTTTTGCGATCTGTCAAAAAATCTAATTGATCGCAGCATCGAATTCCAACTCATTGCCCGCGCTGCGCGTGCAGGACTAGAGGCAAAGCGCGATGCGATGTTTCGCGGCGACGCCATCAACCACACCGAAGAGCGCGCCGTAGGTCATGTGCGCCTGCGCGACCCGCAGGACGGCGAGGTTCGTCCTGTGCTAGATGCGCTGCTTGCTTACGCCGACGGCGTTCGCGCCAACGCTGCAATCACCGACATCATCAACATTGGCATTGGCGGCTCCGACCTTGGCCCCGCGTTTGCGGTGCGCGCGCTGGATCAGTTTGCCAATCACGGCAAGCGTTACCACTTTGTATCGAATGTGGACGGGCATGAACTGAGCGCCGTGTTACGCCACTGTCAGATCGAGCGCACGCTCTTCATCATTGCTTCTAAAACGTTTGCCACGGCAGAGACCATGCAAAACGCAAGCAGTGCGCGGGCGTGGTTTGTTGCGCAAGGCGGCACGGTGGACGGCACAAGCAAGCTAGATGTGCGCAATCATTTTTGCGCCGTCACCACCAACGTGGTTGCCGCCACCAACTTTGGTATTCACACCACGTTTGGATTTTGGGATTGGGTGGGCGGACGCTACTCGCTGTGGTCGGCGATCGGCTTGTCTATTGCTGTTGCCATTGGTAGCAAGGGCTTTCGTGCATTTTTGTCTGGTGCGCGCGCAATGGACGAGCACTTCCAAACCGCACCACTGGCGCGCAACTTGCCCGTGCGCCTTGGACTATTGGATGTGTATTACCGTAACGATTTGAAACTGACTAGTCGCTGCGTCGCGCCCTATTCATCAGCGTTGGCGCGTTTGCCCGCGTATTTGCAGCAGCTGGAAATGGAGAGCAATGGCAAGTCGGTGGACGCAAACGGCAAACCTCTGGCACAGTCTTCTGCGCCTGTTGTTTGGGGCGAGGCGGGCACGAATGGACAGCACGCATTTTTTCAAATGCTGCATCAAGGCACGGATGTGATTCCGGTGGAATTTGTCGCCGTTAAAACGCCCACTTACGACGCACAAGACATCAACGCTGCCGCGCATCAACGCGCGTTATTAGCCAATGCCGTCGCGCAAGGGCAGGCGCTGATGCAGGGCAAGTTGAATGCCGATGGGCATAAAAATTTCGGGGGCAATCGGCCCAGCTCTTTTATTTTGCTCGATGCGCTGACGCCCGAAACGCTAGGCGCGTTGATTGCGCTTTATGAGCACCGCGTCTTTGTCTGTGGCGCTGTGTGGAATATCAATAGCTTCGATCAGTTTGGCGTCGAGCTGGGCAAGGTGCTTGCCAAAGATATTGAGCTGCGACTCTCTAGTCGCCATACGGCGGAGCTAGATGCCTCAACGGCGGGCTTGGTGAACCTGCTTTTACTTTAGCTGCACTGCGCTGAATAACCCTCGCGCGAGTACACTCAAACCGTTTCAATCCCGAAACATTTAACCGTCCGTGAAACTGGGGTAAGTCCAAGTCCAGTTTTGCAAGAAATGAGATCACTTTCATGAAGCGGCAATTGCACTACGCAGCACTTATTTTGCTGGCGCTTTTTTGCGTCGCGCCTATTGTGGTGATGTTTGCGACATCACTAAAACTACAGACGCAAATTTTTAATACAGGCATCCATTTCATTTTTACGCCGACGCTAGAAAATTATCGCGACGTGCTTGCAGAGAGTGGGTTTACGCGCTATCTCAGCAACAGTTTGATTGTGGGAGTCATCTCAACCATCATCACCCTTGTCTTGGGTTGTATGGCCGCCTACGGACTGGCACGATTTCGCTTTTCGGGTCGCAGCGCCGTTGCCTATACCACGCTCTTGCTGCGTACCGTTCCGTTTGCCGTTTTGGCGGTTCCCGTATTCATGATCTGGAACGAGGCGGGCATCATCAACTCGCTTGGCGGTTTGATTCTTTTGTATGTTGCGGTAAATTTGCCGTTCACTATTTGGCTGCTATACGGCTTTATTACCCAAGTGCCGATTGAGCTTGAAGAGGCTGCGCGAATTGATGGCTGCGGACCGCTTCAAGTGTTCTACAAAGTGGTGTTGCCGCTTATCAAACCAGGTCTTGCAGCCGCATCTATTTTTACCTTTCGCATTGCTTGGAATGAATTTATTTTGGCGCTGGTGCTTACCGACCGCGCCACGCGAACGCTACCTGTTGCCGCATCGCTCTACATCACGGACATCGGCGTGGACTGGGGGCGCATCATGGCGCTAGGCAGCTTAATTGCCATTCCGCCGCTCTTGTTTACATTTATTGCCGCCAGACAAATCATCACTGGACTCACGGCTGGCGCAGTCAAAGGCTAGTGCGCAAAATGATCGGCGCGGTGGCATTAGAAAAGCTTTGCACGGGCACGGCCTGGGCAGAAGGCCCCGTTTGGATTCCTTCGCGCAGCGGCGGCTATTTGCTGTGGAGTGATATTCCAAACAACCGCATGATGCGCTGGAGTGAGGCGGATGGCGTGCAAGTCTGGCGCAGCAATGTTGAGTTCACCAATGGGCACACACTAGACATCAATGGCGATCTTTTGCATTGCTCGCATGGCCTGCGCGCCGTCGTTCGCACGCCGCTTGTGGACGGCGAGTTGCACGCCAGCACACCCGATCAACTCGTCGTCAATAGCCACCTTGGCAAACGCCTCAACTCACCCAACGACATTGTTGCCAAGCGCGACGGAACGATTTGGTTTACCGATCCGTCCTATGGCATTTTGAGCAATCGCGAAGGCTACCAGGCCCCGAGAGAGCAAGCAGGTCACTTTGTTTATTGCTGGAATCCTGCGACGCGCACGCTTGCGGCAATGACCAGTCACGTTCCTTTGGCAATTCTTGAGGATCCAAACGGACTTGCCTTCTCGCCTGACGAGTCTATTTTGTATGTCAGCGACACCTCGGCTGCGCGGCCCCCAGATGGCTGCGGCAATCATCACATCGTCGCCTTTGATGTCACTCGCGCAAACGACTCTTATGCCCTGCACAACCCTCGCATCTTTGCCGTCATAACACCTGGCTTGCCCGATGGTTTTAGAGTGAGCCGCGATGGCAACATCTTCACTAGCAGCCTAGACAGCGTGCAAGTTTTGAGTCCACAAGGCGCGCTTCTAGAAAAAATTCCTGTGCCCGAAAAAGTGGGCAATTTATGCTTTGGTGGCAACGAAGAGCAGGCGCTCTACATCACGGCAAGCACGTCGCTTTATCGGCTGCGCCTTGCGTCCGCTCAAAATTAAAACCAAAATCGTGCTCATGCGGTTGGATTCGTATTGGTGTTTACCCCCCCCCGAAATTTCGTTATTTAGATACACTTCAATCGGCTAGATAATTTGGTTGCGTTTGTCAATCCTCTCTTCAGATGATGTGAGCTTAGCTAAATCGGTATAGCCTATCTGGCATTCATTCGCTTATAAAGAAAGGGCTCAGCCATGAAGTTCAAATTTTCAAAAACTGTTCAACGCCTATTAGTCGTGGGCGTTGTCGCGGTCGTTGTGTCCGCTTGTGGAGGCGGCGGCGGGGGAGGAGGGGCAACTACAGCGGCTGATCCCACCACCTTGAGCGGCGTTGTCGCGGTGGGGCGTCCTTATCCAGCAGGTGCCATCATCACCGTAACAGATGCCAACGCGCCCGCACAAACTGCGACTGTCACACTTGCAGGCAGTGACGGCAGCTACACCCTTACTTTGCCTGCGGGTTTTAAAGCACCGTTTGTACTCGTCGCCAGTGCCGATGACGAGGAGACCTTGGTCAGCGTTGCAGCCACCACCGCGTCAGGCACGGCCAACATCACACCCCTGACGAACTTGATTGCAGCGGGCTTATCCCCTTCTGGTGACCCAACGAAACTGGCCTCAGAAGTCTCGGCGGGTAGTGCAACTGTCTCCACGGCGACCGTTGCAGCCAAAGTAGCTGAAGTCCAAACGCTTATCCGCACAGTCACCACAGCAGTGGGAGGCGATGCTGCCACTGCCAACCCACTTAGTGGCACATTTGCAGCTAACGGCAAGGGCATGGATCGCGTGCTAGACAGTATCAAAATCAGCATCGTGCCGCAGAACGCTACAACAAGTCAGGTTCAAATCGCCATCAAAGCCGATGACGCAGCCACAGCGGCTCCCGTTTTCTTAGCTCTGGGTAACAATGCGCCCACTAACTTAGGAGCGACTGCTTTGCCTGCGGTGACAGAGGCTGCCTTACCTGCTTCAGGTGTTGGCGCTGAGATTCCAGCATTGCTCGCGCGCTTGGGTGCTTGCTTTAACTTGCCCCGTGCCACACGAACCAATGGCACCGCCCAGAACATTGGCACGACCATTACTTCTGATACTTGCAAGGGCTTATTTTGGAATAACGACCCAGTCACCTATAAAGAGAACAGCTACACCGTGGGTAATCAGACATCGGGCAGCACCAGCGCCTTCTCTGGCATCTTTACCAACGCAGACACGGCTACCTTGGTCTTTGACCAAGGTACTTTTCAGTACAAAAATTTAGCTGGCAATAGCGTTTTTACTGCACGCTGGACAGCGACATTTCCTTGCAGTAATGACATCACACAAACGTGTAGCAATACAGATATTGGCATTTACACCGCCAAAGCGGATGCCAATGGCAAATTGTTTTTGTTTGGCAATCAATCCCAATTTGACTTGGCTGTTGACGGACGTGTGGAGCTGCGCGATTTCCCACATGCTGATTTCAAAAAATACAGTTACCTCAATGCGGGCTACAGTTTGTGGGTCAACAGCAAGCACAATTTTGGCAAAGTTGTGATCACCACGCCCAACAACAAATCAATCACGCTCAAGCAGATACCAGGCGGCGGCTACAGCTACATGGGTATTGCCAAAGGCAATGGCTCAAGCACCCTTTGCACGAACAGTGCGCCAACCAATTGCATCGCCAGCACCGCCGTGCTTCGCATGTCTGCTGAATACCTAGACATCACCACAACAAGCAGCTCGGACAGCGGGAACTCCACCAATCATCCACGTGATGTAGACGGCGCATTGGTCTGGTCTTACAACAACGGCTGGGTCAATTGGACAGATGCTGATATTGCCGCCATCCCCGATCAAGGCACTTGGACGTTTGCCATGTACACCAATGCAGCCGATTCAACCGCTGCGTACACCGAAAAACGCCGCACCCTGAACCGTGCACCGACATTGGCTGAAGCGAAAAAAATCATCTGGCCTACTTTGTCGACCGCCTTGCGTACCAAATTGGTGAGTGACACGACTAGTACAGGCGGTTTCAAGCTCACTACTGCTGCGCCCATTTATGTGACATCCGATATGACCAGCACGGGCGGCGACGGTTGGGCTATTCCAACAGGTGCTTGGAGTCCTTACTCCGTCAAAGTTTTCGGCGGTTATTACAACGCCATGCCTGCTACAACAAAAATCGGTTTTGACGATGAAAGCACCGTTCGGAGTTCGATGCGTAAAACTGCCATTTATTGCTCAGGATCGGACGGGCATTGCACAGGCAGCAATTTCAAACCCTATATTGATGGCAACACCAACTTCAGCGGCTTTAGTCAGCTTCAATTGAATGGCCGCGACAAACGTCGCTTATTGAATACCGTGTCAATCAACTTTCGTAAGACATAACGCCAGCTGGTCGTACGTTTGAAACTTTAATTACATCTAAGGGACACCTCAGCAAAGAGCCACCAAGTTTTATCTTGGTGGCTTTTTTGCACACGAAATAGCGTGGTCGTTCTTTCACGGCAAGCACGTCGCTTTATCGGTTAATTCTTCGCCCCCGCGCTTAAAGCCCGTGCGCGTGACTGCTGCAACTCAATCGCATGGGGTTTGGTTTTGGTATCCCAGCCCGACAAATGCTGCTCGGCAATAGAGCGCAGCACGCCCATCCACTCCAAGCTGTCGTTTGGACAGGGGATGTAGTTAAACTGCCGCCCGCCCGCGTGGGTAAAGGCATGACGCACCTCGATGTCAATCTCCTCCAGCGTCTCTAGGCAGTCGCTGGTAAAACCAGGACACACCACGTCCACACTGCCAATACCCGCTTTGGCAAGCGCAATCAGCGTGGGCTCGGTTGCTGGCTCTAGCCATTTGGCGCGTCCAAAGCGCGACTGAAACGTGACGCGGTATTGCTCTTGGGTCAGCCCCAAGTTCTGCGCCAACAAGCGGGCGGTTTTTAAACATTCGCAGTGGTAGGGGTCGCCTAAATGCAGCGTGCGCTCGGGCACGCCATGAAAGCTCATCACCAGCACCTGGGCCTGCCCCGTGCGTCCCCACGATTCTCGGATGCGGTTACCCAGCAAGCAGATGTAGCCCGCATGGTCGTGATAGCGATTGACAAAGCGCAGCTCGGGAATCAAACGCTGGCGCGCCCCCCAGCTAAACACCGCATCGGACACGCTGGCCGTTGTTGTGCCCGAATACTGCGGATACAGCGGAACAATCAAAATCCGCGCCGCACCTTCGGCTTTCAGCTGATCCAGCTCCTGCGCGATACTGGGGTTACCGTACCGCATGGCGTAGCGCACCGTGATGGCGTGACCCGCCGCATCCAGCGCGGCTTGCAAGCCTGCTGCCTGTTGCTGCGTGTAGTAGCGTAGCGGTGAGCCGCGAGAAGACGCCGCATCCACGTTTTGATCCAACCAAATCTTGGCGTATTTAGCCGCCGATTTTTTGGGACGCAACTGCAAAATCAGTCCGTGAAGAATGAGCCACCAAATCGGTTTGGGAATTTCCACCACCCGTGGATCGCTTAAAAATTCTGCCAAATAAGTTTTGACTGATGCCGCCGTGGGCGCATCAGGCGTACCCAAATTCACCAGCAACACCGCCGTTTTTGCAGCAAGCCCGTGTTGAAAAGGGGGCTCGGATTGGAAGGGGGAAGAAAAACTCATGCCTTATAGTTTAGTCAATGAAAAACTTTATTCAAAACCTTCCCAAAGCGGAGCTACACGTGCACATTGAGGGCACGCTCGAGCCCGAGTTGATTTTTGCACTAGCCCAGCGCAATCACGTCACTTTGCCTTACGCTGGCGTGGAGGCTTTGCGTGCCGCCTACGCCTTTACCAACCTGCAAAGCTTTTTAGATATTTATTACGCAGGCGCCTCGGTGCTGCTAAAAGAACAAGATTTTTACGACATGGCAATGGCGTATTTGGCACGCGCACACGCCGACAACATCATCCACGCCGAGCTATTTTTTGATCCGCAAACCCATACCGAGCGGGGCGTGGCAATGGATGCCATCATCAACGGTCTTTACCGCGCCTGCGTAGACGCCAAAGAAAAATGGCGCATCAATGCCTCGCTCATTTTGTGTTTTTTGCGTCATTTAAGCGAAGCGTCCGCTTTTGAAGCGCTGTACGCCGCGCTGCCTTTTCGCCAAAAGTTTATAGGCGTAGGACTGGACTCCAGTGAAGTAGGGCATCCACCCGAAAAATTTACCCGCGTATTTGCTGCTTGCAAGCAAGAAGGGCTGCGCCTTGTTGCCCACGCGGGCGAAGAAGGCCCGCCCAGCTACATCTGGCAAGCCCTAGATTTGCTGCGCGTAGAGCGCATTGATCACGGCGTGCGTAGCTTAGAGGACCCCACGCTCATCGCACGACTTGCTAAAGAGCGCATCCCGCTGACCGTCTGCCCGCTGTCCAACAAGATGCTGTGCGTTACGCCCGATTTGCGCCTGCATCCACTCAAAAAGTTATTGGATGCAGGACTGTGCGTCACCATCAACTCCGACGACCCCGCCTATTTTGGCGGTTATATGAATGCCAATTGGGACGCCATTTTTTCAGCCTTGGATTTAAGCAAATCCGACGCCGTGCAACTGGCAAAAAATAGCTTTGAAGCCGCCTTTACAGATGCGACCACACGGGCAGGCTATTTGGCGCAGCTGGATTCATATAGGTAGTGTCCCTGAGTTGCTGCTGAGTGCGCGCGTGCTACGATTTAAGCATCACCATCATCGCGAACAAAGAAACAAGTGCCCACCTCCGCCCGCCTCATGCTCACCCGCATCAGCAAGCGCTACCCTGCTGTGCTGGCTAATGATGCAATTTCTATGGAAGTTGCCGCAGGCAGCATCCACGCCGTATTGGGCGAAAACGGCGCAGGAAAATCGACGCTGATGAAAATGCTTTACGGTGTGGTGAAGCCCGACAGCGGCACGATCCACATTGATGGACAACCCGCGCACATTGCCAATCCGCAAACCGCACGAGCCCTTGGCATCAGCATGGTGTTTCAGCATTTCAGCTTGTTCGATACGCTCTCGGTCGCCGAAAACGTATGGCTGGGTTTAGACAAATCGAGTCGCTTGCAATCGGTCACCGAGCAAATCACGCAAAAGGCTGCTGCGTATGGATTGGACATCGATCCGCTGCGCCCCGTACACACGCTGGCAGTGGGCGAGCGCCAGCGGGTAGAAATCATTCGCGCTTTGCTCACCAACCCCAAAATTTTGATTTTGGATGAGCCCACTTCCGTACTCACGCCGCAAGCGGTGGATAAGTTATTTATCGTGCTGCGACAGCTAAAGGCCGAGGGCTGTGCGATTTTGTATATCAGTCACAAGCTCGATGAAATCCGCGCCCTGTGCGATGAGTGCACGGTTCTGCGCGGCGGGCGCGTCACGGGCGTGTGCAAGCCTGCTGACCAAACCAACGCAACGCTAAGCCGCATGATGATTGGCTTTGACCCCGCCCCCTTAGCGCGCGCAAACGTGCAAACGGGGGAGTCACGGCTGTGCTTTCGGGGCTTTTCCAAACCCAAAACCGAGCCATTTGGTGTGGCGTTAAACGCTATTGATTTAGATGTGCGAGCAGGCGAAGTTGTGGGCATTGCAGGCGTATCGGGCAATGGACAAAAGGAGTTGTTAGCCGCTATTTCCACGCGTCATTTCTCTACGCGCAAGCTGCACATCGTGCCCGAGGAGCGCCTTGGCTGCGGCGCGGTTCCCTCGCTATCTTTGGCGGACAACTTGCTGCTGACACGCAACGAGGCGGTCAGCAAAAGCTTTGGGCGCTTTGGTTTTGATTGGATAAGTCCGCAAAAATTAAACGAACAAGCGGCGCGAATCATTAAGACGTTTAACGTCAAGGCGGGCGCGGGCAAAGCCACTGCGGCGTTGGCGCAATCGCTGTCGGGCGGCAATTTGCAAAAATTTATTGTGGGGCGCGAAATTGACGCCAAACCTGACGTGCTCGTTGTCGCGCAGCCCACCTGGGGCGTGGACGTAGGCGCGGCAGCGCAAATTCGCGCCGAACTGCTGGCGCTGCGCGACGCGGGCTGCGCGGTACTCGTCATTAGCGACGAGCTCGATGAGCTTTTTGAAGTCTGCGACCGACTGCACGTCATGGCACGCGGGGCCCTCTCGCCCAGCGTACCCATCGCCCACGCCACGCCCAGCTTGATAGGCGAGTGGATGAGTGGCGCGTGGCATTCCTCGGCCTTGGTGGATCATCATGTTTAAGCTCATCGCCCGCCCTACCCCATCGCGCACATGGACCTACGCGTCGCCGCTGCTCGCACTCGTTATCACCGTGCTGGTGGGCATCACCATTTTTGCGGTGCTAGGCAAAGACCCGCTGCGCGGCCTTGCCCTATTTTTTTGGGAGCCTATTAAATCGGGCTACGCCGTGGGTGAGCTTTTAGTCAAAGCGACACCGCTGCTCATTATTGCGCTGGGGTTATCGGTTTGCTTTAGCGCAGGCATTTGGAACATTGGCGCAGAGGGGCAATTTGTCATGGGCGCTATTTTTGCCGCATGGGTGGCGCTGCAAGCCGATAAGCACACGGGCGCTTGGATTATTCCTGCCGTGCTACTAGCAGGCGTGCTGGGCGGCATGGTATGGGCGGGCGTGGCGGCGCTGCTTAAAGACCGCTTTCATGCCAACGAAATTTTGGTCAGCTTGATGCTGGTATACATCGCCATTTTTACGCTGAACTTTATGGTCAACGGTCCGCTGAAAGACCCTGCGGGCTATAACTTCCCGCAAAGCAAAAGCTTTGAAGCGGCGGTGCAAATCCCGCGCCTCTTTGCGGGCTCACGTGTCAGCATGGGCATTGTGCTGGGCGCGTTGGGTGCGGTGGGGCTGTGGGTGTTTTTGTTTCGCAGCAAAGCGGGCTTTGCACTCGCCGTTGGCGGTTTAGCGCCGCATGCCGCTCGGTACGCGGGCTTTTCGTCACGCCGTGCGCTGTGGGCTGCGCTGCTCATCTCGGGCGCCGCAGCAGGACTGGCTGGAGCGTTAGAAGTCGCAGGCCCTATCGGCCAGCTCACGCCCTACGTGCCCGCAGGCTATGGCTTTGCTGCCATCATCGTCGCCTACGTTGGACGGTTGCATCCCGTGGGTGTGGTGCTGGCAAGTTTGCTAATGAGCTTGTTCTACATCGGCGGCGAGCTGGCGCAGTCGCGCATGGAAGTTCCCAAATCGGTCACAGGGGTCTTCCAAGGATTGCTGCTGTTCTCGCTCTTGGCGTGCGACACGCTCATCGCCTATCAACTGACGCGAACAAGCAAAAGAGGACAGGACTAATGGAAACCTACGCGCTCTTAATTGGCTCTACGCTGGCGGCGGGCACAGTATTGGCGCTGGCGGCGCTAGGGTTGCTGGTCAATGAAAAATCGGGAGTCGTTAATTTGGGCGCGGAAGGCATGATGCTGTGCTCGGCACTTGCTGGATTTGCGACGGTCGTTACAACGGGGTATGACTGGCTTGGTTTTGCTGCGGGAATGCTCACAGGTGCCTTGCTTGCTTGCGCGCTTGGGCTGCTCGTCATTTGGCTGGGCGCTAACGCGTATGCGTCGGGGCTGGCATTGTCTATTTTTGGCGCAGGACTGTCCGCCTTTTCGGGCACGGGATTTGTGCAAGCCATGCTGCCCGCACGCACCAGCTATGTCGTGCCGTATTTGTCTGACATTCCTTTTTTGGGCGCAGCATTATTCAGACAGCATCCGCTGGTGTATGCCGCGCCACTTTTAGCACTTGCTTTGGTTTGGTTTTTATATAAAACCCGTGCTGGACTCGTGCTGCGTGCCGTGGGCGAAAACCCGCAGTCCGCGCACGCTCTTGGCTACAACGTGCGCCGCATCCGTTTGGCATCGGTCATGGTGGGTGGGGCGCTGTGTGGTTTGGCGGGCGCGTACCTTGCTATCGTGTACACGCCGCTTTGGGTCGAGGGCATGGTTGCGGGCAAGGGCTGGATTGCGCTTGCCTTGACCACTTTTGCCACATGGCGCCCCCTTCGCGTGCTGCTAGGTGCGTATGTGTTTGGCGGCGTCACCATGCTGCAATTTCACCTGCAAGGCGTGGGCGTGGATGTGCCCTCCGAAGTGCTCAATATGCTGCCTTATGTAGCCACCATCGTCGTGCTGGTATTGATTTCGCGCCGCCCCGATTGGATTGCCGTCAATATGCCCGCAAGTTTGGGCAAACCATTTCATCCAGGCGCTTGAGGTTGCCCATCAATGCAGATAGGTCATGACGCCTTTTTTGCCGACAATTGCTTTAAGCTTAAAATTTTAATTGTTTAAGTAATTAAGGAGCTCTATGAAAATCGTTTGTATTGGCGGCGGGCCTGCTGGGCTGTATTTCGCACTGCTCATGAAGAAGCTAGGCGCGCACCACGAGATCAAAGTCGTGGAGCGTAACCAAGCCTATGACACCTTTGGCTGGGGCGTGGTGTTCTCCGATGCCACCATGGACAACATGCGCTTGTGGGACAAAGAGACGGCCGATGAAATCCAGCAAGCCTTCAATCACTGGGACGACATCGAGCTGCTGTTCAAAGGCGAGCGCATCCGCTCAGGCGGTCACGGCTTTGTGGGGATTGGGCGCAAGAAGTTGCTCAACATCATGCAAAAACGCTGCGAAGATTTAGGCGTGGAGTTGGTGTTTGAGCAGGATGTGAATTCAGACGATGACTTCCCCGATGCCGACTTGATCATTGCCTGCGACGGCATCAACTCCAAGGTGCGGACGCAACATGCGGATGTGTTCAAACCCGACCTTGTGGTGCGACCCAATCGCTACATCTGGCTGGGCACGCATCGCTTATACGACGCCTTCACCTTCGATTTCAGAAAGACGGAGCACGGCTGGTTCCAAGCCCACATCTATAAGTTCGACGACACCACCACGACCTTCATCGTCGAGTGCCCCGAGCACGTGTGGTTGTCCCATGGTCTGGACAAGGCCGATCAGGCGCAGTCGATTGAGTTTTGCGAAAAACTATTTGCGGACAACCTGCAAGGCCACAAGCTCATGACCAATGCGCGTCATCTGCGCGGTTCGGCATGGCTGAACTTTCAGCGCGTGGTGTGCGATCAATGGTGGATGAAGAACCGCCATGGCAGCCATGTGGTGTTGATGGGAGACGCGGTTCACACGGCGCACTTTGCGATTGGTTCTGGCACCAAGCTGGCGTTTGAGGACGCGATCGAGTTGGCACGCCAGTTCCATGAGTTGGGTGATGAGGCGGCGCAGCTAGGGCCTGTGTTGCAGCGCTACCAACAGGAGCGTCGCATCGAAACCCTGCGGCTGCAAAACGCCGCTTGGAATGCGATGGAGTGGTTTGAAGTGTGTGGCGAGCGTTATTGCGACCAGCTAGAGCCTGAGCAATTCATGTATTCCATGCTCACGCGAAGCCAGCGCATCAGCCACGAAAACCTGCGTTTACGCGACGGGCAGTGGCTGGCCAACTACGAACGTTGGTTCAGCCGCCGTCATGGCGTGAAGGACGATCTGAGTGCGGTGGCGACACCACCTATGTTCACGCCTTACACCGTGCGCTCCGTCACCCTGAAAAACCGTGTGGTGGTGTCGCCCATGGCGCAATACGCGGCGAATCAAGGCCTCGCGGGTGACTATCACCTCGTGCATTTGGGAGCCAGAGCGATGGGCGGGGCGGGGCTGGTGTTTGCGGAGATGACGTGTGTCAGTCCTGACGCACGCATCACCCCAGGTTGCCCTGGCATTTGGAACGATGCGCAAACGCAAGGCTGGCGGCGCATCACGGATTGGATTCACGCATATTCAGACGCCAAGGTGGCGGTGCAGATTGGCCATGCTGGTGCCAAGGGGGCGACGCGCCGTGCTTGGGATGGCATTGACAAGCCCTTGGACGCGCACGGTGCAGAGCCCGCGTGGCCGTTGATCTCGGCGTCGCCTCAGCAATACTTAGAAGGGGAGAGTGCTTGGTCGCGTGCCATGACGACAGAGGACATGGAACGTGTGAAGGCGGACTTCGCGCTGGCGGCCAAGCGTGCGGCCTTGGCGGGCTTTGATTGGCTAGAGCTGCATTGTGCGCATGGCTACTTGCTGTCTTCGTTCATCTCGCCGCTGACTAATCAGCGACAGGACGCCTACGGTGGTGATTTGGCGCATCGCTTACGTTACCCGCTGGAGGTTTTCCGAGCGGTGCGTGAGGTGTGGCTCGCGCATCTGCCCATGTCTGTGCGTATCTCGGCGCACGACTGGGTGGAAGGCGGCATCACCCCTGCCGATGCGGTGGAGATCGCACGTGCTTTCAAAGAGGCGGGGGCTGACATGATCGATTGTTCGTCAGGCCAAGTCAGCAAGAAGGAGGCGCCTGTCTACGGACGCATGTTCCAAACCCCCTTTGCCGACCGTGTGCGACAAGAGGCTGGTGTGCCGACCATCGCGGTGGGCGCTATTTTTGAAGCGGACCATGTCAACAGCATCATTGCGGCAGGCCGTGCTGATCTGTGCGCGATAGCCCGTCCGCATCTGGCCAACCCTGCTTGGACACTCACTGAGGCCGCCAAAATTGGCTATCCCAATGTCAGTTGGCCGCCGTACTACCGTTCTGGTAAATCGCAGATGGAGGCTAACTTTTCTCGCGACAAAGTTCAGCAACAGATGCAAATTGAACAAGCCCGCCAAGCTGGTTTGCGTGAAGCGAGTTTGAACCGTGGCTGAAGCACACATCATCCCATCGACCCGTCACGCCCTCATCACAGGGGCAGGCAGTGGTATCGGCGCGGCCATCGCACAGACGCTGGCGCAAAACGGTTGTCGCTTGACGCTGTGTGGGCGCTCGCAGGAACGCCTCGACAAACAAGCCCAGTTGCTGCGTGCCTTGGTTCCCGATGCCGCCATACATACCGTCGCTGTGGACGTGGGTGACGAAGGCTCGGTCGCCGAGGCGATTGAGCAGGCACATCAGCAGTTCGGTCCCGTGAATATTCTTGTGAACAATGCGGGACAAGCGCAAAGCCAGTCTTTCTTGCGCACAGATGCTGCGTTGTGGCAACAAATGCTGCAAGTCAATTTAACGGGCACGTACCACATGATGCATGCCGTGCTGCCACAAATGCTGGCGGCGGCGGCCAGCGGCACACCGGGACGCATCATCAACATTGCCAGCACCGCAGGTTTGATGGGCTATGCCTATGTGAGCGCCTATGTCGCTGCCAAACATGGTGTGGTGGGTTTGACCAAAGCCTTGGCGCTCGAGTTGGCGAACAAAAGCATCACCGTCAACGCCCTGTGCCCTGGGTACACCGAAACCGACATCGTGCAAGAGGCTGTGCGCAACATTGTGGCCAAGACGGGGCAAACCGAAGCGCAAGCACGCACGGCCTTGACCGCCCGCAATCCGCAGCAGCGGTTTGTGCAACCCGACGAGGTGGCGCAAAGCGTGTGGTGGTTGTGTGCGCCAGGCAGCGGCGCGATCAACGGTCAAGCGATTGCCATTGACGGCGGGGAGCAAGCGGGATGAGTGCGCTGCCACCCACCGACATGGAAGTGCGCGCGCACGAAGACCATCACGCGTCATTGCGTTTGTGGCTGCGTTTGCTGTCAACCACCACGCACATTGAAGACACGATTCGCCAAAGACTGCGCGAGCAGTTTGACATCACCTTGCCGCGCTTTGACCTGATGGCCCAGCTGGAGCGCGAACCGCAAGGCCTGACGATGGGCGAGATCTCCCGCCGCATGATGGTCACGGGCGGCAATGTCACGGCGATTGTCGATCAGCTCGAAAAAGAGCAATTGGTCGTGCGCCAGGCCTTGCCGGGAGACCGCCGCATCTACAGCATCCGCCTCACACCAGGCGGGCAAAAAACTTTTGCCGCGATGGCCAAAGCCCACGAAGCATGGGTGGTGGAGTTGCTTGCCGCATTGAACGAGCGCGAGCAAAGCCAGTTATACAAATTGCTGGGAGTGGTGAAGCTAAAACGCACAGCACAGCTGCAACTTGAAAGGAAAATATAGCCATGTTCAACACCCTGCAACCAGAAGGCTGGCTTCCAGCCAAAGGCTACGCTAATGGCATTGAGGCGCATGGTCGCCTTGTGTTTGTGGCTGGCATGATTGGCTGGAATGGTCAGTGCCAATTTGAAACTGATGACTTTGTCGCCCAGTGCAAACAAGCCCTGCAAAACATCGTCGCCACCCTCGCGTGTGCGGGCGCGAAACCCGAGCACATGGCACGCATGACGTGGTACATTAAAGATAAAAAAGAGTACCTCAAACGTGCTCGTGAACTAGGCAAGGTTTACCAAGAAGTCATGGGCAAAAATTACCCCGTCATGACCCTCGTGCAAGTCGCCGATCTACTGGAAGACCTCGCCCACGTGGAGATTGAAGTAACTGCCGTGGTGAGCTGAGCAGCACAAAACATCGTTAATTTTCAGGAGATCCTTATGTCTACATCATCGACCAAATTTCACTGGGACGACCCCTTCATGCTCGATCTGCAATTAACAGATGACGAGCGCCAAGTCAAAGAAGCTGCGGCCGCTTATTGCCAAGAGCGCTTGGCTCCGCGTGTGCTGGATGCCTTTCGCCACGAAACAACCGACGCGTCAATCTTTCGCGAAATGGGTGCGCTCGGGTTGTTGGGTTCCACCATCCCCGAAGTCTACGGCGGCGCAGGTTTGAACTATGTTTGCTACGGCCTCGTGGCACGCGAGGTCGAGCGCGTGGACTCGGGCTACCGCTCCATGATGAGCGTGCAATCGTCCTTGGTGATGGTGCCTATCTACGAATTTGGCTCGGAGGCACAAAAACAAAAATACTTGCCCAAGCTCGTCACGGGCGAGTGGATTGGCTGCTTTGGTTTGACCGAGCCCAATCACGGCTCAGACCCTGGCAGCATGATCACCCGCGCCAAAAAAGTGGCTGGCGGTTATTCCTTGTCGGGTTCCAAAATGTGGATCACCAACAGTCCCATCGCCGATGTGTTTGTGGTCTGGGCTAAAGACGACGCAGGCGCGATTCGCGGCTTTATTTTGGAAAAAGGCTGGAAGGGCCTGAGCGCCCCAGCTGTGCACGGCAAGGTGGGCTTGCGCGCATCCATCACTGGAGAAATCGTGATGGATGAAGTGTTTGTGCCCGAAGAAAATTCCTTCCCCGAGGTGCGCGGTCTCAAAGGTCCGTTTACGTGTTTGAACAGCGCGCGCTACGGCATTGCGTGGGGAGCTTTGGGCGCAGCAGAAGACTGCTACCACCGCGCCCGCCAATACGTGCTGGATCGCCAGCAGTTTGGTCGCCCACTTGCGGCGAATCAGCTGATACAAAAGAAGCTCGCCGACATGGTGACCGAGATTTCTTTGGGCTTGCAAGGCTGCTTGCGCCTTGGTCGCATGAAAGACGAAGGCATTGCATCGGTGGAGCTCACCTCTATCCTCAAGCGCAACAGCTGCGGCAAGTCACTCGACATTGCACGCGTGGCACGCGACATGATGGGCGGCAATGGCATTTCAGATGAGTTTGGTGTGGCGCGTCATTTGGTGAACCTAGAGGTGGTCAACACCTACGAGGGCACGCACGATGTGCACGCGCTCATCTTGGGTCGCGCCATTACGGGCATTGCTGCTTTTAGCAACTAAAAATAAGAGTACCTCTTTTGCAGGTTTAAGTGTTCGTCTTTAGCTTCAAAAGAGCATCATTGAGTTCGGCGGCATTTTGATAGGGCAACAGATTTTCTGTAAATCGAGATAAGCAAATTTACAATCCGAGTATGCACATACACATTCTTGGAGTTTGCGGCACTTTTATGGGCGGGCTTGCCGCCCTCGCCCGCGCAGCAGGGCACACCGTTACGGGTTGCGATGCGGGTGTTTATCCGCCCATGAGCGATCAATTGCGCGCGCTTGGCATTGAGCTTATCGAAGGCTACGATGCCGCGCAGCTTGAACTCAGTCCCGATGTGTGGGTCGTGGGCAATGTGGTATCTCGCGCAAGGCAGGCGGATGGCTCGCCGCGCTATCCGTTGATGGAGGCCATACTGGATAAGGGCGAGCGCTACATCAGCGGACCGCAGTGGCTATCAGAAAACATTTTGCAGGGCAAGCATGTGTTGGCGGTGGCGGGCACACATGGCAAAACGACAACAAGTGCGATGTTGGCCTGGATTTTGGAATGCGCGGGGCGCAATCCATCGTTTCTCATCGGGGGTGTGCCGCTGAACTTTGGTGTTTCAGCGCGGCTGACTGATTCACCTTATTTTGTAATTGAAGCAGACGAATACGACACGGCTTTTTTTGATAAGCGCAGCAAGTTTGTCCATTACCGTCCGCGTACCGCTGTGCTGAATAATTTGGAGTTTGATCACGCCGATATCTTTCCCGACCTTGCCAGTATCGAACGCCAATTCCACCACTTAGTTCGCACCGTGCCAAGCACGGGTCGGGTCATCGTGAGCGGCGACGATCCTGCACTGGCTCGTGTGCTCGCTGAGGGCTGTTTCAGCGAAGTCGTGCGGTTTTCTGCTGCGGATGCACGGGCAGAAAAAATCAGATGGAATTTATCGGGACAGCACAATCGCATGAATGCGCTGGCCGCCATCGCCGCTGCCGAGCACGCGGGGGTTTTGCAAGAGGATGCACTCGCCGCATTGGCGACGTTTAAAAACGTTAAACGGCGCATGGAGGTGAAGGGCATTGTGCAAAAGAAAACGGGCAACATCACCGTGATTGATGACTTCGCGCATCATCCTACGGCCATCGCGACCACGATCGACGGCTTGCGCCGCCAATTAAACGCACAAGGCCGGGCGCGCGCCCGCATTCTGGCTGTGTTCGAGCCGCGCAGCAACACCATGAAGCTAGGCGCTATGAAGGCGCAATTGCCAGAGTCGCTCAAAGAGGCCGACTTGGCTTTTTGCCACAGCGGTGGATTGGACTGGAATGCGGCAGATGCGCTGTCTAGCATGGGCTCGCGGGCTCTTGTGGCAAACACGATCGACGAACTGGTGCGCCTTGTGAGCGTCCATGCACAAGCAGACGATTACATTTTGTGCATGAGCAATGGTGGATTTGGCGGCATCCATCAAAAGTTGCTAGATGCGCTCAAGGCTGCGGCTTGACGCGCTGTTTATCGGCCTCTGCGCGCCACCACCGCATTCGACAAAATCTGCAACGCTGCTACGCTGTCATTCCAGCCAAGGCAGGCGTCGGTAATGCTTTGTCCATAGGTGAGTTTGGTTGTGTCATCTTTGCCTGGCGTAAATTTTTGTGCGCCAGCAATTAAGTGGCTTTCAACCATCACGCCAAACACTTGTCGTGCACCACTTGCAATTTGTGCGGCAATGTCTCGTGCCACGTCTAGTTGGCGTTCGTGCTGCTTGCTGCTATTGGCGTGACTGAAATCAACCATCAATTTTTTCGGTAGTTTGGCTTTAACAAGATCGACGCAAGCCGCGTCTATGCTGGCTTTGTCGTAGTTGGGCGTTTTTCCGCCACGCAAAATAACGTGGCAATCGGGGTTTCCGTTGGTTTGCACAATTGCGACTTGCCCATTTTTGTGAATGGACAAAAAGTGATGCCCACCTGCCGCAGCTTGTATGGCATCGGTTGCAATTTTGATGTTGCCATCCGTGCCATTTTTAAAACCAATCGGAGCGGACAAGCCGCTGGCTAATTCGCGATGAACTTGCGACTCGGTGGTGCGCGCACCAATAGCGCCCCAGCTAATTAAGTCGCCAATGTATTGCGGTGAAATCACGTCTAAAAACTCGCTGCCCGCTGGTAGTCCGAGGCGATTAATTTCGATGAGTAATTGGCGTGCCATGCGCAGCCCTTCGTCAATGCGGCAAGACTCATCAAGATAGGGGTCGTTAATTAAGCCCTTCCAACCCACGGTCGTGCGTGGCTTTTCAAAGTACACACGCATCACAATTTCTAGCGTATCCGCAAATGCTGTGCGCTGCGCCATTAGCTTGCGCGCATAGTCCACGGCGGCGGCGGGGTCGTGAATCGAGCAAGGTCCCATCACGACCAGTAGGCGGTCATCTTTGCCTTGCATGATGCTGCGAATGTTTTTGCGCGTTTGCGCAATGAGGGATTCAACGGGCGTGCTGCTAATTGGGAAGAAGCGAATCAAATGTTCAGGCGGAGGTAACACGGTAATGTCCTTAATGCGGGTGTCGTCGGTTTGGCTGGCGCGATCGGGTTGTGGACGATCCGTCATATACGGTGTGATGGAGGTGGTCATATGGCAATCCTTCAAAATAAAAAAGAAATAAAAAAACCGCCTTGCTAAGCTAGCTTCGGCGGTTGGTTAGGTGAGTGATTCGTTCGGCTACGCAAAAATCTCCAGACCGCCTAAGCGTTGGAAGAAGAACGTAAAGTAAAAGTAGTTACTGCGAGAGTTCATACGTTGCCGATTATGGCGCATCTTTGCCAAAGCTAGGTGAGCGCGGTCCGTATAAAAGTCCACCAGGGCGCACGCCTAGCAAACGTTGACTCGTGATGAAGGACAAATCGTGCCCTTTATCGCCAAAACTATTGATCGCTTGTTTGACAATTCCTGAAATTAAAGCCCCAAGCAAGCCGCCAGTATTTTGATTATTGCCTTCGTCGCTAGAGGCGCTGGCAGCGCCGCTCCAAATTGCGACCCCTGTTTTGAGATCAATCAATTTGGCGCTTGCTGTGACAATCACGGCGCTATTAAGAACCGTGTAGATAGCGCCATATTTTTCTATGGTGATGTAGAGCGCAGCATCAGCACCAAAAATTTCCGCCACTTTTTTAATGGGTGCTTGCTGCATATCGGCTGGCTGCGTCAGTCCATTTTCTTTAAACATTTGATCAACCAGCGCGACGGGAAAAACGTAGTAGCCATCTTCCGCTAGTGGATACGTTACGGTGGATAAAAAACCATACGTCGCTCGTACATCGGGAGAGTTGTTGAGCGGTGGCAATACCACAATTGATTTGGGCTGGTTTTGTTTAAACGCCGTGTAGTCGTAAGGGTTTTTGACGCTTGTGCTGGCACAGCCTGCTGCCAGTGCGATCAAGCAGGCGCAAAAAACAGCTTTGATAAATAAAGTCATTGGTTTTATTTTTTAACTTGAGCAATCATACGATCCATAAACACGGACGACTCGGGGAACAGTTTTTTTTCTGTTTCAAATTCTTGCAGTGACTGATCTTTTTTACCCACTTGAAAATACAAATAGCCCAGATGCGCGTGATAGCCAGGAGGTACGGCTTTATTGGCTGATCGGGCGATTTGGTAGTCGGCCTCTAGCTTTTCAATCTGCGTTTGAATGGGTACTTTGCCTTGGTCGTTATAGAGGTTGTACACCTGCGTTTGATACGAACCCCACTCATAAAGCGTTGCAGGCTTTGTTGCGCAACCACTGATCAGTAACGCACCAAGCGCAGCCATGGCGCCTAAAGTTGCGCGGCACATCATGGCCTCCACTTCCCGCTCTCAGCGCCCTCTACCAAGCGGTTAATGGCTTCGCGAATGGCTAAATCAAGCACTTTTCCATTTAGCGTGGAGTCGTAGCTAACTGTGCTGCCGAAGCCTACAATTTCGCGATTCGAGAGTGCGTATTCGCCTGCACCTTGCGCGGAATAAACCACCTCAGAGGTTGCGGTATTGACGACGTTCAAACTGACTTTAGAGTAGGCGATTTGGGTTTTACCGCGTCCTAAAATTCCAAACAGCTGCTGATCACCTACCTCTTTGCGTCCAAACTCCGTCACGTCACCTGTGATCACAAAATCAGCTCCTTTGAGTTGCTGGACTCGTCCTTTGAGATCCGACTCAAACTTGGCTTCGCCCAAGTTGTCACGGTCTAGAACATTAAAGCGATTAGACTGTTGCAAGTGCGTGATCAAAATAGTTTTAGCTTGACCGCCCAGGCGATCTACGCCATCCGAAAACAAGCCGCGCATAAAACTGGAGCGATTGTCAAACTTTCCAACAACAAGCGTGCTTTTGGGGCCGTTGTATGCGGTATGCGCCGATGCGACTTGTGCGGGCACGATGGATGTCGATGTTTCGCTTACAGCGCAGCCCGATAAGTACGAGATACCAACACACAAAAAAAGGAGTCGGATTGATCGTACGAATACGTGTAGGTGGGGGTGCATTTTTCTCTCGTTTAATTAAAAGCGTTGCATCATAGCACTTGCTTTTTTAGGTCAATCAGTACCTCTCGCTGCACCAGCAAGCGAGCCAAGGCGTGTGCGCTGCTAAGGTTTTTCCACGTGATTTCGCCAGCGTTTTGTCTGCTACGAAATACGAAGCGGCTGGCAAGAATGCGCACTCTGGCGTCGTCCGCGGGCATGGGAGCATCTAGCGGCAATGCAATGACGGCATAGGACGCTGTTTGCAGCAGTGCGCTGGGTGTTGGCGCTTGCGATGCCGCATACGGCAGGGCGCGGTGATGTGGCAAGGCAAACTGAAAGCGCTCAAATTGCGCGTTGAAATTTTGTGGAAGCCACACTTTTTGCTCCGCAACTGCTTGCGTCGCTTGTGTGTCGAATTGTCCTGCGCCTTGATCGAATGGCGCGGCCAATGAGCCCAGCAGCGCCAACCACGCAACGGAACTTGCTGCGACGAGGGCGACGCGAAATTTGGCGCGTAGCAGACCGATGACGCACATAAGCAAAACAAGCGCAAGCGCCACAAAATAAAACGGCGAGTAGCCAAAGTCCACAGCCAAAATGCTGTCCAAGCTGTACGCTGCCCACGCCAGAGCCGCAGTTGCGAGCGCGATGAGTGCAAGCGTCAGCATCCACCATACGCGAGCAATAGCGGACGCGTATAACGCCAGAAGCACCGCTAACGCGGGCATGGCTGGCAAGATGTAGCGCCCCGAGCGCTGACTGGGCAAGGTAAACACCAGCATCCAAACCAGTAGCCACAGCCATAAGAGACGCACACCCAGCGGCGTGGCCATTGTTTTATCCCTCCAGTTTCGCCACGCAGCAAGCAACAAGCCAACCAGCAAAGGGCTGAGTAACCCCGCATTGGCAAAGGGCGAAAACCAAAATGTAGCGAGTCCATCTGACCAAGCCGAATCAAATTTTTTCGAAAAATTCTCACCAATGACAAACTCGTGCCACACAGCGGCAGGATTGGGGTCGACAAAAAACCATAGCGCAAATCCCGCAAGACCTAGGCCCATCGCCAGCGCAGAAGGCCACGTACAGCGCCATAATTTTTGTCCGATCGTCTTGTTGCCAGGTGTGGATGCGCTCCACAGCACTAAAAAAAACCATAGCGCCACGGGCAGGGCGAGCACAAAAGATTTTGCCAGTAGCGCGGGAGTGGTGAGTAACCCTAGTAGCACGGCAAGCCTTGCGGGATAAGCTCCCCACAAAGGCATCTTGGTGATGACGAGCGCACAAGCGGCAAATAAAAACAAGCTCTCGATAGAGGAGCTCAGCACGGGTCTGCCGTAGCGATAGGTGGTAAAAAACCCGAGATAAAGCGTGGCGGCAAGCAGGGCTGTCATTGCAACTTCTTGCCATTTGCGCGCGTCAGAAAAGTCACCGCGGCGTGGCGATGCTTGCGGTGCGAGCGTGCGAGAAAGCGATGACACCCCTACTTGCGTGAGCAGCCACGCGAGCTGACCCACAAGGGCTGCTGTGAGCAGCGTCTCTAAAACATAAGGTAGGCGAAGCAACCATAGACTCCAAGCCCACCCCCCCGTCGCCATTGCTTGCCAAAACAACAGCGGCGGTTTGGTGTTGCGCATATTGGCAAGTTCCGATTGCAGCGGCAACCAGTGTCCGCTTTCGCTGGTCAGGCGGGCGATGTGCAGATAGACCATCTCGTCGCCATTGGTTGGCGCGTAACCGCTACCCAAGTTCAGCAAATAAGCCAGCGTTAGCAGCAGTGCACTTGCGCACACAGCGCCTGTGGTAACCCCGCGTTTCACACGCCCACTTTCCTAAACGTGACGCGGTCGTTAATGAGGAAGTTCACCAAGCTGGCAATGCCAATGGCAAGCAAATTGGCAAGTCCGTAGTGCAGCGCAAAGCCATCGGCGCTTGCCAAATAGCGTGTAAGCACGTATTGAATAGAGCTGCCAATTAAGGTGGCTGCAACATATTTAAAAAATTGTGCGGATGTGGTTTTTGCATCTAAGCCACGTCGCTCGCGCCACGTCCACAAACGATTCCAAAAAAAATTGTAGGTGGTGGCGATGGCAATTGCGAGCGGCAAAGCGTAGCTGAGGCGCTCGCCCAGCGGGACTTCGACAAAAAGCCACTCCATGCCCGCGTAGAGAACGGCTTGATTTACAAAAATGCCTGAGCCTCCCACAATGCCAAATCGGATAAAGCGTAGAGCAAGACGTTTAAGGCGCAGCTTCATCACGCATCCAGTCCGAGCATCTGCGCTGCGTGCACGAGCACTTGCTCGGGCGTGATGTCTTGCAAGCACACGTTGTTGCCGTCGCAGCTGCTGGTGCGGTGGTTGTAGGCGGTCAGGCATGGCGAGCACGCCGTGCCTGCAAATAGCGCAGCGACTTGTCCGCCCAAGCTAGAGGCAAGGGGTGCATACAGCGCGGGCGTTTCGGGGCCAAAAAACATGATGGTGTGAATGGGAGTGAGTGCGGCAAAATGCCCAGGCCCGCCGTCGTTGGTAATGAGGAGCTTGGCGTAAAAAAACAGCACCAATAACTCGCGAATGCTGTGGGTGTAACCCGTTAAATCAAGCACAGCATCGCTGCCAAGCTCGGCTACCAGACTTTGCGCCAGTGGTTTGTCGACGGGCAAACCAATAAATCCTACCGCACAGCCATTGCCCAGCAAGGCTTTGGCGACTTTGGAAAAGTAGGCTCTGGGCCAAGCACGAATCGGCAAAATACCGCCGCCTGGGTAGAGCAGCACCAGCGGCTTGTTGTCTAGCGCTGGAAAGTCGCGCTTGAGTTTGGCAACAGCCGCAGCTAATTCGCCTTCACGCAGTGTCAAAGGCTGCAAGGTGTTAAAGCGACTATCGGCGGCAAAACTAACGTGCGCTTGCTTGCTGCGCGGTAGATTGTTTTGCGGTTGTTCTAGCGCCCGCGCCAGCGTGATGAATTGGTCTTTCATGCTGCGGTAGGGGTTGTAGGGTACGGCGCAGTTGATGAAGCTACCGCGGTACAAACCCTCTTGCGTGTGCGGTGTAAAGCCTGCAATGCGGCTTGCACCTGTAAGGTGGGCGATGCAGCTACTGATGCGTGCAAACAGTTCGCAGTCGATCACCGCGTCCACACCTGCGCGGCGCAAATTGCGGATGACACGGTACAAGCTGCCAAGCAAACCCAAAAGGGAGGAGTCGTCTAGTGCATGCATATGCTCAGGGCGAGTAAAGCCCAGCAGCCGCACGATTTCTTGGTTTTTTCCAAGCTGCACCACGTGCAGCTCGGCATCAGGGTGGCGGTCTTTGAGATACGCAATCATGGGCTGCGCCAGCACCATCGAGCCCATTTCGGAGAGCATCAAAATTGCAATCGCTTTGGGGTGAAATGCTTGTCCTGCGGCTTGGCTATCTGCGCCTTGCGCTTTAAAACGATGCGCCAGCGACAGCGCTGCACACAGCGCTTGTCCTGCATAGCGATCGACGAATCGTTGGGTATCAATCTTCATTTTTTATACGTTTGCACCAGAGTTTGCGCCAGAGCCACCTTGTGGCTCCAAGCATCAGCAGGGGTGAGAGCACGACATCGACGCCATTTTTAGCAGGATACAAAAGCAGCCATGCCGCGCACAGAACAAGGGCGATCATACCTAGCCGCGTGCGGGCTGCGCGACACCAAGCAAACGCCACCAGCACCGCGCCTAGCGCAAAGGTCAGTGGTTCACGCCCAAAGCCGTATAGATTGAGCGTTTGCCCTGTCAACAAATCGACGAGCAGCGCGGTGTAGAGCAGCGTAAGCAGTTTCATGGCCCCTCCTTAGAGTTGCTTTCGATATTGAAAACGACGTGCCGAATTTGGCGCTTTTGGTAGGTGTAGCTCACGTGCAGCTGTTGCCCCATCACAACCGCACTGGGATAGGAGTATTCGTTAAATGGCACGCCCGCCAGTTGCTGTGGTTCGTTCTCTAGGGTTGCCAAACGCTGCCAATTGCCCAGTCCATTTGGCGAGGCATCAATGACCAAGCGATGCCGCCCTGTGCGCTGCGAATTGTGAACCAGCAAGGTTTTTCCCGCCACGCGCAGCGCCGCAAGTGAGGAGTCGGGGTTGATGATGTCGTCTGTGCCACTTGAAGCGTTTTCCCATGACAAACCGCCATTGTTGGTTTGTGCAAAACGCAGTTGTTGTGCCTCGGAGTTGTCGCGCAAATACGCCAGCGCGTCGGTGCTTGAGCTCACCGCCACCGTGGGTTGCAAAGAGGCTAAATTCCCCGCCATGCGAACGACCGCATCACGTGCCTGCACCAACTGGCCGCCGCGATCCAAGCGAATCGCCAAAGGATATTTAATGCCTAGCTCAAAGTAGACGGGTAACAGTACGCCGCCGCCTGTGAGGGGAATGGGTGCGCCGCGTACCAAATGGCTGATATTAAAAAACGGCGACAACTCCAAAAAACCTAAGGGCACATATGCGCCGCCATTGGACGCTTGCGTCAAATGCAAAATGCGCGACGCCGCCCAGCCGCCCAACCACGTGGTTGCGACGACGTACAGATGCGTGTTGCCCTGACTGTCCACCCACGCCACGGGATTGCCCAAGCGACGGATCGACAAAAACGGATTCCACCCCCCTAGCGCTTGAAATGCGGCCTGGCGGTTGACGGCAACCGTGGGTGTGCTCCAGCTGCTCGCACCATCAGGCGTGCGCACAAATTGGCTTGTCAAAATTTGTACGTCTTCACCGCTTTCGCGGGAGCCTGCAAACCAAAAAACACGTAGGCGGCCGTCTGGATCCGCCAGCAAAAACGAGGCGTGCGCAGCAGGGGTGCCGGGCGGCATGGGAATGTCGTGACGCGCCACCTCGCGTAGAGCGACTAAATTTAATTTCTTGTTTGAAGCCGATGGCGCGAGAGTGGGTGCAAACGCAGGCAGTGCAAATGCGTCAACCGATAGCTGCGGTAGCGCCGCTTGCCGCCAAGCGCCAAGTCCTGCGACCAATAGCGCGAGCGCAGCAAAAACTGTGCGCGTGCGCGGCTGCATGGCAATTAAGCCGTCCCGCCTACCGTCATGCCCTCGATGCGAAGCGTGGGCTGACCCACGCCCACGGGCACGCTTTGACCTTCTTTGCCGCAAACGCCTACGCCTGAGTCAAGTGCCATGTCGTTGCCAATGAGGGTAATTTTTTTGAGCGACTCGGGTCCCGAGCCAATAATGGTTGCGCCTTTGACGGGATATTGGATACGTCCGTTTTCCACCCAAAACGCCTCGCTTGCAGAAAACACATATTTGCCCGAGGTGATGTCCACTTGCCCGCCGCCAAAGTTGGTGGCGTAGAGTCCGCGCTTTAAGCTTTGAATGATCTCTTGCGGGTCTTTGTCGCCGCCCAACATATAGGTGTTGGTCATGCGCGGCATGGGCACATGGGCGTAGCTTTCGCGCCTGCCGTTGCCTGTGGGCTTGACGTTCATGAGCCGCGCGTTCAAATTGTCTTGAATGTAGCCACGCAAAATACCGTCTTCGATGAGCATATTTTTTTGTGTGCGGTTGCCCTCGTCGTCGATATTGAGCGAGCCGCGTCTGCCCTTCATCGTGCCGTCGTCCAGCACAGTCACGCCCTTGGCGGCCACGCGTGTGCCAATCAACCCGGCAAAAGCGCTAGAACCTTTGCGGTTGAAGTCGCCCTCTAGTCCGTGCCCTACCGCTTCGTGCAGCAGGACACCAGGCCAGCCAGACCCTAGCACCACGGTCATTTCTCCAGCAGGCGCGGGCCTTGCCTCTAAATTGGTCAGCGCTGCGTCAACCGCGCTTGTCACATATTGCTCGATGAGGGCCTCATCAAAATAGTCCAGTCCAAAACGTCCGCCGCCACCTGCTGTGCCTGTTTCGCGCCGCACTTTGCCGCCGATGGTTTGCTCGGCAATCACCGTGACTGATAGGCGCACGAGCGGGCGCACATCGGCCGAGCGCTGCCCGTTAGCGCGTGCGATGTAGATGATGTCGTGCTCTGCCGCAATGCCCGCCATCGCTTGTTTGATGCGCGGATCTTTGGCTCTGGCGAGCCGCTCAACCCGACCCAACAGCGCAACTTTTTGCGCGCTGCCCTGCGACGCAATAGGATCGTCCACGCCGTACAGCTTGCGTGCAACGAGCGATGATGCTTTGTTGCCGACTTTTACTTTGCCGTTTTTGCCGCCCGCACCAATGGCACGCACCACGCTGGCGGCGTCCATAAGGGATGCAAGCGAAATGTCGTCTGAATACGCAAACGCCGTTTTTTCGCCGCTCACAGCACGCACGCCTACGCCTTGATCGATGGAAAAGCTGCCCGTTTTAACGATGCCCTCCTCCAAGCTCCAGCCCTCTGAGCGCGTGGTTTGAAAATACAAATCCGCGTCGTCCACGGCGTTTTGCTGAATGTGGGAGAGCACCTTTGTGAGCGATGCGTCAGACAGTCCAAAGGGCGCTAGCAGCGCGGAGTGCGCCAAAGAGAAGTGTGTGGTCATGGGGAGATTGTAGAGAGCGCTCGTCCAATAGAATTGAGAAATGCTCCGCGTCCAATCTGAACTTCAATCTGCCCTTCAATCCGTTCTTAGCAAGCTCCTCGCCGATGCGGGTTTAGCGCCCACCATTCACGCTCAGTTTGAATCGCCCAAACAAGCAGAGCATGGCGATTTGGCTTGCACGGCGGCGATGCAGATGTCTAAAGCGCTCAAGCAAAATCCACGCGCTTTAGGTGAGCAGATAAAAACGCTGCTAGAAGCCACGCCTGCGTTTGCCAAGTGGGCTTTGCCGCTGGAGATTGCGGGCCCTGGCTTTATCAATATCCGCCTCAAACCTGCTGCCAAGCAAACCACGGTGACAGATATTTTGCAAAGCGGTGCAGAGTACGGAGCAAAGAGGGCGGCGGACGCGAACGCACAAAAACTGTTGGTGGAGTTTGTCTCCGCCAACCCTACGGGGCCACTGCACGTGGGGCATGGTCGCCAAGCGGCGCTGGGCGACGCGATTTGCAATTTGTTTGCAACGCAAGGCGTTACCGTGCATCGCGAGTTTTATTACAACGACGCGGGCGTGCAAATTGAGACGCTGACCAAATCAACCCAGCTTCGCGCCAAAGGCTTTAAGCCAGGCGATGTGTGTTGGCCAACCGACCCAGACAATCCCGCGTCCAAGGCTTTTTACAACGGCGACTACATTGCCGATATTGCGAATGATTTTTTAGCTAAAAAAACGGTACTTGCGCGTGACCCTGATGGCGAGCGCAGCGTGACCGCATCGGGCGATGCGGACGATGCCGCATCTGTCCGCGCCTTCGCAGTAGCCTATCTGCGGCGCGAGCAAGACTTAGACCTTGCTGCTTTTCGTGTGCGTTTTGATCATTTTTATTTGGAGTCCAGTCTTTACACCTCGGGGCGTGTGGAGCAAGCCGTTGCCAAGCTCATTGCGGCTGGTAAAACCTACGAGGCCGATGGTGCGCTGTGGCTTAAAACGACGGAGTATGGCGACGACAAAGACCGCGTGATGCGCAAGTCCAATTCAGACGCGCCAGGCGCAAGTCTGTATACCTATTTTGTGCCCGATGTGGCGTATCACATTGCCAAGTGGGATAGGGGCTTTACCCGCGTGATTAACATTCAAGGCACGGATCACCACGGCACAATTGCACGTGTGCGTGCGGGCTTGCAAGCGGCGGATGTGGGCATTCCCAAGGGCTATCCCGACTACGTGCTGCACACCATGGTGCGCGTGATGCGCGGCGGCGAGGAGGTCAAAATTTCTAAACGCGCAGGCAGCTACGTCACGCTGCGCGATTTGATAGAGTGGACAAGCACCGACGCCGTGCGTTTTTTCTTGCTGTCGCGCAAGCCAGATACCGAGTACACCTTCGACGTCGATTTGGCAGTCAAAAAAAATAACGACAACCCTGTGTACTACGTGCAATACGCGCATGCGCGCATCTGCTCCATTTTGCGCACGTATGAAGAAGGCGGCGGCATAGTTGCAGCGCTGGCGCAGGCAGATTTAACTCCCTTGGATAGCTCTGCCGCGCAAGCCCTGATGCTGCAATTGGCAAAATACCCTGCCATGCTGGCAGACGCTGCGCACAACTTTGCACCGCACGATGTCACTTTTTATTTGCGAGACTTGGCCAGCAGCTACCATAGCTACTATGACGCAGAGCGCATCCTGGTGGACGACGCATCAATCAAAAAAGCGCGCCTGGCATTGATAGCGGCAACAGCGCAAGTGATTCAAAATGGATTGGCAGTTTTGGGTGTTAGTGCCCCTGAAAAAATGTAAAGGTGGGAATGTGAAAAGTAGAAGCAAACAACGCGGCGGTACGGTTTTAGGTTTGATTGTGGGTGTGCTGATTGGGCTAGGGATGGCACTAGGCATTTCGGTGTATGTACTAAAAGTTCCTACGCCATTCAATAGCAAAAGTGCTAGCCGCACGCCCGCGCAAGACGCAGCCGAAGCCAAGAAAAATCAAGATTGGGATCCCAATGCAGGACTGGCCAAGCCCATCGCCAAGCCTGCGGCTTCTGCCGCTCCTGCGCCTGCTGACGACGCCCAGCCTGCGGAAGCGACGCAATCGCCAGCCGCAGGAGCGCCCGCTGCGGATGCTTTGCCCGAATACTATGTGCAAGTCGGCGCTTTTCGTAGCAGCGACGACGCACAGGCGCTACGCGGTAAATTGGCGCTGTCGGGGTTTGATGGCAAGGTGTTTGAGCGCGAGCAAGCAGGACAAAAGATTTTTCGCGTTCGCGTGGGACCTTACGCGGGGCAGGCCGTGGCAGACAAGGCCAAGGGTAGCTTAGAGGCGGCTGGCTTTGAGACGTCTTTGGTGCGTAGTCAGAAATAACGAGTAAAACATTTATTTTTTGGAGTTTCGATATGAACGAATTGCACAACACACAGCTCACGCGCCGCCAGTTGGCGGGCCTTTCTTTTGGCGCTGCTGCCCTGCTTTCAGGATTGCAGGCATCGCCCGCTATGGCGCAGGGCAAGCCGCCCGAAGAGGGCATTGACTACATCAAACTGGACAAACCTGCGCCCACCGATGCGCCTAATGGAAAGATTGAGGTGGTTGAGTTTTTTTGGTATCACTGCCCGCACTGCAATCATTTTGAGCCTGAGTTGCAAGCGTGGTTAAAAAAACTACCGAAAGATGTGTCGTTCCGCCGCGTGCCCGTGGCATTTCGCCCCGATTTTGTGTTTGACCAAAAACTGTACTACACGCTAGAAGAAATGGGCTTGGTGGACAAAATGCACGCCCGCGCGTTTGCTGCTATCCATACTGAAAAACTAGATTTATCCAATCGCGACACCATCATCAAATGGGCGACCGCGCAAGGCATTGACAAGACCAAGTTCACGCAAATCTACGACAGCTTTTCCGTTGCATCCAAAGCGACTCGCGCCACGCAATTGCAAACCGCCTACAACGTCACGGGTGTACCTGCGCTGGGCATTGGTGGACAGTTCTACACCGATGGCTCATTGGCGCAAAGTATGTCTCGTGCGCTGCAAGTGACCAACGATTTAATCGGTACGCTACGCAGAAAAAAATAATGAAAGTTATTTTTGCAGGCACGCCTGAATTTGCGGCGATTGCTTTGCAAGCTTTGCTGGATGAGGGTTTTGATGTTCCTTTGGTGCTGACTCAGCCCGACAGGCCTGCGGGGCGTGGACTCAAGTTGCAGCTCTCACCCGTTAAGCAATTGGCACAAAAGCACGCTTTGCCTGTGCTGCAACCGCACAGCCTTCGCTTGGATGGCCGCTATCAGGACGATGCCCGCGCCGCGCAAGCGCGCATTGCTGTCGAAAATGCCGACTTTATGGTGGTGGCGGCGTATGGACTCATCTTGCCGCAGTGGACACTAGCAGCGCCGCAGCGCGGTTGTCTCAACATCCACGCCTCTTTGCTGCCGCGCTGGCGCGGCGCGGCTCCTATTCATCGCGCCATTGAAGCGGGCGACTTTGAAACGGGTGTCACCATCATGCAGATGGATTCAGGTCTAGATACGGGGGCGATATTGTTAAAAAAAGTATTGCCAATCGCCCAGTCTGACACCACGCAAACCTTGCAGGAAAAACTTGCCGCTCTGGGTGCGACGTTGATGACAAAAACTTTGCGCGACTACACGTCCCTTGTGCCCGCGCCCCAGCCTAATGAGGGCGTGAGCTACGCCGCCAAAGTTATGAAGTCAGAGTCCGCGATCGACTGGACGCAAAGTGCGGCGGCTATTGAGCGCAAAATCCGCGCCTTCAACCCCGCCCCAGCTTGCACGGCGGTATTGAACGGTGAAATTGTTAAGGTGTGGCAGGCGCAGCTTGCGCCGCGTGATGACGCCCTTGCTATGCAGGCGGGCGATGGCGTCGTGCTTTATCTGACTGAGCTACAGCGCGCAGGCGGTAGGCGCATGAGTGCGGCTGAGTATTTACGCGGTTTGATGGATCGAACGAATCGCGCTTAAAAGTTTTGGCGCAAATCCATGCCTGCGTAGAGCTGTCCGACCTCGGCCTCGTAGCCGTTAAACATTTCTGTTTTGTGGCGCTTGGCAAAGAGGCCGTTATCCGCGCCAATACGCCGCTCCGTGCTTTGGCTCCAGCGCGGATGATCAACGTTTGGATTGACGTTGGAATAAAACCCGTATTCATTGCGCGCAGCTTTGTTCCAAGCGGTTGCGGGCATTTGGTCGGTGAAGCGAATTTTGACGATGCTCTTAGCACTTTTAAAGCCGTATTTCCAAGGCACAACCAAGCGCACGGGTGCGCCGTTTTGGTTGGGCAGCACTTCGCCGTACATCCCAAAGGAGAGCAGGGTCAGTGGGTGCATGGCTTCGTCTAGGCGCAGACCTTCGGTGTAGGGCCAGTCCAGCACGCTAGATCGAATGCCAGGCATTTGCGCTTTGTCGGCAAGGGTCACAAATTCGACAAATTTTGCGCCTGGCAAGGGCTGCACTTTTTGAATGAAAGCCGATAGCGAATAGCCAATCCACGGAATCACCATCGACCAAGCCTCAACGCAGCGCAAGCGGTAAATGCGCTCCTCCATTGCCGCAAACTTCATCACCTCTTCTAGCGTGTAGTTTGCGGGGCGTTTGACCATGCCCTCTACCGCAATCGACCAAGGCGAGGTTTTTAAACTGCCTGCGGTTTTTGCTGGCTCGGATTTGTCGGTGCCAAATTCGTAGTAGTTGTTGTAGGTGCTTGCATCTGCATAGGGGGTGGTTTTTTCTAGCGTCATAGCGCCCGCTACTTTGGAGAGCTTGCTAGATAAGGCTTTGAGCTTGCCAGGGGCTGTTGCGGCCCGTGCTTCTGGGCTGACAAAACTAGGCAGCGCTACGCCTGCTGCGCTGCCGGCAAGGTAGGCGAGCAGTTCGCGCCGCCGCTTGTAATCGGTTTGCGGCGTGATTTCCGAGGAGCGAAATTGGCGCATCATAGTGCTGACAATGCCTGTGCGATTGATGCCTTCGTTAGCACTTCGGGCAAAAGTTTGGGTGTGGTTGTGCCAGGCAAATACACGGCGTACACGGGCAATCCAAAGCGTCCTAGCTTGGCCAGCTCGGCAGCAATCGCTGCATTGGGACTTGTCCAGTCGGCGCGCAACAAAACCACATTTTTTTCTTTGAATAAATTTTCCACCTCCGCAGTTTTTAGCGTGGTGGTTTTATTGATTTGGCACGTAATGCACCAAGCGGCTGTGAAATCTACAAAAACAGGACGCCCTGTTGCCTGCGCTGCGGTTTGCGCCTCTAGCGTCCACCTCCCCCATTGATCAGAAGATGTACTTGTGGCAAGGGCAGCAGCGCTGGGTTTGGATTGTGGTGATACGGCGGTGTAATTCCACAGTGTGCAGGACAGTGCAAAGACGACAGCAAAAATGCCCACGATCACTTGCTGTGCGCGGCCTTTGGGTAAGCCAAAAGCCCAAGCTAAAGCAGTGAGCATTAAAAACACGAACAGCAGCGCAAAGGCTTGGCTCGTGCTGGTTTGCTGCGCGTAAATCCACGTTAGCCACAGAACGGTTGCAAACACGGGCCAAGCTAAAAAGTGGCGCATGATATTCATCCACGCGCCGGGTTTGGGCAGCACGTTGAGTAGCCACATTCCGACACGGGGAGAGAGCGCCACCAATATAAAGGGCAGCACCATGCCAAGCCCAAGTGCTGCAAAAATGAGAATGCCTTGCGCGGCAGGCAAACTAATGGCAAGCCCTATTGATGCCCCCATAAATGGAGCCGTACACGGCGTGGCAATTAGTACCGCCAATGCGCCACTTAAGAGCGCTTCAATGCCAGGGTGTTTGGATTGAAAATTGACCAGTTGCTGCGGAAGCACAAGGCGCAGTTCAAAAATTTCAAATAAATTCAAACCAATAATTAAAAACAAAAGCGCTAATCCAATAATCATTGCAGGCGACTGCATTTGAAAGCCCCAGCCATAGTGTTGTCCTGCGCCGCGCAGCAAGAGCAAAATTGAGCCCATGACGACAAAGCTCACCACTACGCCAATTGCAAATAAGCCGCTGGATAGACGAAAGGACAAGGTGTCATCCGATTGAATGGTGGCTACGCCTGTGGGTTCAATCAAAACCTTGGCAACGCTGGCGCTGCTTTGAAACACTTTTTTAGGCGCAAAACTTAGCAGCTTAATGGTGAGCACGGGCAGTACGCAGGGCATCAAATTCAAAACTAGCCCTCCTATCAAAGCACCCAAAACGGCTAGCCAAAAAGTGGCGCTCAACCACGTTGCACTGAATGAGGGGCTGGTGGACTCATCAGTTTTATTTTTTTCTAAAGCCGCCTCTAGCGCGGGACTTACAGCGACCGGCTTGGCGGCGGCGGGCCAAGTGCCCTCCAATTGAGTGGTGACCCGTAGCGCGGGGTTGGTGGGTAAGCCTGCAATTTTGACAACCCAAGTGATGCTGGCGGGACTGGTGGTGCGCTGGGCGCTAAGGGGCAGTGTTGCCGCCCATTGTCCGTTTGTCCATGCTTGCTCGGTTTTGGCGGCCGCATCAATGATGCTGCCCTCTTCGGCAATAGCATCCAATTGAAGGCCTTGCCAATTGGCGGGCAAGCCTTGTACCACAAGGCGTAGCGTGTTGTCGCTGGGCGTAAAAGTGGCGATACCGCTGTAGGGTTTTGGTGTACGGGCTTGCGCCTCCATAAAAATGCTGCGTGAAGCTGCGGTTGATCCGCTCACAGGAATGCTGAGTTTGAATTCGCCCTCTTCAGGAATGCATTCGGTTTTGCACACCAACCACTGCGCTTTGAGGGCGATGGGAAATTGCGGACCGTTTGATTGGAAATTGGCGGCAACGGTCACGGGCACGGCTAACAAAATTGAGCCCTCATAGCCGTAGTTGACAAGATTGGAGACGACGATTTTTTGTGGCACGGGCCATGCAATTGCCCCTGCGGTAGCGCCGTCAGGCAGCGTCCATTTCAAATCCGTAGGAAGCCCAGAATCGCCTGGATTTTTCCAATATGTGTGCCAACCTGCTTGATGCTGCAATTGCAGTCCTAGCCATATTTCTTTGCCTGCTTGCACGCCGCTTGGCGCGTAGGCCACAAGCTCGGCACGCAAGTGCGGTGTGGTGACGATGTGGCTAATGGCGGAAGTGCTAAGCGGCGAGGTCTGGAGTTGTACCTGCCCATAGGCACTGCCCAATAATCCAAAGAGCAAGCACAAACGCAGCAACCACGAACAAGAAAGAGGAGTAATCATGCGCCCAAGTATAAATTGCAGACTTTTGCTTGCCGTTTGTTATACCCCTCGCGCTCGGTTGGTGTGAAAGTGCTGCACATACGTGCCAAGGTGTTCTGCGTCTAGTGCATCGCGCACTTCACGCATGAGGTTGAGGAAGTAGTGCAAATTGTGGATGCTCGCCAGCATGGCCCCCAGCATTTCGCCGCAGCGGTCTAGATGGTGCAAATAGGCGCGGGAAAATCCGCCCGCACAGGCGTAGCAAGTGCAGGTGGTATCAATGGGCTGCGGATCGGTTTTATGCCGTGCGTTTCTAATTTTTAAATCACCAAAGCGCGTGAAGTAATGCCCATTTCTTGCGTTGCGCGTGGGCATGACGCAGTCAAACATATCGATGCCCGCCAGCACGCCCGCAATCAAATCTTCGGGCGTGCCCACACCCATAAGGTAGTGCGGTTTGTGTGCGGGAAGCTTGGGGCCCATGTGCTGTAGCACACGCATCATTTCATCTTTGGGCTCTCCCACAGAGAGTCCGCCCACGGCCACGCCAGGAAAATCGAGCTCTTCCAACTTTGCTAATGACTCTTCGCGCAGCGCTTCAAACATTCCGCCTTGCACAATGCCAAACAGCGCATTGGGATTGTTAAGTCTTGCAAACTCCGCCTTGCAGCGCTCTGCCCAGCGGGCGGAGAGATCCATAGACTCGCGTGCTTGCTGCTGCGTGGTGAGCGCCCCTTTGGTTTTTCCTGAGACTTGGATGTAGGGCGTGCATTCGTCAAATTGCATCACGATGTCGGAGTTCAGCCTGGTTTGAATTTGCATGGACACTTCGGGCGTCAAAAATAACTTGTCGCCATTGACGGGAGAAGAAAAGCGCACACCTTCCTCGCTAATTTTTCGCATCTCGCCCAGAGACCAAACTTGGAAGCCGCCGCTATCGGTCAAGATGGGTTTGCTCCATTTTTCAAATCCGTGCAGACCACCAAACTGCCCAATCACGTCCGCGCCAGGGCGCAGCCATAGATGGAACGTATTGCCCAAAATAATTTGCGCGCCCATCTCTTCAAGGCTGCGCGGCATGACACCTTTGACAGTGCCGTAAGTTCCGACGGGCATAAAAATAGGCGTTTGCACGACGCCGTGATTGAGTGTGAGACGCCCGCGCCGCGCACACGAGCCAAGGTACTTTCCGCCGTCAAGGGTTGTGGTGGCGGGATCGGTTTTAAGCAGTTCAAACTTCAGCATGGAGAACCCCTCGCTGTTGAAGTACGCCCCTTAAGGTGAGTTCCATTTGTTTGAAAGACGGAATTTTCCGAAGCGCAGTGAGATCGGTAGTTAGTTCAGCAACACGTTGTCGAAATTGCTCAGGTTGGAATTTCCGCCGCCTTTTTAAGCCGTATTCGCTTGCTGTGGTTAATGCTGTAAGCAGTATGGTTTTGGCGTCGCAAGATTCGATTTTTGTGCGTGTGGGAAGATCGAGGTTCACCTTGGAGTGAGAATTTCCAACGGCTTCTTTAATTGCCTTGTCGCTGGTTATCAACCACGTTTCGGTCATCTTGACAGGAATGACGCAGACGATTGGATGGTTGCCTGCAGGCGTGGATTGATTGATCTCTTCGATGCGTTTGGCTATGGTTTCGTTTTCCGCATCACGGTGAACAAACAGGACGTCGAATTGAAAATTCTCTGAATCAAGCGCGTAGGCAATTTTTTCAGAAAGCGCGTTCCTGTCTGGGGGCGCAATCCATTGCGGCGGCTCAAATGGCGTCGCAGGAAGAAGCTCACTTAGTAAGGTTGTGAGCAAGGGAATGAGGGCTTTGTCAGAAGATCCGTCAGTAATTAAACCCGTGGAGAGTGTGTCCATACAGTCAAACTAGGTGCAGTTGGTGAGAGCCAAGGTTAGAGGATGCCCACATACCGACTGACTTAGGGTTAGATCTGTGCGCCTGACCGTTGAGATAAGTTTGGGCTTGTCCTTTGGTGAAAAAGCCATTGGCCCGATCCTCAAACCGATCGCGCCAGTTCCCTTGAAGGGGCTTGAATTGCACCCCCTGCGTTTTGTCAAGTCGGTAGCTCTCAGCCACTAATAAATCTTCGGCAGGAACCTCGGCCACGACCAAGGGTGAGTGGGTGTTGATGATGACTTGTCGCAGCTCGGTGATGTCATCCCATGATGCATCGTCTTGAGTTGGTGCATCCGCGAGTTGACGCACTAAGTTGACGATTTGAGGAATGCGTAGTGGATGGATGCCGTTTTCTGGCTCTTCCATGCAGGTCAATCCGCTAGCATTGGGATCGCACGCCATGATGGCAAGTGCTAAAAATCGAAGAGTGCCATCTGATAAGGCGCTTGCAGGGTATGTTTGATCAGCCATACGAACTTGAAGTGTTCGGAGTTTGCGAATTTCGTTATGGTCCACCTCAACGGATTCGATGCCAGAAATTAATTGGGATAAGTTGGCAGCAACGTCGGCGTATAGTCCGATTCGATGTAGAGCAGATGGCATGTGCTCGCCCTTTACTGAAATTTTTGAGTCGCTCGCAAAGTCATCGGGTGCGCGCAGGGCGGTGGGCTCAAGTTGTATAAGTTGCCACGATTGCATTTCGCGCCTCATGGCCAACGCTGTTGGGTGTGAGGTGGAGTGAATGCTTGAGAGAAGCGTTTGCGGCGTCTTTTCGGCAGGGACTTTGAGTGGCTGCCCGCTTCTGTGTCCTTCGCCTCTTAGCTTTAGGGTTGTCGATCCGTGCTCATCGACTGTATCGATGAAAGGCGTATTGCTGCTTGGTTTGTAGACGATAAATTCTTTAATGAAATTTTTTGATTTGGTAAACCCAAGCTGCTGTAAAACTTCTTGCCTATCAATCTTTTTAAGAATTTCTTTTTGAATATAAATAGGCTCTTTTGCGTTCAGGTCGTCGCGCAGGCATAAAGTTAAGCTGTATTCCAAATATGTGGCTGTTGTATTGCTAGTCCGATCAAAATCGTCAGTGACCACTTTCGGAACAATAGCCTCAACTATAAATTCCATCGGTTGGGGTTTATGGTTTTTGTCGAAAGTGAACAAAGTTTGTACATCTGAAGCCAAACCATTGGCTCCACGCACTAAGGTGGCAGCATCAACAATTTGCTTAGATGCAAGGTTGCTAAGAAATTCAATCGCATCGAACAGATTGGACTTTCCTACGCCGTTGGCTCCTGCAATGCAGGTAAACAATCCAAAACGCAGATCAACACCCTTTAAATTTTTGAAACCATTGACTTTAAAGCGGGTCAACATAGCAGGCCTTATTTAAATTAGTAGAAGAGATTTTAGGTTCGCCCTTGGCGATCAAGCAGCATGGCGTCGCCATAACTAAAAAATCGGTATCTGTTTGCAATGGCGTGAGCATACAGTTGCATGATGTGATCGCGCCCAGAAAAAGCCGATACCAGCATCAACAAGGTGCTTTTGGGGAGATGGAAATTGGTTAGCAGCAAGTCCACCATTTGAAACCGAAAGCCTGGCGTGATGAAGATGTTGGTGTCGCCCGATAGTTGCTGTGTTTGTGCGTAACTCTCAAGTGCGCGGACGGTCGTGGTTCCTACCGCCACAACACGCCCGCCACGCGCCTTGCAATCGCTGATTGCGGCAAGCGTTGCGGGAGGGATCGCGTAGCGCTCGTGGTGCATGACGTGGTCTTCAATTTTTGCCGTCTTCATTGGTTGAAACGTTCCTGCGCCCACGTGCAGCGTGATGCTGGCAGTTTGTACGCCCTTTTGGGATAAGGCTTGCAGCACGTCGGCATCAAAATGCAAAGCCGCTGTGGGCGCTGCAACCGCGCCTGGATGTTTGGCAAAAACGGTTTGATACCGCGCTGCGTCCTCTGGGTTGTCGGCGTGTTCGATCGCGCTGCCTTTGAGTCGCTCAATATAAGGCGGTAGCGGCACGTGTCCATGCTGCGCCATCAGCGCATACGGATCAGCAGAAAAGCGAAAGAGAAATAGCTCACCTTGGTTGCCTGCGCGTCCGAGCAGCGTTGCCGAAAAGCCGCCCTCGCGCCCTACGCCGCCGCCAGCACCCGCCATGCGGAGCACCGCGCCGATTTGCGGTTTTTTGCTCACGCGCAAATGCGCCACGACTTCGCAGTTATCCAGCACGCGCTCGACTAGCAACTCCAATTTACCCCCCGTCGCCTTTTCGCCAAAAAGCCGCGCCTTGATCACCTCGGTGTCGTTAAACACCAGCAAGTCACCCGCTTGCAAAAGGCTGGGCAAGGCACTAAAGATGCGGTCCGTGGCGGGGGCGACTCGCCCATCTAGCAAGCGCGACTGGCTGCGCACGCGGGCAGGATGTTGCGCGATGAGGTCAGGTGCAAGCGTGAAGTCGAAATCGGAAGTATTCATAAGAGAATAGCGATTATCCGTTTATGTTTATGAATGCCGAGTCTCTTAATCGCCCCCCGCAAACCCACGCCCAGCGAGCCTTGGTAAAACTGGGGCTGGTGCGTGACCTAGATTTTGCGCTGCACTTGCCGCTGCGCTACGAGGATGAAACACATCTCACGCCGCTTGTGGATGCGCGGCATGGCGAGACGGTGCAAATTGAAGCCGTGGTGACGCACAGCGAAATCCAACTTAAAGGCAAGCGTCAATTGCTGGTAACGGTGCAAGATGGCCGCGCCGAGTGTCAACTGCGATTTTTCAATTTTTATCCTTCACACCAGCGCACGCTGGCGGTGGGACAGCGACTGCGGATTCGTGGTGAGTTAAAAAAAACCGCGCAGGGTTTGTCGATGCTGCATCCTAGTTTCAAATCTGCCAGCGAAGAATTAGCGCAGGCGCTAACCGCCGTGTATCCGACCACGGCGGGTTTGCCGCAGGGCTACATCCGCAAAGCCGTGTGGAGTGGCTTGCACCGCGCCGTGCAGCGCAACGAATTGCTGCCAACAATTGATCTGCCAGATTTGCCAAGTCTTGCAGATGCGCTGGAGCTGCTGCACCACCCCACGCCCGACATAGCTGTTCGCGCATTGGAAGACAAAACGCATCCTGCGTGGCAGCGCCTTAAAGCCGAGGAGTTGCTGGCGCAGCAGCTTTCGCAACTCCAAGCTCGGCGCGAGCGAGAAAAAATGCAGGCAAACACGCTGCCTGCCGTTTGGCGGAAGCAATCTCTTGGCAGCTTGCCGAATCAACTGCTGTCGGTTTTGCCTTTTGCACTTACGCACGCTCAGGCGCGGGTGCAGCGTGAAATTGCGGACGATTTAGCACTTACAAAACCGATGAACCGATTGTTGCAGGGCGATGTGGGGTCTGGCAAAACGGTGGTTGCGGCGCTGGCGGCGGCGCAGTGTATTGAGGCGGGGTTTCAATGCGCCCTGATGGTTCCTACCGAAATTTTGGCGCAGCAACATTTCGCCAAATTGGTTAGTTGGCTCGAACCGTTGCTGGCGGCGCGGAGTCTGTCGGTTGCATGGCTGTCGGGCGCGCAAAAAACCAAAGAGCGGCGTGAAATGCTGGCAAAGATTGAGGCGGGCGAAGCTGCGCTGGTGGTGGGCACGCACGCCATCATCCAGAGCAAGGTTCAATTTGCGCGGCTGGCGCTAGTGATTGTGGATGAGCAGCATCGCTTTGGCGTTGCGCAGCGCTTGGCGCTAAAAGACAAAACCAAGGGTGACCAGTATCCGCATTTGTTGATGATGTCAGCCACGCCCATTCCGCGCACGCTGGCGATGAGTTACTACGCCGACTTGGATGTCTCCACCATTGATGAGTTGCCGCCAGGCCGCACGCCCATCGTGACCAAAATTATTGCAATGACAAAGCGGGATGAAGTGGTGCAGCGAATCGCGCAGCAAATTAAATCGGGGCGACAGGTGTATTGGGTGTGTCCTTTGATTGAAGAGAGCGAAGCCATCGACTTGGTCAATGCCACCGCCACCAAGGAGGCGTTGCAAGCGGCTTTGCCAGACGCTCGGGTCGCGCTTTTGCACTCAAAAATCGCCGCGCCAGAAAAAAAATCTATCATGCGCGCATTTGAAAAAAACGAAGTGCAAGTGCTGGTTAGCACCACGGTGATTGAAGTGGGCGTGGATGTTCCCAACGCGGCGCTGATGGTGATTGAGCACGCCGAGCGATTTGGTTTGGCTCAACTGCATCAACTCCGAGGTCGCGTGGGGCGCGGGCTTGCCGCATCTGCTTGTGTTTTGCTCTACGCCGTGAGTGAGTCGGGTCGATTGGGTGAATCGGCACGCGCACGGCTCAAGGCAATGGTGGAGACCACAGATGGATTTGAAATTGCACGGCGCGACCTTGAGATACGCGGACCTGGGGAGTTTTTGGGAAGCCGTCAATCAGGCGCACAAATGCTGCGCTTTGCCGATTTGACAATGCCGCAAGACCAAGCATGGCTTAAGTGGGCGCAGCACCAAGCGCCCACCCTGCTGGATAGCCAGCCAGACAAGGCGGCGCGGCACATGATGCGTTGGCTGCCGCATGGCGCGGAGTTTATGGGCGCATAAAATCTCGCCATGACTCTCACGGAACTCAAATACATAGTCGCTGTTGCACGTGAACGGCACTTCAGCAAGGCGGCAGATGCTTGTCATGTTTCGCAGCCTACGCTGTCGGTGGCGATCAAAAAATTAGAGACAGAACTAGATGTCAAATTATTTGAGCGTAGCTCAAGCGAAATCACAGTGACTCAGATTGGCGAGGAAATTGTGCGTCAAGCACAGCGCGTGATTGAGGAGACTGGGCAAATCAAAGAAATTGCCAAACGCGGGAACGATCCGCTGGCGGCAACGCTGAGCCTGGGTCTCATCCACACGATTGCGCCGTATTTGTTGCCTACGCTGATGCGCCAGGTGATTGATCGCACGCCGCAAATGCCTCTGGTGCTGCACGAAAACTTTACCCATCGCTTGCTGGTGCAATTGCGCCAGGGCGAAATTGACTGCGCTATTCTTGCCGAACCTTTTGATAGCGCCGGCCTGGCAATTGCGCCGCTGTACGACGAACCGTATCGCGTTGCGGTACCAAGTAATCATCGACTGGCAAAGTGCTCGTCGATCAGTGGTGCCGAGTTGGAGTCGGAAAATCTTTTGCTGTTGGGCAGCGGACACTGCTTTCGTGATCATGTGCTGAGCGTGTGCCCCGAGCACGCACAAAGCGATGTGCGTCATGCGTCGCCTCATTTTGGCAGTGCGGCGTTGGATGGTATTCGTAAAAGCTTTGAAGGCTCTTCGCTAGAGACCATCAAACACATGGTTGCTGCGGGCATGGGCGTGACCTTGGTTCCTAGCTTGTCGGTTCCTGCGGAGGTCAAGCGCACCAAAACCGACGCGTTGCACGTGAAATATTTGCCGCTCAAACTTGCCAAGGGTGAACGCGAACCGATGCGCCGGGTCAGCCTTGTCTGGCGGCGTAGTTTTACCCGTTACGAAGCCATTGCCGCGCTACGCAATGCCGTGTATGCCTGTGCTTTTCCAAGCGTTGTGTGGTGCGCTGCGTGATGCTGCTGTGGCGCGACGTGATACGGGATCGCATCCAACTCTACGTAGATATGATCCGCTGGGATAGACCTGTGGGTTGGCTTTTGCCGCTGTGGCCCTCGCTGGCAGCGCTGTGGATTGCATCGGAGCAAACGCATCACGCACCTCCATCGGCGCATCTGCTGTTGGTGTTTGTGCTAGGGACATTTCTTATGCGTAGCGCGGGCTGCTGCGTGAACGATGCTGCGGATAAAAATTTTGATAGCCACGTCAAGCGCACGGCAAATCGTCCCGTCACCAGCGGCAAGTTGTCGCAAACCGAAGCGACGCTAGTGGGCGCTGTGCTGGCGCTATTGGCTTTTTTGCTGGTACTGACCACGAACGCCGCCGCTATTGCGTGGTCGTTTGTTGCGCTGGCAGTTGCGATTGCGTATCCGTTTGCGAAGCGATGGATTGCTATGCCGCAAGCCGTGCTGGGCGTGGCGTTTAGCTTTGGTATTCCGATGGCGTTTGCGGCGGTGCAAGGCCACGTGCCTCTGCTGGCTTGGGGTTTGCTCATTGGCAATTTGTTTTGGGTGCTTGCCTACGATACCGAGTACGCCATGGTGGACAGAGATGACGACGTGCGAATTGGCATAAAAACCTCCGCTATTACGCTTGGCAGTTTCGATGTGGCGGGCATCATGCTTTTTTATGCGGCGTATGGTGTGATTTGGAATGCCCTCATCACGGGCGATTTTTTGCAATTCCAGCTGACCCGTCCTATGGCTTGGTATGCCGCGCTGGCGGCGGCGGCGCTGCAAGTGGCGTGGCATTTTTTACTGATCCGTAAGCGCGAGCGCTTAGATTGTTTTAAAGCTTTTCGCGTCAATCACTGGCTGGGTTTTACGCTGTTTATGGGCGTAACGATGGCGCTGTAAGCGCCAGCTTGACTAGTGCACCAAGATGGGAGTGGCCGCCAGAGCGGCGTAACCTTCTAAGGTTTTTTCAATTTCGTCGATGCTGGGTGGTTTTTTTTGCCAACCGATTAGTTTTTCTTGAAACATCGCGGCCCACGATCCGTCCAAATACACCTCGCGTCCCGAACGCTTGTCCACAATTTCAAAACCATCGCGGAGTAATTTCCCTTTGAATGGATCGAAATCTGTATTGCTTGCCTGGGGTTGTGTCAGGTTGATAAACGGCTGATCGTAGGGCGGTGCATTCATGTGCAGCACGGCATAGTCTTCAGAGTCGTAAATAATTTGCATGAGGTGATTTTATGCCTTGGTTTAGAGCGGACTTTCGCTGCTTAGCTGCGAGTCGGTCACACCGCCCGAATCCGTAATGCGGATGCGCACGGGCAAGTAAGCGCGACTCGGCGCAAGCCATACTTCTGCCATCGTGTCGTAAGCGCGACGCGGACGGCGCACAAGTTTGATAGTTTCTACTTCGCCCACAGGCAGCGTCAAAAGCTCGCTAGGCAGAACTTCAAAAGTCCATGTCTCAAGCTCGTCCGTGCTGGCAACGGGCAGGGCAAATATTTGCCCTGCTGTAAAGGTTTGTGGCTCGCCTGCAAAAAGACTGGCAAGCTGAATCAAAAAACTAGCACGGTCTTCTACGCCTGTGCGCCAAAGGGCTTCGGGGCGGTTGTTAGAAAAAATGACACGCTGTTTATCCGCCTCGATGTGTGTGGCTTGCTCGGATTTTCCGCGTCGTTTTTCGGTAAATCGCGTGGGCGAAAGTCCTGTGGTGGTTAGTACGCCTGCGCTGGTTTGTTTGATGATGGAAATGCCAAAGTAAGTCGCTTCGTAACTGAGCTCGTAGCCGCGCGCACCATCGGCATTGGTGAGGGCGGCAGGACGCCATAGCAACTCGGCGCGAGCGCTGTCATTGTCTTTGGTGATTTTGTAGCGCAGCGCAACAGGTGCTGGAAGAAGGGTTTTATTGTTTTGTACATTCAGAGTGACGACTCGGGTAGGGCTATCCGCAAGCGGCGCGGCGGGGGTGATTTCGGGCTTGTCGGTTGGCACATTCGCAACTTGCGTGCTTGCTGCAGATGGTTCGGGCGTGGCTTCTGGCGGGGGAGTTTCGGTTTGCGGCGTGTCGATGGTTTTGGGTGCTGGTACAGGTAATTTGGGCAAGGGCACTTTGGCAATCTCAGCAGGCAAGATGAGCACATTGACTGCTTGCTTGTCCTTTGCCGCAAAGCGATGCAGCGTTAGCGTGGCATTGAGCGCGCTAATTGCTAACAGGTGCAACAAAATCACAGCAAGCCAAAGTCGCCAGTGCAAGAGCCAGTGGCTGCGCTGCGCGCCACTAAAATCGTTGTCACTTTGATTGCTCATGCTGCCTTGCGCCGCTATTTTCATTTTCATCTACAGCCACTTTTATCCCTATGAAACTTGCCACTTACCAAGACGGATCACGCGACGGACAACTGGTGGTGGTCTCGCGCGATGGTGCTTTGGCGCATTATGCGACGGGCATTTGCAGCACCCTGCAGCAGTTGCTGGACGATTGGAGTTTTTTAAGTCCGCAGTTGCAAGATTTGTTTGATGCCATTAATCGCGGGGCGGGGCAAGGCGCGGCGCGTCATGCATTTCCTTTTGAGCCTGCGCGCTGCATGGCGCCGCTGCCGCGCATCTATCAATGGGCTCTGCGCACGGACAAAAAATTGCTGCAACAAAGTGGTGGCGACGATTTTGTGTGCGCCGCGCAGTTGGTGTATGCGCCGCATCAACAGTTGGCATTTTTAACGGCGGACACGCCAAACAACGCAACTCAGGCGCAGTTGCGCGACGGACTGCGTTTGGCAATTCCTGTTCAGATTGACGAGGCAACGCAGGCGGTGCAGTTTGCGCCTGTGGCCATGACGTTAGACGAAATGGGTGATGGCGCGTGATTGAGCTTGAGCTAACCCGTCAGTGGGTAGAGCGCGCCGTCATTGGATTGAATCTTTGTCCTTTTGCCAAAGCGCCACAAGCAAAGGGATTGGTTCGTTACGTGCTGTGCAAGTCGAAAAAAACAGATGATCTGCTTAAACGACTTGCCGAGCAATTGATGTATTTGGACAGCACGCCCGCCGAAATTTGCGAAACGATTTTGCTCGTCCACCCGAGTGTGCTGACGAATTTTTTGGACTACAACGATTTTTTAGACGATGCCGATGATTTGTTGGCGCGTCTAGGACTGGACGGCACATTTCAAATTGCCAGCTTCCACCCTGACTATCAATTTGCCGATGCGGGGGTGAGCGATGTGGGCAACTTCACCAATCGAAGCCCTTACCCCATGCTACACATTTTGCGCGAAGCCAGTATTGATAAAGCTTTGCAAGGTGCTGATGATCCGCAAGACGTATCGGACGCCATCGTGCAGCGCAATCAAGAAATGCTGCAAAAACTGGGCAAATTAGGCTGGAGTAAGCTGTGGGCGTAGTGCAATCGTTCGCGGAAAAATACGAGCCGCGTTCTGAGCAATCGACACAGTTGCTGCAGGAGCTGCACATTTTGACGCGCGAAGGGCGACTCAATCAAGATACGCGACGCAAGCTCAAACAAGTGCAGCATTTGCTTGGATTTATAACTCCGCTGCTGACGCAAAGCCAAGCCCAGCATGGCTCGGTCAATGTGGTCGATCACGGCGCGGGGAAGTCGTACTTGGGTTTTTTGCTCTTTGATGCGTACTTTAAAAAAGAGTTGTCCGCGCCTTTTAATGGCACGGTGACGGGCGTAGAGGCGCGTGCCGATTTGGTTAAAAAATCCACGGAGCTTGCCAAGCGGTTTGGTTTTACGGGAATGCAGTTTTTAAACACCACGGTCGAAAACTCGAGTGCTTCGGCGGAGCTACCAGCGCGCATCGACATCGTGACGGCGCTACACGCCTGCGATAGCGCAACCGACGATGCGATTGCTTTTGGACTGGCGCATCAAGCGCAGCACATGGTGCTAGTGCCTTGCTGCCAGGCCGAAATTGCCGCCTGTTTGCGCAGCCCTGCACTCAAACGTGCAAACGGAAACCCGCTAGCGCAGCTGTGGCGACGTCCTATTCACACACGCGAATTCGGTAGTCAACTCACCAATGTGCTGCGCTGTTTGTGGCTGGAGTCCGCAGGTTACAGCGTGACGGTGACCGAGCTTGTGGGCTGGGAGCACTCCATGAAAAACGAGCTGATTGTGGCGAGCAAATCTACCAGCGCATCCATAACCACCCGCGCCGCGCAAGCCAGTCGCGAGCAACTAGCGGCTTTGCTGCTGATGACGGGGCTAGACCAAGTAGCCGCCGTGTGGCAGCGGTTTTTAGCAAATCCGTCTAGCCAACAACTTAATGTTTAACAGCTGGGGGCGCTAATGCAGGTGCAACAGGTGCAGAGGCCGCAGCAGTAGGTGCAGATGCAGATGCAGCAGGTGCGGGGCCTGACGCGGCGGGATGCTCAGTCTCGATGCCGTGCTTTTCACCGCCCATGTCGATATTGGCGCCAGGCTTGGTGAGTAAGTAAAAGGTGATCGCCACAAGGACGACAAAGCCAAGAATAATTTTGATCATGATGCAGTTGCCTGGTTAAAGTTGAAATACTGATTAAAAAAGCCCATCAAGATCACGAAGTCTTGACGGGCTTTTGGAGGGTCACCAAGTGGTTATTGAATGAACCGAATGGCCATTAGTCATCTGCGAAGATGTCCACTTCTTTTGTCTCTTTGACAAATAGCATGCCAATGACGAAAGTACCTACGGCCACAATGACTGGATACCACAAGCCATAGAAGATGTCGCCTGTTGCTGCAACCATCGCAAACGCGATAGGCGGCAAGAGTCCACCAAACCAGCCGTTACCAATGTGATAAGGCAAGCTCATCGAGGTGTAACGAATGCGTGTTGGGAACATCTCTACCAGCATGGCAGCGATAGGACCATATACCATCGTCACCAAAATCACGAGGAAGACGAGGAGCGCAAGCACCATGATTTTGTTCATTGCCCCTTCGTCCGCTTTGACGGTCAAGCCCTTGGCTTTGGCCTCACCTAAAACGGCTTTCTTGAAGTCGGCAATCGCTGCAGCGCTTTCTTTGCTAAAGCCGTTTTGTGCCGCATTGAGCGTTCCGCCTACGGCTGGAATCTCTTTATCACCAATTTTTACAACCGCTTGGCTGCCTGGAGCGCCTACCACGTTTGTGTAAGGGATAAAGTTTTGTGCCAGCACACGTTTGGCTTGATCGCAAGAGCTTGTGAAGTCAATTTCACGTGCGATAGGTGAGCCTTGGAACGAGCAGGTTGCGGGGTCGGCCGCAACGCTAACGGGCGTTGTCTTCTGCGCCAGAACGAGGCCAGGATTGGCGGCGCTGAGCATCATCGGGAAGACGGTGAAATACGACAAAGCAGCAATCAAGCAGCCGCCCATGATGATGGGTTTGCGCCCAATTTTGTCGGACAACATGCCAAACAAAACGAAGCACGGCGTGCCAATGATGAGAGATGCCGCAACGAGCAAGTTGGCGGTGACGTTGTCCACTTTCGCAATGGTTGTGAGGAAAAACAAGGCATAGAACTGCCCCGTGTACCACACCACCGCTTGTCCTGCGGTCAAACCAATAAGCGCCAAGATAACGATCTTGAGGTTTTTCCATTCGCCAAAAGACTCCGTCAGCGGTGATTTAGACGTCTTGCCTTCGGCCTTCATTTTTTGGAAGGCGGGCGATTCGTTGAGCGACAAGCGAATCCATACCGAAATACCCAGCAAAATAATGGACACTAAAAATGGAATACGCCAGCCCCAGACTTCAAAATCAGCGCCTAATGCTTGGCGGCAAATCAAGATCACGATGAGTGAGACCATTAAACCTAGCGTTGCCGTGGTTTGAATCCACGATGTGTACGCGCCGCGCTTGCCCATAGGGGCGTGCTCGGCCACATACGTTGCCGCACCGCCGTACTCACCGCCAAGCGCCAAGCCTTGCAACAAGCGCAGTGCAATCAGGGTAATGGGTGCAATCATGCCGATAGTTTCGTAATTGGGTAGGCAGCCGACGATAAACGTGGATATGCCCATGATCAAAATAGTCACGAGGAACGTGTGCTTACGTCCAATCATGTCACCTAAACGCCCAAAGAAAATAGCGCCAAATGGGCGAACTAAAAAGCCAGCGGCAAAAGCCAAGAGCGCAAAAATGTATTGCGCGCTGGGATCAAGACCCGAGAAAAACTGTTTGCCAATGATGGCGGCGAGTGAGCCGTACAAATAAAAGTCATACCATTCAAAAACCGTACCTAAAGAAGAGGCAAAAATTACCTTCTTCTCTTCGGCTGTCATTGGACGAGCTGCTTGCGCGTTTGCCATGAGAGTCTCCTAGTCGTAGTAGAGGTGTCAAAAATCAAAAAATCACCGCGCACAGATTCGTGCGAAGCGAAGAGTGAACTTTGTTCGGCGGCGCTGACGATCTGCTGACTGAATGTGGACAAAAAAACTAGTAATTACCCTTGTATCCACAGGCGGGCGAGGCATTATTTTTTACGACTTGTGGACTTTGTCGCGCTGCTGGAGGCTTTTCTAGGCATGGCTTGCGACATATTTTTGACTCCCTCGCTCATGCTCTTTAAAGTTTCCAATGTCATTTTTTGAACCTCAAGGGCTTGCACCGACGCTTTGAGTGCGTTGGCATTTTGCTCTAGCCAAAAGAGGACGGTCTTTAGCTCGTTGATTCGCTTTTCCAATTCGACAGGATCGACCGATGGCATGGCCCAAGCTGGCATTCCCGGTATGTTGGGCATGACGCCATCACCCAGCCCTGTAGTGGATGACATATTTTTTGTGAACTGCTGCATGAACTCAATACCCGCAGTAAACGGATTGAATGCAGCTTCGGTGGACGTGGTGGATGCGGTCATGACGGTACTCCAAAGTATTGACAACAAAGGTGTTTACTCTACACCAGTGGGGGTATCAAGAATCTAATGCCAGCTGCAATTTTGCAGGCATGACTGTTTGATTTTTATTTTCGTTAATTTCTGTATTGACAGAAATATATGATTTAATAATAACACTTTAAAAGAGAACAACATCATGGATGCCACAACCACAACCACAACCACATCACCGCCCCTGCCAGCTGACACCACCAGCGCACTTAGCCTCTCGCCACTAGCCGAGCGCTTTGTGCTGCACTGGGGAGAAATGGGCTCGCGCTGGGGCGTAAACCGCACTGTTGCGCAAATCCATTCGCTTTTGTTCTACATTGGCACCCCGCTGGCGGCAGACGAAATTGCTGCCACACTCAACGTGGCCAGATCCAACGTCAGCAACAGTTTGAAAGAACTACAAAATTGGAATCTCATCAAAATCGTTCATTTGATGGGTGACAGGCGCGATCACTTTGAAACCAGCTCCGACGTGTGGGCACTGTTTCGCACCGTGGTCGAGGAGCGCAAACAACGCGAGTTCGATCCCACTATTGCACTACTGCGCGACTGCGTGGTCGATCCCAGATTCAAAAGTGAAGATAAATCGAGCCAACTGCGCGTCAAAGAAAGCCTGGCACTCATGGAAACTCTCAGTAGCTGGACCAACGAGATGCTGCGCTTAGAGCCCAGTACCCTACTCAAAGTGATGAAGCTGGGGGCAAAGATTCAAGGATTGGTGCGGGGCGCGGACTCATCAAAATAACAGGAGATCATCATGACCATCAATTTATTCCCCACCTTCACCACGCCCGACAAAGCAACCCTTCCCCTCACCGTCTATTACGACCACTCTTGCAAGCTGTGCCGCAGTGAGATAGAAAATCTTGCGGGACGCGACGAGTATGCTGTGCTGAAAATGGTGGATTGTTCTGGCAGCGATTTCGACACAGCAGCCGTGCCTTTTGATAGAGCGACGCTGATGAATTGCATTCACGCACAGGATGTCAAAGGCGAATGGTTGAAAGCCACGGATGTGTTTGTGGTCTGCTACCGCGCCGCGCAAATGCAGGGCATTGCCAAGGCATTTGCAATTGGCAAACCGTTGATGGAGCGTATCTATCCTTTTATCGTTCGCAATCGCTATGTGCTTTCCAGGCTAGGGATTCACAAAATTTTTAATGTATTAACGCATCAGGCAACTCAGCGTAAAGCGGCTCAGGCAGTGACTTCTAGTCAAGCTTGCAAGGAGGGGCTGTGCAACATGCCAGCAGCAAAAGGGGGGTCAATATGAACATTCTCGTATGCGGCGCAAGCGGATTCGTGGGTCGCAACATCCGTGCAGCGCTTGAATCAAAAGGTCACACTGTCGTTGGCGCGGGTTCGCGCCCGAACGCCAATACATCCATCACTGTGGATTACGCGGTGGACACGACCCCCGATGTTTGGCTGCCGCACCTTGCAGGCATTGACGCTGTGATTAACGCCGTCGGTGTGCTGCGCGATACGCGCCGTCACCCTATCGATGCGGTACACAAGCAAACGCCAATGGCTTTATTTGATGCTTGCGCCACCGCCAAAGTGCCGCGTGTGATTCAAATCTCAGCTTTGGGGATTGGCGATATCGATTCAGACAATCCAACACGTTACGCCAGCACTAAACGTGCCGCTGATCGCCACTTGCTGGCGCTGCACGCTGCTGGAAAAGTCAATGCCACCGTGCTGCGCCCCAGCATCGTATTTGGCAAAGGCGGCGCGAGCAGCCAGCTGTTTGCAATGCTCTCTAAGTTGCCGCTCTTGGTGTTACCACGGCTTGTTCTGACGGCGAAAGCCCAGCCTATTGCCGTTCAAGATTTGGCGCGTGGCGTAGCGGTTTTGGTCGATCAAACAGATGCTAGCGTGATGCTGGAATGTGTGGGAGAAACGGCTTTGCCGCTGGCTGATTTCATAGCCAGTTTGCGTACACAACAAGGTCAGAAAACCGCTCGGGTATTGACTTTGCCCCAGTGGATGACCGCTTTTAGCGCTAAGCTGGGCGATCAAATCCCTGTTGCCCCTTGGTGCACGGAGACGCTGGCTTTGCTTGCAAAAGACAACATTTCTAGCTCGGACGCTTTTGCACAGGTGCTCGGCAACCAACGGCTACCACTCAATCAATTTTGGAGGCAATCATGGGACATCTAAATAACGGCCATTTAAAACTGATGCGGTTGAGCCTGATTGTGGTTTGGCTTTTCACCGCAGTCGTTAGCGCAGTAGAGCTACGGGGTCAAAGCTCGGCATTGTTAACCGCTGCGGGCATGACGAATTCCGTATGAATTGAGTGGCTAATTTGGGCTGGCGTTGCCTTGGATGCTCTATTGGGATTGGCTTTGTGGCTCATGCCTTGCAGAATCGTTTACGGGTGCCGCCTTGCTGAGTATGCTGCTCATGAGTGCAATTGCCACACTGTTATTACCCAGTCTTTGGTTGCATCCGCTGGGGCCGTTGCTTAAAAACATTCCTTTGGCTGCGATGTTTTGGATACTCATTCAAAAGGAATTTTCATGAGCGCTTATTTGTTTCTCAAATTTCTGCATATCGTCTCCAGCGTGCTCTTGGTCGGAACGGGCTTCGGTTCTGCTTATTACCTGTTTTTTGCAAATCGCACCAAAAGCGTTGCAGTGAAAGCCGAAGTAAGCCGCCTGTGCGTCCGTGCCGATTGGTGGTTCACCACGCCCGCCATTTACGAAACATACCGCCGCTGGTGGGAAGGACTGGGTTACCCCGCGTTTATCAGCATGGTGGTTGTGTTTTATTTGATGGTGACCAAGCCCGCGCTTTGGGCCAATTAAGGAGCCTTTGCAAAACTCCGTTATCTGCGGCCATCATCAGCTCTTTGGACTTACCCCAGTTTCACGGACGGTTAAATGTTTCGAAATTGAAACGGTTTGAGTGTACTCGCGCGAGGGTTATCCCCCGTGCTGGGCTGTGGTCAACTCGCAGCGCCCCCCTTGGGCGCATGAAGCGAGTTGTCCA
>JAVKLS010000042.1:0-34040 GCA_031538565.1 Burkholderiaceae bacterium
AAAGGTAGATGCGGCAAAGGTAGATGCGGCAAAGGTAGATGCGGCAAAGGTAGATGCGGCAAAGGTAGATGCGGCAAAGGTAGATGCGGCAAAGGTAGATGCGGCAAAGCCTAGGGTATTCGATATCACATGGCTGTGGCCAACCACCTCAGCCCAAGTGGCGGAGGGTTTTAATGAGAGCAAAAACAAAGGACTCAACATTAGCGGCAAAGCAGGTGATGCCATTTTTGCGGCAGCCGATGGACGAGTGGTTTATGCAGGCTCAGGATTGCGCGGCTATGGCAACCTCATTATTTTGAAGCACAACGACACGTATTTATCGGCTTACGCGCACAACCAAGCGCTACTGGTTAAAGAAGATCAAACGGTCACTCAGGGACAAAAAATTGCCGAAATGGGCCAAAGTGACGCCGATAAAGTGAAGCTGCATTTTGAAATTCGCAAGCAAGGAAAGCCTGTCGATCCCGCCCTGTACTTGCCCAAGCAATAAATGAGCGAGTTTGATGCCTCCAATCGCTTGTCGATTGAATCTCTAGACCTAGAAGCGCAAGGGGTAGCGCACCGTGAGGGCAAGGTAGTTTTTGTCGATGGCGCACTGCCGTTTGAAATCGTCTCGGCGCAAGTCAACCGCAAAAAAGACACGTTTGAAAAAGCGACCTTGACCGAAATCCACCGCGAGTCGGCGCAGCGCGTGCGCCCTGCTTGTCCGCACTTTGGCTTGCAGCCAAACGCCTGCGGAGGATGCAAAATGCAGCATCTCAGCAGCAGTGCGCAAGTGGCCGTCAAGCAGCGATCGCTAGAAGACAGTCTTGCCCACATTGGCAAAACAAAACCAGAAAACGTGCTGCGTCCGATTGAAGGCCCTGCCTGGGGTTACCGCTTTCGCGCCAGGTTATCGGTTAAATACGTCATCAAAAAAGCTGAGGTTTTGATTGGTTTTCACGAACGCAAAAGTCGCTACATTGCCGACATTAAAAGCTGCGTCGTGCTTGCCCCGCAAGTCGCACGGTTGTTACTGCCGCTACGTGGTTTGATTGCCAGCATGGACGCACGTCAAACTTTGCCGCAAATCGAAGTGGCGTGCGGCGACCAAGTAACCGCCTTGGTGCTGCGCCACATGGAGCCGCTATCGGCCGCCGACATCAGCAAACTGAGCGCCTTTGCTAAGGAGCACCGAGTCGCCAGCCATGTGCAGTGGTGGTTGCAACCTGGGGGCGTGGACTCCGTTCACCGCTTGGATACACAAGATGGCACTGCCCAGTTGAGTTACAGCCTACCCGAGTTTGGCGTGACGATGCCGTTTCAGCCAATCGACTTTACGCAGGTCAATCCGCATATCAATCGCGTGCTGGTGGCGCGCGCGCTGCGCCTACTAGACGTACAAAAGCATGAGCGCGTGATCGACTGGTTTTGTGGCCTAGGCAACTTCACCTTGCCATTAGCCACGCAGGCGCGGGAAGTGCTGGGCGTAGAAGGCAGTGCGCTCTTGGTGCAGCGGGCGGGCGAGAATATTAAAAAATTTGCAGCGATCGTCGCATCGCGCAGCAGTAACCGTTTGACGAATAACTTGGGCGAGAACTTAGCAAAAACCTCGTTCGTCACGCGTAACTTGTTTGAAATGACGGCGCAGGTCTTGCTTGCCGACGGCGCTGCTGACAAGTGGCTAATCGACCCGCCACGTGAAGGCGCCTTTGCGCTGGTTAAAGCCTTGGCGGAGTTGACAGCCGCCCATTGGATGCCGCCCAAGCGCATCGTCTACGTCAGTTGCAACCCTGCGACTTTGGCTCGTGATACCGATATTTTGGTCCATAGCGCAGGCTATCGCTTGGCAAGCGCAGGCGTTATCAATATGTTTCCGCACACGGCACACGTGGAGTCGATGGCGGTATTCGACTGGGGACAATAGCCGCGGTTCGTAGCTCGGTTCGTATACATGGGGCGACGCGCAGGTCTCTAAAATCAAGCCCTCTACAAAGGGATTTTTGTGACCGATTTTTCCTCGACACCGCACATTGTGTGCTTCGATACTGGACTGCAAGCGTTGAGCGACGCCCAGCAATCTGCGCTGCTTAAAAAGCTGCAAAACATTGACGCATCCATCTCCAGTGTGAACGCTGGTTTTTTGCACTGGGCTTTGCTGTTTTCGGCACCTGATAGCCAAGCGCAGGCCAAACTGACGGCGCTGCTTCAGTACGGCACGCCGCAGCCAGAAATCGCGGATCAGTCCTGTGTCGCGCAAATCATTTTGGTTGCGCCGCGCTTGGGGACGATCTCGCCGTGGTCATCCAAAGCCACCGATATTGCCCGAAACTGCGGGATTGAAGTGCAGCGCATTGAGCGCGCAACCGAGTTTCGCATCCAAGCCGAACAGCCCTTGCCTGCCGAGGTTTTGGCGGCGGCGGCAGCAAGCTTGCATGACCGCATGACGGAGTCCATTTTTTGGCATCGTGACGCGGTTCGCACCTTGTTTGAGGCGTTGCCATCCGCGCCCATGGCGCACATCGACATCTTAGGTGCGGGATTGCCTGCCCTCGTAGCCGCCAATGCCAGCATGGGTTTGGCGCTGTCGCAAGATGAAATGGCGTATTTGCTGGATGCTTTTGTCAAGCTCAACCGCAATCCCACCGATGTGGAGTTAATGATGTTTGCGCAGGCAAACTCAGAGCACTGCAGGCACAAAATTTTTAACGCCAACTTCATCATTGACGGCGCAGCGCAAGACAAAAGCCTGTTTTCCATGATTCGCAATACCGAGGCGCAAGCCCCGCAGCACACGGTGGTGGCGTATTCGGATAACTCGTCCATCATGGAGGGCGCACCAGACGCAAGTGGCAAGGTCACACGGCACGCCATTATGAAGGTGGAAACGCACAATCACCCAACCGCTATTGCGCCGTGGCAAGGTGCTGCCACAGGCGTAGGGGGCGAAATTCGCGACGAGGGCGCAACGGGACGCGGCTCGCGACCCAAGGCGGGCTTGGCAGGATTTACGGTGTCGTCTTTGGCGCTGCCTGCAAACGCGCAGTCAAGCATGGCGTCGCCCCTGCAAATCATGCTGGAGGGTCCGCTAGGCGGCGCGGCGTTTAACAACGAATTTGGTCGTCCTAATTTGACGGGCTACTTTCGCTCGTTTGAGCAAACCGTCACCTCGCTGGCAGGGGAGACGCGGCATTACGGCTACCACAAGCCCATCATGATTGCGGGTGGTTTGGGGTCGATTGATGCCAAACTCACGCACAAGGTGGCGTTTTCTGCGGGCTCGCTGCTTATTCAGATTGGCGGCGGCGCAATGCGCATCGGCATGGGCGGCAGCGCAGCTAGCTCCATGGCTGGCGGCACTAATTTGGCCCAGCTTGATTTTGACTCCGTGCAGCGAGCCAACCCCGAAATGCAGCGCCGCGCTCAAGAGGTCATTACGGCGTGCGCGGCACTGGGCGCGCAAGACGCGGCGCTCAATCCCATTTTGGCGATTCACGATGTGGGCGCAGGAGGACTCTCCAACGCATTGCCCGAGTTGGTCAACGATGCTGCGCGCGGCGCGCGTTTTGATTTGAGTGCTATTGCGCTCGAAGAGTCGGGGCTTTCGCCCAAAGAGATATGGTGCAACGAAAGCCAAGAGCGCTACGTGCTCGCAATTGCCAAAGAGTCGCTGGCGCAGTTTGAGGCGATTTGCAAGCGCGAGCGCTGTCCGTTTGCCGTGCTCGGTGTCAGCACCGAGGAGCGCGAGTTGTCCTTAAAAGACGAGCAAACGGCGGTGGTCGATATGCCCATGAATGTGCTGCTGGGTAAGCCGCCCAAAATGACGCGTGAGGTGCGCTCAGTGGCGCGGCAGTTTGCAGCGCTGGATTTATCTGGCGTGCACTTGCAAGGCGCTGTTATTGACGTGCTGGCGCATCCTACTGTCGCGTCTAAACGATTTCTCATCACCATTGGCGACCGCAGCGTGGGCGGGCTGACGCATCGCGATCAAATGGTAGGTCCTTGGCAAGTGCCTGTTGCCGATTGTGCTGTCACGCTGGCGGACCACGTGGGCTTTGCGGGCGAAGCCATGGCGATGGGCGAGCGCACGCCGCTGGCAATGCTAGACGCGCCCGCATCTGGGCGCATGGCGGTGGGCGAGGCGATTACCAATTTGCTGGCAGCGCCTATCGACTTGCCCCGCGTCAAGCTCTCCGCCAACTGGATGGCGGCTTGCGGCGAGGAGGGCGAAGACGCGGCACTTTACGAAACCGTTAAGGCCGTGGGCATGGCACTGTGTCCCGCGCTTGGCGTTTCCATTCCCGTGGGCAAAGATTCGCTCTCCATGCGTGCCAAAGCGATGGACGGCTCGCAAGTCGTCTCGCCAGTGTCGCTCATCGTGACCGCGTTTGCAACGCTCACCGATGTGCGCGGCACGCTCACGCCGCAGCTAAATACCGCCGAGCCCGATACGACACTTTTGCTGGTCGACCTTGGACGCGGTCAATCGCGCATGGCGGCATCCATCTTGGCGCAAACTTTAAATGCCGTGGGCGACCAAGCCCCAGATCTAAATCACCCAGAAGATGTTGTGAACTTGGTCAAAGCCATTAATCAACTTCGCTTAGAGAACAAAATTTTGGCCTATCACGACCGCAGCGATGGCGGCTTGCTGGCCGCCGTAGCGGAGATGGCGTTTGCCGCTCACGTGGGCGTGGCACTCAACATCGATATGCTGGTGACCGAGGGCGACGGCATTGCCGACAGCCGAGCGGATGCAGGCGACGCCAAAAACTGGACGACGCAAGTTCAGGCGCGGCGGGACGAGCTCACCCTCAAAGCATTGTTCAATGAAGAGCTAGGCGTTGTCATTCAAGTTAAAACTGCGGATCGAAGCCAGGTGATGCAGACCTTGCGCGAGCATCAACTCTCAAGCTTTAGCCACTTTATTGGCAAAGTCAGGCTCGAGTCCGCACCGCTTGCGCAGGGCAAGGACGAGCTACAAATTTGGCGCGATGCACAAAAAATATTTAGCGCCCGCGTGACGGATCTATTCCAAGTGTGGGATTCGGTGAGTTGGCGCATGGCCCAGCAGCGCGACAACGCCGCCTGCGCCGACGCCGAGCACGCATCAGCAGGCAATTGGCAAGACGCAGGGCTGCACGTGTATTTGCCAAACGCTTTTCCAGCCCCCGCAATTTTTTCTGCCAAACCGCGTGTGGCCGTGCTGCGCGAGCAGGGCGTGAACTCGCACGTCGAAATGGCCGAGGTCTTTCGCGTCGCGGGTTTTGCAGCGGTGGACGTGCACATGACCGATTTGCAAACGGGGCGACATAAGTTGGATGACTTTGTGGGCATGGTTGCGTGCGGTGGTTTTAGCTATGGCGATACGCTGGGTGCAGGGGTGGGCTGGGCGCGGTCGATTACCTTTAACGAGCAGTTGCGCGATCAGTTTGAATCTTTTTTTGCAAGGCAGCATACTTTTGGTCTTGGCGTGTGCAATGGTTGCCAAATGTTTGCCGAGCTGGCCGGCATCATCCCTGGTGCGAAGGCGTGGCCGCGCTTTACGCACAACCAAAGCGGACGCTTTGAAGCCAGACTCTCGCAAGTCGAAATTACGGACTCCCCGAGTCTCTTTTTCGCGGGGATGGCAGGTGCTCGGCTCCCTATTGCTGTGGCGCACGGCGAGGGCTTTGCCAATTTTGAGGCGCATCGCGGCGGACGTGGTGACGCCAAAGGGGTCATTTCAGCCATGCGCTTTGTCGATAGCCACGGCTCGCCTACCGAGCAATATCCCGCCAATCCCAACGGCAGCGCGGGTGGCTTAACCGCCGTGACAACGCAGGACGGACGCTTTACCGCCATGATGCCGCATCCCGAGCGTGTCTTTAGAAACGCGCTGCTAAGCTGGAGCGATCTGGCGCAAACAGGCGGGCTATCTGCTTACAGCCCGTGGATGCAGTTATGGCATAACGCACGGCGCTGGGTGGGGTGATGGCGCAGCAGGGGGCGGTTGTCAGTCAACTGAAACCCCTTGTGTTTTAGAATTGGTGGGTTTGCAACTTTGAAAGTCCCCACAATGTCTGAGCCAAGTCCGAAATCTGCGCGTCCCGAATTCCGAAACATCAATGCTTTCACCGATTTGCCGACTTACCGAATGCCTGCTGCGGCACTCGTCTCGATTCTTCACCGAGTCAGTGGCGCTTTCATGTTTATTTTGCTACCACTAATCATTTGGATATTCGAGACATCCATTACCTCGGAAATTTCTTACGCCAAACTGGTTGCTTTTTTTAACGTGGGTGCAATAGGTGGATTTTTTAAGCTCATTGCGCTTGCGCTTATTTGGGCTTATGCACACCATCTCACGGCGGGTTTGCGCCACTTGTGGATGGACGTGAGCCACAAAGCCGTAACCAAAGTGGTGGGCAAAAAATCCGCAGTTGCCACTTTTGCCATTAGCTTGCCGATAACCGCAGCCCTTGGTGCCAAGCTCTTTGGCTTGTATTGATAAAAAGGACGCTTTAACTATGAAATGTTTTTATAAAACGATGTGCGGACAAGGATGCAGTGCGGCGCTGCGAAACTGGGTGGTCCAGCGTGTGACGGCGGCGGTCATGGCCGCGTTTACGCTTCTCGTGCTGCTGCAAGTTATTTTTAACAAAGGCGAGATGGGGTACGACAAATGGGCTGGCATTTTTGCACCACTGCCGATGAAGCTCCTCACATTGATCACGGTATTGGCGCTGGCTTGGCACGTACTGCTTGGTATGAAAGAAGTTTACATGGACTACATCAAGCCTGTGGGCTTGCGCCTTGCGTTGAATGTTTTTACCGTTCTGTGGCTAGTCGCTTGCGCTGGCTGGACGATTCGAGTTTTGTGGAGAGTCTAAGTGAATAGCGTGCATCAAAATCAATATACAAACGCAAATATCGCACGGCGCAAGTTCGACGTGGTTATTGTGGGCGCAGGCGGATCGGGGATGCGTGCATCCTTGCAATTGGCGCGTGCGGGACTCAATGTGGCGGTGCTCTCCAAAGTGTTTCCCACGCGCTCGCATACGGTAGCGGCGCAAGGCGGCATTGGGGCATCGCTTGGCAATATGAGCGCGGACAATTGGCACTACCACTTCTACGACACCGTCAAAGGCTCGGATTGGCTGGGCGACCAAGACGCTATTGAGTTCATGTGCCGCGAAGCACCTAAGGTGGTGTACGAGCTTGAGCACATGGGTATGCCCTTTGACCGCAATGCCGATGGTACGATTTATCAACGCCCCTTCGGTGGACACACTGAAAACTACGGCGAAAAACCTGTGCAACGCGCTTGCGCTGCGGCAGACCGCACGGGTCACGCCATGCTGCACACGCTTTATCAACAAAACGTTGAATCGAACACCAACTTCTTTGTGGAGTGGATGGCGCTGGATTTAATTTTGAATGATGACGGCGACTGTGTGGGTGTGACCGCGCTTGAAATGGAAACAGGCGATCTATTCATCCTAGAGGCGAAAACCGTGCTGCTGGCAACAGGCGGAGCAGGGCGAATTTTTGCTGCCTCCACCAACGCTTTTATTAATACGGGCGACGGACTGGGCATGGCGGCACGCGCCGGCATTCCACTTGAGGACATGGAGTTTTGGCAATTCCACCCCACGGGCGTGCATGGTGCGGGCGTGTTACTGACCGAAGGCTGCAGGGGAGAAGGCGCTATCTTGCTCAATTGCAATGGCGAGCGTTTTATGGAGCGCTATGCCCCAACCCTTAAAGACCTTGCGCCGCGTGATTTTGTGTCGCGCTGCATGGATCAAGAAATCAAAGAAGGGCGCGGCTGTGGTCCAAACAAAGATCACATTCTCTTAAAGCTCGATCACTTGGGTGCTGAGACGGTGATGAAGCGTCTGCCCTCGGTGCACGAAATTGGTATCAACTTTGCCAACGTGGATGTCACGCGTGAACCCATTCCTGTGGTTCCCACCATCCACTATCAAATGGGCGGCATTCCCACCAACATCCACGGACAGGTGGTGATTCAAAAAAATGGCAATGACAACGCGATCGTCAATGGACTCTATGCTGTGGGCGAATGTTCCTGCGTGAGCGTGCACGGCGCTAACCGTTTAGGCACGAACTCGCTTTTGGATTTGCTGGTGTTTGGACGCGCAGCGGGTAACCACATCGTGGCATCCAACCTCAAAACGCAAGAGCACAAATCCATTCCCGCAAGCGCGGCCGATCAAACACTGGCACGTCTAAACCGCTTAGAAGCGGCCAGTAGCGGCGAGTACGCGCAAGATGTGGCCAACGATTTGCGCGCTGCCATGCAATTTCATGCGGGCGTGTTCCGCACGCAAGCGGCAATGGATGCAGGCGTGGTCAAAATTGCCGAGCTGCGCAAGCGCGTCAACAGGATTGGACTGAAAGATAAATCCAAAGTGTTTAATACCGCCCGCATTGAAGCGTTGGAGGTGGAAAACTTAATTGAAGCCGCAGAAGCCACCATGGTCTCGGCAGCAGCACGCCAGGAATGCCGTGGCGCACACACGGTGAGCGACTACGAGCGTCCCGTGGATGACCCCGTCACCCCCATGGGACGCAACGACGCCCAGTGGATGAAGCACACGCTGTGGTACTCGGGCGTTACTGGCAGCAGCAATCGCCTAGCCTATAAAGCAGTCCAGTTGAAGCCTTTAACCGTGGACTCTGTGCCACCCAAAGTCCGTACGTTCTAAGGAATTTTTAATCATGGCAAAACGCACTTTCCACATTTACCGCTACGACCCAGATAGTGACGCCAAACCGCGCATGGAAAAAGTCGAGCTAGAGCTTGACGGGCACGAGCGTATGCTGCTTGACGCGCTGATGAAACTCAAGTCGCAAGACCCCACAATCAGCTATCGCCGTTCATGCCGCGAAGGCGTGTGCGGTTCGGACGCCATGAATATCAATGGCAAAAACGGTTTGGCGTGTCTCACCAACCTCAATACGCTGAAAGACCCCATCGTCTTAAAACCACTGCCAGGTTTGCCTGTGGTGCGCGATTTGATTGTGGACATGACACAGTTTTTTAAGCAATACCACTCCATCAAGCCTTATTTGGTTAATAACGCGCCGCCGCCCGAAAAAGAGCGCCTGCAAAGTCCTGTTCAACGCGAAGAGTTGAACGGACTCTACGAGTGCATTTTGTGCGCAAGCTGCTCCACCTCGTGCCCCTCGTTTTGGTGGAACCCCGATAAGTTTGTGGGGCCCGCAGGTTTGTTGCAAGCCTATCGCTTTATTGCGGACAGCCGAGATGAGGACAAGGAAGCACGTCTTGACAACTTAGAAGACCCGTACCGTTTATTCCGCTGCCACACCATCATGAACTGCGTGGATGTGTGTCCTAAAGGTCTAAACCCAACGCTGGCGATTGGCAAGATCAAAGAACTCATGGTGGCGAGGTCGGTCTAAGGTGCTACTCGACGAACGAGCGCTGTCCAAGCTCAAATGGCGTTCGCGCCGTGGGATGCTGGAAAACGATTTGTTTATCGCACGTTTTTTTGCGCGATTTGAATCGGTGCTCACCAAAGACGATGAGGCGGGACTGTACGCCTTGATGGATTTGTCTGACAACGATTTGATGGATGTGCTGCTGTCAAGAAAGCGGCTGGATGAGGTTGAAATTCGTGATTTGCAGTCCACTAATGGCACAGTCACGACAGCACAGGTTGAAAATGTACTAACGATGTTGACGAAGACTTAAGGAAAATAAAACGATGAAACTCTCTACAAATAAAGCCACGATTTCATTTTCGAACGGCACCCCCAATTTTGAAGTGCCCGTGTACGCAGGCAGCATTGGCCCTGATGTGCTGGACATTCGTAAGCTCTACGGCGCAACAGGTATGTTTACGTACGATCCAGGTTTTTTGTCAACGGCTGCTTGCCAATCCGCCATCACTTACATTGACGGCGACAAAGGCGAACTGTTGTACCGTGGTTACCCCATCGAGCAAATCGCGCAAAACTGTGATTTTTTAGATACTTGCTACTTACTGCTGCGTTCAGAGCTTCCAACCGATGTGCAGCGCAAAGACTTCCATAAGCTAGTGAGTCGGCACACGATGGTGAATGAGCAAATGCAATTTTTCTTGCGTGGCTTCCGCCGCGACGCGCATCCGATGGCTATTTTGACGGGACTTGTTGGTGCGATGTCGGCCTTTTATCACGACAGCACCGACATCAACAATGCCGAGCACCGAGAAATTTCCGCCATTCGCTTGATCGCCAAAATGCCCACCTTGGTGGCGATGGCCTACAAATACAGCATTGGCCAGCCCTTTGTATATCCTAAAAATCATTTGTCCTATGCGGGTAACTTTTTACACATGATGTTTGCAACGCCGTGCGAAGAGTACAAAGTCAACCCCGTGCTCGAGCGGGCAATGGATCGCATTTTTACGCTGCACGCCGACCACGAGCAAAATGCATCGACTTCGACCGTCCGCCTGTGCGGCTCTTCGGGTACAAATCCATTTGCGGCCATTGCTGCGGGCGTTGCTTGCCTGTGGGGGCCCGCACACGGCGGCGCAAATGAGGCTTGCTTGCAAATGCTGGAAGACATTCAAGCCAAAGGCGGACTGTCCTACGTGGCCGAGTTTATGGAAAAAGTGAAAGACAAAAACTCTGGTTTGAAGCTCATGGGTTTTGGTCACCGCGTGTACAAAAATTTCGACCCCCGTGCCAAGCTCATGCAAGAGACTTGCAAAGAAGTCTTTGCTGCGCTGGGCGTAGAGAGCGACCCAATTTTGCAATTGGCGCAAGCGGTAGAAAAAATTGCATTAGAAGACGACTACTTTGTCTCGCGTAAACTCTATCCCAATGTGGATTACTACTCGGGCATTGTGCAGCGTGCAATTGGTATCCCCGTGTCGTTGTTTACGGGCATTTTTGCGCTCGCTCGCTCGGTAGGCTGGATTGCGCAGTTGAACGAAATGATTAGCGATCCTGAGTACAAAATTGGACGTCCCCGCCAATTGTTTACAGGCGCATCGCACCGCGCCGTGCCTAGCTCTGTCAAGCGTTAATTGCGCCCACTATGCCGTAAATGCTTGACCTGACTAACCACTTTCTCATCGCCATGCCAAGCGTGGTAGCCGATGGTTTTGAAAGAAGCGTGGTTTTTATTTTTGCGCATGACAAAAACGGGGCGGCGGGGTTAGTCATCAATCACCCCAGCGAAGATACGATTCAGCATATGTTTGAGCGCATGGATTTATCGCTCGGGCGTCATGATTTGCGCCAAGCTCCAGTCTTTCAAGGCGGGCCGCTGCACACCGACCGAGGCTTCGTACTGCACGAAGCCCAGCAGGTGGCCGAGGTTGGGCTTGGCGGCTTGCAAACACAAACGCAAGCGTCTTTTTATGCCGCCACCTTGGCGATTCCTGGCGGGCTTGAAATGACGACTTCGCACGATGTGCTTGATGCACTTGCCAGTGGTGCAGGTCCGCAAAAAGTGCTGATGTCCCTGGGCTACGCAGGCTGGAAAGCCGGTCAGTTAGAAGAGGAGCTCATGCGTAACGCGTGGCTCACCGCGCCTGCCGTACATAAAATTATTTTTGACACGCCCGTCCCCCAGCGCTACCCGGCAGCATTGGCATTGCTGGGCATCGATGAGATCATGCTGAGCCGCGACATGGGACGTGCATAAGCATGAGCGCAGCTGTGCAGGCATTTTTAGGGTTTGACTGGGGGCGTTTGCGTATTGGCGTAGCCAGCGGTAACAGCTTGCTGCACTCGGCACAAAGCGTCACTACGCTGACCGAGCAAGGCGATGCAAGGCGCCAAGCCATTACCAAACTGGTGCGCGAGTGGCGTCCCGCCGCGCTGGTGACGGGGGTACCCTACCACCCCGATGGCGCGCCGCACAAAAACACGCAACTGGCTAAAGCGTTTGCCCAGCAATTGCGCGATTGGACAGGACTTGCCGTGCACGAAGTGGATGAGCGCTACAGCACAACTGAGGCGCTGGCGGACTACGGCTGGCAAAACACCGATAATCGGCGCGCTGGTCACAAAGCAAACAATAAAGCTGAAAAAAAGATTGACGCACTCTCCGCGTGCGTGATTTTGGAGCAATACATGAGAGGCTTGCCATGACAACAATGCTGGGGGCATTACCACAAACATCACTTGCAAGTGCCGAAATTCTGTACGCCGATTTGATCTCTGGCGTTGAACCCTGGCGCTGCGCAAGCACCCAGTGGGTCGGTGTGGCGTCAGGCGGCGCATGGATTGTCCAGCGCATGCAGCACGATTGGGGGTTGGACAAAATTGGCATCATTTCTTCATCGATGCATCGCGACGATCATCTGCGCCGTGGGCGTAAATCCGCCGCGATTCGCACCGAGACGACTGATCTTCCGTTTGACGTGACGGGCGCGCACATCGTATTACTCGACGATGTGCTCTACACGGGGCGCACCATCCGCGCTGTGCTGAACGAACTATTTGATTACGGGCGTCCTGCCAGCGTACGCCTTGCGGTACTAATTGATCGAGGCGGGCGTGAGTTACCGCTGCTTGCCAATTTTGCCGCGACCAAAGCGCAACTGCCACCCGAGCAATCCATTCGGCTGTCCAAAACTGAGGGCGGCACATTTGCGTTTGATATCACATGAAAAATCCGCAACTCAATAAAAACGGCGAGCTGGTTCATTTGCTCTCTACCGAAGGTCTATCCAAAGACATACTCACCCATATTTTGGACACGGCGGCGGACTTTGCCAGCATCAACGAGCGCGAGGTCAAAAAACTCCCGCTGCTGCGCGGAAAAACTGTTTTCAATTTGTTTTTTGAAAACTCCACGCGCACGCGCACCACGTTTGAAATTGCTGCGACGCGGCTCTCCGCAGACGTCATGAACTTGGATATTTCCCGATCATCCGCATCCAAGGGCGAGAGCTTGTTAGATACCATCTCCAACTTATCCGCAATGGCGGCCGATCTATTTGTGGTCAGGCACAGCGAGTCGGGTGCGCCCTATTTGATAGCCCAGCAGTTACCTCCGCACATTCACGTAATCAACGCAGGCGATGGTCGCCATGCGCACCCGACGCAGGGCTTACTCGATGTGCTGACGATTCGGCATTACAAAAAAGACTTTGCCAATCTCACCGTGGCCATCGTGGGCGATGTGCTGCATTCGCGCGTAGCGCGCAGTGATATTCACGCGCTGACCACACTGGGCTGCGCGGAGGTTCGCGTGGTGGGGCCTAAAACCCTTGTGCCATCCGATATGGCGGCGCTGGGCGTGCGGGTTTGCCACAGTTTGATAGACGGCATTACGGGGGCGGATGTGGTCATCATGCTGCGTTTGCAAAACGAGCGCATGACGGGCGCTTTGCTACCCAGTAGCCACGAGTACTTTAAAAGCTATGGACTGACGCAAGAAAAACTGCAATGGGCCAAACCTGACGCCATCGTAATGCACCCAGGCCCCATTAACCGAGGCGTGGAAATTGATTCGGCCGTGGTGGATGGTGCGCAAAGCGTCATCTTGCCGCAAGTTGGATTTGGCATTGCGGTGCGTATGGCGGTCATGAGCATCGTGTCGCAAAACGAAGGAGATGCCGCATGAAAATTTTGATTCAAGGTGCGCGCATCATCGACCCGCAAAGCGGCTTAGACAAGGTGGGCGATGTGGCCGTGGCAAGCGGGCGCATAACCCTGCTAGGCGAGGCGCCCCAAGGTTTTCAGGGCGACTTTGCAGCCGACAAAGTGATTAACGCCAAGGGTTGCTGGGTTATTCCGGGCTTGGTGGATTTAAATGCGAGGCTTGGCGAGCCTGGCGGCGAACACGCCAACTTGTTGCAGTCCGAATTAGCCGCAGCAGGGGCGGGCGGCGTCACCTCGGTGGTGTGCCCACCCGATACCTCACCCGTGCTGGATGAGCCAGGCTTGGTGGAAATGCTCAAGTTCCGCGCCCAAAAGCGTCACGCAGCGCGCGTGTTTCCGCTGGGTGCGATGACAAGGGGACTCAAAGGTGAATCGCTGACCGCCATGCTGGAGCTTGCCGATGCAGGCTGCGTAGGATTTGGTCAAGCCGAGCATCCTATTGTCAACACGCAAACCTTGCAGCGCGCCTTGCAATACGCGGCGACTTACGGGCTTACCGCGTGGCTGCGCCCGCAAGACGCGTGGCTAGGAAAGGGACACGCCGCCAAAGGCGCGTATGCGACGCGGCTGGGCTTGTCTGGCATTCCTGCCAGCGCCGAAACGATTGCCTTGCACACCATTTTCGATTTGGTGCGCGATACCGCTGCAAGGGTGCATTTGCAGCGCATCAGCTCAAGCGCGGGAGTTGCTTTGCTCAAAGCCGCCAAAGCCGAGGGCTTACCCGTTACAGCAGACGTGAGCATAAATTCCCTATTTCTTGTCGATAGCGACATCGGCTACTTTGATAGCCGAATGCGCCTGTCTCCGCCACTGCGCCAAGCACGCGATCGCGATGCGCTTCGCGCCGCTGTACAAGATGGCACGATTGATGCCATCGTCTCCGACCACACGCCCGTCAGCGAAGACGGCAAAGCGCTGCCGTTTTCACAGGCCGAAGTTGGCGCAACAGGACTAGAGTTGCTGCTAAACCTCACGCTGCGCTTTGCATCCGATACAGGCATCACCGCATCCGACGCGCTGGCTGCGGTATCCTCCCGCGCTGCCAAGGTGCTGGGCAAAAGCAGCATCGGACACCTCAGCCTGCATGGGCAAGCCGACGTGGTGGTATTTGACCCCCATGCGCTTTGGCGAGTTTCGGCAAACAACTTGCTGAGCCAAGGCAAGCACACTCCTTTCTCGGGTTTTGAAATGGTGGGCAAAGTCAAAGCCACGGTGGTCAACGGACATTTGGCGTATGAAGGCAGCGTTTAGGCTTTGCAAAGCCGTTCTCCACCTACTGCGAGGCTATTGGATTATTCAAACACGCTTTGCCAAGCTCTCGAATGAGCAAAAAGCAAAGTGTGTGCAGCAATGGTCAGCCGAGCTTGTCAACATTTTGGGCGTACAGCTTTGCATTTTGGGCGAACCCATGTCAAGCGGACTTTTGGTGGCAAATCACGTGTCGTGGCTGGATAACCTGGCAATGCACGCCGCGCACTATTGCCGCTTTGTGGCAAAAAACGAAATCAAAGCTTGGCCCTTGATTGGTCACTTAACTGCGCAGTCCGGAATGATATTTGTAGAGCGCGCCAGCCGTAAAGACGCGTACCGCGTCGTGCAAACAGTGACTCAAAAACTTCTGGCGGGTGATTTGGTGGCCGTGTTTCCTGAAGGCACAACAGGCGAGGGGCGAGAACTCTTACCCTTTCATCACAATTTAATTCAAAGCGCCATTGATGCCGATAGTTTTGTGCAGCCTGTGGCCATTCGTTATCGGGACAGCGTTAGCGGTCAGCAAAGTTTTGCGCCTTGTTTTGTAGGCGACGACACGCTATTGCAATCGGTTTGGCGCACTCTCAGTGCCGAGCGTATAACCGTCACCGTGCAGTTTGGTGCACCGCAGCGCGGCGAGCTGCGCAACAGGCGGACATGGGCAAACGACCTGCGGACCAGCCTTCATACAATGCTGGCATGACTGCGCCTGCACAATTTAAATTTTGTCCCCAATGTACCGCGCCTTTGGCGTGGGTGAGCGAGCTAGAAGATGGCGGCCCTAAATCGCGCCTACGCTGTGCTGCGGTGCATGACGGCGTGGCCTGCGGCTTTGTGCACTGGAATAACCCCACTCCCGTTTTGGCGGCCGTAGTTGAGATAGCAGGCACGGGAGAAATTTTGCTGGCACGCAATGCCGCGTGGTCGGGCAAATTTTTTGCACTCATTACGGGTTTTATGGAGGCGGGTGAATCACCCAAAGAGGGCGTTGCACGCGAAGTGAAAGAAGAAACCAATTTGGATGTGAGCGCATTGACTTTAATTGGCGCATACGAATTTTTACGGCTCAACCAAGTCATCATTGCCTACCACGTCATTGCAAGCGGCGAAGTCAAACTCTCCCCCGAGTTGGTGGACTACAAACTATTCGCACCTAAAGACCTCAAATGCTGGCGAACTGGAACGGGCTTTGCACTTGCCGACTGGTTGATGTCCAAAGGCATGACGCCGCAGTTTGTAGAATTGCCCGATCTTCGAAAAGCCAACGCATAAAAATGAATATCGACAAAGAACTAGACACGAGTGGTTTAAATTGCCCGTTACCGATTTTGAAAGCGAAAAAAGCCTTAAGCGAAATGACAAGTGGACAAGTGCTGCGCGTCACGGCGACGGACACAGGGTCGGTGCGCGATTTCGCCGCCTTTGCCAAACAAACAGGACATGAATTGTTAGAGCAGCGAACCGAAGGCCATGCCTTTATCCACGTGCTCAAGCGGCGTTAGGCGGCGCTAGGCGCGCTTTGGACGCGGGTGAGCTTGTGGTACTTGGCAAGCAGCGTCTCTTTTGACTCCACAAAATCGGGATGCAGCGGTATGCACGCAATGGGGCAGACTTGCACACACTGCGGCTCGTCGAAATGACCTACGCACTCCGTGCATTTGTGTGGGTCGATTTGATAAATTTCCGCACCCAAAAAAATGGCCTCGTTGGGACATTCGGGTTCGCAGACATCGCAGTTGATGCAGGCATCGGTAATCAAAAGCGCCATGATGTGTCGTTTGCAGCTCTAGTTCGCAGCTTTAAGCGCTGCCAGCACATGGGAGCTCACCATCTGCGACACATCGCCGCCTAGTTTGGCAATTTCGCGCACCAGTGTCGAGCTAATGCATTGCACGTTTGGCGTGGGCAATAAAAAAACGGTCTCGACGCTGGGAAGCATTTTTTGGTTCATGGCTGCCATTTGCGCCTCGTAGTCCAAATCACTGTTGTTGCGAACGCCGCGCACAATGGCGTTGGCATCGTGCGTTTTGCAAAAGTCCACAATAAGCCCATCAAAAGACTGCACCTGAATGTTGGCAGAATCGGTATACGCTTGGCGCACGTGTGCCAAGCGCTCGGCGAGCGGGAACAGAGTTTTTTTGTGATGCGCGACGGCTACCGCAACGATGAGCGTATCAAACAGCTTGGCTGCACGTGTAATTACGTCCAAATGCCCGAGTGTGATGGGGTCGAACGTGCCACTGTAAACGGCGATTTTTTTGCTCATAACGGCATTATCCTTTTTGCAATAAGTGATAGCAGACCATGCCCGCTTTGCCTTGACGCCAAACGCAAAGTCCTACGGTGCTCAACTCGACGGAGCTCCACACGCGGCGTGATTCTAAGTACACAAAACCACTTGGCTTGATGATGCGCGCGGCAGCTTTTAGCGCGGGAAGAAATAAATCGGAGTCAAACGGTGGATCGATAAACACCACGTCCGCGCTTTGCGCGGCAAGGCGCGATAAGCTGCTGATGGCGTCTCCCTGTTGGATATGCACGCTTTGCGCCGACAACTTGTCCCGTGTTTTGCCAAGCAATTGGCAAAGCGCCGCGTCTTGCTCGTACAGCAGGCACGATGCGGCGCCGCGTGATGCGGCTTCAAAACCTAATGCACCCGTGCCTGCAAAGGCGTCCACGCACACAGTTCCCGTCAGGTCTTGTCCCAGCCAATTAAACAGCGTCTCGCGCACGCGGTTTGGCGTGGGACGCAGCCCGTCTTTGCTTGCAACGGTGAGCGGACTGCGCTTCCATTGACCGCCAATGATTCGGACTTCGCCTGCGGCCTGCGCGGGGGATTTCATGTCTCTTTGGAGATGCTAATTGTGGGAAATTTGCTGGAAAAATCTTTTGCCTGTGTTGCAATTTTGCTGGCAACTGCAATGGCGATGGCACGATACATCTGCGCGACTGCGCCGCTGGGGTCGGCAACCACCGTGGGCTCGCCACGGTCGGCTTCTAGTCTGATTTGAATATCGAGTGGCAATGCGCCTAAGTAGCCAATGCCGAAATTTGTTGCCATGGTCTTGCCACCGTCCGCGCCAAAAATATGCTCGGTGTGCCCGCATTGGCTGCACACATGAACGGCCATGTTCTCCACCACGCCCAAAATCGGCACGCCCACTTTTTCAAACATCTTGACCGCTCTCTTGGCGTCGAGCAGGGCAATGTCTTGTGGTGTGGTAACGATGACTGCGCCCGTCATAGGCACGCGCTGCGACAAGGTGAGCGCAATATCGCCCGTGCCTGGTGGCATATCGACGATGAGGTAATCTAAATCGCCCCAATTAGTTTGACGCAGCAATTGCTCTAGTGCCTGCGTTGCCATAGGGCCGCGCCAAATCAGGGCTTCGTCCTCGGAAATCAAAAAACCAATCGACATTACTTCGACGCCGTAATTTTTCATGGGCAACATGGTTTTGCCGTCCAAGGTATCGGGGCGACCCTCAAGTCCCATCATCATGGGTTGCGAGGGCCCATAAATATCCGCATCCAAAATGCCTACCGATGCGCCCTCGGCAGCCAGTGCCAGCGCCAAATTGGCGGCTGTGGTGCTTTTGCCCACTCCCCCTTTGCCCGAGGCAACCGCAAGAATGTTTTTAACCTTCGGCAGCAGCGCAACCCCTTGTTTGACTGCATGAGCCACCACACGCGTGGTCAGCGTCACGTCCACATCCGCCGCGCCTGCAATATTTTTTGCGGCAGCGCTAAAGGCTTGGGACAGTGCGGCGTGCTCGCTTTTAGCTGGGTAGCCTAGTTCGACGAGCAAGGAGACACGCCCCTCAGTCACCGTCAGATTTTTAATTTGGCGGGTGCTTACAAAATCTTTTCCCGTGCGGGGGTCGATGACGGTAGCAAGGGCTTGGAGTAGGGTGTCTTCAGATAAATGTTGCATAGTGCCTAAGTGTATCGTTCGCGGCAGCGTGAGGCTTCTAAAATAGGACAAATGTCTACATCTGAACACCTACCCAATCGCAAACTCTTTGTCACCACCGCCTTGCCGTATGCCAACGGCAATTTCCACATCGGCCACATCATGGAGTACATCCAGGCCGATATCTGGGTGCGTTTCCAACGAATGCAGGGTCACAGGGTTGACTTTGTGGGCGCGGACGACACGCACGGCGCGCCCATCATGATTGCGGCCGAGAAGGCAGGCATCACCCCGCAGCAGTTTGTGGCGGGCATCGCCGCAGGCCGCAAGCCGTATTTGGATGGCTTTCACATCCAGTTTGACAACTGGCACAGCACCGACGCGCCCGAGAACCACGCACTGGCCCAGCAGATTTACCGTGACTTGCGCGACATCCCTGAATCTGAAGGTGGCTCGCTGATTGAGCGGCGCACGATTGACCAGTTTTTCGACCCCGAGAAGAACATGTTTTTGCCCGACCGCTTCATCAAAGGCGAGTGCCCCAAGTGCCACGCCCACGACCAGTACGGCGACAACTGCGAGGTGTGCGGCGCGGTCTACGCCCCCACCGACCTGATCAACCCGTTCTCGGCCTTGTCGGGTGCCAAGCCTGAGCTGAAAAGCTCGGAGCATTTCTTCTTCAAGCTGTCTGACCCACGCTGCGTGGCGTTCTTAGAAGAGTGGACGCAAGACGGCAAGCTGCAACCCGAAGTGGCCAACAAGGTCAAAGAGTGGTTCACCGTGCGCACCAACCCCGATGGCAGCACCAGCGAAGGCTTGGGCGACTGGGACATTTCGCGCGATGCGCCTTACTTTGGCATCGAAATTCCAGATGCACCAGGCAAGTACTTTTATGTATGGCTCGACGCGCCTGTGGGCTACTTGGCTTCCTTGAAAAACTTGCTCGACAAGCGTGGCGAAAGCTACGACGCCTACATGGTCAACGACAAGCTGGAGCAATACCACTTCATCGGCAAAGACATCGTCACCTTCCACACGCTGTTTTGGCCTGCCATGCTGCACTTCAGCGGACGCAAAGCGCCCAGCAACGTGTTTGTGCACGGCTTCCTCACGGTGAACAACGGCGAAAAAATGAGCAAGAGCCGTGGCACGGGCCTAGACCCGCTCAAGTACCTCAGCCTCGGCATGAACCCCGAGTGGCTGCGCTACTACTTGGCCACCAAGCTCAACAACCGCAACGAAGATGTGGACTTCAATGCCGAAGACTTCATGCTGCGCGTGAACAGCGATTTGATTGGCAAGTTTGTCAACATCGCGTCGCGTGCGGCTGGTTTCTTGACTAAGCGCTTTGAGGGCAAGCTCACGCAAAGCTTTGACGAGCAAGGCACTGCGTTGTTGAGCGACATTCACGCCGCCAAGGGCAGCATCGCAAACGCCTACGACGCCCGCGAGTACGGCAAAGCCGCTCGCGAAATCATGCTGCTGGCCGACAAGGTCAACGCATACGTTGATCAGCACAAGCCTTGGGATTTGGCCAAAGACGCGGCCAACAACGAAGCCCTGCACCAAGTGTGCTCGCTGCTCATCAATGCGTTTGCCGGGCTGAGCCGTTACTTGGCGCCTGTGTTGCCCTCCCTCGCGCAAGCGGTGGAAGCCTTCACCGGCACCAGCATGCAAAACTGGAACGCCACTGGCAACGTGACCCACATTCAGCCTTACCAGCACCTCATGCAACGCGTCACCCCCGAACAACTCGAAGCCCTGTTTGAGCCGCCAGCCGTGGTGGAAGAAAAAGTCACCCCAGGCGGTGAAGAAATCGCCCCCACCATCAGCATTGACGACTTTGCCAAAGTCGATTTGCGCATCGCCCAAATCGTCAACTGCGAAGCCGTGGAAGGCTCGGTCAAGCTGCTGCGTCTCACGCTGGATGTGGGCGAAGGTAAAACTCGAAACGTCTTTAGCGGCATTGCTAGTTGCTACAAGCCCGCCGACCTGATTGGCAAGCACACCGTGATGGTGGCCAACTTGGCCCCACGCAAGATGAAGTTTGGCGTGAGCGAGGGCATGGTGCTCGCCGCCAGCCACGCTGATGAAAAAACTGAGCCTGGCATTTACGTGCTCGATCCCGTGCAGGGCGCGCAAGCGGGAATGCGGATCCGTTAAATAGCGCTGGGTAAAATGGAGCACTCTTTGACGGACTCACTATGAACATTTTTCGCCGCCCCGATTACCAATCCGAAGCTACTCAGTTCATCGAGTCGCTCAAGATTCAAAACCCTCAGCTTGAAAAAGCCCAGCGCGAAGGACGAGCATTGCTGTGGGATAAAACAATCAATCGCGCAACAGCCGCGGACATGGCGACTGGGCGCGTCCCGCAAAAACCCTACGTGTACGCCGCCTAAGGCGAAAGACGTCAAGCCGTGCAAAACGACTTGCCAATGGTGGTTGATCACGTGGCGGTGGCAAAGCTCTATGGCGAGCCACTGTTTGCCATGCCAAACGACCTCTACATTCCACCTGATGCGCTGGAAGTTTTTTTAGAAACGTTTGAGGGGCCGCTGGATTTATTGCTGTATTTAATTCGCAAGCAAAACTTCAACATTCTTGATATTCCAATGGCGGCGCTGACTAAGCAGTATTTGGGTTACGTTGAAGAAATCCGCAGCCACAACTTAGAGCTTGCTGCCGAGTATTTGCTGATGGCAGCCATGCTGATAGAAATCAAATCACGGATGCTGCTTCCACCCAAACCGACCGCCGATGGAGCGGAAGGAGAAGACCCGCGCGCCGAGCTCACGCGCCGTTTGCTGGCTTACGAGCAAACTAAGCTGCAAGCGGCGCAGATCAACGACTTGCCACAAATTGGACGCGACTTTATGCGCGTCCAAGTAATGATTGAGCAGTCGCTTGCGCCGCGCTGGCCCGAGGTCAATACGCTGGATCTACGCGCGGCGTGGGCGGACTTGGTGCACCGCGCCAAGCTGGTGTCACATCACCGCATTTCGCGCGAAGCGCTGTCGGTGCGCGAGTACATGAGCCATTTGCTGCGCCAACTCACCGAGCAACTGCAAAGCGGCCGTGCATTTGCGCCGTTTGAAAGTCTGTTTGACCCACAAAAAGGAGTTCCCGTTTTGGTCGTGACCTTTGTGGCCATGCTGGAGCTGTCGCGTGAAGCTTTAATTGAAGTCACGCAAGCCGAGGCTTTTGCCCCAATTTATGTGCGCCTTGCCTACTCGCCCGTGGATGCGGCCGAGCAAGCCGCGCTGCCAATTTAAAGTTTTTTAGGCTTTAAGGACATTCTGCATAACCCTATTCCGTTCGGACTGAGCCTGTCGAAGTCCTTGATTTGATTAGAACGACCTTTCGACAAGCTCAAGGTGAACGGAGTTTTGCAGAGGCTCCTTAAGTTTTAGGCTTTAGTCAATGCGGCTGCGTTCGCTTGCAGTTGCTGCTCGTACAGCGCTTGAAAGTTCACCTCGGACAAATGAACGGAGGGAAGCCCCGTGCGGCTGATAACGTCTGCCACATTGCTGCGTAAATACGGATAAATAAGTTGTGGGCACGTAATGGCAAGGATCGCAGGTATTTGTTCTTCTGGGATATTGCGAATTTCAAAAACGGCGGATTGCTTGGCTTCCACTAAAAAAACCGTTTTATCTTTGAGCTTGGTGTGAACATGAGCAACGACGCTGACTTCGAACAGTCGATCTTCTATGGCTGCATTTTCAATGCTCAGTTGCACATCGAGCGCGGGCATCTCCGTTTCCAGATAAATAAGCGGCGCATTGGGTTGCTCAAGTGAAATTTCTTTCAAATACATCCGTTGCATCAAAACTTGGGGTTCTTGGTTGGTGGTATCAGTTGCCATTAAGTGCTTTCAATAAAAAGTGAAGTAGGTGTTAAAAATGCTAGGTGTTCAGCAAAGGGATCAGTTTGCCTGCGGTGTCGAGTGCCACGAGGTCATCGCATCCGCCCACGTGGGTTGCGCCAATGTAGATTTGCGGAACTGTGCGTCGCCCTGTGGCGTTCATCATGTCAAGGCGGGCATCAGGATTGGCGTCGATGCGAATCTCGGTGATCTGCTCCACGCCCCTAGACTTGAGCAACTGCTTAGCGCGTATGCAAAAAGGGCATACCGCTGTTGTGTACATCGTGACGGCTTGCATGACTCTTTAGGCTTTGTCGATAGGCAGATTTGCATCCCGCCACGCTTTTAGTCCATCCGTTAAATTGTGCACGGCGGTGTAGCCCATTTTTGTTGCGAGCTCGGCGGCAGCTGCCGAGCGCTTGCCTAGCGGACAAATAAAAATAATGGGCGTGTCTTTTTTCTTGACAGCGGCCGCTAATTTGACCTCCAGCTCGGGTAGAGGAATATTTTTTGCGGGCTTGGCGTGCGCGGCTAAAAACTCATCGGCATTGCTCACATCAATCAATACGCCACGTTCGCGGTTCATTAGCTGCACCGCGTCTTGCGGGGTGAGTCCTTTGGTGTTTGCGGTCATAACTGGCCAGATGAGCAGGCCGCCCGAAGTCACTGCAATCAACACAAGCTGCCAGTTTTCAATTAAAAAATTCACGCCAACGCTTTCAAAAAAAATTGCTCTATTCTAACCAGTCTCCTCTAGCCGTTCGTTGCTAAGCCGCCTTAAAACACCGTCACTAACTTCTCAAATGCGTGGCGCAAATTCCATTTTGCGGTTGCGTCCAGCGCAGCCGCTAAAACGATAAGTCGTGTACCGTTTTCTTTGCAAGCATCTGCCCTACTTACCAAATAATCCACCGTCTCGCTGCTAACGGGAGTCTCCAGACACAGCAATGCGCGAGGCGGGGCATCCATCATGAGCACTGCTTCGGTAGTCCCACCCCTCCGTTCGCCCCGTTCGCCCCGTTCGCCCCGTTCGCCCTGAGCCTGTCGAAGGGCATCAGCAGTGCTATCCGCACTACGCCACACCTGCCAAACAGTTTGCGGCGCGTTTGCATCCGCCTCAATGCGCCGCGCCAAATCAAAACCGCACTTCAGTAAAACCTCGTCCAGCACGCCGCTTGGCGTGGCTTGCATATAAAGCGCATTTTCATATTTGGCAATCCAAGCATCAAAAGCAGCAGCGTTCGCGTCCTGCCCCGCTTTCGGGTCAGGCGCCCAGTCTTGGCGCGGAAAGTGACTACGCGAGAGACGATAGGCTGCAAAGCCACAACCAGAATGACCTGCCAGCGTATCAGCTTTCTTGCCGTAGCCGTTAATCACGCGCTTAACGCGCTCCATCGTGATGTCAGAAATCTTTTTGTAACCTGCCTTAAATGCCTCGCTCTTTTCGTCCGTCAGCTCAGGCAATTGCACAAGAATGAACTTGCGGTTTCCGCCATCAGCCTTATTCAACTCAAGCACAGCCTGCGCCGTGCTGCCGCTGCCGCCGAAGAAGTCGAGGATGAGGTCGTTGTCACGTGTTGCAAGGGCTAGTAAATTTTGGATAAGCGAAATAGGCTTGGGAAATGAAAATGGACTGTTGCCATCAAATACAGCTTGCACTTCTTTTGTTCCATTAGTAGATGTGCCATAAGCATCACCATCAAACCATGATGTGGGAACTTCACCGTAATCTTTTTTCTCTTCATAAAAAACTTTGAGTTGCGGTCGGCTTTCGCCTGTTTTGCCAAACACGATGCGCTTGTCAGCCAATAGTGCTTCGTACTTTTCTTTTTCAGTTCGCCAGCACCGTCCATCAGGCGGCCAGTATTCATCGCCTGTATTTGGATTTTTAATGGCGTACGTTAAATTGATACGAACGTTAGGCGCATCGAACGGATCAGCTTTCCACTTACCGCGAGGATCGTCATCTGGGTTATCAAAACGCGACTCATCTAAAGGATTGGGATAAGCCGCAAAGCTAAGATCACTGTGCCACACAGTCGCGTTACTTTCTTTCAAACGTTTGTTTTCCCCACGCCGCTGCCGTGCATAAGCAATGATGTACTCGTGTTGGTCGCTAAAGTCCGTATCGTTTTGAACCGAGGTGCGAGATTGCCAAGGAATTTGGCTGAAGAAATTCTCTTCCCCAAACACCTCATCCATCACCTTGCGCAGGTTATGCACTTCGTTGTCGTCTATCGAGACAAAAATCACGCCGTCGTCGCGTAGCAGTTCACGCGCCACGATGAGGCGCGGGTAGATCATGCTCAGCCAGTTGCTGTGATAGCGTCCGTCCGTCTCGGTGTTGCTGTCGATGCGCACACCGCCCTCTACTTGCCCTGTTTGCTGCCAGTAGGGCGCGCGGCCTTCGCGGTAGTCGTCGTCATAGACGAAGTCGTTGCCCGTGTTGTAGGGCGGGTCGATGTAGATGCACTTGACTTGTCTGCGGTAGGCGGCGAGCAATAGCTTCAAAACTTCTAGGTTTTCGCCCTCGATGATGGCGTTGCCTTTTGCGTGCTCTGTGTTCACGCTTTTATCTTTCAAAAATGTCAGTGTGCTACTCGCAGGGCTATACGCCATGCGCCTTGCCGCCGTTTTCCCGCTCCATTCAAAGCGGTAGTGCTCACGCAGTGGCTCGATGCCGTCTACGCTGGCCAAGGCTTGCAGGTCAATTTTCCCGTCTGCCGTAAAAATTTCGGGCAGATGCGCTTTGAGGGCTATTAGGCGCTCGGCGGCTAGGTCGGGGCTAGTGAAGGGGGATGATGTCATGCTATTTGCTCGTGAATCACTTGCATGGGAACTGCACCATTCGTTTTTGCATCCAGCACCACAACCTCAACGGTTGTTCCATCATCGGCATAGCTGAAATGGGTGTTCCAGTCCTGCGAGACCTCGCGGACAATGGGTTTGTCGGAAAAACGCATAACCAAAATATCGTCATCATCAAAGTACGTGGTTTTCATGGTTCATCCTTCCAAATCAACAAAATTGTTCATGACTGTTTTTACAACGACAGCATTCTCTAAAACCAAGACTGCACAAATTAAATTATCTGAGCGAGTAGCGATGTGCTTAAAAGCCCAAAGATGACGCTCATCCTTGTAGCGAGTGTCCCCAGTGTCAATGATCTCAAGCAACATATCGAGCGATATTTGACGTTCCTTCATACGCTCAATGGCGTGCTTGGTCAGCACGACAGGTCGATTAAAGCGACTACTAAATAGTACTGAAGCTGTCATTGCGCCTCCTTACTCATCATGTGCTTGGCCTCGGCTTCAAACGTGCGGTAGTTGTCAATGGGGCCGATGTACATGACTCGCCCCTCGGTATAGACCTGCATATTGCCTGCCAAGGTTTGAAAGTATTTTTTAGCGCACGCCATGCTAAATTTTTCGTCTTCGGTGAGCGACTGAGTGCTAATGGCATTCGCCGTGCCCTTGGTCTCTACGACGAAGTAGTGGCAGTCTTGGTCGTCTGCGCGTACCCCTAAATGCCCGTGCCGCAAGATCACACCGAAGTCAGGTCGGTAGTTGCCGTGCGGCGTAGGGACTTTGTAGCCCTCGGGTAGTTTGAGAAAGCAAACGACTTGCCCGCCGTGGTTGCTTTCGGCGTCTTGGGCAAAAAACCGCTCGCGTCCGCTATCTACCGCAGCATGGTCGAACACGCCGTGCTTGGGCGTGGGCACGGTGTCGCGCAGGGTTTGAAAGTCTTGTAGCGGGATGATCTCTGTGAGCGATGGGGTCTCGTTGCTGTCAAATTCATAGGACAAGCCGCGCAGCATGATGTCGTGTTCTTTGCTACGCACCACCATCGCCACGTGCTGCAAATAGAGGGGAGGGTTGTTTAAAAATTGCGCGACGTTGATATTTTTAAATAGTTTGATAGCGCCTTGCTGGGATAACGTGGTTTGATCAACCAATTGCTGCACCCAATCCAGCGGTGAAAAATGGGCATCTAAAAGTGTTGTTTCGCTGCCATAGTTGACGTTGTCAAGCAACTCGGCATATTCCCCCATTTGGGTAATTCGGCGCAGTTGAACATCGGCAACGTAAGCGGGGACTTCAAAGTCTCTCAAAGCTTCAATAGCTTCGCTTACCAACTGCTCTTCGTTCACCACCACCTTGTATTGCACCTTGCGCGAGAGTTGTCGCCAAAAGCCTTTGAACACGGCGTTTTGCGCAAAATTGCTTTGTAGCTTGACTAGCTTTTTTTGTGCTTGTCCTTTGGGGGAGTGGCGGAATTTGTTGAGGGACAAATCGCCGCTATCGAAGCGATCGCCCAGGATGGCTTCTTCTTGCGCTTGGTAGGTTTTGGTAAAGCTCTCCCACGAGAGGTTAGGCACAACGGTGAGCAAGTTGATCTCTTCGCCTTCTAGCGTACCCAAGCCGTCATAGCAGCGCTGCCCTGTTTGATTCACGGCGATGCGCAGACCCCGCCCCAGCTCTTGGCGCATACGGCCTTCGTTTTCTCGCTCATTCAGTGTCGCGATATTGAAGACGTTGGGGCTGTCCCAGCCTACGCCCAGCGCGGTGTGGGTAAAGATGAACTCAATCGGATTGTCAAAACTAAGTAGCTCCTCTTTGCCTTGCAAAATCGTTTTATAGATTTCTTTGTTTTTGGCAATAGCGCTCTCGCTATCGGTGTACTCGCCTTTGCCCGTGGTGGCGAAGTAGTAGCCTTGCACGGCTTGCGTTTGTTGACTATTGGCCTGAGTGGCTGCCGTGTATTCCTCTTCAAACAGTTGTTTGATGATCGGATCGCTGCCATCTAGCTTCATGTAGTTCGCCACGCGGTCAATAAAAATAAGCGATAGGCACTTGATGCCTTTGGCGCCTAAGCGTTCTTTTTTTGTTAGATGCGTTTGAATGAGGTAGCGCAGTTGCAAGCGGAAGAGCCCCGCCGTATCGCCCGCTCTATCAGTGATGTGTAGGGTCACGCCGTTGGTGAATTGCACGCGCCATTCAGGTGAGCGCAGCGGTTTGCTAATTTGTGCAATTGTCCAGTCGCCATAGCTGGCGTTGCCCGATGCCTCTGCCAAGCACTTGCCCGCCGTCACCCAGTTGGTTTCCCTCCACTCGAAGCCCCCGCTGCTTTTTTTACGCCACAGTTTGAACTTGGCTTTGGGCTGGGTGTTTGAGCCGCCCGACTCAACCGCCATGAGCTGTATTTTGTGCGTGCCCTCGTCTGCGCGTTCAGCCACCGTGAGTACTTCAACTTTTTTAACCAAACCTAAGCTGTACGCGGCTTGTGGCGTGAGGCGATACACCACGTTGCGTGCCAATCGGTGCGTGGCGGAGTAGCGCAGCATAGCAATGGCGTTTAACTGCATCAGGCGGCTGCTGGCGTTGTTGGTGTCCATACCCTCTTGTGGCTCGTCCATGATGACGATAGGGCGGCACTGCGCGAGTGCGTCAAAGTAGGACAGTCCGCGAAACGATTTATCGCGTCCCGCCATATTGATGATGCGCTCGTCACTCGTAAACGATTGCAACGTCATCAGCAAAACTTGAGGCTCAGCGCTGGTTACAAAGCGATGAACGCGGTCCATTTTGGCGGAGTCGTACTCCACGCAATCGGGTAGGGTGCTGTAGCGTGTTTCCAGCGCAGCGCAAAAACTTTGGTAAGTGGCAAGTACCCCCGCACGAATGGCGACTGAAGGAACAAGGATGATGAACTTGGAGAATCCATACTCTTTGTGCAGCGCACAAATGGTCTGCCAATACACCAACGTTTTGCCTGTGCCTGTTTCCATCTCAATGCATAAATCGAGGTGGCGGTTTGGCAGAACTTCTAGCGCTTGCGCGTGCTCGGGCACGCCATACGCCGTAAACACGTTGCGCAAATTGGCGCGAATCTGATTAAGACTGAGATCGCACTGATTAGGATAAATATCGGTAAAAACGTGCGCATCGGCACGTAGTTTTGGCTGACCCGCAAACACATCAACCACGGCTTGCACCGCTTGCTTTTGGTAGGGGAGGTCTTCAAAAGTAAAACTCATGCAGTGAGTTTAACCAGTCGCCTTTAAAGGCACTCTGCGTAACCCTATTCTGCGTAACCCTATTCCGTTCGAACTGAGCCTGTCGAAGTTCTTGATTTAACTAGCACCACCTTTCGACAAGCTCAAGGTGAACGGAGTTTTGCAGAGGCTCCTTAACTTTTTATTTGCAAGCCTCGCAGCACATCGCGTACCAAATGGACGCGGTCGGCGGCGCTCTCCATTGCTTTTTCAATGCGTAATTTGTCATTGCCCGCCAGTTTGATGTGGCGGTTTCGCTGGATTAAATGGATGATGCTCTGCGGGTCTATCGGCGCGTTTGGCTTAAAGGTGATGATGATGACGCTGGGCGCTGCGTCAATTTTGTGTACGCCGTAGGGCTCGCACAGCACGCGCAGGCGGTGTGTGTCTATCAGTGCTTGTGCCTGTTCGGGCAGTTTGCCAAATCGGTCAACCAGCTCTTCGAGCAAGCGGCTAACCGCGTCGTTGTCTTTGGCTGTTGCGAGTTTTTTATAAAACGACAACCGCAAATGGACATCGCCGCAATAGTCCTTGGGCAACAAGGCGGGTGCGTGCAAATTGATCTCGGTGGTGGCGTGCAGCGGGCGCATCAGGTCAGGTTCTTTGCCTGCTTTGAGTGCGCGCACCGCCTCCGCCAGCATCTCGTTGTAGAGCTGAAAGCCCACTTCTAGCATATTGCCGCTTTGGTTGTCACCCAGCACTTCGCCTGCGCCGCGAATCTCTAAATCGTGCATGGCAAGGTAAAAGCCCGAGCCAAGCTCTTCCATGCCTTGGATGGCGTCCAGTCTTTGCTGCGCGTGTTTGCTTAGGCTTTGGATGTCGGGCACAAGCAAATAGGCGTAGGCTTGGTGATGGCTGCGTCCCACACGTCCGCGCAGCTGGTGTAGCTGCGCCAGTCCAAACTTGTCGGCGTGGCTGATCACGATTGTGTTGGCGGTGGGCACGTCGATACCCGTCTCGATAATGGTGGAGCACAAAAGCACGTTAAAACGCTGCGCCACAAAGTCACGCATCACGCGCTCGAGCTCGCGCTCGGGCATTTGCCCGTGAGCCACAGCGATGCGGGCTTCGGGCAACAGCTCCGTCAGTTGCGCAAGGCGATTGCTCATAGTGGCCACATCGTTGTGCAAAAAGTAGCATTGCCCGCCACGTTTGATTTCGCGCAGCAAAGCTTCGCGAATGACGCTTTTGTCCTCCGAGCGCACAAAGGTTTTGATGGCAAGACGACGCTGCGGCGCAGTCGCAATAACAGACAAATCGCGCAGACCTTCTAGCGCCATGCCCAGCGTGCGTGGGATTGGCGTCGCGGTCAGGGTAAGCACATCGACCTCGGCGCGTAGCGATTTCATGGCTTCTTTATGACGCACGCCAAAGCGGTGCTCCTCGTCGATGATGAGAAGGCCCAAGTCTTTGAAGTGCGTATCTTTTGAAAGCAGCTTGTGCGTTCCCACCACAATGTCCAGCGTGCCGTTTGCAATGCCTTGTTGCGCGGCAGTGATTTCTTTGCTGCTGCGAAAGCGTGACATTTCAGCAATTCGAATTGGCCATTTGGCAAAACGATCGACCAGCGTTTGGTAATGCTGCTCGGCTAGCAGTGTGGTAGGCGCAAGTATGGCCACTTGCTTGCCACCTAATACGGCAATAAAGGCGGCGCGCAGAGCGACTTCGGTTTTTCCAAACCCAACGTCTCCGCACACCAGCCTGTCCATTGGACGCGGCGAGATCATGTCTTGCACGACCGCATGAATGGCGGCTTTTTGATCGGGCGTTTCTTCAAAGCCAAAGTCATTGGCAAAAATTTCGTAGTCGTGCATGGATAGACGAAAAGCAAAACCCTCGCGCGCGGCACGCCTAGCATAGATGTTGAGCAGCTCGGCGGCGCTGTCGCGCACTTGGCTGGCCGCTTTTCGCTTGGCTTTACTCCATTGATCAGAGCCAAGCCGATGCAGGGGCGCTTCGTCAGGACTGACCCCTGTGTAGCGGCTAATCAGGTGTAGCGCAGCCACGGGCACGTAGAGCACCGCTTGATTGGCGTACTCCAAATGTAAAAATTCTTGCTTGTTGTTGGGGTCGTCTTTATCGGTTGCGGCAAGTCCTAAATCCAGATGCACTAAGCCGCGATAACGTCCAATGCCGTGCGCGGCGTGCACCACGGGGTCGCCAATGCTGAGTTCGGCAAGGTCTTTAATGAGCGCGTCCAAGTCCGTCGTTTTTTCTTGTCCGCGTTTGCCGCGCCGCTGTATGGGGCTGCTGGAAAAAAGTTCCGTCTCCGTGACAAAGTCGATTTGCGCTTCGTTCCAGGCAAAGCCTGCGTGCAGCGTGGCGGGTGCGATACCGATTTTTTCGCTGCTGGAGGCAAACTCCGCCAGCGACTCAAAACCCACGGGCTCGATATGCGAGGCGCGTAAAAAATCGAGTAACGATTCTTGCCGCCCTAGGCTCTCGGCAATCAGCAACAGTCGATGCGGGCTAGAGCGCAAATGCGCCTTCAAATTAGCCAGTGGCTCATCTGCTGCGCGATTGACGGCGAGATTAGGCAAACCAGTCATAAAGTCCATTCGCACTGCGCTTGTCGAAGTCCCGTCCGCACTTTGCCCTTGGACAGGCACAGGGCGAACGGCCAGGGGCTTTAGCGTCAGCGCCGCATACTTTTTTGTTTCAGCAAAAAATGCATCGACAGGCAAAAACAAATGCTCGGGCGCGAGAGCGGGGCGATCGGGGTCGTTGCGCAAAATGCGGTAGCGCTCGCTGGTGTCGCGCCAAAACTGCGCAAGCGGTGTCTCTAAATCGCCGTGCAGCACCAAAGTAGCCGCCTCGCCCACGTAGTCAAATACGGTAGCGGTGTGCTCAAAAAATAGCGGCAAGTAGTACTCGATGCCCGCCGTGGTAATGCCGTTTCCCATTTCTTTGTAGATGCGACTTTTGGTTGGGTCGCCCTCTAAGAGTTCGCGCCAGCGGCTGCGAAACATCAACTGCGCCGCTTCGTCTAGCGGAAACTCGCGTCCTGGCAAAAGTCGAAGCTCGGGCACGGGGTACAGGCTGCGCTGGGAGTCGGGGTCAAAACTGCGGATGGAGTCGATGACGTCATCAAACAAATCGACCCGATAAGGCATGGGCGAGCCCATTGGGAAAAGATCAATGAGTCCACCGCGCACGGCGTACTCGCCTGGGCTGACGACTTGCGTGACGTGGTTGTAGCCCGCCAGCGTCAGCTGTGCTTTGAGCTTGGCGTCCGCCAGCTGTTGTTTGACTTTGAAGTGAAAAGTGTGACCTGCTAAAAAAGACGGCGGCGCCAGGCGGTACAGCGCCGTGGTGGCAGGCACGATGACGACATCGGCATCGCCATTTTTGATGCGCCACAGCGTGGCAAGGCGTTCGGAAATTAAATCTTGATGCGGCGAAAAGCCGTCGTAGGGCAGCGTCTCCCAATCGGGAAACAAGGTGCAGCGCAGATCGGGCGCAAAAAAAGGCAGTTCGAGCAGCAAGCGCTGGGCATCAGCCGCGTCCGCACAAACGATGACGGTGATGCTCTGCTGCGCTTGAGTTCGGGTGGCTAGCTTGGCAAGCAGCAAGGCATCGCCTGAGCCTGCGGGTTTTGTAAGCGTAAAACGCTGTCCCGTTTTGAGTTGGGGTAAATCCATAGAAGTTCAATTCTAGAATGCATCCATGGTTACAGAAATCACAAAACCCAAATTCTTTGCCCTCATCCCTTGCGCGGGTACTGGGCTACGAGCGGGCGGCGAGCGACCCAAGCAATATCAAGTCATCGCAGGCAAGGCGATGGTGCTGCACACCATAGATGCTTTTGCCAAAGTGGCGCGCATCTCCCAGACCTTTGTGGTGCTTGCGCCTAGTGACACCGCGTTTGCCGCACTTGGCGCCAAGGCGAGCATCCTGCGCTGCGGCGGTATAAGCCGTGCCGACAGCGTTGCCAATGGCTTGCAAGCGCTGCAGGGTGCGGGCGGCACGCCAAGCGATTGGGTACTGGTCCACGATGCGGCGCGGTGTTTGGTTACTAGCGAACAAATCAATCAACTCATCGACGAGTGTGAGGGCGATGCGGTAGGGGGGCTATTGGCTTGCCCTGTGCCCGATACGCTAAAAGCCGCCAGCCAAGGCCGCGCGGATACAACCATTGCACGTGCCGACAAATGGGCTGCGCAAACGCCGCAAATGTTTAGACTGGGGGCGCTGCAAGAGGCTTTGGCACAAGCAGCGCGCAAGCAGCTAACTGTGACCGACGAATCCAGCGCGATGGAGGCGATGGGATGCAAACCCAAAATGCTAGAGGCCTCGCGGCAAAACTTCAAAGTAACGTATGCAGAAGACTTCGCACTGGCGGAGTCGATTTTGTTAGCCCGAGGAAAATTTAGTATGAGCATCACCCCAACCCCCCCCATGATCCGCATCGGCGAAGGCTGGGACACGCATCAATTGGTGGAGGGCAGGGCGTTGGTGCTGGGCGGCGTGACCATTCCGTTTAGCAAAGGCTTGCTGGGGCACTCGGACGCAGACGCGCTGTGCCACGCCATCACCGACGCGCTTTTAGGCGCTAGCGGGCTAGGCGATATTGGTAAGCATTTCCCCGATACCGATCCGCAATTTAAAAGCGCAGATTCTGTGCTGCTGCTCAAACGCGCAGCAGCGCTGGTGCGCGGCAAAGGCTGGCGCATTGGCAACGTGGACAGCACCGTCATCGCCCAAGCACCCAGGCTGGCGCCCTTTATTGCTGCCATGCAAAAAAATATCAGCGAGGCACTGGAGCTAGACATCGCGCAAGTGAATGTAAAAGCCAAAACCGCCGAAAAAATGGGCCCCGTGGGCGAAGGGCTGGCGATGGAAGCGCGGGCCGTGGTGATTCTTTGTCAGTAACTCAAGAAGCCTCTTGCTCGACTTCCGATAAAACGGTTAGCAGCTTGTTTTTTACAATCCTTCGCATAACTTCTCTTGCCATAAACAACGGGTAACGATTTGAGTTTATGCAATCATCGGAGATGCGGACACCTACGTAGGTGTCGCAGCAAGCTGCAACCCTGTTCCCCCGCTATGACGCTGTAAGCCCCTAGGTCGGCGGGCAGCAGGGCAAAACGCAGTGTGGTCAGTTCTGCGTCATGAATCTGGGCGCTGCCCTCGATGGCTCCCCAGATTTCCAGGGTGCTGCCGTCGCAATGCCCATCAAAGCGGCTGTGCGCCGACTGAACCTAGTCAAATTAATAGACACAGGACTCCTCTAAAGACTGATGATGCAAGCGTTCGAATTCGACTGGCGTAAGCCAGCCGTTGTTTGAATGCCTGCGAACGCGATTGTAGTAATGCTCGATGTATTCAAAGACAAC
>JAVKLS010000043.1:0-23244 GCA_031538565.1 Burkholderiaceae bacterium
AAAAGTTTCTGTAACGAATTAAAACTGTTTAAATTAGGTTATTCATGGGCTGGCCCAATCAGCTTAGTGATGTTTTATGAGCTTAATGGCCCATATCGAAAAAAATATGACTTGGTAAAAGCGAACGCGCCAAATTATTTAATCCGATTAGCGATCGGACTAGAATCGTTTGATGATTTAATAAGCGACTTACAAAACGCCTTCAAACAAATTGCCAGCGCGAGCCCGTTTTTATAGAGCCTCCCTTAACCTACTCAAGACCATAACCATGACCATGACCATGACCATGACACAGAATCAAACAGGTGCGCAACTACTAGTAGAAAACCTAGTTCTCCACGGTGTACTCCGTGCCTATTGTGTTCCGGGGGAAAGTTATTTGGGTGTGCTAGACGCGTTGTTTGATGTGCGCGATCGCGTCGAATTAATTGTGAACAGGCAAGAAGGGGGCGCGTGCTTTATGGCCGAAGCCCACGGCAAGCTGACGGGGCAGCCAGGCATTTGCTTTGTCACCCGAGGTCCTGGCGCAACCAATGCCGCCATTGGGGTGCACCATGCGCAGCAAGATTCCACGCCCCTGATTTTATTCATCGGTCAAGTGGGCGGCGATTTTGTGGAGCGCGAGGCATTCCAAGAGATTGATTACCGTCGCATGTTCGCACCGCTGTGCAAATGGGTGGCGCAAATCGACCGCGCTGACCGCGTGGCAGAATATGTCGCAAGGGCATTTCAAGTGGCCACCAGCGGGCGACCAGGTCCCGTTGTGCTGGCGCTGCCAGAGGATATGCTCGCACAAGTGGTGGCAGCAGAATCCTCTGCCTTTGGGAGAAGGCAAGGTGAGGGCTCTAAAACACTAAAGCCATTCACAGCCATTCAAGCCGCGCCCAGCGCGTCGGATATGCAGCGCTTATCCGAGCTACTGACACACGCCAAAAATCCTTTCGTCATTCTGGGTGGCGCGGGCTGGACGCAAGTAGCTGCACAGCAGATGCAAACGTTTTTAGAAGCTTGGCAACTACCCTTTGGTGGCGCGTTTCGCTTTTGCGATGTGATTGACAACAGCCACACGCAATACGCGGGCGATGTCGGTATTGGCATCAATCCAAAACTCGCTGCGCGGGTGCGAAACGCTGATGTGCTCCTCACCATTGGCGCACGGCTTGGGGAAATGACCACCTCAGGCTACACCTTGATAGATAGCCCTCGACCAGAGCAAACGTTAGTTCACGTTTACAACCAGCCCGACGATTTAGGTCGCGTGTATCAGGGCGAACTCATGGTTGCTTCTGGTATGCCGCAAGCCGCTCATGCATTGGCTACCCTGCCAGCACCAGCCAGCGTGGCTTGGGCTGGACAGGCGGCGCAAGCCCATGCCGATTTGCTGACTTGGCAAGCTGAACCCGCTGTGTTGCAGCGGGAACAGCCCGCTGTGAATCAGTGGCAAGTGGTGCAAATGCTTAAACAACACACCCCCAAGGACACCATTGTCACCAACGGCGCAGGCAATTTTGCAACCTGGGCCAATCGATACTGGCCCTACCAAGGTCTAGCCAGCTGTGGGCATCGCACCCAACTGGCTCCCAGCAGTGGCAGCATGGGTTGCGGCGTGCCTGCCGCCATTGCTGCCAAGCTTGAACATCCGAATACCACCGTGGTGTGTTTCGCGGGCGATGGTGATTTTTTAATGACGGGGCAAGAACTGGCCACCGCCAGTCAGTACGGCGCAGGCATTGTGATTCTGCTGTTCAACAACGGCATGTACGGCACCATTCGTATGCATCAGGAAAAGCATTTTTCTGCGCGGGTGCATGGCACGGCTTTAGTCAATCCCAACTTCGTTGCTCTTGCCGTGGCCTATGGTGGACGCGGTTGGCTCGTCACGCAAACCGCGCAATTTGAAACAGCTTTAGGTGAAGCCTTGGTCTACGCTGCCAGTGCCAATCGCCCCGCTCTGATTGAGATCATGGTCGACCCGAACATTATCACGCCGGGAGCAACCATTAGTGGGATGCGTGACGCGCTTAAAGACTGACAAGCGGCGCTGCTATTTTGTCTTTACGCACTTGAAAATCTTGCAGAGTCAGGAGCAAGTCTGACCCCAGTTTGGTGATAACGTTTTGCCGTGTGTTTTTACGAAAGTCCGTGAGGTTTCGCTAGGGTATTGATTTATGCGTTTGTTGCATGATCGGTAAGGGTTGATCCGATGGGTGCGAGGGTTTAAAACCGACTATATTCGCGACACGACTTCGTGCCGCATATTTTTACTGGGCGAAGTGGTCTGTCCGATGCATGGTGTCTTTGTGGCTCAGCGTGTTGGACTGCTTAAGTGGGGTCAAAATTCGAGGGAGGTTCCTAGTCGAGCCTGACTTGATTTTGATGTTTATAGCAACGAGTGGCATTTTTGCTGCGCATTAATTGAAAGAGGATACACACCATGAAAAAACATACACACACCGTGATCGGTGTCGTTTTGGCAACGGCAGGCTTGTTGATAGGCACTTCGGCCATGGCAGGTAAAACCTTGGACCAGATCAAGCAACGTGGTCAAATTGTTTGCGGTGTCAACACTGGACTGGCGGGTTTTGGGGCGGCTGACTCCAGCGGCAATTGGTCGGGTCTGGATGTGGATCATTGCCGTGCCTTGGCCGCGGCCGTGCTCAGCGATGCCTCTAAAGTGAAATACGTGCCCTTGAATGCCCAGCAGCGCTTCACCGCGTTGCAATCTGGTGAAATCGATGTGCTGGCTCGCAACACCACCAACACCCTTACCCGCGACGGCTCTTTGGGTCTGAACTTCATTGGTGTCAACTACTATGACGGTCAAGGCTTCATGGTGCCCAAAGGCAAAATTACCGGCGTTAAGCAGCTCAAGGGGGCCACCGTGTGTGTGCAGGCTGGCACCACCACCGAGAAAAACCTGACCGACTTCTCGCGCAGCAACAAACTCAACTTAAAGCCCGTGGTGTTTGACAAAGTTGAAGCGGCCACTGGCGCTTATTTTGCTGGTCGTTGCCAGGCTTACAGCACCGACGCTTCGGGATTGGCCTCGGTACGCGCCAAGGAAGCCAAGGACCCAGCAGCTCACGTTGTGTTGCCCGACCTGATTTCCAAAGAGCCTCTGGGCCCCATGGTTCGCCGTGGTGACGACGAGTGGTTCGCCATCAACAAGTGGGTGCTTAATGGCCTGATCGAAGCCGAAGAGTACGGCATCACCCAGGCCAATGTGGACCAGATGAAGTCGAGCGACAACCCACAAATCGGACGTATGCTGGGCGCGACCGAAGACTTGGGCAAACACCTGGGACTGGACAAAGAGTGGTTGGCCCGCGCTATCAAAACCACGGGCAACTATGGTGAGATGTTCGAACGCAATGTCGGTCCCAAAACCGCCATCAACCTGCCACGTGGTTTGAACAACCTGTGGAACAAAGGCGGTCTGATGTACACCGCACCGCTGCGTTGATTCCCAGCTTCTTGTAAAAGCTCTGAGGGCGCCCCTTTGGGGGCGCATCTTTTGACCATTTGGTGTTTTGTCAGGTCATTTCCATGTCCCATTTTTCAATGATCGAAGCCAGGCCAGTGCCTGGTAAGAAAAGCCGATCCGTCTCTTGGCATAGTCGCGAAGGGCGCGCGGTGATCTATCAGGTCGCGGCCATCGTTTCTGTGCTGGTTTTGGTGGCTTTGTTGGTGCGCAACACGCTTGCCAACATGCGTTTGCGCGGCATACAAAGTGGATACGACTTCTTGTTTCAGCCCTTTGGCTTTGACATCAGCGAGTCTTTGATTGAATACGCGCACAGCAGCTCCTATTTTGTGGCGTTTGCCATCGGTATGCTCAACACCTTGAAGGTGGCGCTATTGGGGATCGTATTGGCCACGCTGGTGGGGGTGCTGGTGGGTGTGGGTAGGTTTTCAGCCAATTTGTTGGTGCGCAAAATTTGTTATGCGTATGTCGAATTTTTCCGCAATGTGCCGGTTTATTTGCAGTTGCTGATTTGGTATTTGGTCTTCACCGAGGTCTTGCCTGATTTTGACAAGGCCTGGACATGGGGTCATTTTTACCTGAGCAAAAGCGGTATTTCGTTTCCTTGGCCTGTCTGGCAATTGGGCCAGACGCTGGCGCTTTTGGGGGGCATTCTCGGGCTTGTCTTTACTGTTTTTTACCGCCGTAAGGCCAAAACCCATTTTGACCAAACGGGCCAAACACGGCCAGTTTGGGGGGTATCCATGGCCGTCACCTTGGCACTGATGTTGCTGGGTTGGGTGGTCGGTGGGGCACCGACGCAATGGAATGTGCCCAAACTGGGTGAGTTTCAGATAGAAGACGGTGGCGTGTTCAGCCCTGAATTTATGGCCTTGTTGTGTGGCCTGGTGTTCTACACGGCATCGTTCATCGCCGAAGTGGTGCGCTCGGGCATTGCCTCTGTCTCGCTGGGTCAACACGAAGCGGCGGCCTCATTGGGCTTGAACAAAGGCCAGTCGATGCGTCTGGTGGTGTTGCCGCAAGCCTTGCGCGTGATCATCCCGCCGCTGACCAGCCAGTACCTGAACCTGACGAAAAATTCCTCTTTGGCTGTGGCCATTGGCTATCCCGAATTGGTGTCGATTGCCAACACCACACTCAACCAGACGGGGCGCGCCATTGAGGCCTTGTCCATCGTGATGCTGGTGTACTTGACTTTGTCCCTCATCACGTCGGCGCTCATGAACTGGTTCAACGCCAGTGCCGCCATCCAGGAGCGTTGAAATGACCACTGTTTTCAAATCCGTTGAGGCGCGACCCATGCCGGGTCGCAGCACAGGCCCAGTGGCTTGGTTGCGCGGCAACCTGTTTTCCAGTTCGGGCAGCAGCCTGCTGTCGTTGGCACTGCTGGCCCTGTGCCTGTGGGCGCTGATCTCTTCGCTGGATTGGGCCGTGTTGCGCGCGGTCTTTGGTGCCAACTTACAAGCTTGTAACGACGTGCGCGGTGCCGGTGCCTGTTGGGGGGTGATCGCCGAGAAAGGCCGCCTCATCGTGATGGGTCGTTATCCCGAAGCCGAGCACTGGCGTCCTGTGATTGCCACCGCTTTAATGCTGGGTGTTGTGATCCTCAGTTGTATGCCGCGTTTTTGGAACAAAACCTTGCCTGCCCTTTGGGCCGTGATGCTGGCGGTTTACTTTGTGTTGATGAAGGGTGGATTTTTTGGTTTGACTGCGGTGGACACAGACCAATGGGGCGGATTCCCGCTCACGGTCATGCTCACGGTGATTTCCATGACATTGGCTTTTCCGTTGGCCATTTTTGTGGCACTGGGTCGGCGCTCCACCATGCCTGCCATTCGGACTTTATGCACCTTGTATGTCGAGCTCGTCCGTGGCGTGCCACTGATCACGGTTTTGTTCATGGCCTCGTTCATGTTGCCTCTGTTCATGCCCGAAGGAGTCAAGATCGACGTTTTGCTTCGCGTGGTGGTGGGCATTACCCTGTTCTCAGCGGCCTATATGGCCGAGGTGGTCCGTGGTGGTTTGCAGGCCTTGCCCAAGGGTCAGACCGAGGCGGCCGCCACGCTGGGCCTGAGCTACTGGCAAACCCAGCGCATGATCGTGTTACCCCAAGCATTGACCATCGTGGTGCCGTCCATCATGAACACCTTTATTGGCTTGTTCAAAGACACTTCTTTGGTGACCATTGTGTCGCTGTATGAGTTGACGGGCGCTTTGGCGCTCGCCCTGAACTCGGACGCTGATTGGCGTCCTTTCAAGATCGAAGCCTACCTCTTCATTACCTTCATTTATTTTGCATGTTGCTATGCCATGTCACGTTACAGCTTGTGGATTGAAGACCGCACGGCCGTAAGCAAAGTTCGCTAAACGAAAGATTTTCATGACCTCTAATGCAAGCCCTCTTATCGAGTTCAAAGGCGTGAACAAGTGGTATGCCAGCAATGGCTACCACGTGCTGCGCGACGTCAACCTGCAGTTCGCCAAAGGCGAAAAAGTGGTCATTTGTGGCCCCTCGGGCTCGGGCAAATCCACCTTGATCCGCTGCATCAATGCCCTAGAGGAATACCAGGAGGGCACGCTCACGGTGGACGGCACCGTTTTGGGCGACGATCTCAAAGGCATCGACAAAGTGCGCCGCGAAGTCGGCATGGTGTTCCAGCAATTCAACCTATTTCCGCACCTGACGGTGCTGGAAAACCTGATCTTGTCACCCACTTGGGTTGCCAAAATGCCGCGCAAGCAAGCCATTGACAAAGCCATGGTGCAACTCGAACGCGTGCGCATTGTGGAGCACGCCCACAAGTACCCCTTGCAGTTGTCCGGCGGTCAGCAGCAGCGTGTGGCGATAGCCCGGGCGCTGTGTCTGACACCCAAAATCATGTTGTTCGATGAGCCCACATCGGCGCTTGACCCCGAAATGATCAAGGAAGTGCTGGACGTGATGATCGAGCTGACCCGTCAAGGCATGACCATGCTGTGCGTGACGCACGAAATGGGTTTTGCCAAAGCCGTGGCTGATCGTGTGATCTTCATGGATCAAGGTCAAGTGGTCGAGCAAGCGCCGCCTCAACAGTTCTTTGATTCGCCACAAACAGACCGGGCGCAGGACTTTTTGTCGAAAATTCTGGGGCATTAAGGGCGCGTCAAAATCAGCAACATGAGCCTTTATCAAAATCTACAAGCTGCCAAGTCTGAGGAAGATGTTAAGGATGCTTATGTCAAAGCTTTGGGGCTAAAAGCACTCTCCAAAGGGTTGATCGACATTCGCACCCAAGAAGTCTGGTTTGAAGCCAAAGAAGCCCCGACACCACCTGCGGCCATGTTTGCGCAGTTGCTTTCCTATGTTCGCGCAGCACATAGCAAAGGCGAAGAAATACCGCCTTTTTTAGCCGTATTGGACCGCGAAAAAGCCGCGCTCATGGAAACCCAGTACGCCCTGCCCTTGTTTAAAGACAAAGAGATTCAGTGGGGGACTTCCGCTTCGCAGATTAGCAAAGAGACGATCAAACAAATCCAGCCCTACATCGAAGCGCATTTTGTTGTTTACAAAATCGAGACGCACGAAACAGAGTTTGTTGAAGCCGTTAAAACGGGTATTCGCGAAGGTCGTTTCATCCGCACCCCAATTACGCCAGACAACTTAAAGCAGGTATTCGATAAGTGGGTCGAAATGATTGGCAAAGAACTGGATGGTGTGGACGCGGTGGATTACGCCCTCATGTTTTTTGCCGATGTTATGCACGATGGCAAAGCCAAGGTGATGGAAAACTTGCCAGCGCGTTTGGTTTATGACGGCGACACCCCGCTTTTTATGCTTGGCGGAAAAACCTACGAGCTATCAAGCCTAGCGGGCTACAGGCGATTTTGGGCGATCTACCATAGACCGCCGCATCAAGAGTACCGGGAGTATTTGCTAGAGAGGCGCGACAGCCTCTTGCCACTTGACGAGCGCAGCTTTAAAGGCGCGTTTTATACGCCGCTCAAAGTGGTGGACAAAGCCTATGACCTGCTGGCAAAAACGCTTGGTAAAAATTGGCAACAAAAATACATCGTGTGGGATATGTGCTGCGGCGTGGGCAACCTAGAAGTCAAGCACAGCAACCATCGCAACGTGTTTATGAGCACGCTAGATCAAGCCGACTTGGACGTCATGAAAGCCAGCCGTACTTGCGTGGCGGCAACGCATTTTCAGTACGACTATTTGAACGACGACATCGACGACTTTTGCCGCTTCGATTACACGCGGACCAACAAAATGCCCGAAGCCTTGCGCCAAGCCATTGCGGACGCAAGGGAAAACAAAAAAGATGCCAAAAAGATTTTGATACTCATGAATCCGCCGTATGCGGAATCGGGGGCAGGTATTGGTGTGGGTAATAAAGCAGGTGTGGCTAAAACAAAAGTTGCAAGCTGCATGATGACGAATTACGGCAAGGCAACGAACGAACTTTTTGCACAGTTCATGGTCCGCATTTCGCAAGAAATACCGAATGCCATTTTGGCAACGTTTAGTACGTTGAAATATGTGAATGCGCCTAACTTTGAACAGTTCCGAAAATATTGGAAGGCGGCTTATTTAGGTGGATTCATCGTGCACAGCAAGGCTTTCGATGGATTGAAGGGCAACTTTCCAATTGGGTTTTTAATTTGGAACACAAAGAAGAAAGAATTCTTGGTTGAAGTTGAAACCAGCGTTCTTAATAAGAATGCGTTGCCCATCGGTAGCAAGCAATTTTACAACTTGCCAAGAAGTAGCAACTTAAATGCTTGGGTTGGGCGATTTAACGTTGATGATTTGGAGACGATTGCATTAAAAAATGCAATAAGTCCATCGAATCTGCTAGAGCAAGTGGCATGGCGCAGAGGCGCTCTTGGCTATATGCTTTGCGACAGCAATGATTTGCAGCACGCAGGGCAAAAAACCGCGTTGTTTTCCTCCGTTTACAAAACAGGACACGATGGCGGATTTGTTGTTGATGCTCAAAACCTCTGGCAAGCGGCGGTCATGTTTGCGGTACGACAAGTCGTTCAGCACACATGGTTGAACCATAACGATCAATTCATGCAAGCAACAGGACGTTTAATTCCTAGCTTTAAAAATGACTGTTTGATTTGGATGCTCTTTCATGGAAAAAATCTCACTGCCAGCGCAGACAAGTTGCGCTGGAGTGATAAAGATTGGTCTATCGTCAATCACTTCATTCCGTTTACTGAAGCCGAGGTCAAAGCCAGGGGGCGCTTTGAATCCGCATTTATGGTGGACTACCTAAAAGACAAAACATTGCCCAAAGAAGCGCAGGCGGTGCTAGATGCAGGGCGCGAGATTTGGCGGGCATATTTTGCAAGTGATTTTGAGAAAAAAATTCGCGACGAATACAAACTCAATCGCCCCGATGTGGGCTGGTATCAAATCCGCAAAGCCTTAGAAGCCAAGGGCAAGGCTGAAGGCGGCGAGTTTGATTTTTCAGTATTTAAAGCTGCCTACGAGGTGCTGTCTGAAAAGCTACGCCCTATGGTGTTTGAGCTTGGATTTTTGAAGTGATTTGTTATGGACATCAATTTAGTACTTGGGCTGGCAATTGGCATGGTACTGGGCGCTGCGGTGGTATGGGTGTTGGCGCAAAAAACAAAAACGGATTTGTCGATTCAACTGGCATCCGTCAACGCGACGCTTGATAGCGAGCGGCAAACGCTGGCAAGTAGCGCAAAACTTCTGGACGAAACTAAGACGGCGCTGTCCGAGCAGTTACGGCAAATCGTGCAGCAGATACCCAGCAAAATTTCCGAAGAAAACAAAGTGCGACTGAATGATGTGCTGACCCCCTTTCGCGATCGCTTGCACGACTTGCAAAAGACGGTGATTGAAACCTCGCAGTCAGGCGTTGCAAAAAATGCCGAGCTATCACAGCAAATTAAATCGTTGTCCGATCAAAGTTTGCTGGTGAGTCAAAGCGCGGTCAATCTGACCAATGCACTCAAAGGTAGTAGTAAAGCGCAGGGCGCATGGGGTGAGTTGGTGCTAGATCGCACGCTGGAGCTGGCGGGGCTTCGCAGTGGCGAAGACTACGTGACGCAGGCAAATGTGAAGGATGACTTGGGCGCCAACTTTCGCCCCGATGTGGTGGTGAATCTGCCAGGGGGAAAGCACATCGTTATTGACTCGAAAGTGTCCATCAAAGACTACGACCTCTACACCAGCGCGCAAGATGCAGCGCAAAAACAGTTGCACGCGAAGGCGCATTTGGAGTCCATCAAAAAGCACATCGCCGACTTATCTGGCAAGTCGTATGAATCGAAGGTGGATAACACGCCCAGTTTTACGGTGATGTTTATTCCTATTGAATCGGCGTTTGCCTTGGCGCTAGAGTGCGATGCCCATTTGTTTCAATTGGCTTTGCGCTCCAGCATTGTGTTTGCCACGCCTACGACGCTGCTTGCCATGCTGCGAACTATCGAGTTTGGTTGGCGACAAGAGCGGCAGCAAAAAAATGTGGACGACATCATTAAAAAAACAACAGACCTCTACGATAAATTTGTAGGCTTTTATGAGAGCTTGGAGGATGTGGAGAACCGGCTTTCGCAGGCACAGCAGGCGCTTACAAAATCTAAAGACCAGCTCAAAACAGGCACGGGCAGTTTGATCCGCCGCGTCGAGGTGATTCGGGCTTTGGGACTTCAGCCTAAAAAGCTCTTACCCCCTGAGGCGCTTGGCGGTGCGTTGCAGGACTCGGCGCAGCGCCTAGAAAACGGCGCGGATGAACTTTGAACTAGCGCGACTCATCATCGGCCATGTGTTTTTGCATGGCTGCATGACGGGGATGCGGCTTGCCGCGCCGCTGTGGGCTTTGCACGAAGGTTATTCGCCGCTGGTGGTGGGTGTGCTGCTGGCGGCATTTGCTCTTACGCCAGTCTTTCTTGCTTTGCCCGCAGGGCGTTTTACAGAGACCTACGGGCTGAAGCGTCCCGTGCGCTGGGGCATTGCAGCGGCGACGCTGGGCGCACTGCTGGCAGCGGCGTATCCGCACATCATCACGGTGAGCTTGACGGCGCTGTTGGTGGGCGGCGCAGCAGGTGCAATCATCATTGCTTTGCAGCGCCATGTGGGACGCACCGTCACAGGGAAAGTCGAGCTCAAGCAAGCGTTTAGTTGGCTGTCGCTTAGTCCTGCTTTTTCTAATTTTTTAGGCCCCGTCACGGCAGGTTTTTTAATTGACTACGCAGGTTACCGAGTTGCTTTTTTGGTGTTGGCCATGTTTCCGCTGGTGATGTGGCTGTGGATGCGGCGTACGCGGGAGGCCTTGCTGGATAGACCTCCGCACGGGGAAGTCAAACACAAAGTATGGGATTTGCTGACAGAGCCCATGCTGCGCCGTGTGCTGTTGGTGAATTGGTTTTTGTCCGCCTGCTGGGATGTGCACACGTTTGTGGTGCCCATTTTGGGACATGAGCGTGGCTACAGCGCATCCACTATTGGCTTTATCTTGGGTGCATTTGCTGTGTCGGCGGCAGTCGTGCGCGGTTTGCTGCCATTTTTTGCTGAGCGCCTAGCCGAGTGGCAAGTGATTGTGGCTGCGATGTTAATTGCAAGCATCGTCTTTGCGGCGTATCCATTTTTGCCAAATCCGTGGATCATGGCAGCCTTTTCTGTTGTGCTTGGATTTGCGCTTGGCTCGGTGCAGCCGATGATTATGAGCGCCTTGCACCGCATCACGGCCGACAATCGGCAAGGCGAAGCCTTAGCCTTGCGTTTGATGGTGATTAACGCCTCTAGTGTGCTGATGCCCATGCTCTTTGGCGCGGGTGCTACGCTTGGCGTGTCGCTGGTATTTTGGTCGGTTGCTGTTTGGGTTGGACTGGGAAGCCGCGTAGCGTATGGGATGCGGCAGTTAGATGATGGTTTTGATGTGCGTGGAGAAATAAAAAAATGAACGTTGTTGTCATTGGCAGGCAAGATTTTGGACGTGCTGTGTTGGATGCCTTTTATGCACGAGGGGACACCATTTCGGGCGTGTTTTGTGCGCCCGATAAAGAAGGCGCAAAACCAGATGCTTTGGATGCGCGAGCGGTGGAGCTTGGCTTGCCGGTGTTTAAATTTGCATCGCTTAAAAGCGAAGAGGCGCTTGGCGCTTTGCGAGCTTGTCATGCGGACATTGGCGTGATGGCCTACGTGCTGCAATTTGCACCACAAGAGTTTGTCACCATTCCAAAGCACGGCATGATTCAATATCACCCGTCTTTGTTGCCCAAGTACCGTGGGCCCAGCGCCATTGGTTGGGCCATTAGCAATGGCGAGCGCGAAACGGGACTTAGCATTTTTCGCCCCACCGACGGGTTGGACGAGGGTCCCGTGATTTTGCAAAAGACCGCGCCCATTGCTGCGGATGCCACACTGGGATCGGTGTACTTTGATCACTTATTTCCGATGGGAGTTGCTGCCATGCTGGAAGCTGCGGACAGCGTGGTAGCAGGCACGCACACGCAAGCCGTGCAGGAAGAATGGCAGGCGGGTTACGAGGGTTGGTACGACCTGCGGGCTGCACGCATCAATCCATTTGCCCATGTTGACCAAACCTATAACCAAATCCGTGCCTGCAACCCCGCGCCTGGTGCGTGGCTGGAGGTGAACGGCGCAAAGGTACAAATTTTTGATTGTAAAAAACACACGCATCAAACGTTTGGGCAGGTGCGCGCTCGCGCTGCCAAGGTAGGGCAGATTAGCCAAATTACGGATGAGTCATTCTTTTTTGTGTGCAATGGCGGCGAAATTGAAGTGCTACGCGCCAAAGCAGAGGACAGCAAAAAAATCAGCGGAGCCCAGCTTGCTGCGCACCTCAAGCTCGCGGTGGGTTTAGCTGTCCACGCCCATTAGGCGTAGGGGCGTGACTTCTATCGAGTCCTCACTCGTACTCAGTCGTGCGCTGCCGTCTTGCACCAAGACGTTAATTTGCATTCCACGCTGCGCCAGCTTCGCGAGCGCTTGACTGTGTTCAGTACTAATTTGCCACACGTTTAAATTGCTGGCACGGGTGAGTTTTGCCGATATATTTTTCCACCATACATCGGTGCTGTGGGCAAAGCTGTACACGCTGACTCGCTGGGCACGACTGGCTGCGCGAAGCAGGCGTTTGTCGTCGGGTTGTCCCACATCAATCCAGTGCTGCACGGCTTCGGTGTAGTCCTTGTGCCACAGCGCGGGTTCATTCATATCCCACAAGTCTTTGGCAAACTCAAGATGACCTGCCTTATCGTCTGCAGGAACGTTGAGCGCAAACGCAAGCAGGCGAATCATCATGCGCTCATCAGTTTCCGAGGGGTGACGGGCAATGGTGACGCTGTGATCGGCATAAACATTCCTGTCCATGTCGGCAATTTGCAGCTGTGCTTTGTAGATAGTGGCTTTCAGTGACATAAGATTCATTGTATGAGCCTCACCAAAAACTATCTCACTCCCGCAGGTTATGCACGGCTTCGCGCCGAGTGGCAAGAATTGATGGACGTTGAGCGCCCCAAAATTGTGGAGACGATTCACTGGGCGGCCAAAAATGGTGACCGCTCGGAAAACGGCGACTACATCTATGGCAAGCGCAGACTGCGCGAAATTGACAGGCGCATTCAGTTTTTAACCAAGCGACTAGAAATTGCCGAGGTGGTGGATGCCAGCGTCCACGGCGCTTCAGAGCAAATATTTTTTGGCGCAACGGTAACGTACCTTGAGGAGTCGGGTGAGATGCGCACCGTGCACATTGTGGGTATTGATGAAGCCGATTCTCTGGCGGGGCAGGTCAGCTGGGTCTCACCCATTGCCAAAGCCTTGATGAAAAACAAGGCGGGCGATGTGCTGCGTTTAATGACACCCAGCGGTGAGCAAGAAGTGGAAGTGCTGACCGTGCGTTATCCGCAGATTTGAATCTTAAGTTCGCACGACTTTGAGCACCGCTTTGACTCGCGCCATTCGTGTCAGCACTTGTTTCAGATGCGCCGCGTCACGCACGGCGATGCGCAGGCGCAGATCAGCGATGCCCGTGGTGGGCTCTTGTGCCATGTCAATGTGGACGATATTGGCATCTGCGGCGGCAAGGTTAGAGGTAATTTGTGCCAGTACGCCTTGTCCATCTGCCGCATCAATTTGAATCGGGACGTTAAAGCTGCGTTCGATGTCGTCCGCCCACACGGCTGGCATCATGCGGTCGGCGTCTTTGCGAGCCAAGCGCGTAGCAGCTGTGCAGATGCTTTGATGAATGATCAGTCCTTCGCCATGCCCTAAGTAGCCCACGATGGCGTCGCCTGGAATGGGGTGACAGCAAGTGGCCATGCTCATGCTAGCGGATTCGCTGCCATCAACAATAAGTTGATTGACTATTGTCGCTTCGCCGCCTCCCAGCATCACCGAGCTGGAGACTAGCAGTGGATCGCGCAGGGCCCCGCGCTCTGCCAGTAGGGTGGCGAGTCGTTTAGCTACAACGGAGGCAATGCGTTTGCCAAGACCAATGTCAGCGAGTAGCTCGTCGATATTTTTATTGGCGGTAAAGCGCAAAACTTTGTCCCACAAGGCGTGCGAGTCTGAATCCTGCGTGGGCAAAGCGGCGTAGCCTTCGGCGCGTAGCGCTTGTGTCAGTAGCTTGTTGCCAAGCACCAGCGACTCGCTTTGCGCCTGCGTCTTCATGTAATGGCGAATTTTGGAGCGTGCGCGTCCTGTTCTAACAAACGATAGCCATGCAGGATTAGGCTGCGAGACGGATGCGGTAATGATTTCGACACGGTCGCCGTTTTTAATTTCCGTGCGTAGTGGCGCTAGTTCGCCGTTAATTTTGGCGGACATACAGCGGTCACCAATCGTGCTGTGCACGGCGTAGGCAAAGTCCACCACGGTTGCACCGCGCGGCAACGCCAGGATGCGATTTTTGGGTGTGAACACATAGACCTCGTCTGGGAAGAGGTCAACCCGCACGTGATCCCAAAACTCGGTGGCATCGAGGGTTTCATTTTGAATATCAAGCAACGATTGCAGCCACTGTGCGCCCACGTTGTGTCCTGCGGACGCGGTTTCCTGCGTTTTATAAAGCCAGTGCGCGGCAATGCCACTCTCCGCAATCCAGTGCATGGGTTCGGTGCGGATTTGAAACTCTACCGTTACGCCCGAGGGTCCAATCAAGGTGGTGTGCAGCGATTGATAGCCGTTGGCTTTGGGTATGGCGATATGGTCTTTAAAGCGACCAGGCATGGGTTTGTAGAGTTGGTGCAGCACGCCAAGCGCGGTGTAGCAGTCACCCAGTGTTCCTACGATGACGCGAAAGCCAAACAAGTCACCCAGCTCAGAAAAGTTTAAATGCTTGTTACGCATTTTTTCGTAAATTGAATGTAGGGTTTTTTCACGTCCCGAAATGGATACATTCATTTCAGCTTTGATGAATGCAGCTTCTAAACTCTTTTGTCCATTACGCAAAAGATCTTTGGCGCGCGCACGCGCTTTGGCAGCGGCAGCGGCAAGCGTTTGGTAACGCCAAGGACGCAAGTATTTAAAAGATAAATCTTGCAGTTCGCGGTAGGTTTGATCGAGTCCTAGGCGGCGCGCCAGCGGTGCGTAGATGTCTTGCGTTTCGCGGGCAATACGCGCCCATTTGTTAGACGGCGAGTCACCCAGTGTGCGCATATTGTGTGTGCGGTCCGCCAGTTTGATGAGAATGACGCGCACGTCAGACGCAATTGCGAGCAGCAATTTTTGAAACGATTTAGCTTGATTGGTTTCGCGCGGTGTGTCGGGGAGTTTTTCCAGCTTGGTCAAGCCATCGACCAATTCCGCAATGGGGCTGCCAAAGCGCTGAGTGATCTCGCGTTTGTCAACGCCGCAGTCTTCCAGTGCATCGTGCAGTAAAGCGGCGCACAGCGCTTGCGCGTCTAATCGCCAATCTGCACACAATGCCGTTACGGCTAATGGATGTGTGATGTACGGTGCGCCGCTATCGCGCAATTGTCCTAAATGCAACTCGTCCGCCCAGCGGTAAGCACTTTGTACGAGCTTGATGTTCTCGTTATCTAAGTAGTGAATTTTTTTTAGTAATGAGGCAAAACTGGCCTCGGTGGCACTTTCGGATGCAGCTTTGGCGGCGGCAACCATGGTGCGTTTAAATCCTAGTAGTTTTAGACAACTTTGCGGAGCATCTCTATGCCCACATGACCTTCAGCGATTTCGCGCAGTGCGGTGACGGCAGGTTTGTTTTTTCCTGCCACTTTAGGGGTGTGACCTTGACTGAGCATCCGAGCTCGGTAAGTGGCGCTAAGCACCAATTGAAATCGGTTTGGGATTTGCTTCAAGCAGTCTTCAACAGTAATGCGTGCCATGATGATTAAATAAGTTTGAGTGCAAGAAGGGTGTCAGCGCGGGTTTTTTGCAGTGCTGAAAAAGTCAGCCTCTGCGCATGAACGATGGCTTTGAGATCGAATAACGCACTCTCAAAAACTTCGTTAATTATAACGAAGTCAAAAGCGTGCGCCTGTGCCATCTCCTCTTGCGCATTGCGTAGGCGCAGTTCGATTTTTTCGGGGCTATCTTCGCCGCGTCGCTCAATGCGCGCGCGCAGCTCCTCTAGGCTCGGGGGCAAAATAAAAATAGACACCGCGTTGGCAAATATTTTTTTAACTTGAAATGCGCCTTGGTAGTCAATTTCCAAAATCACATCGCCGCCTGATGCAATGCGTCGCTCAATGGCGGTTTTACTGGTCCCAGATCGGTGTCCGTGTACGTTTGCCCATTCCAAAAAAGCCTTATCCGCAATCATTTGATCGAATAGGGCGTCACTAACAAAGTGATATTCGCGGCCGTCTTTTTCTTGTCCACGCGCGGCGCGTGTGGTGTGCGAAATGGAGGGCTGCACGAGGTGGTCTAACTCGCGCAAAGCTTTGACCAAACTAGATTTTCCCGCTCCGCTAGGGGCTGCGACGATAAAAAGATTGCCAGGGTAGTCCATAGTCTGGGTTATTCAATGTTTTGTACTTGCTCGCGCAGCTGTTCGATGAGCACTTTCATCTCGACGGCGATCTTGGTGGTTGCTACTGTGGCTGATTTGGAGCCCAGCGTGTTGGCTTCGCGGTGCAACTCTTGGATTAAAAATTCAAGACGTTTGCCAATTTCTTGCGGCGCAGTTTTGTTGGGAAGAAGCGTATTTTCAATTTCGGCAAGGTGCGACTCTAAACGCTCGACTTCTTCGGTGACATCCACGCGAATGGCAAAGGCAGTCGCTTCGGACAAGGCGCGCTCTTGGGCAACGCTGGCGGTAATTTTCCCTCCATCGGCAGCCAGTGCATCGGTAAATTTCTGCAAAAATTTTTGCCGTTGTTGCTCGACCATAGCTGGAACTGAGGAGGCAACTTCGCGCTGCAGCTTGCGCAGCAAATTGACTTTGTCCAGCATGGTTTGCGCCAGTTTGCTCCCCTCAAGTTGCCGTGCCGCCATCAATTGGCGCAGTACATCTTCTGCCAAGGTAAGAACTTGCTCATCGCTGGCGATTTGAGTATTAACGCTTGCTTTGTCGCTGGCAAGCGTCATGATTTCCGCAATCGACAACGGGGAGGCGCTTGGTGCTAAGTCCTGAATGGCGGACTGCTGCGCTAGTACGGATTGAATGCGCTGAGTGGATAGCCCAAGGTTGCTGGTGCTTTGCGATGGCGCGGCATCGCAAAGCCGCACTTCGCACTTGCCGCGTTTAATTTGGGAGGAAATGACGACGCGTAGCTTGGCTTCTAGGTGTCTATAGTTATCAGGCAGTTTGAAGCTGAGGTCTAAAAATCGGCTGTTGACGCTGCGGATATCTAACGTGATGACATGGGACGCTCCAAGTGCGTTTGCGCCTGTGGCAAATCCTGTCATGCTGTAAACTGCGCCGTTCATTTCTCTGATTATGTCAAAAACAAAACCAGCAGCCCTTCCTGTTGATACATTGATTGGTGATTACCGTATCGTCCGTAAGCTTTCGGTGGGAGGCTTTGGCTTCGTTTACCTAGCCAAGGACAAAAACGATGCGTGGGTTGCCATTAAAGAGTATCTCCCCTCGATCTTAGTTAATCGCGCTGAGGGTGAGTTATTGCCCCGCGTACTAGACGACAAGCTGCCGCTGTATTGGTTGGGGCTAAAAAGTTTTTTTGAGGAGGGCAGGGCGCTGGCGCAAATTTCGCATCCTGCCATTGTGAGTGTGCTCAATTTTTTTCGAGACAACGAAACGGTTTACATGGTGATGAATTATTTGCAAGGCGATACGCTGCAAGATTTCATCGTTACTGCGAGTGATTTAAAACGCGAAAAAGTGTTGCGTGAATCCACGATCCGATCGTTGTTTGACGATGTTTTGCATGGACTGCGTATCGTGCATCAATCGCAAATGCTGCATTTAGACATCAAGCCTGCCAATCTCATTATTAAAAATGACAACAAACCCGTACTCATTGATTTTGGTGCGGCGCGACAAGTGATTAACAAAGAGCAAAACGAGTCCATGCGCCCTATGTACACGCCAGGATTTGCAGCGCCTGAGATGTATCTTAAAGATGGTGCGCTGGGGCCATGGACGGATATTTACGCGGTGGGTGCTTGCATTTTCTCCTGTATGTATGGACATCCCCCTGTGGAGGCGACGACGCGTAAGTCACAGGATAAATTGCACTCTTCGATTGAGCGTTTGCGCGGCGTGTATTCAGACAACTTGATTGAGTTGGTTCAGTGGTGCATGGCTCTGGAGGTCAGTGCAAGACCGCAATCGGTGTTTGCGCTGCAAAAGCAGTTAGGCAATCTAGGCAATTTGCGCTATCAAAAAAAATCCATCGTCAACCGATTGCGCAGTAGTTTTGGAAAGTTGGTTTCGTGAAATTTTCAGCATATCAGCGCACCGAGCAAGGTGGGCGAAGCAGTAATCAAGATCGCGTAGGTTATTTGTACACCGCAGAGTCTGTTTTATTTGTCGTCGCCGATGGCTTGGGTGGTCACGCCAATGGTGAAATTGCGGCGCAAATGACGGTAGATACGATGATGCAAGCGTTTCAAAAACAAGCATCCCCTGTGATTGCCGATTCGTCACAGTTTTTATCAGAGGCACTACTGCAATCTCACCAAGAAATTTTGCAGTTCAGTAGCAAATCCAATATGGAAGAGTCACCGCGTACGACCTTGGTTGCACTGCTTATTCAAAATGGCCAGGCAACGTGGATTCATTGCGGCGACTCGCGTCTGTACTGGATTCGTGGTGAAAAAATCGAACAACGCACGCGTGACCATTCCTACGCCGAACAAATGCCGCAGAGCATGATTGATAGCGCGGAGTATTTGGGTAAAGAGGTCAATCGCAATATGCTGGTCACTTGCTTGGGCGCACCAGCCGAACCTATTTATGACATCAGCCCGACAGTAGATTTGCAAATCGGTGATAAATTTTTGTTATGCACCGACGGGCTGTGGGGATCTTTAAATGAAGACAACATTACCAAGACACTGGCTGCGTCTAGTATTTCCGTGAGTGTTCCGCAGCTTATTGATTTGGCGCTGAAGTTGGGTGGCGTTTACAGCGATAACGTGACTGCCGTTGGCATGGAGTGGCAAGGATGAAGTTACTTACTTTGGCCACGCGCCAAACGCGCGGCGCGAATCAATTGCGTCCTGTGACGATCACGCGGCGCTACACCGCGCACGCCGAGGGCGCGGTGCTGATTGAGTTCGGTGCGACCAAGGTGCTGTGCACCGCATCGGTTGAAGAGCGCGTACCGCCGCATAAGCGCGGAACAGGCGAAGGTTGGGTGACAGCGGAATATGGCATGCTGCCACGCGCTACCCATACGCGTTCGGATCGAGAGGCCGCACGTGGCAAACAAAGCGGGCGCACGCAAGAAATTCAGCGCCTCATTGGCCGCAGCCTGCGCGCTGTGTTTGACCTCAAACTTTTAGGCGAGCGCACGATTGCTCTGGATTGCGATGTGATTCAAGCTGATGGCGGTACACGCACTGCAGCCATTACAGGCGCATATGTGGCAGCCCATGATGCGGTGACATGGCTCTTAGCGCAAGGAAAAATTAGCACCTCACCGCTGACGGACTCCATTGCTGCCGTTTCAGTTGGCATTGTGCAAGGGATGCCTCTGCTCGATTTGGAATACACGGAAGACTCTGCTTGCGATACAGACATGAATGTGGTGATGACGGGGGCGGGCAATTTCGTTGAAGTGCAAGGCACGGCCGAAGGCGTAGCGTTTACGCGACTTGAAATGAATGCGCTGCTCACGCTTGCCGAGCAAGGCATTGCCGAGCTTGGACGGCTGCAAAAACAATCGCTTGCAACATAAATTGATGCCGTGAAGCTGGTTTTAGCATCCAATAACGAAGGCAAATTAAAAGAGCTACAAGCGTTGTTTGCATCGCTGAATATCACGCTTGTTAATCAAGCAACGCTTGGTATTCCCGAGGCGGAGGAGCCGCACCACACCTTTATTCAAAACGCGCTGGTAAAAGCCCAGCACGCGGCGCGGTGCAGTGGTTTGCCTGCTGTGGCCGACGACGCGGGATTTTGCGTAGATGCGCTGGGCGGCTTGCCAGGCGTGGATACCAAAAATTACGGCATCCAACATGGTTATCCCGCAGGCAGCGACGGCATGGTAGATGCCGTATTGACCGCCATGCGCGCGCACGCCAATCGACGCGCCAAATTGGTTTGCTATTTGGTTGCAGTTCGCACGCACGACGACCCAGAGCCGCTCATCGCGAAAGGCTACGCCGAGGGCGAACTCACGCGCGAGCGCATCGGTACGGGCGGTTTTGGTTTCGATCCCGTGCTTTTTATTCCTGAAATTGGCAAAACGTTTGCCCAAATCTCCAGCATGGAAAAAAATACTCGTAGCCATCGCGGACAAGCCGCGCGGAGCATGACCGAGCTTATCCAGCGCCATTGGCTTTGAAAGACATCCAGCATTACCTGCGTCCAGGACTTTTGCAATTGCAAAGCTTGCCGCCGCTGTCGCTTTATATTCACTTGCCGTGGTGCATACAAAAATGCCCATACTGCGACTTCAACAGCCACGCAATAGCCAGCAGTGCGGGTGCGGCAGGGCAGTTGGATAGCCGCGTGGAGGCTCGCTACATCGCCGCGTTGTTGGCAGATTTAGATGCTGCGTTACCGCTGATTTGGGGTCGTCCCGTGCACAGCATTTTTATTGGCGGCGGTACGCCTAGTCTTTTTTCGCCCGAGCACATTGAACAATTGCTCAGTCAAATTCGCGCGCGACTACGATTGTCGCCCGAGGTCGAAATCACACTAGAAGCAAACCCTGGAACATTTGAGCGCGACCGCTTTAAGGCATTTAAACAAGCGGGCGTGACGCGTTTGTCCGTTGGCGTGCAAAGTTTTAATGATCAGCATCTCAAAACCTTGGGGCGTGTGCATTCAAGCAACCAAGCCAAGGCGGCATTAGAAGAGGCGGCAGCGTGTTTCGATACTTTTAACTTAGATTTGATGTACGCCTTGCCCAATCAAACGATGGCGCAGTTGCAAGAAGATTTAAAAACGGCGCTTGCTTTTCATCCACCGCATCTATCGATTTATCACCTCACCATCGAGTCCAACACCTACTTTGCCAAATATCCGCCGCCCATGCTTGACGACGACACGGCCTACGCGATGTTGGATGAAATCGCGGTCGCTACGGCTGCTCAAGGCTTACAGCGCTACGAAGTTTCGGCATTTGCACGCAAAGATCACCGCTGCTGGCACAACCTGAATTATTGGCAGTTTGGCGATTACCTTGGTATTGGCGCGGGAGCGCATAGCAAACTGAGCTTTGCGCACCGAATCATCAGGCAAGTACGAACCCGTGAACCGATGGCGTACATGGATGCGGCGCTTAGAGGCGCGGTAGACACTACGTTTGCAGGTGGCGCGGTAACGCAAGACGTGGAAGTTAAGCATAAAGAATTGGCGTTTGAGTTCATGCTCAATGCGCTTCGAATAAAAGAAGGCGTGCCGCTTCAATATTTCACGGAGCGCACGGGACTGAGCTCTAACGCCATTGAAAGCGGTTTGCAAACCGCGAAGCGCAAGGGTTTGATGCAGCAGGATGACTCGCAAAAACTACAAGCTACCGAGCTCGGTTTTAATTTTTTAAGCGACCTGCAAGAGTTTTTTTTGCCTTCGGCTTGAGTCGGGTGGTTAGAATCAAAGCCTTCATTCGAATGCAATGAACAAACCAAGAATGGAAGCGTGGGAGAGTGGTTTAATCCAGCGGTCTTGAAAACCGCCGAAGGTGTGAGCCTTCCGTGAGTTCGAATCTCACCGCTTCCGCCAAAGACAATTTAAAGAAGTGTTTGAACGCTTGCATCACCAGTCTTTAGGGGAGTCGGGTGTCTATTAATTTGACTAGGTTCAAGAGGGCGACAAATGAATCAATACGATTTAAAAAATAAGTATGCCGTGGTCACAGGCGGAGCCTCTGGCATTGGTTTGGCAATCGCCAAGCGATTGCTTCAGTCGGGCGCATCCGTCATGCTGTGGGATAAAGACTCAGCAGCGCTAGAGCGGGCTAAGGCGCAACTAGGCAGCGGGGCGGCAACGCACACAGTAGATTTGGCAGAGCATACGCAAGTCGTCAATGCTGCCAAGCAATCGCTAGAAAAAAGCCCAAATCAAGCGATTCACATTTTGATTAATAGTGCGGGTATTACAGGTCCTAATGCCACAGTCGTGGAGTACCCCATAGATGCATGGCATCAGGTGCTGCAAGTTAATTTAAATGCCTTGTTTTATTGCTGCCGAGAAATTGTCCCCCTTATGAAAGCCAATGGTGATAAGGGTTACGGCCGTATTGTGAACATTGCCTCCGTTGCGGGAAAGGAGGGCAATCCTAATGCCAGCGCTTACAGCACATCTAAAGCAGCGGTTCTAGGGTTGACAAAATCTTTGGGTAAAGAGTTAGCAAACACGGGTATTTGTGTCAATGCGATTACGCCTGCTGCTGTGAAGACGCCGCTTTTCTCTCAAATGAAACAAGAGCACATCGACTATATGCTTGCCAAAATTCCAATGGGACGTTTTGGTGAAGTTGATGAAATTGCCGCCATGGCGACTTGGCTCTCCAGCGAAGACTGCTCATTTAGCACGGGGGCGGTATTTGATGTTTCGGGCGGACGTGCCACTTACTAACTGATCCAAAATAGTATTTATGGAACTGCTGTGTCCCATAAATAGCACAGGTAGACGCGCGGAGGGCTTGAGCGAGGTGCGTCGCGTTATCAAGCAATGACTCGAACCATCTCGAGACACTTATTGGAGTAGCCCCACTCGTTGTCGTACCAGCTCACCACTTTGACGAAGGTACTGTCCAGCGCAATGCCCGCATCGGCATCAAATACGCTGGTGCAGCTCTCGCCCCTAAAGTCGGTCGCCACCACTTTGTCTTCGGTGTAACCCAGCACGCCTTTAAGCGCGCCTTGCGACTGCGCCTTCATCTCCGCGCAAATGTCTTTGTAGTCGGCGGGATTGTTTAACTCCACCGTCAGGTCCACCACCGACACGTCGGACGTGGGTACACGAAAGCTCATGCCCGTGAGTTTTTTGTTGAGTGCAGGAATCACCACGCCCACCGCTTTGGCCGCACCTGTGGATGAGGGGATGATGTTTTCTAAAATCCCGCGCCCACCGCGCCAGTCTTTATTAGATGGACCGTCCACCGTTTTTTGCGTGGCCGTTGCGGCGTGTACCGTGGTCATTAGGCCGCGCTTGATGCCCCATTTGTCG
>JAVKLS010000044.1:0-60183 GCA_031538565.1 Burkholderiaceae bacterium
GCTGCAAATTCCAGAGGATCGCCATCGCTATCACTACGCTCGATCAAAGGTGCAGGTGCGGCTGGGCTGCGAGGGCAACATCAGCATTTATCACGGCCCTAGGTTGTTGGCTGACTATGACGAGAACGGGCGCTTGATTGGGCCGCAAAGGAGGAGTGGCACAACAGGATAATGAGCCGTATGGCAGTGATTGTGGGCTTATGTCCCGCCCCGCAATCTGGGCCGCAAATGCGGACAATTCATTAGCTCTAAAAGCGGACAAGTCTATTTACTCGCAACAGCGCTGACACCGTCCTTGTTTTTCTAGCCAATACACCACATTGACTACTACAACCACGCTGCCAGCCACAACCGACGTGACTCCCACTACGGCCAACTGAGCAAGACAACCCGCATTTTGGCAACTCCCTTGGGTGCCGTACACGGGTTGAAGTGTCATGTGCTTGGTCAGGATTTTGCAATCCGCGTCATAAACTTCGGTTGTCTTCGGCGCAACCACGCAGGCTTGCAGCAATAACGTCAAGCACAGATAAGTAATTGCTCGAGTCATGCACACAAAAGTCTGCGTGCCAGCATGAGTCAATCGTTAATCCGCAAATTGTGCGGAGGCACGAATGACGGGGCCATACTTATCAATCTCCGCTTTTAACCAAGTCTCAAGACCTGCGGGTGTGAGCTTGCTGGCGGGTACTGCTTCCGTGCCAAGATCGGTAAAAGTTTTGATCACGTCAGGATCTTTGAGTGCATTTTTAACCATGCCATTCAATTTTTCAACCACAGCAGCAGGCGTACCCTTAGGTGCATAAATTCCGTGCCAAATGACTACATCAAAATCTTTTAATCCACTCTCCGCTAAGGTAGGCACGTTGGGCAAGGCCTTAATGCGCTTAGATGTGGTGACGGCGTATGCATTGACTGTGCCGCCCTTAATTTGCCCCATTGTGTTTGTGGACTGGTCGCACATAAAGTCAATCTGCCCGCCCAAAAGCGCATTCATCGCAGGAGCCGTACCACCAAATGGAACGGTGGTGAGATCGGTGTCCAAAGCCTTTTGAAACATCATGCCGCACAAGTGAGACGCTGACCCCAGCCCTGCATTGCCCAGATTCATTTTGGCTTTATTGGCTTTCACGTAAGCGATCATCTCTTTGATGTCTTTGGCTGGAAAGTCCTTACGTGTCACTACGGTCATCGGCACATCGACCACTTGGCTCACGTATTCAAAATCAGTAAGGGGGTTAAAACTCAGCTTGCGATACAAAGCAGGAGCAGTAGCCATGCCGCTGTGATGCAGCAAGAAAGTGTAGCCATCAGGCTTGGCATTTTTTACGAATGCAGCGCCTACCGTACCGCCTGCACCCGCCTTGTTTTCCACAACCACGGACGAGCCCGTTGCTTTAGTAATGCTGGCAGCAATTGCGCGACCTACTGCATCGGTAGGGCCACCCGCAGCAAACGGAACCACCAGTGAAATGGGCTTGGCAGGCCAGGCGGGATCGGCGGCGTGAGCCGTCATAGAAGCAAGGTTAATTGCCACGCCAATTGTGGCAGTTAAAACGGTTTTGATCATAGTCATACAAGGTTCCTCCAAAAGTTAGACGCGCAGAGTATGCCCGAACAAAAAGCCGCATTAACCACAATCACGCACTACGTAATTTCCCTAGGCTGCGACGCCAGCTTGGCAGCGACTTCGGCGACGCGCTTGCCGTAAGCCTCCGCGGTATCCAAATCGCCTTGCGGAATATCCGCCGCAGGGCTCGTAGGTCCTACCTGCGCCATCACGCCTGAGTTGGAGCCAATGCGGTTGATTGTGCCGTCGTTGGGGCTTGGTTGACCTACCCAAATCATGCCCTGCTGCATTGCCAAGGTAATGAAGTATTGAATCGTTGAGAGCTTGTCGCCGCTAGGGCTTGCCGAGCAAGTAAAACCGCCCGCGATTTTGTTTTTCCACGCCGAGGCAAACCATTTTTTACTAGTAGCATCGGCAAATTTTTTGAACTGCCAGCTTGCCATACCCATGTAAGTGGGCGAACCCATGATGATGGCATCGGCTGCATCTAAAACCGCCCATTGCGCATCGGTTAGGTTGCCATCCGCATCAATAGCAATTAGCTCTGCGCTCGCGCCCTTGGCAACAAACTCCGCCACGCGTGCGGTATGACCATAACCAGAATGAAAAACGACTGCTGTTTTTGCCATGAGAAATTCTCCTAAAAAGACGTTAATGAAATGCATAAAAGCCACGCTATTTTGAAAGATAAAGCCATGTCTAAAATCGAATTGTTTTGACGACATTGTTCAATTATTTTCAACTATCGTGACGAACTCTAGCGACCTCATTCACCCCGAAACCATACGCATGATTGCCGCCATCGCCCAGCACGGCAGCATGGCAGCGGCGGCGCGTAGTCTCGGGCTTGTGCCTAGCACGCTCACTTACCGCGTGCGGCAAATCGAAGACTCGCTAGACGCTTTGCTGTTTGACCGTAGCTCGCGCCAAGCCACGCTGACTGCTGCGGGGCGCGAGCTGCTCTCCGAAGGTCAGCGCGTGATGCAAGACCTGCACGCCGTGGCAAACCGCGTCAAACGCGTGGCAACGGGTTGGGAGTCGCAAATCGACATCGCCGTGGACAACATCATCGTTAAATCGACGGTGCTAGAACTTGTGGAAGCCTTTTTTACCCTCAAAGCACCAACTCGCGTGCGTTTGCTCGACGAGACCTTGTCTGGCACGTGGCAAGCGCTGGCATCGGGACGTGCCGATTTAGCGCTTGGTGTTGTGCCCGACTCCCGCCTTTCAGGCATTGCCAGCAAGCCCATGGGGGAGGTGGCGTTTGTGTTTGCCGTTGCACCGCATCACCCGCTTGCTAAATTGCCCGAGCCGCTAACGGACGCGCAAATCAAGGCGCACCGCATCGTGGCAGTTGCCGATAGTTCACTGCAACAAGAGACGCAAAGCGTAGGTATTTTTGAGGGACAAGACGTGCTGACTGTTGCCACTATGAGCGACAAACTCCACGCGCAGCTGCGCGGCATTGGCTGCGGTAATTTGCCCGAGTGCCTTGCCAAGCCTTTTATTGATGCAGGGCATCTGGTGGTTAAAAAAACCACGCAACCACCTAGTGCGCCGCGCGTCAGCTACGCTTGGCGCGAACACTTAGCTAGCCGAACCACGCATCGCGCTTTGCAATGGTGGTTGACGCAATTAGGTAGCAAAACCACGCAGGCAGCACTGTTGCACGCACCTCATTTGCGTAGCGCATGAGTCGCTACGTTGGACGCTTCGCCCCCTCTCCCACGGGACCGCTACACGCGGGCTCACTAGTGGCGGCGCTTGCAAGTTGGCTGGATGCACGTGCACACGGTGGCAAATGGCTTGTCCGCATCGAAGACGTTGATCTGCCGCGCTGCGTGCACGGCATGGGCACGCACATCTTGCAACAACTTGCAGCGCTCGGTATGCACAGCGACGCGCCTGTGGCCTATCAATCCACACGCACAGCTCTGTATGACGCGGCGCTACATCAACTGCAAGCGCAGGGTTTGGTGTACCGCTGTTATTGCTCGCGCCAGCAAATCACGCTGCGCACCAACGCCCTCATTTATCCAGGCACTTGCCTCAGCGCCTTACCGCTTGCCAAGCCGCATTCGTATCGGCTGCGTACCGTCAATCACACGACGCACTGGACGGACAGACGACTAGGAGTGCAAGCGCAAAACGTGTTTCGCGAGGTGGGTGACTTTATCGTCAGGCGCTCCGATGGACTATTTGCCTACCAACTCGCCGTGGTGGTGGACGACCTCGCGCAAGGCGTCACGCACATTGTGCGCGGCGAAGATTTAGCCAACAACACAGAGCGGCAACTGATTCTTAAAGATGCGCTACAAGCCACGCTAGGCAAAGATTTAATAAAAGCCAATTGTCAATATCTGCACGTCCCGTTGGTGCGGGCAGCCGATGGACAAAAACTCTCCAAGCAAAACGGTGCAATGGCGTTGCCTTTAGATTCAGCCAAGTCTGCGCTGCACGCGCTACAAACCGCAGCCATGTACTTGGGACTGAGCGCAGCCAACCCCGCGCACTTGGCACCTGACGCACTTGCGGCGTGGGTGCAGCAGTGGGCGGCTCTCTACAATCGTCGCCATGAACGATGAAACCCGCACACCTTATCAGCGCACGATTAAAAGTTTTGTCATTCGCGCTGGACGTTTGACCACAGGACAAGCCAAAGCTTTTGGCACGTTTGGCGAGCAGTTTTTAACCTCCTACCAAACCACGCTGCTAGATGCGCCCGCCGCTTTTGGCAAAGTTGCGCCTTTAATTTTTGAAATTGGTTTTGGCATGGGTGAGGCCACGGCGCATATTGCAAGCGTGCGTCCAAGCGATCATTTTTTATGCTGCGAAGTTCACGAACCCGGTGTAGGCGCACTCTTAAAACGCGTGGGCGAGCAATCCATTCACAACATCCGCATCATCCAGCATGACGCAGTAGAAGTGCTAAGCACCATGTTAGCGGAGGTCTCTTTGGACGGCGTGCATATTTTCTTCCCTGATCCGTGGCATAAAAAAAGACACCACAAACGCCGCCTGATTCAAGCGCCGTTAGTCACTCAATTGGCAGGAAAACTCAAGTCGGGGGGCTACATCCATGTGGCAACCGATTGGCAAGCTTACGCCGAGCAGATATTGGCGGTTTTAAGTGACGAGCCCATGCTACAAAACACGTCAACACATCATGAGGGTCCGCGCAAAGGCTACGCCGACAAACCCGCTTATCGCCCTCTCACCAAATTTGAAAATCGCGGCATCAAACTCGGGCACGGCGTATGGGACGTGATTTTTAAAAAGATTTAACTACCGCACCAATCGAACAAAGCCTTTGCTATCGCGGTCGTAGCAGCTGGCATAGCCATCGGAAAAGCTCACACCCCAAGCGACGTAGGAATCTGCCGCAGAAGGCGTAGCCGACCAAAACCAAACGCTTGGAGTATCAGGAAAAGACTCTCTTGCAATGGTGGCAAGTCCTTCGTCGGAGTTGCGCTCGCGGTTATCAACCAAATCTTCCAGCTCTTCTTTCGTCGGCAAACGCCAAGCTTGTTTCGTTTTACTGGATTCAGTTTTGGCGTGGATTTTGGCTTCGCCAAACGTAAATTGATCGCTTTGATCGCTTTGATCGCTTTGATCACCAGACTTGCCGCCCTCAGACTCGCACTTGCGACGCCACACTAAGCCTGTTTTTAAATCGAGCACATTTTGGGCTTTGACAGAGTCCAAGTCATCTTCCAACTGATAGCGCGGTGTGAGCAGTTTGTGTTTCTTATGGCGCTCCATTTTCGCGGTGCTCCAGATTTCTTTTTGGTATAGACCCGCAGTGGTTGCCTGCGCCTCTATGCTTTCCCACCAGTTTTTATCTTTAAAGGTTTTCTTGTATTCGGGCTGGGTGGGATCAAAATAAGGAAGCGCCAGCACGACCTTAAATATGGACTCCTCCATGTGGACAAAATCAATGCGCATCAGTGCCTGATGTCTGACGCTTTGATCCTCATCCGTTACGGACTGGTGCATCAATTCGCGAACTTCTTCCACCTTCGATTTGGCACTCGTCGAGCCATCTGATCCACTCTTACCTACAGGCGCCCCGTAATGCATATACACATCGTGCATTGCCCAAGGGGTGCTTAGGTCTTCGTCAGGTTGTGGTCTAAAAACGACCAACGGATCGTGGGTATTGCGCTGCCCGCCGTCTTTGATCAAGGCTTTGAGCAAATGCCGCAAATCAAAATAGCTCACCAGTTTGCTTTGCAGCTGACTGTCAACTTGGATGCGATTTTCAAGTAGTCCTTCGGCATGGTCAATCAATTTATTAAGACCTGTTAGCGTCAAGCGCACACCTTTGTTGACTTCATCCGCAATGGAGAGCACGCCACGATTGGAGTGCACAGTAAGTAAACGAGGCCAATTGCGCGCATCGTTTTTGATAAGCCAATAGACCGTGGGATACAGCTGCTCGAGTACCACCAAGCGCAGCGCAAATAATTCGCTGATTTTTTGATTATTCGGATGCTCCGCCTTCATCATGGCCAGCTTGAACAGCAAACCTTTTACTGCGCGTGTGAGCTTGCGCGGCACAGGCGGAACAAGAATGGATAACAACTCAAACACCGCTGCGACACGCTCTTCAGCCGTTTGCGTTGCCGCATCGCTTGCGCGCACGGGCAGACAAGTCATTAATTTGTCGCGGTAAGACTCTAGCAGCGTGCGCACTTGGTCTTCACGCAGCCGCGGTAGCGTCAGCGGCAACTGCACCAAATTCTCTAGATACTCACTACCCGTAAAAGGCGGGGTGGATGTGCCATCCATCTTCAAATACGCTTGGTAGCGATGACGAATGCCACGCTCAATAATTTCGTTATCCAAACCAATCACAAAAGCAAAGGCGGAGACATCAAAAAACAGCTTGATGCACTCCAATATTTGCACTGCTTTATCAGGCAGGCAACGGTCCAAATCGTCAATCAGCACGACAAAGCGCAGCGCAATGGGCGAGGCGGTCAATGAATCACTGGCACACACGCGCGAAAGCCAAACCAGAGAGTCGCCTACGGGAACACCACGCGACGCCTGAGTAAAATTAGCCGCAGCGCTGGCTAGACGCTGCGCCCACGGTTTGTCCCTTAGCGTGCCTTGCTCGTCCAACATCAGGCTCTCCAACTTAGCTTGGATCGCGTCCATTAAGGGCGTCACTAACTGCGCTTCGTGCTCGAACCGCCAAGGCGAAAAAAATACAGGAATGGTCAGCGCAAGCGGCGAATCTGCACTCCAAAGCGTTTGACACAAAGCCTCGTCGTACATGGACTCCAAGGTTTTGAGTGCCTCGGTCTTCCCAATTCCCCACTCCCCAGATAATGACACCGTAAAAGCTTCGCGCACGCGCACAGACCCGCCTAGCGTTGCCGCCAATCGAAAGTTAATTTGCTGTTGGATGTGCTGAAAAAATATAGGAGAGGACATAGGGTTGATTTTGCCTTATTCGTGATCTATTTTAAAAAAGCCAATTCCAGCCGATCCCGCAGTTGTTTCGTCCACCGTCGCTTGGCGCACCGCGTGGATTTTGAGACTCAAATTCAAACTGATACCTGCCAGCGGGTGATTGCCATCAATGACAAGGTGCTCAGGATAAATATCGGTGACGGTGTAGAGCGCGTCTAGCGGCGCGTCTTTCAGCATTTCTTGTACAGGTGGATAACTTTCGCGCAAGTCTTGCAGCGCCGATCCCTCCAAACTCATGCCCACTTCAACTCCCGTGGCAAAGTCCTCGGGGAACGCTTCGCGCGGAATCAAAAAAATAAGCTGCTGATTGAAGTCGCCAAAGCCTTGTTCGGGCTCTATATAAATTTGCATCGTTTTGCCTGGCAACTGCTCGCGCGGCGTGCTTTGCAGTGCTTGATCAATGGGGGGCAATAAATCGTCACCACCCACTAAAAATTCAACGGGATCACTCAGCACATCCAGCTCGTCGCCCAGAGAGTCTTTTAAAGTCCAAGTGAGGGCGGCAACAAAAACGGCAGGCGCGACAAGCTCAGTGTGCACATCAAGCTTGGAGGTGGTGGATCGTTCGTTCATGGGACAATTGTCGCATCATGCAAACCGACGCCCCACTCCCTCTGCTAGGAAACATCAGCCCCGATGCGTTTATGCGTCAATATTGGCAAAAAAAACCGCTTATCGTGCGCGGGGCATTGAGTCCACAAGCCCTGTCCAAACTGCCTTTGCGCCACGATTTATTTGCACTTGCCGCACGGGAAGATGCACCTTCGCGCCTTGTGCAGCAACAAAAATCTAAATGGAAGCTAGCCCACGGACCCTTTGACTCTGACGTGCGCGCCGCCAAGTTGCCATCGCTCAAATCGCCAAACTGGACGCTGCTGGTGCAAGGCGTGGACGTGCACGATGCCGCCGTGCACCACTTGCTCGCACAATTTCGTTTTGTACCCGACGCACGACTAGACGACGCCATGATCAGTTTTGCCACCGCTGGCGGTGGTGTGGGGCCGCACTTTGACAGCTACGACGTCTTTCTTTTGCAAACTAGTGGCAAGAGGCGTTGGCGCATTGGTGCACAAAAAAATTTAGACACGATCGCGGGCGCACCGCTCAAAATTTTGGCGAACTTCAAACCCAGCAAAGAATATGTTTTAGAGGCAGGGGATATGCTGTATCTGCCGCCGCGCTATGCCCACGAAGGCACGGCACTGGCGGGGGATGACTGCATCACCTGCTCAATTGGATTTAGAGCCCCCCAAAAAATAGAACTTGCCCGCACGCTGCTTGATCGCCTTGCGGAAGATTTGTCCGACTGCATAGACGCTACCGCGCTCTACACCGACAAAGATCAAGCCGCAACCGATGCGCCTGCTCGCATCCCTTCCTCTTTGCACGCCTTTGCGCACAAGGCTTTGCAAGATGCGCTGGGTAGCTCTCTCGATTTGCAAATCCATCTGGGCGAGTACCTCACCGAGCCCAAGCCTGAAGTTTGGTTTGCAGGCAAATCAAAAAAGATCGCTTGGCAAAAAATCACGCACATTCAACTCGATGCGGCTACCCGCATGATGTTTGACGAAAAGCACATTTTTATCAACGGCGAGAGTTTTTCCGCAAGCGGCGCAGATGCCAAGCTCATGCGTGCGCTTGCCAATGCGCGCGCGCTTTTGCCAAGCGATTTAACACGCGCCAGCGCAGGCGCTCGCGCCCTCATCGCCGATTGGCTGGCAGCGGGGTGGTGTCATGCCTAAATCTTCAAAATTACCAATATCTCCAGAGGCGCCGGGCACAGACCGCGCAACTTGGCAGCTTGCCAACTGGCTGTCTTACTGTGAGGGCATTCATCCAATTGGGATTGACATGGGGCTTGTGCGCGTGGGCGAAGTCGCCCGCCGCATGGCGCTTAGATTTGACTGCCCCGTCGTCACCGTAGCGGGCACAAATGGCAAAGGCTCTACTTGCGCAATGCTGGAGTCAATTTTGTCGGAAGCAGGATTTAAAACTGGCGTTTACAGCTCGCCGCACTTAGTCCATTTTGAAGAGCGCTGCCGCTTGCAGCGTCAGGCGATTCAAGGCGCATTACTGCTGCCGCATTTTGAAGCCGCCGAGCAAGCACGGCAACAATCACCTGCCATTACGCTGACCTATTACGAATTCACTACGCTGGCGATTTTGTCTTTGATGAGCCAGTCAAACTTAGACATTGCCATTTTGGAGGTGGGGCTAGGCGGACGCTTAGACGCCACCAACCTCATCGACGCCGACTGCGCCATCATCACCAGCATCGACCTAGACCATACCGAGCTGCTCGGGCACACCCGCGAAGCCATTGGTTTTGAAAAAGCAGGCATCATGCGCGCAGGAAAACCCGTGATTTGCAGTGATCCGATTCCCCCCACAAGCCTCATCCAGCACGCCGCAGATATGGGTGCTGACCTGTGGCTGCTGGAGCGCGATTTTCATTTGGGCGGGGATAAACAACAATGGTCTTGGGCGGCAAGCCAAGCGCGGGGACGCAGGCAATACACCGGACTAGCCTATCCTGCACTGCGCGGCGCAAACCAGCTCATCAACGCGGCAGGTGTGCTGGCGGCACTGAACGCGATTCGCCCCCTCTTACCCGTCACAGCGCAGGCGGTACGCAATGGCCTGGCGTTTGTTCAGCTACCCGCGCGCTTTCAAGTCCTGCCAGGTCAACCCACCGTCATTTTGGATGTGGCGCACAACCCGCATTCGGTTGCCGCACTCACCGCCAATTTGGATGCCATGAGTTACCACCCGCGCACCCACGCCGTACTTGGGGCCATGGCGGATAAAGATTTGGTTGCCATGCTGGGCAAAATTTTGCCCCTCGTCGACAACTGGTATGTCTGCGACTTACCCACCCCTCGCGCTGCCACAGCTGCTGCGCTGAAAACACAAATTGAATCGCTGTTATCCACGGCAAAAAAACGTCCGCACAACCCCAAGGTTTCGCTGCACAGCACGCCCTTAGCCGCGCTGGCCGCAGCACGCCAAGCGGCTGGCCCAACTGATAGAATCGTCGTGTTTGGTTCGTTTTTTACCGTAGGTGGCGTTATTGCCCATCACCCTTTATGACTGATTTACTGGGAGCAACTCCCGCCCCCACAAGTGCCGCACAAAACACCGAACTGCACAATCTGCGCCGCCGCGCACGCCAACAATTTATTGGCGCAGTCGTTTTAGTGCTCCTCGCCGTCATTGCAATCCCGTTTGTTCTGGATGGAAAGCCACGTCCCATCTCACCGAACATCGTCATCGAAGTTGCAAGCGTAATCCCTTCGCCTGTGGCAGCGCCTGCGCCTGTGACTGCAACCCCTGAGCCTGCAGCCGCCGCATCATCGCCAATCGCCGCGCCTGCACCCATACCCCCTGCCGACACCATCGCAGCCACCCCAGCACCCGCTACTCCAGCCGCACCAACCCCAAGTCCAGCCCCACCAAGCCCAGCACCTGCCGCGCCACTCAAAGCCGTGGACGTGGCCGCAATACTGAACGGCACAGCTTCTACAACAGCTACAACCACGGTCAGCACGCCCTCCACCTCGGGCTACCTCCTACAAGTGGGTTCCTACGCTGACAAAACAAAAGCCATCGCCATGCAAGCCAAACTGGATAAAGCGGGACTTACTAACTTTGCACAAGAGGCAACGGCAAAGGATGGAACAACCCACACCCGTGTGCGACTGGGCCCCTACGCCACGCAAGAAGAAACCAACGCGGCCTCTAGCCGCGTGGCAAAAATGGGGATTAAAAGCATCGTGATCAAACCCTAAGCATGGAACTATTCAATTCATTAACACCCATGGACTGGGGCTATATCGCCTTTTTGATGCTATCCACGATGCTTGGTGTCGTGCGTGGCTTTGCCCACATGGTCATGGCCTTAGCCGGTTGGGTGGTTGCCCTTTTTTTGTCGCGCCATTTTTCCGGCAAAGTGTCCCTGTATCTCGTCCCAATAAATCTAGAAGACGCCCCGCGCTACGCGGTGGCTTTTGTTTTGCTATTCGTTGCCACGCTCTTCGCTTGGGATATGCTCACAATACTGCTCAAGCGCGTCATCAACAGCGCAGGACTGGGCTATTTGGATCATTTTTTGGGTGGAATATTAGGGCTGGTTCGCGGCCTAATTTTGGTCGTCCTCTTTACTGTTTTGATGAGTCTTACACCCACCAGCGAAGCCGATGCGTGGAATAACTTTATATCGGTCAAGCTCTCGAAAACTGCCGCACGTCACTTGCAATTCGTCCTGCCTAGCTCTGTCTCCCAATTCCTGCCATAAGGCATTTTTATTTCAACATCACTATGTGCGGCATCGCTGGCATTGTTCAATCTCCTCTTGACGAAAACCCTTTAAGCCAACTGCTTTACGACGCCATGCTGCTCCTGCAACACCGCGGACAAGACGCGGCGGGCATGGCAACACTAGAAGATGCGAACGAATCAAGCGGCGCCCAGCGCATCCATCTGCACAAAGCCAGTGGCATGGTGCGCGATGCATTTCGCACGCGCGATATGCGTAGCTTGGTCGGTCACATTGGTTTGGCGCAGGTGCGCTACCCCACGGCGGGAGACGCCTACGCGCAGTCCGAAGCCCAGCCGTTTTATGTCAGCGCTCCATTTGGACTCGTTCTCGTGCACAACGGCAACCTCACCAATGCCGATAGCCTGCGCGACGAGCTCTTTAAAACCAACCACCGCCACATCAACACCGGCAGCGACTCAGAAGTTTTGCTGGGCGTGCTGGCGGATGAATTAGAGACATCCACACGCGGCATCAACCTAGCACCCGAAGACGTATTCACCGCCGTGCGCCGTGTACACCTGCGCGTGCGCGGCTCGTATGCGGTTATCGTGCTCATTGCAGGACACGGATTGCTTGCGTTTCGCGACCCCTACGGCATTCGCCCACTCGTACTGGGCAAAAGTGCGGACGGCTCGCTCATGCTTGCCAGCGAGTCGGTGGCGCTAGAAGGCACGCAGCACAAACTGGTGCGCGACATCTTGCCAGGTGAAGCCATTTTTATCGACACACACAACCAGCTGCACACCAAGATTTGCGCAGAAAAAACCAGTCTCAATCCCTGCATTTTTGAATACGTTTATTTGGCTCGCCCCGACTCCATCATGGATGGCATCTCCGTCTATCAAGCGCGGCTCAATATGGGCGAAACGCTTGCCAAACGCGTCATCTCTACCGTGCCGCCCGACCTGATCGATGTGGTGATTCCCATCCCCGAATCTAGCCGTCCCAGCGCCATGCAACTCGCACAGCTCATTGGCAAGCCTTATCGTGAAGGCTTTGTGAAGAACCGCTATGTGGGACGCACCTTCATCATGCCAGGTCAGGCAATGCGGAAAAAATCGGTGCGGCAAAAATTAAGCGTCATTGCCAGCGAGTTTGTAGGACGCAACGTGCTGTTAGTTGACGACTCCATCGTGCGCGGAACCACCAGTCAAGAGATTGTGCAAATGGCACGCGACGCAGGCGCCAAACGCGTCTACCTTGCCAGCGCCGCCCCGCCCGTGCGCTTCCCTAACGTGTACGGCATTGATATGCCAAACGCCGAGGACTTAGTGGCGCATGACCGAAGCGTGCCAGATATTCAAACCCATATCGGCTGCGACGCCCTGATTTACCAAGACCTCGGCGCCATGCGCAGTGCTATCAGCAACCTCAATCCTGCCATCCAAAATTTTGACGCCTCGTGCTTTGATGGCGTGTACGTCACGGGCGATGTCGATGCTGCGTCAATTGCTAAACTGGGCGCAGGACGAAACCGAACATGAACGCCAACCCACTTCATCTCCACCCAGACACCCTTGCCGTGCGCGCCGCCGTGCCGCCTAGCCAATACGGCGAAAACTCCGAGGCACTCTACCTCACCAGCGGCTACGTGCAGCCCGACGCACAAACCAGCGCCAACAAGTTTACGGGCGTGGTCGATGGCTACTCCTACGGGCGATCGGGCAATCCCACCGTTACCAGCATGGAGCTGCGCCTTGCGGCGCTGGAGCGAACGGAGTCTGCCATTGCCACATCGTCTGGAATGTCCGCCATCATGCTGATGTGCTTTAGCCTGCTTAAAAGTGGCGATCATGTGGTCTATTCGCAGTCCATGTTTGGCTCTACGCTCAAACTTATTGGCAGCGAGTTCGCACGCTTTGGCGTGGAGTCCACCGCGGTATCGCAAACCGACTTGACGGCGTGGAAAACCGCCATTCGCCCCAACACCAAACTGCTCTTTGCCGAAACGCCCACCAATCCGCTCACCGAGGTGTGCGACATTACAGCGCTTGCCAATCTTGCCAAAAATGCCAACGCGCTTTTTGCAGTCGACAACTGCTTTGCCACGCCCGCCTTGCAGCGTCCCGCAGAAATGGGCGCAGACATCGTGATGCATTCGGGCACAAAATATTTAGACGGACAAGGCCGCGTGATGGCAGGCGCTCTGTGCGCCAGCGAGCAATTGGTGCGCGAAAAATTTCTACCCGTAATGAAAAACTGCGGCATGGTGCTTTCACCCTTTAATGCGTGGGTCGTCCTCAAAGGCATGGAAACTTTAGGCTTGCGGATGAAGGCTCAAAGCGAGCAAGCCTTGCTGCTTGCCACTTGGCTAGAGACGCTACCCAGCGTGGCGCGCGTCCACTACCCCGCGCTTGCCTCGCACCCGCAGCACGCGCTTGCCATGCAGCAAATGAACGGGCTGGGCGCAGCGGTGCTGTCGTTTGACGTGAAAGCAAAAGGCTCGCATCCAGAGACGACGCGCAAAGCCGCCTTCCACGTTCTAGACAGCCTGCGCGTACTCTCTTTGTGTACCAATTTGGGCGACACCAAGACCCTGGTCACGCATCCTGCCAGCACCTCGCACGGCAAACTCAGCGAAGCCCAGCGCCAAGCGGCGGGCATTGGTCAAGGTCTTATTCGCGTCGCCGTGGGCTTAGAACACCTGGGCGACATCAAAGCCGATTTGCTGAGCGGACTAGCTTGATTGCAGCTTGGCGAGTTCCGCCTCTTGCAGCACACGCCACATGGTTTTGCCAGCGCCGCTTTTGGGCAGCGCGGACACAAACTCCACCAACTTAGGCGCTTTATAAATTGCCATGTTGTCTCTACACCAGTCGATGATGTCCTGCTCGCTAACCTTGCCTTCGTAGCCGTCGCGCAGCACAATAACAGCCTTCACCGTTTCGCCTCGGTAAGCGTCTTTGCTTGCAACCACACAGGCTTCGGCAATGGCTTCGTGTTTAAACATCAGCGCCTCCACTTCGGCGGGCCAAACTTTAAAGCCGCTTGCGTTAATCATGCGTTTGAGTCTGTCGGTCATAAAAAAGTAACCCTCCTCGTCCATGCGCCCAATGTCGCCTGAACGAAAAAACCGCTTGCCTTCAAACTCAACAAATGCCTGCGCCGTGGCGTCGGGGCGCCTCCAGTAGGCGCGAAAAACTTCGGGGCCGCAGATGATGATTTCTCCTTGCTCGCCCACGGCGCACTCTTGCCCTGTCTCAGGGTTCCATACCCGCGCATCGGTGCTCATAAAGGGAATGCCAAGGCATTGCTGCTTGGCGCGGTCGGGCGGATTGGTGTGACTGGGCGCTGCGGTCTCAGTCAGTCCATAGCCTTCGGTATAGATCAGCCCGTAGGCGTCCAGCAAACGCTGCGCCACGGCAGAAGGCATGGCCGCGCCGCCACCGCCAATGTTGACCAAGCTGCCAAGGTCGTAATCGGCAAAGTTGGGCGACGCCAATAAATCCATCACCATGGTTGGAATGTTCGTCCAGTGCGTGACCTTGTATTTGGAAATCATGCGTCCCGCAAAATCGCGATCCCAGCGCGGCATGACCACCAGCGTTGTGCCATGCAAGATGCTCGAATGCATCACGCTGACCATGCCCGTGATGTGGAACATGGGCACGGCAAGCAGCGACACTGCCGCCGCGCTGACATTGCCCCACAGTCCGCTGGCAATGGCGTTATGCATGAGGGAGCGGTGCGTGTGCTCGCAGCCCTTGGGCAGCCCCGTTGTCCCGCTGGTGTAGGGCAGCACCGCCAAATCGAGTGGCGTTGCCGCGTGCACTGGCAGCGCAGCAAGAGCGGCTGCGGACACCGTCATCGCCTGCTCCCAACTGTGCGCACCGTTTGGCAAAGCGTGACGCTCAGTCAACCACGGCACCCACGCAGCAGGCGGCGCGTCCTCGCCCGAGACAGGCACATCAAAAGCATCGGTGAAATGCGTGACAACTAAATACGCCAACTGCTGCTCGAGTGCAAGTGCATGGCTGGCGGCGGCTAGCTCCTTGGCCAAATCGGCAGTGGTGACGGCTACACGTGCACTGGGATCAAGAATGTAGTGCTTGAGCTCCTCGCGTTTGTTCATCGGATTGACAGGAACCACCACCGCGCCCAAACGCAAAATAGCAAAGTGCGTGATGATGAGCTGCGGGCAATTTTGCATACACAGCACCACGCGATCGCCTGCTTGGACACCCAGCCCGTGCAGATACGCCGCCATCCGCAGCGTGCGATCCAGCAATTCAGCGTAAGTTAAAGTCGCCCCAAAAAACACCACCGCTGCTTTGTGCGGATAGCGCTGGGCGGATACGGCCAAGTTGTGCCACAAGCTCGTCTCGGGCAACGGAATTGCATGGGGCAGACGACGCGGCCAATACTGAAAGTGCGGGCGGCTATTAGGTGCGGCCAAGGCAAAAGTTTGTGTATTCATTCTCGCAATCTTCACTTTAGAACGGCAGAAAAGAACGCCGACAACTCATCAAAACCATCAAGGGGCAGCACGTGAGCCACGTATTGATCGGGGCGAACCACAATCATGCACCCCTTGTCGCGGTTGATGCCGCGCATTTCAAAAATGTCGCCTAGACCTTTGTGGTCCACACAAAACACTTTTTCATGATCCTGCAAACCTAGCTTGCCCGTCTTGGGCTTTAGTAACGAGGGGATGTTTTCGTAAGCAATTTGGTCAAATCTCTGCTGAAAAACAGCGCGTACATCGATCACCGCATCAATGTCTTCACCCCTTTGTGTGTGATTAACCACGGGCGAATCTACACTGGTTTCAAGCCAGTCGGCCAGTTTGCCAATCGCCGAGCCAGGGTTTGATGTATCCGTTTTAGCTGCGAAGGCATAGATGCGCCAGCGTGCATCAGCTTCTGCGATGTGGCCCAGCTGCATTTGTTTGGCATCGGAGACCCTTACCGCAGGAGCTGAGTGAAAACGACGCCCAATCTCTTCACCCAAGGCTAACGCTTGATGCGCGCTAGCGACGAACAAATAAGAGGTGTCGTACTTAACTGCCGTGCCGCTCGTGAACTCTAGGTTTTCCTTGAACTGACGGATGATGCGCGGCTCTTCCGTGCCATCGCGCTCGGCTTGGGTGGTGGGCGCGGACATGACTCGCGACCATTTGTGATCGGTTTCCACAAGGCGTTTTGCTTCCGTTAAACGCTCTTTAGAGTAGCTACGCAACAGACGCGCATCTGCACGCCCCTGCAAAACGTGTACCAGCTTCCATCCCAAGTTGAACGTGTCCTGCATCGAAACGTTCATACCTTGTCCCGCCTTGGGCGAGTGGGTGTGGCAGGCATCACCAGCGGTAAAAACACGAGGGTTTCGATCCTCACCCTCGGGAACATCGTCAAATTTATCGGTAATGCTGTGGCCGATGTCGTAGATGGACCACCACACGACCTCTTTCACGTCAATGGAATAGGGCTTGATGATGCGGTTAGCCGCAGCAATCATGTCGTCCTGGGTGAGCTTGCGCTGTGCCGCCCTTTCATCTGGACGCAGCTTGTCGAGTTCGACATACATACGAAAAATATATCCCCCCTCACGCGGCAAAAGTAACACGTTACCTTCATTGGCCGAAGAGATCAGACACTTTTGGCGCACATCTGGAAAATCCGTGTTGGCCAAAATATCCATCACACCCCAGGCTTGATGCGCCGCATCACCGTGCAATTCACCGCCGATTGCTTTGCGCACCTTAGAGTGAGCACCATCACAACCCACAACGTAATTGGCTCTGATAGTGCGAGTGGCCCACCAATTGATGCCACTGGCATCTTTTAGTGTGACCGTCACTGGATGGTCATTGGTTGTGTGGTCGATGCTCAGGTCTAACACTTCCCATCCGTAATCGGGCTCAAGTCGCGAGGGTGAATTTTTCATCACCTCCAAGAAAAGTTCATGCAACCTTGCCTGATTAATCAGGATGTGCGGCATTTCAGAGCTGTCGTCGGCAACATCCTGCACACGGCCAACGCGCTTGATGTGCGCGGGATTTTCGGGGTTAGGCATCCAAAAAGCGGTTTGATTGACCCAGTACGTTTCGCGCTTGACCTTATCGGCAAAGCCAAATGCTTGAAACATTTCCATGCTGCGCGTGTTAATGCCGTCGGCCTTGCCCTTAAGGATGTTGCTAGGCATGCGCTCGACGAGCATCGTCTCAATTTGGGGAAATTTCGACAGCTGCGCGGCAAGGCATAGCCCAGCAGGACCCGCGCCTGCGATCAGTACATCGACCGCTTCGGGCAAGGGCTCGTTTACTCCTCGGTTTCGGCGGTTGGGTGCCGCTTGTTTGATATCGGGGCAACCGCCCCTGAAACCGTCTTTGTAAAACTGCATCTCTGCACTCCTAAAGTTTGAGTGTGGTCAAAATAACGCCCGAATTTACGGCCATTTTGCATAACCCCATTCCGTTCAGACTGACATTGATTTATCAAGGGCTTTTTGCCTTTCAGAAGCGAGTGCCGTTGCCCTCGCCTCTCTAACTATCGGCTTTAGCTCTTTTGCAGCTGCAAGCCTGAGTGTTCACGCAGGGCGTGGAATTTAATTTTGGGGTGACGCTCTTGCGTCAGGCGTAAATCGTAGGGCGAAGTGAGTAGGTACGCGAGTGCCTCTGCGCTGTCTTGGGCAAGCTTGGTGACATTGCGGTCGGTGAACTCGCGCAACTCATCGGGCGTATCGGCACTAATCCACCGTGCGCCCACATAGTTTGAACCACCCAGGCGCACATCCACACCGTACTCGCTTTTTAGTCTGTGCTGCGCGACTTCAAACTGCAATTGTCCAATCGCACCCAAAAGCATATTGCCGCCGTGCAGCGGTTTGAAGACTTGAATTGCACCTTCTTCACCCAGTTGCTGCAGACCTTGTTGGAGTTGCTTGCTTTTCATAGGGTTGGCAAGCTCGACGGTTTGGAATAGCTCAGGGGCAAAAAATGGCAATCCCGTAAATTGCAAGCGGTTTTGGCTGGAGAGGCCCTCGGTAATCGTGTCACCCAATTGCACGCCGCCGTGCGTGGTAAAACCAATGATGTCGCCTGCATAGGCTTCTTCCACCGCTTCGCGGCGTTGGCTCATGAAGGTAACAACCGACGTGGGGCGCAGCTCTTTGCTAGATCTCTGCACTTTGAGCTTCATTCCGCTAACGTATTTACCCGAGCACACGCGCACAAAGGCAATGCGGTCTCGGTGCGACGGGTCCATGTTGGCTTGCACCTTGAACACCACACCCGAAAAGCCCTCATCGGCAGGATCAATGGTGGTTTGCGTATCCGCCAACCCCTGCACGGGTAGATCGTTGCTAATGCGTGCGTGTGGCTCGGGAGCCAAATCTACCAAGGCGTCTAGAACTTCTTGTACGCCAAAGTTATTGACACCCGACCCAAAGAATACGGGCGTTTGACGTGCCGAAAAAAAGTCTGTTTGGTTGAACTCGGGCGCAGCGCCTTGCATCAACTCGACATTGTCCTGTGCAAGCTCAAACTCACGGCCAAAGCGCTGATGCAAGGTGGCACGCTCGGCTAGAGACACAACTTCATCGGCTTCATCGTCGCGCTTGGCTTCGCCCGCCTTAAAAAGGCGCATTTGGTGTTTACGCAAATCCATGATGCCACCAAACTGCTTGCCCTGTCCCACAGGCCAAGTCATTGGCACACAAGGCATTCCTAGCGCTTGTTCGACTTCGTCGAGCAGCTCCAGCGGGTCACGCCCTTCACGGTCTAGCTTGTTAATAAAGGTGATGATGGGCGTATTGCGCTGGCGGCACACTTCGATGAGTCGCTTGGTTTGTGGCTCCACGCCGTTGGCAGCGTCAATGACCATGAGCGCGGAGTCAACCGCCGTGAGCACGCGATAGGTATCTTCGGAAAAATCTTTATGCCCAGGTGTATCCAGCAAATTGATGACGCAATCGCGATACAGCATTTGCATAACCGATGACGCCACCGAAATGCCGCGCTGCTTTTCAATCTCCATCCAGTCAGAGGTTGCGTGGCGGGTGGCTTTTCGCGCTTTGACCGAACCCGCAATATGGATCGCGCCTGAAAAAAGTAGCAGCTTTTCTGTCAGCGTCGTCTTGCCCGCATCGGGATGCGAAATGATGGCGAAAGTGCGGCGGCGTTTAACTTCTGGGGCGTGAGGTAATTGTGCGCCCTGCATCATTGATGCAAGCCCTTCTCTTCTGGTTCGTCAATCGAGGTGCTAATCACGCTGACGGGCTGTCCTTTCATGCGCTTGTAAATAACAACGCCATACCCGCTGATGCCGTAAACCATAAAAATCAAAAATAAAACAAGCGGCGGATAAAGCCCGATCACAGCAATTGCCAATGCAATCATCACCAGCACGACAAACGGCACGGTCTTTTTGAAGTGCATATCTTTAAAGCTATAAAACGGCACGTTACTCACCATTGTGAGTCCTGCGTAAAGCGCGACCACAAAAATCACCCATGCCACGTCCTTACCTGCCACGCCCTGATCTTGCAATATCCACATAAAGCCCATCACCAAAGCGGCCGCGGCAGGTGACGGTAAGCCTTGGAAAAATCGCTTATCGACCACGGCCGTGTTGACGTTAAAACGCGCCAAGCGCAGCGCCGCGCAGGCGCAGTACACGAAGGCTGCAATCCAACCCCAGCGCCCGATGTCTTTAAGCGCCCACTCGTACGCGATGAGGGCGGGCGCTGCGCCAAATGACACCATATCGGAGAGCGAATCCATTTGCTCGCCAAACGCGCTTTGCGTATTGGTCATGCGCGCCACGCGACCATCTAGACTATCCAAAATCATGGCACAAAACACACCAATCGCTGCCAAATCAAAACGCAAATTCATCGCCATCACGATGGCGTAAAAGCCACCAAATAGCGCCGCCAGCGTAAAGAGGTTTGGCAGGACATAAATGCCCTTATGACGCGGAGTTGGCATCTGGTCGCTCATGACGATTTAGTTACGACTCTTATCGACGAGCTTGTTGGCTTTAATCCAAGGCATCATGGCGCGCAATTTTTCGCCCACAATTTCAATTGGATGTTCGGCATTCAAACGACGACGGCTGATCAGCGTCGGTGCGCCTGCTTTGTTTTCCAAGATAAAGCTCTTGGCGTATTCGCCTGTTTGAATATCACGCAGAACACTCTTCATTACGGCTTTGGTGTCTGCCGTCACGATGCGCGGGCCTGTGACGTATTCACCGTACTCTGCATTGTTGGAAATAGAGTAGTTCATGTTGGCAATGCCGCCTTCATAGATCATGTCCACAATGAGTTTGAGCTCGTGCAAACACTCGAAGTACGCCATTTCAGGCGCATAACCTGCCTCCACCAAGGTTTCAAATCCCGCTTTAATCAGCTCTACCGCGCCACCGCACAAAACAGCCTGCTCGCCAAACAAGTCGGTTTCAGTTTCTTCGCGGAAGTTGGTTTCAATAATGCCCGCCTTGCCGCCACCGTTTGCCATTGCGTAGGACAGTGCCAATTCTTTGGCTTTGCCAGAGTTGTCTTGATACACCGCGATGAGGTGCGGTACGCCGCCGCCCTGGGCGTAAGTGCCGCGCACGGTGTGGCCTGGGGCTTTGGGGGCAACCATCCAAACGTCTAAATCAGCACGCGGGGTAACCAATCCGTAATGCACGTTAAAGCCATGCGCAAACACAAGGGATGCGCCTTGCTTAATGTGTGGCTCAACGTCGTTTGTGTACACCGCGCCAATTTGCTCATCGGGCAGCAAAATCATCACCACATCGGCGGCTTTCACCGCGTCGGCAACGGTCATTACTTTTAGTCCTGCTTTTTCAACTTTGGACCAAGACGCACCGCCTTTGCGAAGACCCACCACCACTTTCACGCCGCTGTCGTTTAAGTTTTGCGCGTGTGCGTGACCTTGCGAGCCGTAGCCGATGATGGCAACCGTTTTACCTTTGATGACGCTGAGGTCACAATCTTTGTCGTAAAAAACTTTCATTTGAATCCCTTTGAAGTGAAGTAAAAATAAAAAATAAAGGCGTGGGTTTAGAGTCGCAAAATCCGCTCGCCCCGTCCAATGCCTGATGCGCCTGAGCGAACCGTCTCCAAGATGGCCGCCCTGTCAATTGCTTGCAAGAAGGCGTCGTTTTTAGTGATGTCGCCCGTCAGCTCAATCGTATAACTCTTGTCTGTCACATCGATGATACGACCTCGAAAAATTTCTGCCATGCGCATCATCTCTTCGCGCTCTTTTCCCACGGCTCGAACCTTCACCATCATCAATTCGCGCTCGGTGTACGCGCCCTCGGTAAGGTTGATGACCTTGACGACTTCAATGAGCCGATTCAAATGCTTGGTGATTTGTTCAATCACCTCATCAGATCCCGAGGTTTGAATCGTCATGCGCGACAGCGTAGCGTCTTCGGTGGGCGCAACAGTCAAACTCTCGATGTTGTAGGCTCGCGCTGAAAACAAGCCCACGACGCGAGAAAGCGCTCCTGCTTCGTTTTCTAACAAGACGGCGATGATATGTTTTTTCATTACAAATCCTCCGCGCCAAGATCGGTGGAGAGCAGCATTTCGGTAATGCCTTTGCCCGCCTGAACCATTGGAAATACGTTTTCAGTTTGATCAGTTCGGATGTCCAAAAACACCGTTCTATCTTTCAGTTTTCGTGCTTCGCGCAGCGCAGGCTCCACGTCCTGTGGGTGTTCAACTTTAATACCCACGTGCCCATAGGCCTCGGCCAGCTTCACAAAGTCAGGCAGGGCATCCATGTAGCTACTGGAGTAGCGACCCGAGTACTCAATCTCTTGCCACTGTCGCACCATACCGAGGTAGCGGTTGTTGAGCGCCACAATTTTGATTGGGGTGTTGTATTGCAAACACGTCGATAACTCTTGAATGCACATTTGCACCGAGCCCTCGCCCGTTACACAAAACACTTCGCTGTCGGGTTTGGCAAGTTTGATGCCCATAGCATACGGAATGCCCACACCCATCGTGCCTAAACCGCCCGAATTGATCCAGCGGCGCGGGTCTTTAAATTTGTAATATTGCGCCGCCCACATCTGGTGCTGACCTACGTCTGATGTGATGTACACGTCATCATCCTTGGTCATATTCCACAGTGTTTCAATCACCTTCTGCGGCTTGATCAGCAGCGTGTTTTCGCTATCGTATTTCATGCAATTGCGTGCGCGCCAGCCTTCAATGGCTTTCCACCACGCCGCAAGCGCAGTCGCGTCGGGTTTAAGCTCCGACTCTTTGATCATGCCCATCAAATCCGTCAGCACGTCTTTCACGTCACCCACAATAGGCAAGTCCACGCGCACTCGCTTGGAAATACTCGAAGGGTCAATGTCGATATGAATGATTTTTCGCTCGTTTTGTGCGAAATGTTTAGGGTTGCCAATCACGCGATCGTCAAAGCGAGCACCAATAGCAATTAGCACGTCGCAGTTTTGCATGGCGTTGTTGGCCTCTACCGTGCCGTGCATCCCGAGCATTCCCAGAAACTTGGGATTATTGGCATCAATTGCACCCAACCCCATCAGCGTATTGGTACAAGGGTAGCCCAGCATTTCCACCAAATGGCGCAGCTCACTCGTGGCGTTGCTTAAGATCACGCCCCCACCCGAATAAATATAGGGACGCTTCGCGCCTAGCAGCAACTGCATGGCTTTTTTAATCTGTCCTGCGTGACCTTTCATCACAGGCTGGTACGAGCGCATCTCTACCTCTTCTTTGTAGCCGTGATACACCGCTTTTTTTACCGAGACATCTTTGGGGATGTCAATCACGACAGGGCCTGGTCGTCCCGTTCTAGCAATGTGAAATGCTTTTTTAATCGTGCTCTCCAACTGACGTGGATCTTTGACTAAAAAGTTGTGCTTGACGATGGGACGCGTAATCCCCACGGTATCGCATTCTTGGAATGCATCCAAACCAATCGCGTGGGTAGGCACATTACCCGTGATGATGACCATCGGGATGCTGTCCATGTACGCAGTCGCAATGCCCGTGATGGCATTCGTGACACCAGGGCCTGACGTCACCAGAGCCACACCCACATCGCCTGTGGCGCGTGCATACCCATCAGCCGCGTGAACTGCTGCTTGCTCGTGTCGCACCAACACGTGCTGGATTTTGTCTTGGCGATACAGCGCATCGTAGAGATACAGTACCGCGCCACCTGGATAACCCCAAATGTGCTTGACGTTTTCTTCAATCAAGGCTTTGACCAAAATGTCAGAGCCCATAAGCTCTTCGCCTGTGTAACTGGCGCTGCTTAAATTTTTTGGAGGTGAATGTGTTTGCGTTGCCATGAACAACCTTTCGTGAATTTCAGTTGAAAAACCTTGGGTGCCGCTGCGTATGCTCTTGTGAAGGAACTTGGCGACTTAGAATCCAAAGCATGGATCATCACAAGATAAGATGACCGACTCAGGACTCGTTTGATAAGCGCGCGATTATCGCACACACCTCACACTCACAGCGAAAAACCAACTTTTGGCAACTTCTTTAGAACTCTCCAACTTCCTCAAAGAGGCCGAAAGACGGGCGTTTAAGCGAAGCCTGTATCACGTGCGAAATGAGGAATCGGCGCTTGACATCGTGCAAGACAGCATGATGAAGCTGTCCATCCACTACGGCGACAAGCCCGCTGCCGAGCTACCGCTGTTATTTGCTCGCATTTTGTCCAATACCACTCTCGACTGGTTTCGGGCACAAAAAAAAGAGCACGCCATTTTTAGCAGCTTCAGCGACTTTGGTCTTGGACTAGATGACGAAGCATTTGATGCGCTAGAGACTTTAGAAGTTTTGAATACTTCTGAGCAAACCGAAAGCGCCGAAACCACGCTCGATCGCCAAGAAACCCTCAAGCTACTAGAAAAAGAGATAGAAAATTTACCCGCCCGTCAACGCGAAGCCTTCCTTTTGCGTTATTGGGAGGAGATGGACGTGGCAGAGACAGCTACAGCGATGGGATGCTCCGAGGGTAGTGTTAAAACGCATTGCTCCCGCGCATGCCAAGCTTTAAGTCAATCACTTAGAGAGAAAGGTATCAAGCTATGAAACACACAACTACATTTATCACGCAAGACCAATTTGCAAAAAGCTTGATTCAGCACTTAAGCGCGGACACGGTCATTAGCACCGACGCTACTGAGCGCCTACGCTTTGCCCGCCAGCGCGCACTGGCGGTGCAAAAAATGTCCCAAACCCAAACGGCTTGGAGCTGGGCGCCGCAGGCAGGCGGCTCGGCCATGCTGGGCGGTGGCTCACGGCATGATCTATTTAACAAACTCGGAGCCTTCATCCCATTAGCTGCCTTGGTTGTGGGTCTTTTAACGATCAGCCAATTTCAAAATGAATCCCGCGCAAAAGAAGTCGCCGACATTGACTCCGAGTTGCTAACCGACGATTTGCCTCCTACCGCTTACGCCGATCAAGGATTTGGACAATTTTTAAAGCTGCAAACGGCCGAGCGTTAAAACGTCATGTCCTTGGTCTTGTCTTTTGTTTCTGGGGCGATTCGCCTGTGCTGCGCCAGCCTAGTTGCAGGTGGTTTGGCTTTTGCACAAACTTCCACCGATGCAGCACTGCTCAATAAAACGCTTGCACCCATCAGTAAGTCCAGCAAGCCATCACAGACAACCAAACCTTTGTGGACAGAGCTTAGTGCTGCGCAGCACTTAGCGCTTTCGCCCCTGCAAGCCGAATGGTCAAAAATCAGCGCAACCCAAAAACGCAAGTGGCTCGAAGTCTCCAAAAATTATGGCAAATTAAACGCTGCCGACCAAGCCAAACTCCACGACCGCATGAGCGACTGGGCCAAGCTCTCCCCCGAGCAGCGTGCGCAAGCAAGACTGAGTTTTTCTACCGCCAAAGCATTGCCGCCCGAGGACAAACAAAAGCACTGGGAAGCTTATCAATCGCTTAGTTCTGAAGAAAAAATGAAGCTGCAAGCAAAAGCCAAGGCAAATACACCTAATAGCGCGGCTTTGGCATCCAAGCCGCAAAACAACAAGGTGACGACTGTCAGCAAACACCCCACGGCAACGGCAACTCAACTGGACGCCCTCCCTGCCAATAAATGAGGCCTGCGAGCTTGTATCGCCGCATGGCGGCATGGGTGTACGAAGGCTTATTACTCTTTGCGCTTTGCGCCATTACAGGGCTTATTTTTAGCCTTGCAACACACAGCACACACGCCTTAGCGCACCACACGGCGCTAGGTGCTACGTTATTTGTGGTGATGGGGGCGTATTTCAGTTGGTTTTGGTCAAAAGGGCAAACGCTGGCGATGAAAACATGGCGCATCAAAGTCGTCGATCTTGCGGATCGCCCTGTCACCCTAAGGCACGCCACCCTGCGCTATGTGCTGGCATGGCTTTGGTTTGCGCCCCCACTTATCGCACTGTCATTTATGCAAATGACCCCGAAAAATCTCGGCGCAACATTTGTCAGCTGGATTGCTTTGTACATTCTTCTCGCGTGGTTGCATCCGTCCAAGCAATTTATCCACGATCGATTAGCGCGTACACGTTTACTCGCGGTGCAATAGGCACAGTGCGTGTGACGACGCTGCGTGTGAATAGGACTCGCAATTTATAATCGCGCCCTATGTCCATCACCATTAAAAATCAAGAAGAAATCGAGGGCATGCGCGTTGCAGGACGCCTTGCTTCTTTGGTTTTGGATTACCTAACTCCTTTTGTCAAAGAAGGAAAAACCACCAATCAGCTAGACCACTTGGCATTTGACTTCATCACCCGCGACATCAAATCCATTCCTGCACCGCTTCACTACAACCCCAGCGGCGACAACCCGTATCCCAAGTCGATTTGCACATCGGTCAACCATATGGTGTGTCACGGCATCCCAAGCGACAAGCCACTGCGCAAGGGCGACATCATCAACATTGACGTCACCATCATTCACAACGGCTGGCACGGCGACACCAGTCGTATGTTTTTAATTGGCGAGGCATCCATCGCGGCCAAGCGTCTGTGCGCCCTCACCTACGAGGCCATGTGGTACGGCATTGCCAAAGTGGGGCCGCAAGTCTCGATTTTGGAAATTGGTCGCGCCATTCAAAAGTTCGCGGAAGCTAGCGGCTGCTCCGTGGTGCGCGACTATTGCGGGCACGGCATTGGACGCAACTTCCACGAAGAGCCGCAAATTTTGCATTTCGCCAGCCCCGATGCCAAAACAATTTTGCTGCCGGGCATGACGATTACCGTTGAGCCCATGATTAACGCTGGACGCAAAGAGACCAAAAACCTGCCCGACGGCTGGGGCGTAGTCACCAAAGACCATTCGCTTTCGGCTCAGTGGGAGCACACTGTACTCGTCACCGAAACGGGCTTTGAAGTGCTCACACTGTCTGAGGGCTACCCACCACTTCCCGTCTTCATCGCCTCCACCAAAACTTAGCGCGACTGTCGCTTATAGCCGCTGCCGCTCGATGAACTATCGCCAAGCCAAGCAATTACTGCTCGCACGTGCGGACAGTATGAGCACACGCAAACTGCTACGCGAGCTGACCAAACTCACAGATCGCACACTGCTTGGCATTTGGACGCAATCAGCAATGGCACTGGATGAACGTTTGTGTCTCATCGCCGTGGGTGGCTACGGTCGCGGCGAACTCTTTCCCTACTCTGACGTGGACGTGCTAGTGCTACTACCCAACGCCGCGCAGTTGGAGTCAAGCGCGCAGCAGCAACTCAAAGCGCAAGTCGAGACCTTTATTGGTTTGTGCTGGGATGCGGGACTAGAAATTGGCTCCTCGGTGCGTCGCCTGGACGAATGCATCAGCGAAGCATCTCGCGACATCACCATTCAAACCGCGTTGCTGGAGTCGCGCAGCATTACGCCGTGCAGGGCAGGCAGTCCACAAGCCACCTTGTACTCAGCTTTTAAAGACGCTTTTTTTGCCGTACTTGATCCACGTGCTTTTGCGACCGCGAAAACGCTAGAGATGGCGCAGCGTCACAATAAATTTGAAAACACACCCTATGCGCTAGAGCCCAACATCAAAGAATCTCCTGGTGGTTTGCGTGATTTGCACATTATTTTGTGGCTCGCCAAAGCTGCAGGACTTGGCACAACGTGGAGCGAACTCGCGCAAAACGGCTTGGCAACACCGCTAGAGGTCAAGCACCTCAAGCGCTATGAAGCGATGCTTGCCGACATCCGAACGCGACTGCACATCACGGCCAAGCGGCGCGAAGACCGCTTGGTGTTTGACCTGCAAACCCAAGTCGCTCAAAGCATGGGCATCGCGCACGGCTCCTCGCGCCAAAGCAGTGAAGCACTCATGAAGCGCTACTACTGGGTGGCAAAGGCGGTGGTGCAACTCAACCAGATTTTGCTGCTCACAATTAACGAGCAGCAAAACCCCAGCACCGCACGCCCCATACCCATCACACCCAATTTTTTAGACAGCAACGGACTTTTAGATATTGCACGTGACGACTTGTACCTGCGCCAACCGCACGCCATTTTGCAAACCTTTCACGTCTTTCAAAAAACTGCGGGGGTCAACGGCTTCTCCGCACGTTGCTTACGCGCCCTCTACAGCGCACGCAGTCAGATGAACGCAGCGTTTAGGCGTGACCCTGCCAATCGCGCTACGTTTTTAGCCATCCTGCAAACAGGCGAGGGGCTCACCCACACCCTGCGCCTGCTCAATCAAACCTCGGTACTAGGGCGCTATTTGTGGGTATTTCGTCGCATCGTGGGGCAAATGCAGCACGACTTATTCCATATCTATACCGTCGATCAACATATTTTGATGGTGCTGCGCAACGCGCGTCGATTTTTTATTGCCGATCACGCGCACGAATACCCTTTTTGCTCCCAGCTTGCAGGCGGCTGGGACAAGCCTTGGATTTTGTACATCGCTGCGCTTTTTCACGACATTGCCAAAGGACGCGGCGGCGATCACTCCGAGCTTGGCATTGCCGAAGCGCATTTGTTTTGCAAGCAGCATGGCGTGCCGATAGACGATGCCAACTTGATTGCCTTTTTGGTCAAAGAACATCTCACCATGAGCCAAATCGCACAAAAACAAGATTTGTCTGACCCCGATGTGATTAACGCTTTTGCTAAAAAAGTAGGCCATCAACGCACTCTCACGGCACTGTATTTACTCACCGTTGCCGATATTCGCGGCACGTCTCCCAAAGTCTGGAACGCTTGGAAAGGCGCTCTGCTAGAGGAGCTGTACCGCCGCACAACGCGTGCGCTGGGGGGGCGAACGCCAGACGCCAGCTCCCTAGTCGAAGGCACGCAGCGCCAAGCATTAAACGACTTAACACAGCACAACGTGACGGCGGCCCGTGCAAAAGTGCTTTGGCAAACGCTGGACGTAAGCTACTTTATGCGCCAAGCCGCTAGCGATGTGGCGTGGCACACGCGGTTACTTGTGCCCCATATCGGCAGCAGCGTACCCATTGTTCGCGCAAGGTTCTCGCCTATTGGCGAGGGTTTGCAGGTGCTCATTTACGCACCCGATATCCCCGATTTATTTGCCCGCATTTGTGGCTACTTTGAGCGCCGAAACTTCAGTATTTGGGATGCCAAAATCCACACCACAAACGACGGACGTGCACTCGATAGCTTCCAAGTGACTGCTGTGGGACAAGACCCCGCACACAGCAACGCACTCGTCGCCCAAATTGAAGCCGAATTAGCAACGAGCTTGATCGCACTTGCACCGCTTGCTGATGCGCCCAGCGTGCGTCAGTCAAGGCGCGTCAAAAGTTTTCCGATTCAACCTAGGGTGGAGCTGCACCCAGACGACAAAGGCCAGCGCTGGATTTTGAACATTGCGGCGGCCGACCGCGTCGGGTTGCTTTACGCTATTTCCCGCGTGCTTGCGCGGCATTTTGTTAATTTGCAGCTTGCCAAAATTACTACACTTGGCGAGCGCGTCGAAGACAGCTTTGTTATCAATGGCAGCGCCCTTCAAACGCCCAAAGGCATCCTGTCGCTTGAAACAGATTTGCTTGCAGCGTTGCAAAACTAAATCTATACAAATAGGAGCAAACTCGTGATTGACGTTTATTCTTGGCCAACCCCCAACGGGCATAAAGTTCACATCATGCTAGAGGAGTGCGGATTCAAACTAGGACGCGACTGGCAGGCGCACCCCATCAACATTGGCAATGGCGATCAATTCACGCCCGATTTTTTAGCCCTTAGCCCGAACAATAAAATCCCGGCCTTGGTGGACTCAAACGGCCCTGACGGCAAGCCGATTCATCTCATGGAGTCAGGCGCCATCTTGCTCTACTTAGCCAGCAAGACGGGGAAATTTTTACCCACAACGACACGCGACAAATTTGAAGTGACGCAGTGGTTGATGTTCCAAATGGGCGGGCTGGGGCCCATGCTTGGACAAGCCCATCATTTCAGGATTTACGCGCCCGAAAAAATTGACTACGCCATCAACCGCTACACCCGCGAAGCCAAACGACTCTACGCGGTACTGGACAAGCGGCTGCAAACCTCGCCCTTCGTCGGTGGGAGCAGCTACTCCATTGCCGATATCGCCATCTTTCCGTGGCTGCGTTCATGGCAAAACCAAGGCATTGACTGGGCAGACTACCCCGCACTTAAAAAATGGTTTGATGCGATTGGCACACGCCCCGCCGTCCAGCGTGGCTGCACCGTGCTAGCAGATTTACGCAAGCCCCTCACCGATGACAAATCGCGCGACGTGCTGTTTGGAAGCGCGCAATACAAAAAACGATAGCAAACGCTGGTTGACGTTCATCCCAAATACTAGTGAACGCCTAAAAAGAAAATGGCGATATTGACGGCAAACGCTATTGTCCAAATCAAGCTACGCAAATTGGCGATACCCGCCACGTACATCACAATGAACAAGATACGCAAAAAAACAAATGCGAGGCTCAAAATATCAAGCCGTATTTGAATGGCACTCATTTGATGCGCGATGATGACAGCGGCAAAAAAGAAGGGCAGCGCTTCAAAACTATTGACCTGTGCCGCATTGGCTCTAGCTGAAAAACCAGTTTGCTGCGCCAGCCACTCACGCGGGTTATCGTTGTCGTAGCCACCATTTTCTCTAGACTTGCCAAAGCCTGCTCGCTTTGCAAGCACTGCGCATACGTAAGGCAAAAGTGCCACCACGAATAAGCATCCGTAGGCAATGGTGAAGTGTTGCATAAAAAAATATCCTATTGTTGGTGTTGAGTGCTTAGCGTCTATCGCTTAAAGCGTATGCCAGTGTGCCGAGGTCAACGTACTCCAGCTCGCTACCTGCGGGGATGCCACGCGCCAAACGCGTGACGGTAATGCCTTTGGCTTGCAGCGATTGTCCAATCAAATGCGCAGTCGCTTCGCCCTCAGCGGTAAAGTTGGTTGCTAAAATGACCTCCGTCACCACGCCATCGGTGGCGCGTTTTAGTAGCGCTTGCACACTTAATTGAGCAGCGCCTATGCCGTCTAGGGGGCTGAGATGTCCCATCAAAACAAAATAGTAGCCCTTGTACGCGGCGCTGCGCTCCAAGGCCGATTGGTCTGCGGGGGTTTCGATGACGCACAGTTTGCTGGCGTCACGCGCATCGTCACTGCACGTGCTGCACACGGGTGCATCGCTAAACGTATGGCAGCGCGAGCAGTGCATCGCTTGCGTCACAGCGTTCGCCAAGGCTTGCGAGAGGCGCATCGCCCCAGTACGGTCGTGCTGGAGCAAATGAAACGCCATACGACTAGCCGATTTCTCACCGACACCTGGAAGCGCACGCAAGGCAAGAGTTAAGTCGCTAAGGCTTTGCATCCGCGTCGTGTGCCAAGTGAAATTAGAACGGCAGCTTCATGCCGCCAGGTAAACTGGGCATACCTGCGGTAATCTTGCCCATTTTTTCGTTGCTCGTGTCTTCGGCTTTTTTAAGCGCGGAGTTAAACGCCGCAGCAACCAAGTCCTCCAGCATATCTTTGTCATCTACCAAAAGCGAAGGATCGATTTGCACACGACGCACGTCGTGCTTGCACGTCATGGTGACTTTAACCAAACCCGCGCCCGACTCGCCTGTGACTTCGATACTGCCGAGCTCTTCCTGCGCCTTTTTCATGTTGTCTTGCATGGTTTGCGCTTGCTTCATAAGCCCTGCGAGTTGTCCTTTGTTAAACATTTTTTTCCTTTTCGGTAGAAGTAAATTTGATTGGTTTTATGGAGTTAGGGACGATTTTCGCATCAAACTCGCGCATCAGTTGCTGCACATCCACGTCGTTTTCAATCAAGGCTTCGGCTGCTGCTTGCAGCGTGTGCGCCTCTTGCAGCAAGCGCTTGGCAGGTGTGTCTTGCGCCGCACCCAACTGCACCACAAGCTGAACATTTGGAACCCTCGTTTGCAGCGCCGTTTGCAACTTTTCGACGTGCATGGGGTTTGTCAAAAGCGCGTTGTCAATTTGCAGCGTCCACGCGGCAGCGTCTTTAAAAATCAACTGCGACTGTAGCGCCAGCTCACGCGCCAAAGCGGTGATGGCGTCAGCAGCAACCAACTGCTGGATGAGCGCACACCACTCGTCGCCAAGTGTCGTCGCTTCAAATGCAGGCACACCTAGCGGCGGCACTTTAGGCGGGGCAGGAATCTCGGTTTTAGAGCCTTGGGCAGGAGGGGGCGCTTGCACGCGCACTGGAATAGCTAACCCTTGCGGCTGCGCTTCAACCTTTTCTTCAGATTGTTCTTCAGGCTTTTTTGAGGGCTCGACGGCACCTCCGTCCAGTGCTTTTTTAGGCTTAAACGCCAACAAACGCAGCAACACCATTGTCAGCGCGGCGTATTCGTCGCTCGCCAATCCCAAATCGGCTTTGCCATGCAAGCAAATGCTGTACAAAAGCTGGATTTCATCCTGCTGCATTTGCGCTGCCAAGGACGCAATGGTCGAATCTTCATCCGCATCCAATTCGGTGGTACTTTGTTTTTCACCCATTTTTGCCACCATCATGCGGTGCAAAACGTCGCTCATTTGCTCCAGCGTCGAAGTGGCATTCAAACCCGCATTTTGCAACTGGCGCACGGTGGCAATGACGGCCGCGCCCTCGCCTCGCGCCAAACAAGCAATTAAATCCAAAATGTAGCGATCGTCCACTGCACCCAGCATTTGCCGCACTTGGACTTCGCGCAGCGCACCATCGCCAAAGGCAATGGCTTGGTCGGTCAGGCTAAGTCCATCGCGCATAGAACCACGCGCACTTTTTGCCAATAGGCGCAGTGCGGCGGGTTCGCGCACGATGTCTTCCGCCGCCAAAATGGTTTCTAAATGGGCACGAACAGTCTCAGGCGCCATAGGACGCAAATTAAATTGCAGGCAGCGCGAGAGCACGGTGACGGGGACTTTTTGCGGATCTGTCGTTGCCAGCACAAACTTGAGGTATTCGGGCGGCTCTTCCAGCGTTTTGAGCATGGCGTTAAACGCCGTGTTCGTCAGCATGTGCACCTCGTCAATCATAAAAACTTTAAAGCGACCTTGGACGGGCTTGTACACCGCTTGCTCCAGCAATTGCTGAACTTCGTCCACGCCGCGATTGGATGCAGCATCAAGCTCGGTGTAGTCAACAAATCGTCCCGCATCAATGGCGCTACAAGCCTCGCACACTCCGCAGGGGGCGGCGGTAATGCCGCCTTGCCCGTCCGCGCCCACGCAATTGAGCGACTTGGCCAAAATGCGTGACACCGTGGTTTTGCCCACACCGCGTGTACCCGTAAAAAGATAGGCGTGATGCAATCGCTGCGACGTCAGCGCATTGGTTAGCGCCTGTACCACGTGCTCTTGCCCGACCATCTCGGTAAAAGTTTTGGGACGGTATTTGCGAGCAAGAACAAGATAAGACATGGCTCTGATTCTATAATCAGCCTCGATGAGCCCCCTCGCAGACGGAAGCGGCCAACCGAGTCAGGTGGGGAACCAAGCAGCTCTAACTGCCAAAGTGGTGCCGAGGATCAGGCTCATCAACTTGCGCTTAGGTCACCCTGTTTACGCAAGCGATCGATACGCCAGCCCCAGTCTTGCTACGCCTTCACGAATAAGGTCTTCGCTAGCCGTCGCAAACGACAAACGCAGCGCCGTGGTGTCCGCATCGTGGGCAAAAAATGGTGCACCAGGTACAAAGGCAACGTTGTGTTCAATCGCTCTTTTGGCAAGCGCAGATACGTCCGTCGATTGATTGCGTGCGCCCGTGAGATTTGCCCAAAAGAACATACCGCCTCTTGGGGGCGTAAACCGAATAGCGTCGCCAAACTCCGCGCTCAAGCAGTTGTCCATCGTGCGCGCCCGCGCTGCGTACACCGCTCGCACTTTGTCAAGCGCGGCAGGCATAGCGCCCGAGGCCAAATAATTGGCCGCAATGGCTTGACTGAGATTGGATGTGTGCGCGTCACTAAACTGCTTGCACATCGTCGCTTTGGCAAGCAGGTCGGGCGGCGCAATCAACCAGCCTACACGTAGACCTGGCGACATGACTTTAGAAAAGCTACCCGCAAAAGCCAGCCAGTCGCGACTGCCCGCCACTTCGCTGGTAAGCGACAGCATGGAGCGCGGCGCTGCAGCAGCAGGCGAAGCATCAAAATAAAGATCGCCATACGGGTCGTCCTCCACCACAAGGACTTTGTACTTCACCGCCAGCTCCAAAATACGCCGCCGCCGCGCCAGCGGCAAGAGTGCGCCGCTGGGGTTGCCAAAACTAGGAATCACGTACACCAGCCTGGGCTTGCGGCGCACAATCAGCTCTTCCAATTGATCCACTTGCACGCCATCACCATCAATGGGCGCGCCAATGACGTTGGCCCCGTACAGCCGAAAACATTGAATTGTTGCCAAAAACGTAGGTGCTTCCACAATGACGTTATCGCCCGCATCAATCATGGTCTTGCCAATTAAGTCAAGCGCCTGTTGACTCCCCGTCGTGATAATGAGTCCATCTGGCGAGACCGTGACGCCCTTGTTCGCCATGTGCTTGGATAAGTTCTCACGTAGCGGGTTGTAGCCCTCGGTTGCGCCGTATTGCAGCACCGCACCCGCAGTAGCGCCCAGCGCCTGATCGGTTGCGGCTTTAATGCCCGCCGTATCAAACATGGAGGCATCTGGAAACCCACCCGCAAAAGAAATCATGTTTGGTTTGGCAAGCAGTTTGAATAGTTCGCGAATGGCCGAGGTTTCAACATTGCCAAGACGCTTGGCGAAGCGGGATGAGAGACTCATAAACGGATAATCTAAAAAATGAAAAATCGTAAAACGAGCGCCAGCAAACCCATGACGACGGCGCAAATCGAATCTTTTTTTAAGACTCTGCGCGCCGCCAATCCGCAACCCGTCACCGAGCTTGAATATACCAGCGTGTTTGAGCTGCTTGCCGCCGTGCTGCTTTCGGCGCAAGCAACCGACGTGGGTGTCAACAAAGCCACGCGGCGCTTGTTTGCCGTAGCCAACACGCCGCAAAAAATACTGGATTTAGGGCTGCCAAAATTAAAGTCCTACATTCAAACCATTGGACTCTTTCGCAGCAAAGCCCGCCACCTGATGCAGACTTGCGAGCTACTTGTGGCGCAGCACGGCAGCATCATTCCAAGAACTCGCGAAACGCTAGAAGCCTTGCCAGGCGTGGGACGCAAAACCGCAAACGTTATTTTGAATAGCGCTTTTGGCGAACCCACCATCGCGGTCGATACACATTTGTTTAGGCTGGGAAATCGCACAGGACTGGCTGCGGGCAAAACGCCGCTCGAGGTTGAGATGGCGCTGCTGCGCCGTGTTCCCAAAGAGTTTTTAGTCGATAGCCACCATTGGCTCATCTTGCACGGCAGATACGTTTGCACCGCACGCAGCCCAAACTGCGGGGCTTGCGCGGTATCAAACGTCTGCCAGTTTGACCAAAAAACAGCAGCTTAAAGACATTCGGCATAACCCTATTCCGTTCGGACTGAGCTTGTCGAAGTCCTTGATTTCATTGGACTCACCCTTCGACAAGCTCAGGGCGAACGGAGTTTTGCAGAGGCTTTAGAAGTTGTACTTCAGCGCGGCGCGAACGGTGCGACTTGGATCTGGGTAGTAGCTCTCCCATTCCATGCCGCAATTAATTGCCGAATACGTTTGGATATTCGTTAAATTATTAACGCCGAATGAAACTTCATACGTTTTGATCTGATAACGATAAAGCGCATCGAGCATTCGCGCTGCGGGAATTTGCTTGCTACACGTATTGGCGTAGTCGTAGCCAAAATACTGAGCGCTGGTGTAGCGCACAGTCGTCTCTATGCTCTGTTCGGCAGTCAACTTATAGCTTGCACGCGCAGAAGCTGTATTGTTGCTAACCAACGGAATTTGTTTGCCCGCATACACGCCACCAGAAAATTGAGCCTTTATGCTTTGCACATTGCCCGATAGCGTGACCATTGGTGACAGAGCGGCGCTGGCTTGCAATTCAATACCGCTTCTCTTGGTAGGGTCAACAAAATTCCAATTTGCAAAGCCCGAAGGGTCCTGCGCAATTTCATTCGTCGTATTTTGGATGAAGTACTTGCCCGCGATCACCGTAGAACCACTGCGCTGTTTGACACCAAACTCCCTATCAATTGATGTTTGCGGTAGCACAGGTGAGTTGTTCAACCACGCGTTGTATTCGTCAATGTTTGCCGAGCGATAAGAAGTCGCCACCCTTGCATAAAAATCCAAGTCTTGCCGAACGGTTTGGTTGAGTGATAGTTCGCTGGCGTGCAGCTGGTTGTTTACATTCATTCGCAAAGGCGCTGTCGTCGCATTTTGCGATGTCTTAAAGATATTGTCTAAACGATAGCCTGCCACTAGCCGCGTTTGAGTAGGCAACAGAAAATCAAGCATGGTATACAAAGCGCGACTGCTTTGATCGCCTGTCCGTGTCGTTCGTGCACCAGTCGTATCGAAAGCACCGTCATTGGTGTACTGCCATTTATAAATATCCATCCCTGTAGTGGCAATGAGCGTACTTGAACCCATCGCCCCACGATACACGGCACGAGGCGACAACTGCGAGGTACGCACATCCGTCAGCGTGGGGGATGTTGCGCCTTGCGACAAGTATTGGTAACTCGCACGCCTGACCTTAACCCCGCCATCCAGAAGAAAAGTCCAATCGCTCACGCGGTACTCAGTCCCCGCATTTAATTTAGTGGTTTGGTAACCGTACCAATCACTGGGGGTTGCAGTTTGACGCGGATTAGTTTGTAGCTGACTCAAAGTCAAAGAACCTGGCAAACCCGCACGGCTAACATCGTGGTTAAGCCTAGCGCGAAAACTCAGCCCACCGTCGGCATAAGCGTAACCCGCAGACACCACATCCTGCGATGATTGAGTGTTATCACGGTAGCCATTGGAAGAGAAACTCCGCGCGCTCAAGTCGAGCACATCTTTACCCGATTGCAGACCTAACCGCAGATTCGCTATCGCTTCTTTGCCGCCATAGCTTTCGGCACTCGCACCCACTTGCCCCGTTAGACCCGCTTTGGCATCCTTGCGAGTCAAGATATTAATCACACCTGCACTCGCGCCCTCGCCCCACATGACGCCAGAGCCGCCGCGCAATATCTCAATTCGCTCAATCGTGCCAGCAGCAATGCCAGACAATCGTGCAGGCAGACTCATCTCATTTTCTGAAATACGAATACCATCCACCAGCACCACCGTATTTTCATTTGCCGTCGTACCAAACCCGCGTAAGTCAAGCGTGTAATCACGTCCGCCGTACTGATCGCTCCTGGCGATTACGCCGCCAATTTTTCGGATCGCCTCATTCGCATCGAGCACGCCAGAAGACTCAATCTGAGCGCGGGTGATGATGGTTGCGCCCACTGGTGTGGTTTGCAGGTCTTGCTCCGAGCGACTCGCCGTCACCACAATTTCTGGCGGAGCGGATGGATTACTTTGCGCGTAAACGCTAGGCAGCGAGGCAGCAGACAAGGTTGCGCCGCAAGCAAGCAAGCTCGCAGCACGCACAAGGTTTAGTTTTTTCATGAAAGACTTTCAACAGAAGTATTCGCCCGAACCAGCGTCCCCGCAGGTCTTTGGGCTATTTGATAGTGGCGGATGATGAGTCCACTGCTATCGCGCTGTTGGCCGATATCCGGACTGACAAAAACTAGCGCTTGTTTGATTGAGCGAAAATTTTTTGCTTACCGTTGCGGGGGCAGCGCAGGTTGGGTGAGTTTTGAATTCTCCCCCCTGCTTCCCGTTTAACTGCGCTGATTGTGAAGTTCTAGCGCGAGCACCAACGCCTTGATTATAGCGGCACGGCTTAGGGAGCCTCTGCAAAACTCCGTTCACCTTGAGCTTGTCGAAAGGTAGTTCTAATCAAATCCAGGACTTCGACAGGCTCAGTCCGAACGGAATAGGGTTATGCAGAATGTCCTTGGCACACGCTGACATAGCGCACGTCGGCACGCTTATTTTTTCTTTTCTTTGTCCGCAAACGGGTTGTCCGATGTTTTGATTTGCACACGCAGCGGCGTACCAATTAAATCGAACTTTTGGCGAAAGCGTCCCTCTAGGTAGCGCTTGTAGGAGTCGGTCACGTGATCGAGCGAGTTGCCGTGAACGATGATGATGGGCGGATTCATGCCGCCTTGATGCGCGTACCGCAGTTTGGGACGGAACATACCCGCACGCTGGGGCGGTTGAAACTGCACGGCCTCCAGCAAAATTTTGGTGAGCTGCGGCGTAGGCATTTTCCGCATCGCAGCGTGATAAGCCCCTGTAATTGAGCCCCACAGCGGCCCCAGCCCCTGCCGCTTAGTAGCGGAGATGAGATGCAAATTAGCAAACTTTAAAAAGCCAAGCCGCGTCTCGATGGCGCGCTGTAGCATTTCGCGCTCGTACTGATCAATCGCGTCCCACTTATTGACTGCCACCACTAAAGCGCGTCCGCTCTCCAAAATAAACCCTGCAATGTGTGCATCTTGATCGGAAATGCCTTGCGCCGCATCCAGCAAAAGTAGCACCACGTTAGCGGACTCAATGGCTTGCAAAGTTTTAACGACGGAAAATTTTTCAATTGCTTCAAACACCTTGCCTTTGCGGCGCAGTCCTGCGGTGTCGATCAGTGAAAACATTTGCCCTTCGCGCTCAAACGGCACGGAGATGGCGTCGCGTGTCGTGCCTGGCATATCGAAGGCGATGAGGCGCTCCTCGCCAAGCCATGTGTTAATCAGCGTTGACTTTCCGACGTTGGGGCGACCACACACCGCCAGCTTGATGACGCCGTCGTCCACCCCCATCTCGTCCTCTGGCAACGCGGGCGGCAGCAACGCCTGAGCTAAATCGACCAAGCTGCGTATACCCTGCCCGTGGGCTGCGGAGATGGGATGGACTTGGCCTAACCCTAGCTCAAAAAATTCGTTCAGCTGCTGCGCGCCATCCTTTAAGCCTTCCGATTTATTGGCAGTGAGTACCACTTTTTTACCCAAGCGGCGTAGGTATTTGGCGATGTCGTGGTCGTAGGCGTTGATGCCTGCGCGGGTATCGACTAAAAAAATCACCACATCGGCTTCGGCAATGGCTTGCTGGGTTTGCTTTGCCATTTCGTGATAAATGCCGTCCACCGCATCGGGTTCAAATCCACCCGTATCAATGACGATGTACTCAAACCCGCTTTGATTGCCGGTGCCGTAATGCCTGTCGCGTGTCAGCCCTGCAAAGTCCGCCACAATCGCGTCGCGCGATTTTGTCAGTCGATTAAAAAGTGTCGATTTGCCGACATTGGCACGCCCCACAAGGGCTAAAACTGGCTTCATATTTATTTGGGACTAAAGGCAAAAACGCCGCCTTTGGCTGTGGCAACCACCACCGTGTCGCCCACAATTGCAGGCGCAGCCACAACGGCCGTGCCATCCGTTTTAAAGCGCGTCGTGAACTCCCCTGTGGTTTTATTCATCACGTGCACGTAGCCCTCAAAGTCACCCACAATAATGGAGCTACCCACCACCAGTGGCGCAGATAACTTGCGATACATCAGCTGGTCACTGCTCCAGAGCAAATCACCATTTGTCCGACTCCATACTTTGACGCGGCCATCAGACTCTGTGCCAGCCACAATTTGCGCGTCCCCTGATACGCTCGTAAAGCCTTGCGCGGGCTTACTCCACACGAGCTTGCGCTCGATCATGTCCACGCAGGCTACTGCGGTTTGATAAGAGCGCACGCACACGCTATCGCCCACACGGCTGGGCGCTCCTACTAGTTCAATCAAACGCTCGATGTCGTTGGTCCCTCGGCTAGTGGCGACTGTGAGCTCCCACATGACTTGCCCGCTATCGGGATTGACACCGAGCAGGCGTCCTGAATTTCCAACAAGCAATGTGTTTTTATAAATGCCAAGCGTTCCCGCTTGACTAAGCACCAGTGGCTCAGGTGGACGCGGTAAGTACCACAGCTTTGCGCCCGTTTCTGCATCAAAGGCTTGCACCGATCTGTCGCCTGCTAGCACAAAAACGCGCCCGCCTGCAACCAAGGGAGCGGTGTAAACACGTGCCAGCATCCGCTTTTTCCAAGCGACCACGGGACGCTTCGTGCTGCTTTGCGTCATCGCAATCAAATCATTGTCCAGCGTGGTAACGGCAGCTGTTTGTCCGTCAAAACCAACGCCCGAGGAAATCTGTGCATCCAATTGAATACGCCACACATTTGCGCCATTGACAGCGCTGACTACCGACACAAGACCTTTTGAATTGGCAAGCGCCACACGCTCTGCTGCAATACCTGTTTGCAGCGGAAACACAATGCTGGCATCAACCGTACTTTGCCACTCCTGCCCCAGACCTACATTTTGAGCAACAGGCGTCAGTGGTGTGGGCTCTATACGAGTGCTGCCGCAACCCGCCAAAGTCAACACCGCTAAGCACGCGATTCGTGCGTGCTGGCCCATCTTCATGGTGCGTCCTTTACGGCCACGCCCATGCGTCCTAGTTTGACATCAATCATGCGGCGATAGTCGTTTGTAGCGGGCAGTGCGTTGTAAGCCTTTAAATAGTTGGCTTTGGCTTCATCCATTTTGTTTTGCAAAAAATATGCGTCGCCTATACGGTCCAGCGCCAAGCTTTCAAACGACTTGCTCATGCCGCTGCTCAGTAACTGGATGGCTGGGTCGTATTGCTTGGCTTCTAGCAACACGCCCGCAAGTCGCAAACGCGCCACGTCTTTGTAGGCAGCATCGGCGCTGCTATCAATCAGCCACTGCAAAGGTGCCTTCGCCGCGTCCACATTGCCTTTTGCGTAATTCATTCGCGCCGCAAGCAGCGCCGCCTGCGCGGTGTAACTCGTCGCGCCAAATTGATCTTTCATGTCGGCAAATACACGGTCGGTTTTTGTGACATCCCCCGCACCCACGGCTTTGGATAACTCATCAAACAGCACGGCAGATTTTTGCGCTTGACTGCTTTGCCAGTTATTCCAAGCAACCCAACCCACTTGGATGACGGCGGCGATAACCAACACCACCGCAATCCATTTTCCGTAGCGCCGCCAAAAATATTGAATGTTGGCGATTTGCTCTTGTTCGTCCAAATCTAAATGTTGTGTTGCCATGATGCTTGTGGGAAAGTAAAAATTAAGGATGTAGCAGCGTCTGCACCAGCAGCGCCACGTCTTGCAAGGAATAGCTTTTTTGCTCGTTGCTGAGCTGTCCGCGCAGGGGCTTGATTGTCACACTATTGTGAGCCAGTTCGTCTGCGCCAAACACCAGCGCAAAACGCGCACCGCTCGCGTCCGCACGTTTGAATTGCGATTTAAAACTCGCCATCACCGCTTGCCCGTTCTCGCCTACTGTGCTGGCGTGCATTTGCACCGATACGCCCGCACGGCGCAGGGCTTGCAGCACAGGAAAAACTCGCGGCAGATTCTCTAAATCTGGAATCACGGCGTAGGCATCCAGCGCGGGGCTTGGCGCTTGCTGCTTGATTTCCTTGAGCAACTCCAGCACACGCTCCACACCCAGCGCCCAACCCACAGCTGGTGCAGCTTTGCCACCCATTTGCGCCATGAGGTCGTCGTAGCGACCACCACCGCAAATAGTGGCCTGCGCGCCCAAATGTTGGGTGACAAATTCAAACACCGTAAGGTTGTAGTAATCCATGCCACGCACTAAGCGCGGATTGATGGTGTAGGTGATGCCATTGGCATCCAAAATTTGGCACACAGCTTTGAAATGTGCGAGTGACGCGTCGCCTAAATAATCCATGAGTTTTGGCGCAGCGTTGATAGCATCTTGAATGTCAGGATTTTTTGAATCCAAAATTCGCAACGGGTTTCTCCGCAGGCGATCAAGCTCAGACTCATTAAGCTTGTTCAAACCTGTGTGCGCTTTTAATTGCAAATTTTCAAAATAAGCAATCAAAGCAGCGCGATGCGCTTGTCGCTCGGCGGGTTGCCCCAAACTGCCAATCTCTAAGTGGTAGTCAAGATCTTGCGTCAATCCCAATTCACGCCACAGAGAATCGGCCAGCAAAATCATTTCGGCATCGACTTCGGCACCGCCAAAACCAAGCGCCTCTGCGCCTATTTGGTGGAACTGACGGTAACGCCCGCGCTGTGGGCGCTCGTGCCTAAACATGGGTCCTATGTAGTAGAGACGACGCGGCGCATCGTAGAGCAAGTTGTGCTCAATCGCAGCGCGAACCACGCCTGCGGTGTTTTCAGGGCGCAAGGTTAAAGCGTCGCCATTCATCTTGTCTTCAAACGAGTACATCTCTTTTTCAACGATGTCCGTGACGTCACCAAGTCCGCGCACAAACAAATGGGTGGACTCCACAATTGGCGTTCGGATATTGCGGTAGGCAAATCGCGCCATCACTTGGCGCACCTTACTCTCTAGCCACTCCCATTGCCCCGAGGTATCGGGCAAGATGTCATTCATCCCCTTGATGGCATTGATTTTATTTTTGTCCATAACGCTTTGCGATGTAGTTTTCTACGACGGCTTGAAATTCTTCGGCAATGCGTGCGCCGCGCAGCGTCATGGCTTTGACGCCGTCGATAAACACGGGCGCGGCGGGCGCTTCCCCTGTGCCGGGCAAACTAATGCCAATGTCGGCGTGTTTGCTCTCGCCTGGCCCGTTGACGATGCAGCCCATCACCGCAACCTTTATTTTTTCTACGCCTGGATAGCTCAACTTCCACTCGGACATTTTTTCTCGCAGGAACTGATCGATTTGCTGCGTGAGCTCTTGAAATGTCGTACTCGTCGTGCGTCCACAGCCTGGGCAGGCGGTGACGCTGGGGGCAAAACTTCTAAAGCCCAAACTTTGCAAAAGCTCTGCTGCCACCAGCACCTCTTGCGTGCGCGCCTCGCTTGGTGCGGGCGTCAGCGATACACGAATGGTGTCACCAATGCCTTGTTGCAGCAGCACCGCCAGCGCCGCGCTAGAGGCAACCGTGCCCTTGGTACCCATGCCCGCCTCGGTCAGGCCCAAGTGCAGCGGATGGTCTGTCCGCTTGGCAAGCGTCTCGTACACGCGCACCAAATCTTGCAAACCCGACACCTTGGTTGATAGCACGATTTGCGCGGGATTCATCCCAAGCTCCACCGCTTGCGCTGCCGAGTCCAGCGCAGAGGCAATCAAAGCCTCGGTCATGACCGCGCTAGCGCCCCATGGCAACTTGCGTCTGCTGTTCTCGTCCATCATGCTTGCCAATAGCTCTTGATCTAGCGAGCCCCAATTCACACCAATACGCACGGGTTTGTCCCAGCGCAGCGCTGCCTCAATCATTTGTCCAAACTGTTTGTCGCGCTTATCGCCCTTGCCTACGTTGCCAGGGTTGATGCGGTACTTGGATAGCGCACGCGCGCAGTCGGGATAGTCGCCAAGCAGCGTATGCCCGTTGTAGTGGAAGTCGCCAATCAAGGGCACATCTACACCCATACGGTCGAGTTGCTCGCGGATGCGCGGCACAGCCGCAGCAGCTTCAGGCGTGTTGACGGTGATGCGCACCAACTCCGAGCCAGCGCGCTCCAATTCTTTGATTTGGATTGCCGTACTAACCGCGTCCGCTGTGTCCGTATTGGTCATGGACTGGATGCGCACAGGCGCATTGCCACCCACGGTCACCACACGCGAGCCCCAAACAATTTTGGCTTGCAGCTTGCTGGGCATGATTTATTTAACCTCGAAACGCGCCACGTTATCGGGTGAAATTCCGTCCAAACTCATGGGCTTGCCACGCACCTCCACCGATTGCATTGCGTCGATACGTCCAATCACAACTGCCATCGGCGCTTGCCCCACGACACGAACCACCTCCTGGGGTTTGAGGGTGCGTCGCACCAAAAAAACATCCTTGGCATCCTTTACCTCCACCCACACTTCGCCTTTAGCCACCATACGCAAAGTGTCGCCCCCCGTGGGCGCGGAAGTCGTTGACGCCGTGCTTGTGGCAGGGTTCATCGTTATCACAACGGGGGTGGTTGGCGAAGTCGAAACCAGCGGCATTTTGGTTGATGGCGTCAGCGTTTCCATAGGAACCTGCATAGGCATTTGCTCAGGCGCAGGCTCCATTTTTTCTACGATGTCTACATTTTTATCGCTGGGTTGCTTAATCAAATCAGGCAAAAAAAGCACCAGAACAGCAGCAAGCAAAACTGCGGATGTAGCTATCAGCATGGGCGAGGAAAGGTACTGACGTAAATCTACCCACTTGGAATGGACAGAAATGGAAAAAGGCATTTTTATGACCGCCTTGACGGCAGGCGGCTCTGGCAGCTTTTGTGGTTGCAAACTGGGCAAAGCCGCCAACACGGGGGCGCTATCAATTTTGACTTGGCGGCACACGCTAGTTGCCAATGCGCGGACAAAAATCATATCGGGAAGCTGACTCCAATCGTCCGCTTCTAAAGCTTCCAATTTTTTAACAGACACTTTAAGCATTGATGATAAGACGCCAATATGCAAGCCTACAGCCACACGCGCCTCACGCAGCATTCGCCCCGCCGAGACTGACTTCTCAGCTTCGTCTTGAATATCGTTCATGGTCTACGCTCCATCATGGTGACTCTGCGCTCACCCATACGCGCCGCCGCATCGGTTCGGTCTTGGACCTCACCTGCAAGCTGTCCGCAAGCGGCATCAATGTCGTCACCGCGCGTTTTGCGAATGGTTGTGATGTAACCCGCACCCGTAAGGGCTTGGGCGAATTTTTTTATAGCATCAGGGGCGGAACGCTTTAAGCCCGATGCTGGGAATGGATTGAATGGAATTAAGTTGATTTTACAAGGCAGCACGTTGAGCATTTGCGCCAGTTCGCGTGCGTGAGCAAGGCTGTCGTTTACGCCCGCCAGCAAACAGTATTCAATGGTTAAAAAATCACGCGGCGCAAACGGCAAATAATGTTGGCAAGCAGCTATGAGTTCCGCTAGTGGGTATTTTTGGTTAATGGGCACCAAGGTGTCACGCAGCTTGTCGTTTGCCGCATGGATGGACACCGCCAAAGCGACTGGGCAGTCCTGCGCCAAACGCTCCATCATGGGCACGACACCCGACGTGGATACGGTGACGCGACGACGCGACAAGCCATAGGCGTAATCGGAGAGCATGGTCTTTAAGGCGGGGACGAGGTTGCTGTAATTTTGTAGCGGCTCGCCCATGCCCATCATCACGACATTGGAGATCACACGCTCGCTAGTCTCGCGCCCACGCGTGCCTAGTTCGGTACGCAGCAAATGCTCGGCAAACCATAGCTGTCCAATGATTTCTGCTGTCGTGAGGTTGCGGCTAAATCCTTGATGCCCAGTCGAGCAAAAACGACAGCCCACGGCACAGCCCGCCTGGCTAGAAATACACAGCGTCGCACGATCATCTTCAGGGATATAAACCGCTTCGACGGCATCGCCGCCGCCCACATCAAATAACCACTTGATCGTGCCGTCAAACGAGGTGTGGCGACTGAGGACCTTGAGCCCCTGAATGTGGGCGTTGATTTTTAATTTTTCGCGAAACGCTTTGGCAATGTCGGTCATGTCGTCAAAATTCGCCACACCGCGCTGGTGAATCCAACGATACAACTGCGTTGCGCGAAAGCGTTTCTCGCCTAAACCTTCGCAAAAATCGACCAAGCCATCGAGATCAAAATCCAGCAAATTGACCAAGGTCATACGGGCTAACAAACAGAGCGAATCTGGAGAATCAACGTGCGAACACGTTCATGCTAGGAAAGAAGAAGGCGATTTCTACGGCGGCAGTGTCTGCAGCGTCCGAACCATGCACGGCATTGGCATCAATGCTGTCGGCAAAGTCTGCGCGAATCGTTCCTTTATCGGCTTTCTTTGGGTCAGTTGCGCCCATCAAGTCGCGGTTTTTAAGAATTGCGCCTTCGCCCTCCAAGGCTTGAATCATCACAGGACCCGAAATCATGAAGGAAACTAAGTCGTTAAAAAAAGGACGCGCCTTGTGCACCGCATAAAACTGCTCCGCTTGACCGCGCGAGAGATGCATCATTTTGGCGGCCACGATTTTGAGGCCTGCCGCTTCAAAGCGTACATAAATTTGACCAACCACATTTTTAGCCACAGCGTCTGGTTTGATGATGGAGAGAGTGCGTTCGATAGCCATGAAAAATCCCTAGAAAAAGTAAAAAATATTGTCAAAGAAAATAACTGGCTGATTTTAGCCTGTGCGATTTTGTCTACCGCGATTACCGTCTCGACTACCGCCTCGATTGCCGCCACGACCACCATTGCCGCCGCTAGGCGCTGCACGCTGACGCTGCAAGCTGTCGCCGCCAATGTAGCCAAAGCTCGTGCGCATCGGATCGGGCTGACCACCTGCGCCGCCGCCCCCGCCGCCAGAATTGCTACCAGAATTGCCACCTCGTCCGCCGCCGCTGCGCCCACCACCGCGATTGCGATTACCGCCGCCGCCATTTCCCGCACCAAATGCCTGACGCTTAAAGTCCATCATGGTGCGCTCGGGGTTAATGCCGCTGGGCAATCGGTCATTGTTCACGCCGTCACCGTCGTCGCGGCGCGAGTCATGTTCATTGCTCATGCGGCTGCTGGCGTTGTTATTGCTGCGTGGCGTATTGCCTTTGTAGCCGCTTCGGTCCGCACTGCGCGCGCGATTTTTGTTTCCACCGCGCATCGGCCTGGAGGTGTTTTTAGCGCCTCGTGCGCCGCCCTCGCCTGTGCCCGCTCGTGCAAACGAAACGCCTGCCGCGCTTTGCAGCGCTTTGACATCGGCTTCGTCTAGCTCCATCCAAAATCCACGCTTCAAACCCTTGGGCAGCAGCATGGAGCCGTAACGAATGCGGATCAAGCGACTCACCGCGTGTCCAAGCGACTCAATCATGCGGCGTACTTCGCGATTGCGTCCTTCAGAAATCGTCACGCGATACCAGCAGTTCGCGCCTTCGCCGCCCCCGTCTTCAATAGAGCCAAATTGTGCAGGCCCGTCCTCCAGCATCACACCATCTAGCAGTTTTTGTTTTTCTTCTTTTGACAGCGCACCCAAAATTCGAACTGCATATTCGCGCTCTAGCCCAAAACGTGGATGCGTGAGGCGATTGGCCAATTCACCCGAGCTAGTAAATAGCAGCAAGCCCTCGGTGTTTAAGTCCAAGCGACCCACCGATTGCCATTTGCCTTGGTGTAGCTTGGGTAAACGGCGAAAAACGGTGGGGCGATTTTGCGGATCGTCGTGCGTCACAACTTCTCCCGCAGGTTTGTGGTAGGCCAAAATGCGCGCAGGGGGTGGCTCAATTCGCACCTTGATAGGTTTGCCGTTGACCGTGATGTGGTCGCCGTATTGAATTCGCATCCCAATGTGCGCGGGCTCTTTATTAACCGTGATGCGCCCCTCCACAATCATTTGCTCCATCTCAAGGCGCGAGCCTAGTCCCGCTTGCGCGAGAATTTTGTGCAGCTTAGGCGACTCGGCTTCGGGCGCAAGTACGCGCTTGGCAGGCGGTTGCACCTCGTCGCTGGCTTGCTCTTCATCAAAGCGACCACTCACAATATCGTCAATGGCAAAGACGGGTTTGGTGGCCTGGGCCAAGGGCGCTTGCGGCTCGGGCGATGGCAGAGTCATCTCCTCGGCAGATTGGGCGGGCAATTGATCAATAGGGTCTTTATTCATGGCGTCTAGGTTGCCTCGGGTTGTGACTCGTCGGTTGACTCGTGGTTTAAAGGTTCGAGCAAATCGAGGCTGGGCACTTCGCCTGTCGCCTCAAGAATGGGAAGCTGATCAAGAGATGCCAATCCAAGATCATCTAAAAATTGACGCGTCGTTGCAAATAGCGACGGACGCCCCACAGTTTCGCGATGACCAATCACCTCAATCCAGCCGCGATCCTCTAGCTGCTTAATTGTTAGCGTGTTCACCGTTACGCCGCGTATGTCTTCAATGTCACCCCGCGTCACAGGCTGACGGTAGGCAATGATGGCTAACGTCTCCAGCACTGCGCGACTGTATCGCGGTGGTTTTTCTGGGTTTAAGCGATCCAAATAATGTTTAATGCTGGGCTTGCTTTGAAAGCGCCAGCCGCCTGCCAAGCACACCAAATCTAATCCGCGCTGCATCCACTCTTGCTGCAATTGGGTGAGCACATTTTTAACGGAGTCAGCATTTAAGTGTCCGTCAAACAACACCTCCATCTCGCGCACTGCCAGTGGTGACGGCGCACATAAAAGCGCAGCTTCTAAAATTCGTTTTGCCTCAGTTGTATTCATACGCAAACTGTTTGAGAGCCGCCGATAAATCTAGCGGAATGGGGGATAAAAACTCCATATCAGCACCCGTCATCGGGTGTACAAACGCCAATCGCTTAGCGTGCAATGCTTGCCTTGATAGGCCAAGCGCGGACTTGCCGCCGTAAGTACTATCCGCCACCAGTGGATGCCCTAAATACGCCATATGGACACGAATTTGATGCGTGCGTCCCGTATGGAGTTTGCATTGCACCACGGTGAAATCATCCAGTTGATTTAAGACATAAATGTCTGTTCTGGCCAGCCGTCCATGTCCGCCCTTGGGATCATAAGCCGCCATCTTGAGCCGATTTTTTGAATCCCGCCCTATCGATTGGGTCACGATTCTATCAGGTGCGCCGCCGCCCTCAAACCCATCGCCCTGGCTACTTCCTTCGCGATCTGCAAAGCTACGCCAAGCGCCGTGTGCAATGGCAAGATATTCACGCGCAACGTCGCGGTCGGAGATCATCTTTGTCAGCGCATCCATGCAAAGCCGCGTTTTAGCCACCACCATCAGACCGCTCGTGTCTTTGTCTAGGCGATGCACAATGCCCGCGCGTGGCAAATGCCGCGCCTCGGGGTAGCGCATCAGCAAACCATTGAGTAGTGTGCCGCGCCAATTGCCTGGTGCAGGGTGTACAACCAAACCTGCTGGCTTATTAACGATCAGCAAGTACGCGTCTTCAAACATCACGTCAACCGCAATAGCTTCTGGCACATAGGCTTGGCTTTGCTCGGTCGGGCGAAGCTGCACAGCAAGCTCGTCACCTGGGCGCAAGTGCTTGGATGATTTACAGATGACCACGCCGTTGACCGAAACAAACGACTGCTCAATCAGCTGCTGCAAATAGCTGCGCGAAAACTCGGGGACGGCTAGCGCCAGCACACGGTCTAGCCGTGCGTCCTCTTGCTGGGCAGTCACGGTATGCAAACGCGTTTCGTGCAGCGCCTCCAGCCCTACGCCCAAGTCACTCTCCTCGTACTGGCTGTCTATAATCAAATCAGATTTTTTATCTATCATTTTTAAGTTTAGGATGCCTGTGCGCCTCACCCCGTTGTTTCTCTCTACCCTTTGGCGTGCACTCTTGCTAAGCAGCTTTTTACTGGCACAGGCCTGTAGCAATTTGGACGATGTCACTAAAGATTGGCCACTAGAGAAGCTTCAGCAAGAAGCCAAAGAGTCTATCGACAACGGCGCTTATGACAAAGCGATTGATTACTACGAAAAGTTAGAGGTTCGAGCTCTGGGAACGCCGCTTGCGCAGCAAGCACAAATAGAAAAAGCTTACGCGCAGTATAAAGCGGGAATGCAAGCCGAGGCTTCGGTCACGCTGGATCGCTTCATGCGCCTGCACCCCGCCAGCCCACTCATCGATTACGCGCTGTACTTACGCGGCCTTGTCAACTTTAACGGTGACACGGGCTTTTTAAGCAATTGGACAGGGCAGCAATTAGACGACCGCGATCAAAAAGCATCTAAAGAATCGTATGCGTCGTTTAAAGAATTGGCCACGCGCTTCCCCAACTCCAAATACACGGCAGACGCTAAGGCGAGAATGGCGTACATCATGAATACGCTCGCGGCTTACGAGCTGAGTGTGGCGCGTTTTTACGTGCGTCACAACGCCCATCTTGCCGCAGCAAATCGCGCACAGATGTCGCTGGCAGAGTATCCCAATGCGCCCACGGCGGAACAAGCGCTCACGCTGCTCATCAACGCCTACGGCGCGCTTGGTTCAAACCAATTGCGTGACGATGCCAAACGCGTCATGGGTGTGAACTTCCCCAAAAACCCACTCGGCATCCCCCCTGCTGCGGCGCCATCTACAACTTCAGCCCCTACAAACTCAACCCCTGCTAGTCAGCCCGCGCAAAAGCCCTAGCCACTCGCGCCATCCCTCTTTGGTGCGAACGATAGGCATGGAGGGCAAACTGGCTATCAACCGCTTGCCATAACCCATTTGCACAAGGCGCGGATCGCACACCACCAAAACGCCCACATCGCCTTCGCTGCGAATCAAGCGTCCCGTCCCTTGCTTAAGTGCAATAGCCGCCTCGGGGATGGCGTAATCATTAAAACTGCTACGCCCCTGCGCCTCTAAGCGCTTGCTACGCGCCTCGCCCAGCGGATCGCCTGGTGGCGGAAAAGGCAACTTATCGATGATGACGCATTGCAGCGCATCACCCGCCACATCCACGCCCTCCCAAAAAGAGCTAGACGCCACTAGCACGCTGGCGGCATGAGGCGCTCTGAAGCGATCAATCAATTCGCGCTTAGATTGCTGTCCTTGCACCAAGACTGCTACATCGCTGCCCACCAAACTGGCGGTGAGCGACTCGCCAATTTGCCGCAGCGCACGCAGCGTTGTGGTTAGCACCAAAGTGCGCCCACCCAGCATCTGCGCGGCTTCCAGCGCAATTGCAGCGACGCTGCCCGTGTGTTCGGGTTCGTTTGGTTTTGGAAAATTCGACGGCACATAAAGCGCCGCTTGCGCTTGGTAATTAAAAGGACTGCCCACGCGCAGCACGGCCAATTGCTGCTGACTGAGCCCTTGCAAACCGCAGCCTTCTAAAAACCATGCGAGCTTGTCGTCGCTGCCCAGCGTGGCAGACGTAAAAATCCAGCTCCGCAAAGAAACCGCTTTGTCCGCACCGTCCAGGCTGTCGTTGCGCCCTTCTGGGAACCACTGCTTTTTAACCACATCGGCAATATCAAGGGGCGACTCCACCAGCTTGATTTGTGCGCCCACTTCTAGCCAACGCACTTGATCCACGGACGCCTTGTCCGCAAAGCTTTGCACCAAAGCCGCAAGCTCTTGTCCGCGCTCGGCAAGGCGTGTGAATTCGGGGCTCGTCTCTGCGACCAGCGCCAGCGCCGCATCCACTTGCGCCAAAGAAGAAGTCAAGCCTGTCAGTGCCTCGCTCCATTTTTCTGCGTCCACACCATCAGGAGCGTTCGTCGTCCACCCCACACGAGCCGCGTAGTTTTGTTTGCCAAGCACCAAGCGCAAGTCACGCGCCGCATACTCTAGGGCTTGCGTCACCACGTTCCACTCGGTCAGTCCCCTTGCCTGTTGCAAACCCGTTGCCAGCAAGTCTTTGGCAAAGTCCAGCAACTGCGATGTGCCTAGCTGCTTGGCTAAAAAACCCACGCCAATTTCGTTAATTTGATGCGCCTCATCAAAAATCACCACTTCAGCTGTGGGCAAAATTTGCGCCACGCCCGATTCGCGCACCGCCATATCGGCAAAAAATAAATGGTGATTGACCACCACAACATCCGCAGCCAACGCTTCTTTGCGTGCCAAATTGACGTAACACTCTTTGGCGCTCGGGCACTCAGATCCCAAGCAGTTTTCACGCGTAGAGGTCACTAAAGGCAGCGCAGGCGAGCGTTCATCCAACCCTGTCATTTCCGCCAAATCACCCGACTGCGTGGTCTTAGCAAAGCGCGAAACAGCCGCCAACGTTTTACCCAGAAAGCGATCTGCCAACGCACCGCCGTGCAGCGCCATATCAAGGCGATACAAACACAAATAACTGCTACGCCCTTTCAGTAGCGCGCTTCGCACGGGAACGCCTAGCGCTTTTGTCACCGCGGGCAAATCACGCGCAAACAATTGATCTTGCAGCGTCTTGGTGGCAGTAGATACCACAACCCGCGCACCGCTTAAAACGGCGGGCACAAGATAGGCGAACGTTTTTCCAACGCCCGTACCCGCCTCCACGACGGCGCTGCTGCGCTGGGTGATGGCTGTGGCAATCGCCTGCGCCATTTGCTGCTGACCTTGGCGAGGTTCAAATTTTTGCTTGGACTGGGCCGCAGCCAACGCCAGTGAACCGCTGGGCGAAAATGCTTCGACGGTTTGCTCAGTCAACGTCCTCATGCCAGCGCACTCATGAAGGAATGCCTTGATTTGCAAGACTATCGGCGCGTTCATTGCCCGCGTTACCCGCGTGACCTTTCACCCACTGCCAGTTGATGGTATGCCCCGCGGTGGACACCACGCTATCCAAGCGCTGCCACAAGTCCACGTTTTTAACGGGCTGCTTGGCTGCCGTCTTCCAGCCCCGCGCCTTCCAGCCCGAAAGCCACTCGGTCATGCCTTGCATGACGTATTTGCTGTCCAAATAAATCGTTACGTCACAGCGGCGCGTGAGGGCAGACAAGCCCTCAATCACGGCCATCATTTCCATGCGGTTATTGGTCGTCTCGCGCTCGCCGCCGCACAGCTCGCGTTCGGTGATGCCCTTATCGGTTGTGGCTTGCAACAAAACGCCCCAGCCGCCAGGACCTGGGTTGCCTTTGCACGCGCCGTCGGTGTAGAGCGTAATTTTCATTCTTCTGCTTTCATGTCAATATCGTCTCGCGTCGTTGTTGTCGTTTCAGTTTCGCCGTTTTTATGTGGACTTGCGCTCGCTCTTTGTCGCTGGTAATGGCGCTGTGGATTTGCTCCGCTCCAATATGGGCGGCACTTGTGCGCTCTTGCAAATAGCGCTGCACAAAGTCAAACAAACGCTCTAGCGCAAACTGATGCGTCTTGCTTGTGCGCGCGTACAGCCAATCGGAAAACGCCATAAAGTGCTCGAAGGGCGCATCGCCAAGCAGCAGGGGCAGCGTGCTAGCAAACCGCCCAGAGTTGGCAACCAAATCCCAGTACCGCGCAAAGCGGCTCATGCGCTGCATATCGGTAAAAGTGATGTCTTGGTTTGCCACGATTTCGTAGGGCGCGTCTGGGCTAAACACCATGCGGTAGGTGTTTGTATGACGGATGATGGGCGCGCCGCGCAGTCGCTTCAAAATGCCAAACTGGATTTCATGCGCACCAAGCGCCACAAGGCGATCAAAGCCTGCGGCAAAACTTTGCAGCGTCTCAGCAGGCAAACCCGCAATTAAGTCCACGTGCGTATGCGCGTGACTGTGTGTGTGCAACCAGCGCAAATTGTCCGCCGCCTTGTCGTTGTTTTGTTTGCGACTCACCAGCGCTTGCACGTCGGTATTAAAAGTTTGGATACCAATTTCAAATTGCAAACTGCCATCGGGAAATTGGGCGATCGTCTCTTTCAGGCTGTCGGGTAAGTGATCGGGCACTAGCTCGAAATGCGCGTAAATGCGGGAGCCGTCCGTAGCAGAATCGGGGCTATCAGCCTTGCAGCGTGCTAAAAAGAATTGCAAAATTTTCAGACTTGCCTTGACGTTTAAATTGAAGGTGCGATCCACAAATTTAAATTGCCGTGCCCCGCGCTGATACAGCTCATCCATTTGCGCCAAAAATAAATCCGTATCAAACGGCCAGGCGGTTTTATCAAGGCTAGATAAACAAAACTCGCATTTAAAAGGACAACCGCGACTGGCTTCGACGTAGAGCGTACGGTGCGCAATGTCGGCATCGGTGTACTCGCGGTAAGGCATCGCCAATTGGGCAAGCGGTGGTTGCTCGCCCGCGTGAATTTTCATGAGGGGCTTGGGGCCATGCAGCACCGCCTGCGCCAGTTTGCAAAACGTGACCTCACCCCAGCCTGTGACGACGTAATCGGCAAGCTGGCAAATGCGCTGCTCGTCCACTTCAAAACTCACTTCAGGACCACCCAGTATCAACACCACTTCGGGCGCGATGCGTTTTAGCAGGGCCACGATTTTGGTTGTCTCATCCACATTCCAGATGTACACACCAAAACCAATGATGCGCGGCTGATGCGCCAACAAGCGCTCCACCACTTCGCGGGTTTGCTGCCCGATGATGAACTCTTCAATCACCGACGCATCGCGCAAATCGCCTAAATTGGCACGCAAGCAGCGAAGTCCTAGACTGGCATGGGTGTAGCGGGCGTTTAAGGTGGCCAAGACAATTGCCGACGACGCCGACTGCCTCACAGCACGCAGCCCAGCAAGTTAGTCCGCATCGAATAGTTTTTGCAGCGGTGCCGCATCAAACGCCCCATCGCTTCATGGCGACCTCGTCGCTACTGCGTGCATCAACCCAGCGCGAGGTTTGATGCGCCATTTGCATTTGCTCTTTCTTCCAAAACGGTGCTTCTATTTTTAGATAGTCCATTAAAAATTCGCACGCTTGAAAGGCTTCGTGCCTGTGCGCACTGGTGACGGCCACCAGCACAATTTGATCAAGCGGCGCAAGCCGTCCAATGCGGTGAACGATGCGTGCAGCATAAATATCAAATCGCGTAAAAGCCTTGTCAATCAAGGCTTCTAGCGACTTTTCCGTCATACCTTCGTAATGCTCAAGCTCAAGCGCGGCAACGGCATCACCCTCGTTCACGTCGCGCACCAATCCCACAAAACTGCAAGCTGCACCCACACGCTTATCCGCCGCACGCAGCTTGGCAAGCTCCGCGCTTACGTCAAAGTCTTCGGTTTGAATGGAGACACGCGGCATCATGCGAGCGATCTCATCCACCCGTTACAGGCGGAAAAAACGCTACTTCTGCGCCACTTTCAAGCGCCTGCGTTTCGTCGCACAGAGCGTGGTTGACCGCAAGTCGCACCGACTGCCCCCGCGCCAACGCATGGACATAAGGAGCGCCTTTGGCAATTAACCAATCGCGCAAAGCACCAGCGGTTGCGGCTTCGCAGACCACGTCTTCGGAGCTAATGCCCATAGCTTCGCGCACGGATGCAAAATATTTAATCGTGAACTTCATGCCAAATACTCGGCAAAAGAGATAAAAGCGACAACGTCACCGCGCCGAATGGCGTGACCCGCAGGGTTGTCCACCACGCCGTCACCCCACACGGCCGAGGTTAAAACCCCCGAGCTTTGGTTAGGAAATAAATCCAGTCCGCCGCTGTTATTGCGCCGTACACGCAAAAATTCACGGCGCTTGTCCGCGCGCGGCCAATCGAAGTCAGCTCGCATCGGTACGCCTTGCTGCACAAGATTTTTCGCTCCTTGTAGGCGCAACAAAAACGGGCGAACGAGCACTAAAAAAGTGATGAAGCTAGAGACGGGATTGCCTGGTAGACCGATAAAAAATGATTCATTTTCACCGACATATCCAAACGCAAACGGCTTGCCAGGCTTGATGGCGATTTGCCAAAGCGCAAGCTCGCCCAATTGCTGCACGGCAGGTTTGATGTGATCTTCCTCGCCTACCGACACGCCCCCGCTGGTCAAAATAACATCATGCGCCAAAGCCGCATCAGATAAAGCTTTAACGGTTGCTTCGCGCTGATCGGGGACGATGCCAAGGTCGCTGACCACGCAGCCCATACGCACAAGCAGGGCGCGCAAAAAAAATCGGTTGGAGTTGTAAATGCTGCCCGCAGGCATATCCGCAGGGTCAATTGCCCCAGGCATGACTAGCTCGTCGCCCGTAGAAAGCAGCGCCACGCGTGGACGGCTCGCCACTTTCAGCGATGCCCTGCCCACACTGGCAGACAGTCCAAGCGCTGCGGGCGTGAGGCGCGTACCCCGCGCCAACACCACCGCGCCTTGCTGCACGTCTTCGCCCGCACGGCGAATCCATTGCCCTTGCACGGGGAGTGCATTGATGCGGACACTGCTTGCGCCTGGGGCAGTCGCCGCAAGTGCTTCGCAGTCTTCTTGCATAACGACTGCGTCTGCGCCTTTGGGAATGGGAGCACCCGTAAAAATTCGCGCCGCCTCCAAAGCACCTAGCGGCGGGGCTTGGCTCACATCTGCGCCAGCGGCAATGCGCTGCGCAACTTGCAGCACCGCGCCTGCTTTGGACACATCGGCACAGCGAACCGCATAGCCATCCATGCTGGAGTTGTCAGTTTCGGGGACTTTTAGCCCCGACACGACATCCTCCGCAAGCACACGCCCGTCCGCATCAAAAGTCGAAATATCCTCGGTGCGCTGCGGTGCTGGCACACTTTCCAGTAATTGCGCGAGCGCGTCGTTCAATAAGAGAAGCGGCGACCTAGTCACAAGCTTTGGCGATGTACGCCTTCACAAGATTGACATCCGCAGGCATGGTGTGCACGCGCCTAGGCAGAGCCTCCAAGCCTTCAAACTGCGCGGGACGCGGCGGCTCTATGCCTAGTGCGAGCACGATTGTGCTGGCAAATTTAATAGGCAGCGCTGTTTCTAAAACAATCATGGGCACATTGGGCTGGGGCTGCTGCGTTAAAAATTCACGCGCCACTTTGATGCCATCGGCCGTATGCGTATCCACCATCACGCCTGCGGTTTTGTAGGTTGATTGAACCGTTGCCAATCGATCAGCGTGCGTGCTGCGACCCGAGGAAAAACCATATTGCGCCCGCGCCTGCGCGATCTGGTTGCTCAAATCGAAATAACCCGTGCGGGCAATATCCTGCGCAAACAACGCTTGGGTCGCCTGGCCATCGCGCCCCAACATATCGAAGACAAAGCGCTCAAAGTTGCTGGCCTTAGAAATATCCATTGACGGACTTGATGTTTCGTGCGTGTCTTGGCTTCCTCTGACACGATACACACCCGTCTTAAAAAATTCATCCAGCACATCGTTTTCGTTAGTCGCAACCACCAGCGTTTCAATTGGCAAGCCCATCATGCGCGCAATGTGACCCGCGCACACGTTGCCAAAATTGCCCGATGGCACGGTAAATGAAACCTTTTGTCCCTCTTTGCTCGTCGCTTGAAAATACGCGGCAAAGTAGTACACCACCTGCGCGAGCAACCTCGCCCAATTGATGGAGTTGACTGTGCCGATTTTGTATTTGGCTTTAAATGCCGCATCGCTGCTGATCGCTTTGACTAAATCTTGGCAATCATCAAAGACCCCTTGGATGGCAATGTTGTGGATGTTGTCGTCCATCAAGCTAAACATTTGCGCTTGCTGAAACGGACTCATACGTCCTGCGGGACTTGTCATAAACACGCGCACGCCGCGCTTGCCGCGCATGGCGTATTCGGCGGCAGACCCCGTATCGCCACTCGTTGCACCAAAGATGTTGAGAGATTCGCCGCGCCGTGCCAACTCGTATTCAAACAAATTTCCCAGCAACTGCATCGCCATGTCTTTAAAGGCCAGCGTAGGGCCATTGGATAGCTCTGCCAGATAAAACCCGTCGTTGATTTTTTTAAGTGGCACAATTTTTGGCGTGCCAAACACTTGCTCGGTATAGGTTTTTTTACACAAAGCTAGTAAATCGTTGTTTGGAATGTCATCAATGTACAGCAAGAAAATAGCGTGCGCCAAATCGGCGTAACCCTTACTCTGCCAAGTTTGGCGCAGTTTTTCTAAGTCGCTGCTGCCAAGCGCTGGATAACGCTCGGGCAAATAAAGACCGCCATCGGGCGCAAGTCCCTCCAACAAAATTTCACAAAATTGCTTGCGGTCTTTGGATTGCGCACTGGCGCGAGTAGAGAGATATTTCATTGACACAACCTTACGCCAAATTTTCTTTGCGAATTTTGATCACGCGGCCCGCCACACTTGACAGTGCCTCCACCGCGCTAAGCGCTTGATCCATCAAGCCCTCCACGCAGTCGTGCGTAAGGATGACAAGATCCGTTTGACTCTCGCCATCTTTGGCTTCGTGCTGGATAAGCGCATCAATACTGATGCCTTGCTGCGCCAAGATGCTAGTGACGTTGGCAAGCACGCCCGCTTCGTCCGCCACGCGCATCCGCAAATAAAAACCAGTAACGACTTGAGCGATAGGCAAAACGTGCACAGCCTCTACGCTAGTGGGCTGAAACGCTAAGGCGGGCGCTGCCAAAGCAGGAGCGGACTGGATGGCGTTGCTGCTTTGGCGAGCAATGTCCACAAGGTCGGCAATCACGGCGCTAGCGGTTGGCTCGGAGCCTGCGCCCTTGCCGTAGTAGAGCGTTGTGCCTACCGCATCGCCCTGCACCATCACCGCGTTCATCGCACCTTCTACGTTGGCGATTAAGCGCTTGCTTGGAATGAGTGTGGGATGCACGCGCAACTGGACTCCACTGGTCACACGCTTGGCAATGCCCAAAAGTTTGATGCGGTAGCCAAGTTGCTCCGCGTATTGAATGTCCTGGGCTCCCAGCTTGGTAATGCCTTCCACATAGGCTTTGTCAAACTGCATGGGAATGCCAAACGCCATGGCCGACATCAGAGTAATTTTGTGCGCCGCGTCCACGCCTTCAATGTCAAAAGTTGGATCGGCTTCGGCGTAGCCAAGGCGCTGCGCTTCTTGGAGCACGACTCCAAAGTCAAGTCCCTTATCGCGCATTTCGGAGAGGATGAAGTTGGTTGTGCCGTTGATGATGCCCGCCACCCACTCAATGCGGTTTGCCGTCAACCCTTCGCGCAGCGTTTTGATGATGGGGATGCCACCCGCTACCGCAGCTTCAAATAGCACCATCACTCCTTTGCCGCCATTGGCTTTGGCTGCTGCGGCAAAAATTTCATCGCCGTGCACGGCCAGCATGGCCTTGTTTGCCGTAACCACATGTTTGCCTGCGGCAATGGCTTCTAGCACCAAGGTTTTGGCAATATCGTAGCCACCAATAAGCTCCACCACCACATCGATTTCTGGGTTGGCAATAACGGCTCTGGCGTCCGCCACAACCTGCGCGGCGTTGCCCACAATTTGTTTTGCTAATTCAACCGTCCGCCGCGACACCATATCGACACGGATTTCCCTGCCCGTGCGACGCACAATTTCATTTTTATTTCTGCACAAAATTTCAAACACGCCTTGTCCAACCGTGCCAAAACCGAGTAGCCCAACTTGTAGTGCTTTCATGCGCGTGCTCCGTGACGCAAACGATAACCTTCTAGGAATGTGGCAATACGCGTAATGGCTTCGCGCAGATCATCTTCGTGCGGCAAAAAGACGATGCGGAAATGATTGTTGTCAATCCAATTAAAACCTGTGCCTTGCACCAGTAAAACCTTGGTCTCTAGCAAAAGCTCGTGAATAAATTGTTGATCGTCGGCAATCGGATACATCTTGGGGTCTAAACGCGGAAACATATACATGGCGGCGCTTGGCTTATTGCACGTCACGCCAGGAATGGCGGTAATGAGCTCATATGCAATATCGCGCTGGCGACGCAAACGCCCACCCGCACCCACCAAATCTTTAATGCTTTGGTAGCCGCCCAGCGCCGTTTGAATGCCCATTTGCCCTGGCACGTTGGCACACAGCCGCATGGAGGTCAGCATATTAAGCCCCTCGATGTAGTCGCGTGCGCCGCGCTTATCGCCCGAGACCACCAGCCAACCTGCGCGGTAGCCGCAAGCGCGGTAACTTTTACTCATAGAGTTAAACGTGAGCGTTAGCACGTCTGACGCCAGCGCGCCAATCGCCGTGTGACGCGCGTCGTCATAGAGCACCTTGTCATACACCTCATCGGCAAAAATGATCAAGCCGTGCTCGCGCGCAATTTGAATCAAAGAGAGCAGCATTTCATTCGAATACAAAGCACCCGTCGGATTGTTGGGGTTGATGACCACAATGCCCTTGGTTCGCGGCGTTATCTTGGCACGAATGTCGTCAAGACTTGGCATCCAGCCATTGGCCTCGTCGCAGATGTAGTGGACGGGCTTGCCACCCGAGAGGCTCACCGCCGCCGTCCACAGCGGATAGTCTGGGCTTGGCACCAGCATTTCGTCGCCATCGTTCATCAAAGCATTGACCGCCATCACAATGAGTTCGGACGCACCATTGCCAATATAAATATCCTCCAAACCCACACCTTTGACATTGCGTTCTTGGCAATACTGCATCACCGCCTTGCGAGCGCTAAAAATGCCCTTGCTGTCCGAATAGGCTGCGGCGTTTGGTAAATTGCGAATCATGTCTTGGCGCACTTCCTCGGGCGCATCAAAACCAAACGCGCCGACATTACCGATGTTGAGCTTGATGATGGAGTGCCCCTCGTCTTCCATCTTTTTTGCAGCATCCATGACGGGGCCGCGAATGTCGTAGCAGACGTTTTGAAGTTTGGTCGATTTTTGAATGGTTTTCATAGGGTAATTGTCCCATATCACGGCGAAGGAGTGGTTTCAATGCGCTGGGCGTGTAGGGAGTAAATGAATTGTCCTGTTTTTAGCAAATGAAATGTCCGCATAGAAAGTTGGGTACAGGAGGTACTCGATATGAAGCGGGCGATTTGGTTGCAGGAGACAAGGGCGATGAAGTTTGAACAAACTCAAAGC
>JAVKLS010000045.1:0-25254 GCA_031538565.1 Burkholderiaceae bacterium
GAAGTGTTTTGCGAACCCAAGAACGTGGCTGTGTCGATGGGCAGTCACCACATTCCACACTGGGGAGTTTGATCATGGGCCAACTCGCATTAGCCGCCAAAATCACCCACGTACCCAGCATGTACCTGAGCGAGCAGCCAGGCCCGCGCTTTGGTACACGCCAGAGCGCCATCGATGGCCACAAGGAAATCAGCCGCCGCTGTCGCGAACTGGGTGTGGACACGTTGGTGGTGTTTGATACGCACTGGCTGGTGAATGCGAATTACCACATCAACTGCGCGCCACATTTCAAAGGCAACTACACCAGCAACGAGTTGCCCCACTTTATTAACCACATGGCATTCGAGGCGCCAGGCAACCCCGAGCTGGGCCATCTGCTCGCCAAGGTTGCCAACGAGCAGGGCGTGGAAACGCTGGCGCACGACAACACCACACTTGACCCTGAGTACGGCACGCTGGTGCCGTTGCGCTATATGAACGAAGACCAGCACTTCAAGGTGGTGTCGGTTTCCGCTCTGTGCATGGTGCACTACCTGAACGACAGCGCCCGTCTGGGCTGGGCCTTCCGTGAGGCGGTTGAAAAACACTACAACGGCAAAGTGGCGTTTCTGGCCAGTGGTTCACTCAGCCATCGTTTTGCACAAAACGGTTTGGCGCCAGAGTTTGCGCACAAAATTTGGAGCCCCTTTCTCGAACAGCTCGATAAGCAAGTGCTTCAAATGTGGCACAACCGCGAATGGAAAGCCTTTTGCGAGATGCTGCCTGAATACGCTAGCAAAGGCCACGGCGAAGGGTTCATGCACGACACCGCCATGTTGATGGGCGCACTCGGATGGATGGCCTATGACGGAGGTGTGGACCTCGTGACGCCTTATTTCGGCGCGAGTGGCACAGGTCAGCTCAATGCTATTTTTGATGTAACACCGCAAGACGGTACTCATGTGCCCAAGGCCGTGGCCAGCAGCGCTGATGACTACACCGCCATCAGTTCACGTTTGTGATGTTTGCGAGAACACCATGCCCCACCTTGTGATTCTTTACACCGGCCAGCTCGACGCTGAAGTGAACATGACGAGTTTGTGCCGTCAACTGGCCGACGCCATGTTGACCATCAAAGACGAAGCCGACCAACACGTGTTCCCCACAGGCGGCACGCGCGTGCTCGCCTATCCCGCGCCGCACTATGCCGTGGCTGATGGTGGCGCAGCAGGCCAAGCGGCTGCACAGTTTGAGGGCAACCCACACGGCGGCTCTGGCGACTATGCCTTTGTCTACCTCAACGTGCGCATGGGCAAAGGCCGAAGCGAAGCCACACAGCAACGTGCGGGACAAACCTTGATCGATGTGGTCAAAATTTTTTTTGCTCCCGTCATGGCGCAACGCCACATTGGCATCACCCTGCAAATTGATGTGGGCCCCGAAGTGTTTGACGCCAAGCACAGCAATATTCACCCCCTGTTTCAGAAAAATTGAAGCATGCCCCCACGTTCATCACTTTGTGTATTCACTGCCCCCCAAGGGGGCGAGGCCTCCCTCGGGGCGGCCCAGCAGGAGGCTTATTCATGTCTGTCTTAACCGAAGCGCAAATTCAAGCACTGGCGCAAGAGCTGCATCAGTCTGAAAAAACACGCGTGCAGATTGAGCATTTTTCTAAACGTTTCCCCAGCATGACCATCGAAGATGGTTACCGCATCAACCGTGCGTGGATGCAACTGCAATATGCCCAAGGCCACCAAGTCATTGGCCACAAAATTGGCCTGACCAGCCGCGCCATGCAACAAGCCAGCCAAATTGACGAGCCCGACTACGGCACCTTGCTGGACTACATGCGTTACGACTGCACACTTGGTCACGTGCTGGACATTCCTGTGCGCAACTTCATCGCACCCCGTGTCGAAGTGGAGTTGGCGTTCATCTTGAAAAAAGATTTACGCGGCCCCCACGTGACCGTCGAACAAGTGCTGGACGCTACCGAGTACGTGACGCCTGCGATTGAAATCATCGACTCACGCATTGAGCAATTTGATCGTCATACCCAAGTGATGCGCAAAGTGTTTGACACCATCAGCGACAACGCCGCCAATGCTGGCATCGTGTTGGGAGCCAAACGCGTGGATCCACATACCACCAACTTGCCTTGGTGCGGCGCGATTTTGCGTTTGAACAACGTGGTCGAAGAAACCGGATTGGCTGCGGGTGTGCAAGGCCACCCTGCGGTGGGCATTGCTTGGTTGGCCAACAAGCTCGCACCATGGGATGAATATTTGAAAGCGGGCGAAATCGTGTTGGCCGGCTCGTTTACCAAGCCTGTGCCTGCCAAAGCAGGTGACGTGTTTGATGCCGACTACGGCACGCTCGGTTGCTTGAAATTTAAATTCATTTGAGAGGTCACACATGACAAACGCCTTCATCCGCCCTCAGCGCTACAGCGATTCCGAATGGCAAGCACGCATTCAACTAGCCGCGTGCTACCGCATCTTTGCGCACCTCGGTTGGTCTGAGCTGATCTATAACCACATCTCATTGCGAGTGCCAGGTGAAGAGGGGCACTTCTTGATCAACCCCTTTGGTTTGCACTACACCGAGGTGACGGCATCCAATTTGGTGAAAGTGGACATCCAGGGCAACATCATCGGTCACAGCGATTGGCCTATCAACCCTGCGGGCTTTACGTTTCATGGCGCGATTCACGCCGCTATGACCCATGCGCACTGCGTGATGCACATTCACTCCACGCCCACGATGGCGGTGTGTTGTTTGAAAGATGGCTTGTCTTACACCAATTTTTATGCCGCTCAACTGTGGGGGCAAGTGGCGTATCACGACTTTGAGGGCATTACCGTGCACGGCGAAGAAGGCGCACGTATTTTGACCAGCTCGGCAGGCAAGCCGGTGTTGTTCTTGCGCAATCACGGCCCTGTGGTGATTGGCTCCTCACTTGCGCAAGCCTTCAATTTAATGTGGTTGGTGCAGCGCGCCTGCGAAGTGCAAGTGGTCAGTCAAGCCTTGGGGGCATTGCAACCTATCGCTGAGAAAGCCTTGGAAGGCTGCGTGCGCGACTCACTCAACTTCAACCCTAGGTTCGGGGCGGGTGAAGATTCGTTTGCTGCCATGCAACGTTTGATTGACCGCATCGACCCCAGCTACAGGACGTGAAGCTATGACTGATCGCGCGATAAAAATTGCAGTGGTGGGATTGGGTGCTGTGGGCGGCGCATTTGCTGGCTTGCTTGGCACATTGCCGCCATCTCACAAGATAAAACTCTCTGCCATCGCTCGCGGCAAGACTTTAGCGGCGCTCCAAGAGCAGGGCTTGGTGTGGACCGATGTGCGGGGTCAAACCCATCAAGTCGCGCTGGCGGCTAGCGATGACGCTGCTGATCTAGGTCCGCAAGATGTGGTGGTCTTGGCGGTAAAAGGTCCTTCACTCGCCGATGTAGCACCTACGGTTGAAAAGCTATTGGCTCCGCACACGGCGGTGCTGGTGGCGATGAATGGTGTGCCTTGGTGGTTCTTCGATGGTTTGGGTGGCGCATCCAATGGTTTGCAGTTAGCGCTACTCGATCCGCAAGGTGTGATTGCCAAGTGCATTGCGACTTCTCATGTGCTGGGTTGTGTGGTGCACTTTTCTGCACAGTCACCCAGTGCGGGCGTGGTTCAAAACATGAAAGGCAATCAGCTAATCATTGGCGAGCCTTCAGGCGGCATTTCAACACGCACACAAGCGTTGGCCGATTGCTTGAACGCGGCGGGTTTTGATGTGAAGGTGTCGCCCCGTATTCAACAAGACATTTGGTTCAAGCTGTGGGGCAACATGACGATGAACCCCGTCTCTGCTTTGACAGGAGCGCCGTGTGACCAGATTTTGGATGACGACTTGGTGCGCTCATTTTGCAGCACTGTCATGCTGGAAGCCCAGGCCATTGGGGCGCGCATTGGATGCGAGATTTCACAAGTGCCAGAAGATCGGCATACCGTGACCCGACAGCTGGGCTCTTTCAAAACATCGATGTTGCAAGACGTTGAGTATGTTCGGCAAATCGAGCTCGACACTCTACTGGGTGCAGTTCGAACGATCGGCCATCAACTAAAAATAGCAACGCCCAACATGGACGCCTTGTATGGTCTTACACGATTGATGGCCCGCACGCGCGGACTTTATCCTAGGGGTGATTCGTAAAAAATCTAGCTCAAGCCAAGATTTGCATTCGCTTTAGTTAGACTTAACAGATATGAAAACAAAAATAACAAGCGCGCAAGAGTCCGCAGGATTACTCTCGGAATTTAAGGGTGTTGTACTCGGACATTTGAGTGGACACGGCTTTGTACAGCGCGACGATGGCGGCGCTGATGTGTATTTGCCAATGAATGAAATGCGTGCCGTGCTGCACGGCGATCGCGTGCTGGTGCGCGTTCAGCGCCTTGATCGCAAGGGGCGTCCCGAAGGTCATGTGCTCGATATTTTGGATCGCCCTGATCGCCCCTTGATTGGTCGCTTGCTAAATGAGGGCGGCGTTTGGGTAGTGGCGCTTGAGGATAAGCGCTACGGGCAAGACATTTTGATTCCCAAGCTCACAAAAGTGCAAGCCGAAGGCTGGGCGAACAAAGTAGTGGCGGTGATGCTCACCGACAAGCCCGGGCTGTTTTCCCAGCCACTTGGCAAAATTACCGAAGTGCTGGGCGATGCCGACGATCCGGGTATGGAAATTGAAATTGCCGTGCGCAAATTTGACGTGCCGCACGTGTTTAATGAAGCGTGTTTAAAAGCTGCCAAAGCCTTGCCTGATAAGGTTCTTGCCAAAGACAAGCGTGGGCGAGTCGATCTAACCGATGTGCCTCTGGTCACTATCGACGGCGACGATGCACGCGATTTTGATGATGCGGTGTACGCCGAGCCAGCCATCATTGGCAAAGGTAAAAAAGCCAATGGCTGGCGTTTATTGGTAGCGATTGCGGATGTGAGTCACTACGTGGAGACGGGATCTGCCATTGACATTGACGCTTACGAACGAGCCACCAGCGTGTACTTTCCGCGCCGTGTCATTCCGATGTTGCCCGAAAAATTATCGAACGGTTTGTGCTCGCTCAACCCCGAAGTTGAGCGTTTGTGCATGGTCTGCGATATGCTGATTACAGGCGCTGGGGAGCTTCACGCCTATCAGTTTTATCCTGCTGTCATGTTCAGCCATGCACGCTTTACCTACAACGAAGTCGCCGCCATTTTGACTCACACAAAGGGTTTGGAAGCTGGCAAACGCAACGCACAAAACCCCGTGCTTGTGCCGCAGCTTGTTCATCTGCACGATGTGTACCAAGCACTTTTGGCCGCGCGTCATGTGCGCGGCGCAGTCGATTTTGATACCGTCGAGACGCAAATAATTTGCAACGAAAACGGACGCATCGAACGCATAGAGCCGCGTAGGCGCAATGATGCGCATCGTTTGATTGAAGAGGCGATGCTGGCGGCCAATGTGTGCTCGGCAGACTTTATTGCACAGAGTAAAAACCCAGGACTGTTTCGCGTACACGAAGGACCTACGCCCGAGAAAAAAGAAATCCTGCGTAATTACCTCAAAGCTATTGGTGTTATGGCATCCCTGAGCGCGGAGCCTATTCCCGCCGAGTTTCAAGCCATTGCTAACGCGACCAAAGAGCGTCCCGACGCGGCGCAAATTCACACCATGCTGCTGCGCTCCATGCAGCAAGCCATTTACACGCCCATTAACAGCGGACACTTTGGACTGGCGTATGACGCATACACGCACTTCACCAGTCCGATTCGCCGTTACCCCGATTTACTGGTGCACCGCGTCATCAAAGCTACGCTTGCTCAGTCTACCTACCAGCTGCCGAATTTGCCCACGCCTACGCAGGCGCATACCAAGCTCAATCAGTGGATGGCCAAGAAAAAACCCGCGCACAGTGCGGTGGATAAAGCGAACAAAAAATTATCGAAACAGCAACTAGCAGAGCAAGAAGCGTGGCAAGCTGCGGGCTTGCACTGCTCGGCTTGCGAACGCCGTGCCGACGAGGCTAGTCGCGACGTTGAGCAATGGCTTAAGTGCAAGTACGTCAAAGAGCATTTGGGCGAAGCGTTTACGGGCGTGGTGAGCACGGTGACAAGCTTTGGTTTGTTCGTAACCTTGGATCAGATGTTTGTTGAAGGACTCATCCACATTACCGAACTGGGTGGCGAGTACTACCGCTTTGACGAAGCAAGGCAAGAGCTACGCGGCGAACGCACGGGAATGCGCTACGCCGCAGGAACGCCCGTCCATGTGCAAGTGGCGGGCGTGGATTTGGATGCGCGAAAAATTGATTTCAAGCTATTAAAAGATGATTTTTTGCAAAGTGACAAACGTGATGATCCCAAACAAGTGGCGGATCAAACTGCAGCCGATGCATCTGCGCGGACGGCAAAGAAAAAATCTGCGAAGCCTAAGTTTTCGCGCGCCTCGTCCGTAACAACTCGTCCAAAATCAAGCAAGCCGCGCCGAGGGTAATGGCGCTGTCGGCCACATTAAATGCGGGGAAGTGCATTCCCGCCGCGTGGAAGTCCAAAAAATCTACCACGTAGCCATGCCAGAGGCGGTCAATCACGTTGCCAATGGCGCCGCCCAAAATGAAGGACAGCGCCGTGGCAAACAAACGCTGCGAGCCGCTGGTGCGCAGTAGCCACACAATCACACCAACCGCAATGATGGAAAAACTGGTGAAAAACCAGCGCTGCCAACCGCTTGCGCTGGATAAAAAACTAAATGCCGCCCCCGTGTTGTGCACGCGAACGATGTTAAAAAACGAAGTCACGCGGGTTGCGTCACCCAGTTGATACGTCTCGATGATTAGCATTTTTGTGTATTGATCAAGCAGCATCACGATGAATGCCAAGCAAAACCATATCCACAAAAGGCTTCGGGAGGATTGGTTGTGGGTCATTAGGCAAATACTCGCGTTTCACCCGCGCCAAACAAGTTGCTGATGCAGCGTCCGCAAAGCGCGGGATGTTCGGTGTTGCTGCCTACATCCGAGACGTAATGCCAGCAGCGTTCGCACTTCGCGTCCTCGGACGCGGACACACGAATGGATAGCGTCTCGCCTTTTTCGAGCGTCACTTTGGATGTGATGAAAACGAATCGAATGTCCTGACCTAAGCTGTTCAGTAGCGCATAGTCGGATTCGCTGCACGCTATGTGGATATTGGCTTGCAGGGACGAGCCTACTTTGCCATCGGCGCGCAGCACTTCGATTTCTTTGGTGACTGCGGTGCGGATGCCCTCGATGCGTTGCCACTTTATACGCAACCCTTCTACAAGCTGAGGGAGAACGGACTGAAAATCGGAATATGTTTCTAAAAAAATGGATTCGGATGTGCCGACCACTTGCCATGCTTCTTCTGCGGTAAAACTGAGGAATGGCGCCATCCAGCGCAGCATCGCTTGTGTGATGCCGTGTAGCGCGGTTTGAGCGCTACGCCGTGCGTGCGAGTTGGCCTGGGTGGTGTAGAGGCGGTCTTTGAGAATGTCGAGATACAAGCTGCCTAAATCTTCGGAGCAATAAATTTGCAGCTTGGAGACAACAGGGTGGAACTCGTACACCTTGTAGTGCGCCAAAATGTCAGTTTGCAGAAGAGCCGCGCGGGATAAGGCGTAGCGGTCAATTTCTAACATTTCAGCAAATGGCACAGCGTCTTTTGCTGCATCAAAATCGGACGTGTTCGCTAGCAAGAATTTGAGTGTGTTGCGGATGCGGCGATAGGTGTCCACCACGCGCGCCAAGATTTTGTCGTCGCCTGCAATGTCGCCCGAGTAGTCGCTAGAGGCGACCCACAGGCGGATGATTTCTGCGCCTAACTTGTTCCAGGTCACTTGCGGCTCGATGCCGTTTTTGAGCGACTTGCTCATCTTGCGCCCTTGGCTATCCACGGTAAAACCGTGCGTGAGCAAGGCGCGATAGGGCGCACGTCCATACATGGCGCAAGCAGTTAGCAGCGAGCTGTGAAACCAGCCGCGATGCTGGTCGTGGCCTTCAAGGTAGAGGTCCGCTTCGGGGCCTGCGTCGTGTCCCGCGCTCTTGCCGTCTATTGCGTGCGAATGCTTGAGCACCGTGGTGTGCGTGGTGCCCGAGTCAAACCACACCTCCAAAATATCGGTGGATTTGAAATAGACCTCGGCATCCGCTTTGCCAATAATGGACTCGGGCGATGCGGCGCTCCACGCCTCGATTCCGCCCGCTTCAATCATGTTGGCGGCAGCATCCAAAATAGCCAGCGTGTTGGGATGCAGTGCGCCTGTGTCTTTGTGGATGAAAAGTGCCAAAGGTACGCCCCATGCCCGTTGGCGGCTAATGCACCAGTCTGGGCGTCCGGCAATCATGTCGCGCAATCGCACGCGCCCGTTTTCGGGGTAGAATGCAATCGCGTTTGAATCGCCTTGCTCTCCAATGGCTTTTAAGGCGATTTCGCGCAAGCTCTCGGTGGGGGCAGGACACTCGGCTGTATCGATGGCAAACACGCCTGCGGTTTGCTCGGTGGCGTGATCCATGCGGATAAACCACTGCGCTGCGGCGCGGTAAATCACGGGCGATTTGTGTCGCCAGCAATGCGGGTAGCTGTGCAGAATGGTTTGAGTTGCCAGCAAACGACTAGCAGCTTCCAGCGCGGCAAGCACGCTTGGTACGGCTTTCCAAATATGTTGCCCCGCAAACAGCGGGAAGTCAGCGCCATACGCGCCATTGCCTTGTACGGGATTCAAAATTTCTTTATGGGCGAGTCCGTTTTTGACGCAAGAGTTAAAGTCTTCTACGCCATACGCAGGTGCGCTGTGTACCACGCCCGTGCCGTCTGCATCGCCCACGTAGTCGGCCGAATAAACGGGCGAGAGGCGCTGATAGCCCGCATCCGCATCAAATAGCGGATGCTTGAAATTGATTTTTTCAATTACCGCACCCTTGCAAGTTGCAATGAGTTTGCCTTCTAAGCCATAGCGAGCCAAACAATCGGCGACGCGTGCGCTGGCAAGCAACAGCAGCCCTTTACTGGTTTGCACGAGAGCGTAATCTAAGTTGGGGTTGACGTTTAGGGCTTGATTGGCAGGAATCGTCCACGCCGTCGTTGTCCAAATCACGGCAAAGGCTTTGTGGGTCAATGCAGGTAAGCCAAACGCTTTGGCAAGCTTTTCAGGCTCGGCACATTCAAACGCCACATCCAGCGTTTGCGATTTTTTTTCTTGGTATTCAATTTCAAATTCTGCCAGCGACGAGCCGCAGTCAAAGCACCAATACACAGGCTTTTGACCGCGGTACACAAAGCCACGCTCCATGATGCGCTTAAACGCACGTAGTTCTTCGGCTTCGTTTTTGAAGTCCATGGTTTTGTAGGGATGCGTCCACTTGCCTAGCACGCCAAGACGTTTGAAGTCCGCCATTTGCTCGGTGATTTGCTCGGCGGCAAAGGCGCGTCCTTTGGCCTGCATCTCCTCCCGCGCCAAGTTGCGTCCGTGTAGTTTTTCGATCGCGTTTTCAATCGGCAAGCCGTGGCAATCCCATCCTGGGATGTATGCGGCATCGAAGTCATCTAGTTGCCGCGACTTGACAATCATGTCTTTCAAAATTTTGTTGACGGCGTGCCCCATGTGGATTTGCCCATTGGCGTAGGGTGGGCCGTCGTGCAAGATGAACTTGGCTTTGCCGCAGCGTGCATCGCGCAGCTTTTTATAGATACCTTTATCTTCCCATTCCTTCGTCCAGGTAGCTTCGCGTTTAGGCAAGTCCCCGCGCATGGGAAAGGGCGTGTCGGGCAGGTTGAGCGTGGCGCGGTAGTCTGGGGCGGCTTTGGGGGATTCGGTAGTCATGTAGCGGTGTGGAAGTAGTCGGTTGCCAAGGCGATGTCGTTTGCAATGCCAGCTTTGAGCGATTCCAGCCCTGCATAGGCCAGTTCGTCGTGCAATTTGTGCAGCAATAGAACGCGAACGATTTTACCGTAGCCCCCGTCTGTGCCAAGGGTGGCAGGCCAGTCTAAACAATAGGTTTCTAAAAGCACGCGTCCGCCGTTGACGTCGGATGGATCCAGCGCGGGGCGTGTTCCAAAATTAGCCACGCCGCGCAGCGGCTTGTCGGATAAGCCCTCTACGCAAACCACAAACACCCCAGAGGCGGCGGGGTGTGGATACTTGAAGGCGATATTGAGCGTTGGAAACCCCAACTCGCGCCCCAGTTTTGCGCCGTGGATAACGTGCCCGCTTACTGCGTAGGGGTGCCCTAGCACCGCAGCAGCGTCGCTCACTCGCCCGCCGGCCAAAGCGCTACGAATTAAGCTGCTAGAGGCGCGTATGCCGTTTACTTCTACCGCAGGCATGGCTTGCAGCACATAGCCCGAGGGGTTAGACAGTGCGGTCAGCAATTGAAAGTCGCCAGCACGCTTTGCACCAAATTTGAAGTCGTCACCAATGAGTAAAAACTTAGTGCGCAAGTGGCGTACCAAGATGTCCGTGACAAAGGACTCGGGGCTCATCGCCGCAAGTGCTTGGTTAAACGGCAGGATGACGACGCGGTCGATGCCGCAGGCTTTAATGGCGGTCAGTTTGTCGCGTAGCGTGTTGATGCGGGCAGGTGCAGTGTGCGGCGAAAAATATTCTCGCGGATGGGGTGCAAACGTCATCACGCAACTGACAAGGCCGCGTGCGTCGGCTTGCTTTTTTAGCGCACGCAGCATGGTTTGATGTCCTAAATGGACGCCATCAAAGTTACCAATAGTCAGGGCTGAGGGCTGCGCGTCGGTGCGACGGGAAAGCCCGCGAAAAATAAGCATGGGTTCAATTATCTCGATTAAACAGGGCTTCAATCGTCAATTACGGTCAGTTCGGCATCAGTTTTTGACCGCAATGCTGACCCGCGAGCACATCATCCCGTATGCACAAAATGGACAAGAGGTGTGGATAAATGTGGTGTGCCGTTTTATGGCGTTGGTTTGCCGTGTAGGAATTCGTATAACTGCCGTAAAACCCGCGCCGTGACACCCCAAATGTGGCGCTCGCATCCGTGGGTGTCGATGCTGGGAATGGCATACCAGTCGCGGGTTTGCTCTCCATCATCATTGATCCACGATAGTTCGTGGTGGTTGTGATTCGCAGGGTTCAAAATGTGCGCCAGCGACACTTCAAAAATGTCGCTCACTTCGTCCTCCGATAGCGCGGGCGTAAAGTTGGGATTGACCAGAGCCACGATGGGGGTGATTTCAAATCCTGTGCCTGTTTCGTGCCTTTCGAGTACGCCGATGACTTGGCAATTGAGGCGCGGCAGCCCAATTTCTTCCTCCGCCTCGCGCAGTGCCGTTGCGATAGCACTTTCGTCATCTCTATCAATTTTTCCACCTGGCAGCGCGATTTGTCCAGAATGTTGACGCAGCTTGATCGAACGCACAGTGAGTAGCACGGTTAAATCGCTGCTCGATTGCATGATGGGAATCAACACAGCCGATGGAGTGAGCAGCGGATGATTGGGAGTATGCGCAGCTTTTGATTGTCCGCGCACCAAAGTGGGCGCAAGATGCTGGATGAGAGACGTCTCGGTCAATTTATCCGCAGGTAAGACTTGAAATCGCTCATCCCTCGCTAGGATGGGTGCTTTCTTTGGATTGAAATTGGGGATGGTGGAGAGCAAGGGAGCTTTTTTCATGGCATAAAAAAACCGTCAGCGCAGGGTGACGGTTTTTTAGGTTTGCGCTGATGGCGCGATAAAGAAAATTTACGCGGCTGCAGTTTTTGGTGCTTTGCGCGTGAGCTTTTCTTTGATACGTGCCGACTTGCCACTGCGGTCGCGCAGGTAGTACAGCTTGGCGCGGCGCACATCGCCACGGCGCTTAATTTCGATGCTGGCAATTAAAGGGCTGTAGGTTTGAAACGTGCGTTCCACACCTTCGCCGTTTGAAATTTTGCGGACGATGAAGTTGGAATTGAGCGCGCGATTGCGGATGGCAATAACCACACCTTCAAAGGCCTGTACACGCTTGCGCGTGCCCTCTACCACGTTGACGTTCACGATCACCGTATCGCCTGGCGCAAAATCGGGAATCACTTTGCCCAAACGAGCGATTTCTTCTTGTTCCAAAGTTTGGAGTAAGTTCATTTTGAATGACTTTCAAAAAATTGATCAGTTCATGCAAGCTACACAAAAGGCATCTAGTTGCGTCCAATAAGCGGCGAACGATGCGGCTGGCAGAGGAAAAGTCAAGGGCGGATTATAGCTTTGACTGCGTGAGTAAATCTGGACGCAACTTTTGCGTGAGCAACAAACGCTGCGCTTGCCGCCACGCTTCTATCTTGGCGTGGTTACCCGATAGAAGCACGCTAGGCACTGGGGTGTCATTCCAAATTTCGGGGCGGGTGTAGTGCGGGCAGTCAAGCAAGCCACCAAGCGCAGGATTGAAGCTATCTTGCAGATGGCTTTGCTCATCTCCTAAAACGCCTGGTTGCAATCGCGCAATAGCGTCTAGCCATGCGGTAGCGGCAATTTCCCCGCCCGAGAGAACAAAGTCTCCAAGGCTGAGTTGGTGCGTGACGTGTGTGTCAATAAAGCGTTGATCCAGTCCCTCGTAACGGCCACAAATCAGCACCGCACCTTGGCCAAATTCGCTTTGGGAGTCTGTCCATGCCGTCACCACGGCTTGATTGATGGTGCGTCCTATTGGCGAAAACAATACCACGGGGCAGGGTGCTCTTGCGCGCCAAATGGCGCCAAGGCACGCAGATAAAGGCTCTGCAAGCATCACCATGCCTGGGCCGCCGCCAAAGGGGCGATCATCCACGCGCTTGTAGTTGCCTGTTGCAAAGTCGCGCAATTGCCAAAGCTGAACCGTAATAGAAGCTGGTGCGTCACCTACGCCTTCAAAGGCGCGGCGGTTGATACCAGCGTGGAGATAGGGCTGTATCAATTCAGGAAAGAGGGTGATGATGTCAAAGCGCATAAATTATTCACGTATGCTACTGACTTTCGTACATTCATTAAATTAGGACTTTCAATGCGAACAACATTCACACTTGAGTTGAACGATGTTAAAAAAATAATGGCAGCAGCGGAGGCTGAGGCTAGCAAAAATAATTGGGCAGTCGTCATTGCCGTTGCTGACGCGGGCGGGCATTTGCTTGGACTTTTGCGCTTAGATGGCGTAGCGACGATATCCAGCGAAATTGCACCCGCTAAAGCGCGGACAGCGGCGCTGGGAATGCGAGAGAGCAAGGTGTACGAAGACATCATTAATGCGGGACGCTATTCGTTTTTGAGTGCGCCTACGCTTGAGGGAATGCTCGAAGGTGGCGTGCCCATCATCAAAGACGGGCAATGCATTGGCGCGGTGGGCGTTAGCGGCGTTAAGTCGCCTGAAGACGCGCAAATTGCCAAAGCGGGCATTGCCGCACTAGGCCTGTAATTCGTCAAGTACGGCAACTATGTTTCGCGCATTTTTTTGGAGTCGCAAATGGCTACCGTGGTCGATGGCAGGATCGGCGTTGATTTTGTTTATCACTTGGTACAAGGTGCAGTTGAATGTCAAGATTAACGAGTGGTTTGGCTCGTTTTATGACTCTCTGCAAAAGGCGTTGGCAACGCCTGGATCGATCACCATGGATGCGTATATCGCTTTGCTGCTCACGTTTTGCAAAATCGCTGCGTTAGCGATGGTGCTATCGGTGCTCTTAGATTTTTTCACCAAACACTACGTCTTCCGTTGGCGCACCGCAATGAATGACTTTTATGTCGAAAACTGGCACAAAGTCCGGCACATTGAGGGCGCGTCCCAGCGCGTGCAAGAAGACACCCAGCGTTTTGCGGTGTTGGTGGAAGATTTAGGCGTCAGCTTTATGCAAAGCCTAATGACCTTGGCAGCTTTTTTGCCAATTTTGTGGACGCTGTCCGAAAAAATTACCGCCTTGCCTGTGGTCGGGCACGTGGATCACGCACTCATCTACGTAGCCATTAGCTTTGCGCTTTTAGGTACGGTGGCTTTGGCGCTGGTGGGCGTCAAACTGCCTGGATTGCAGTTCAATAATCAATTGGTGGAGGCGGCCTACCGCAAAGAGCTGGTGCATGGGGAGGATAGCGCTCAGCGCGCGCCCGTTGCTACCTTAAAAGAGCTATTTGCTGCGGTGCGGAAAAATAATTTCCGTCTTTATTTTCATTACATGTATTTCAATGTGGCACGGGGAAGCTATTTACAGTTTGGCGTGCTCGTGCCTTATTTTGCGCTGGGGCCTAGCATCATTGCAGGAGGACTCACCTTGGGTGTGATGCAGCAAATCGTGCGGGCGTTTGGGCAAGTCGAGAGCTCGTTCCAATACCTTGTGCATAGCTGGACAGAGATTGTGGAGCTGATCTCGGTGTTTAAGCGACTGCGGGCGTTTGAGCGCCATATCCGCGAGTCGGATGCCTTGTTATAATCGCGGGCTTCGCCTTTAAACGAGGGCGTTTACCCTTGCTGCACCGCAATTTCAGACGCTGCGGGCAGCTTTTATCCTTAAGGAGAGTCTATGCGTCATTACGAAATCGTTTTGCTAATCCATCCCGATCAAAGCGAACAAGTCCCAGCCATGCTGGAGCGCTACAAGGGCATGATTACCGCTGGTGGCGGCATTGTGCACCGAGTAGAAGATTGGGGTCGCCGTCAATTGGCCTACCTCATCAACAAGCTGGCAAAAGCCCATTACCTGTGCCTCAACATTGAGGCAAATCAAACGGTCATGGGAGAAATTGAGCATGCTTTTAAATTTAACGACGCCGTGTTACGCCATTTAACTGTGGCCAAAAAAGCGGCTGAGACTGCGCCATCCCTAATGATGAAAACCGTGGAGCGCGAAGAGGCGCGCAAGACACAGCAAGCGGAGTTTGCAGGTCAGTCACGCGACTAATGGCGCAAGTCTGAGTTTGAATCGCTACCAAGCCACAGCCACACTGATTGAGAGGCAGTCCTTGCGCTACACCCCTGCGGGTGTTCCCGCAATCGATGTGCAATTGGAACATGCGTCGGATAGCCCAAGCGGGCACGATGCAACGGTTCAATTCTTAGGGGTGTCGTTTGGCTTAGTCGCGCAAAGCTTAGCAAATGCGGCGCTTGGTAGCCAACTAAAAGTAGCGGGTTTTTTGCGGCACAGTGCCAAAAGTAAAAAACTCATTGTTCAAATTGAATCTTTTGAAATTATTTAAATAGGAGTCCATCATGGCCGGACCATCTCGTTTTAAGAAAAATGCCGACAAGCGCCCAAAGCGCAATACGCAATCCCTATTGTTTAAACGCAAGCGCTATTGCCGCTTTACCGTGGCTAACGTTGTGGAAATTGACTACAAAGATGTAGACACTTTGCGCGACTTTTTAGCTGAAAACGGCAAAATTATTCCTGCCCGCTTGACGGGCACACGCGCCATTTATCAGCGCCAACTTAACACCGCTATTAAGCGTGCGCGTCAATTGGCGCTCCTGCCCTACAGCGATCAACATAGCCTTTAAGGAAGGACGCCATCATGCAAATTATTCTGTTAGAAAAAGTGGTAAACCTTGGTGATTTAGGTGACGTCGTTAAAGTCAAAGACGGCTATGCCCGTAATTTTTTGATTCCAGGCCGCCGTGCGAAACGTGCCACACCTAGCGCCATTCAAGAGTTTGAAGCACGTCGCGCAGAGCTGCAAAAAGCGGCTGCTGACAAGCTTGCCGCCGCACAAGCCGTGGGTGAAAAACTGGCGGGTACAACGATCAAGCTCACGCAAAAAGCGGGTGTGGATGGTCGCTTATTTGGCTCAGTGACTAATCACGACATTGCCGAAGAGCTGACAAAGGTAGGTTTTGCAGTATCCAAAGCGCAAATCCGTATGCCTACGGGACCCGTCAAAATTGTGGGCGATAGCGCGGTGTCTGTGGCTTTGCACACCGATGTGTTGGTTGAAATCACCGTCTCAGTTTACGGCGAGACTGCTTAAAAAGAGTTATCCACAATCATTGCACAGCCCACACACAGGCTTGTGTAGTGACACAAGGGTTTTGATTCGTTAGGATCAAAACCCTTTTTTCATTCTTACCCTTGCTCTTATTTTCCTCATGTCCTCCGACCACTTAATGCCAGACGTGTCCGCCGCTTACGGTGAGCAAACTTTTACCGACTACGCCAGCGACTTACCCGTGGCGCAATTGCGTATTCCACCGCATTCGATGGAGGCGGAGTCCAGCGTGCTGGGCGGTTTGCTGCTCGACAACAGCGCCTGGGATCGCATTGGGGACGCGGTGCAAGAAGACGATTTTTATCGTTACGAGCATCGGCTTATTTTTGCCGCCTGCGCAAAGCTCATCAATGCAACCAAGTCAGCCGATGTGATTACCGTGTTTGAGGCTCTGCAAAGCCTGGGTAAGGCCGACGAAGTGGGCGGTATCACGTATCTTAATAATTTAGCGCAGTACGTCCCCAGCGCCGCCAATATTCGCCGCTACGCCGAAATTGTGCGCGAGCGCGCCATTTTGCGTAAGCTGTTGACCGCCAGCGATGAAATTGCCACGCAAGCCTTTAATCCCAAAGGTAAGCCTGTGGACGAAATCTTGGACGAAGCTGAGCAAAAGATTTTTAAGATTGGCGAGGAGGGCGCAAAAAACAAGCAAGGTTTTCAATCGATGGACAGCTTGGTGGTCAAGCTGCTCGACCGCGTGCAAGAGATGAGCGAAAACCCCAACGACATCACAGGCGTGCCCACAGGTTTTTACGACTTGGACCGCATGACATCGGGCTTCCAAGCAGGCGACTTGATCGTGCTGGCAGCGCGTCCGTCTATGGGGAAGACCGCATTAGCAGTCAATATCGCCGAGCACGTGGCGCTAAACGAAGGTTTGCCCGTGGCTATTTTTTCGATGGAAATGGGCGCGTCGCAACTGGCAATTCGCGTGGTGGGTTCGATTGGGCGCATTGACCAACAACGTTTGCGTACAGGCAAGCTCAAAGACGACGAATGGCCACGCCTTGCGGAAGCGGTTGAAAAATTACGCACCGTTTCGCTGCATATCGACGAGTCGCCGGGTCTGATGCCCAGTGTGTTACGCGCCAATGCCCGTCGTTTAGCGCGCAAGGAAGGCAAGCTGGGATTAATTGTGGTGGATTATTTGCAATTGATGACGGGTAGCAAAGGCGGCAGCGATGAAAACCGTGCGACTGAGCTGGGCGAAATTTCGCGCGGACTCAAAATGCTTGCCAAAGAATTGAATTGTCCTGTTGTTGCACTATCGCAGCTTAATCGCAGCGTTGAAACACGAACCGACAAACGCCCCATGATGAGTGATTTGCGTGAATCGGGCGCTATCGAGCAAGACGCCGATGTCATCATGTTTATTTATCGCGATGACTACTACAACAAAGACAGCAAAGAGCCAGGCGTGGCAGAAATTTTGATTGCCAAGCAACGTAATGGTCCTACGGGACACGTCAAACTGACCTTTCTCAAACCCGTCACGCGCTTTGAAAGCATGGCGAGCACGGGCGATTATTAAAAGCACGAGGTTAAAGCGCGGTCAAAAGGGCGTCTAGCAAACTGGGCATGACAAGCAGGGCTTTGCGCTGCGATTGGCTGACTTGTCGCCACGGGCTGAGATCTTTCAAAACAAACTCTACGGGCCAATTGAGCGCAGCACTCATCGCATTCCAAGCGTCATGCGCACAGCGAATCTGCTTGGCCGTTGTCTCATCTGCGCTTTGCAAATAGAGCGCTAAAAATGATGCGAGTTTTGCATGATGAGCCTGATCGTCCTGTGGATAAATCTGCCAAATAAACGGCTTGCCTGCCCATATGGCGCGCACCAGAGAGTCTTCGCCGCGCACAAAATTAAAGTCGCTACTCCAGAGCAAGCGATCAAAATCGCCTTGCGTGAGGGGAGGAAGGTAGTGAATTCGCAGCTTGCTCGAGCTGATCGGCGCTACTTCCTGCGCGCTTTTTACCGCTTGCGTTGCCCGCCCTGTGGTGACGAGCAGCAGCGTAGGCTGCTCGCTTAATTGCAACTGCACGAGCAGCGTGGGCAGCGCCGCAGGTTCATAGCAAAACAGAGATACGATGCGTTCGTTTTTTTGACACTCAATGCCTAAAGTTTTCAACCATGCAACTTTGTCAAACACCGCTTGCTGCGCTAACAAATCAGATTCGCGCAGCAAGCCGCCTGTTTTAGCGGTAAAGCCTGGGTAGAAAAAAGTTTTAATCCGTCCATTACCCGCACCTTGCAGCACGGGCGATGGCAGCAAATGGCAGTTTTCGACGTAGCGCTCGGCGCTGAGATGCTCCAAATTCAACCAACGGCACTGCGGACTGAGCGTGGCGATGTAGCTCTCGGGCAATTCGCAGCCAAAGGTTTCAATGACCACGTCGGTGGTTTGTCCAGCGACTGCATTCGTCCAGGCTGCTAGGGTGATTTTGGAGCGCTCTTGGCTTGTTGCCATCCATGCAAGCGCCGATGCATCGTCCACCACGAACCGCACCGAGTGCCCCTGCGCGACGAGCTGCGTGCACAGTCGCCAACAAACGCCGATGTCGCCATAGTTGTCTATGACTTTGCAAAAAATGTCGATGCGCAAAAACTGAATAGGCATAGGGGACAATTGTCGTATGAGTGATCCCATCCCTTCCACCGCAGTCTTATGTGAGCAATTGCAACGCGATGTGGCGGCACTGCCCGCGTTGCCTGGGGTGTATCGCTATTTTGATGCGGATGAGGTGCTGCTTTACGTGGGCAAGGCCAAAAATTTAAAAAAACGCGTCAGCACGTATTTCCAAAAAGACCACGGCGGCACGCGCATTGGGCACATGGTGAGCAAAATTGTGCGTATGCAAACCACAGTGGTGCGCACCGAGGCGGAGGCGCTGCTGCTGGAGAACAATCTCATCAAGACGCTGCATCCCAAGTACAACATCTTGTTTCGTGACGATAAGAGCTACCCCTACCTCAAGATTACGGCGCACGAATTTGGGCGCGTGGTGTATTACCGGGGTTTGATTGACAAAAAGCATCAGTACTTTGGCCCTTATCCGAACACGTGGGCTGTGCGCGAGACGATTACGTATCTGCAAAAAGTGTTTCAACTTCGCACCTGCGAAGACACGGTATTTAAAAACCGTACACGCCCTTGTATGTTGCACCAAATTAAGCGCTGCACCGCTCCCTGTGTGGGCTTGATCTCCAAAGAGGATTACCTCAAAGACTTGGTGCACGCTGCCGATTTTTTAAATGGTGATACGCAGGAGTTGCTAGCGCAATTGCAAACGCAGATGCAGATGCACTCCGATCGTTTGGAGTATGAACTGGCAGCCCAGGCGCGTAACAAAATTAGCGCACTGACGGCTGTGTTGCAGTCGCAATCGGTAGAAGCCAATACCAGCAATGGTGCGGCAGGCAATGCCGAGCGCGATGTCGATGTGCTAGCGGTCAAAGTTTTGGGTGGACGCGCCTGCGTCAATTTGGCGATGGTGCGTGGTGGTAGGCATTTGGGTGACCGCGCCTACTTTCCCGCGCACGTAAGCGAAGCCTCGGACTTTGCCAGCGTGCGGGGAGACGAAGTGCAGGGCGAAGAAGCCATTACGCCCGAGGCGTTGATCGTGCAAACCTTTATCGCCCAGCACTACGATGGGCTGGCAATTCCGCAAATCATTATTTGCGCCGAACCTATCCCGATGGTGCTGCTGGATGCGCTCAGCAATGCGGCTGGACATCGCGTACGGGCAGTGCAATCGCCGCGTGAGCATCGCCGCATTTGGCTCGAGATGGCACAAAAAAATGCCGACATCGCTTTGGCACGTTTGCTGGCGGAGGAGGGCTCTCAGCAGGCGCGAACAAGGGCGTTGGTGGAGGTGCTGGATTTGCACTTGGAGGAGCAGGGACGTGAACTGTCTAGCCTGCGCATCGAGTGTTTTGATATTTCGCACACGGCGGGTGAGGCAACCCAGGCGTCGTGTGTGGTGTTTCGCGATCACAAACTGCAAAGCAGCCAGTACCGTCGATTCAAAATTAATGGCATCACGGCGGGTGACGACTTTGCCGCCATGCGCCAAGTACTGGCACGGCGCTACGCCACGCGTGAAGCTGCGCCCGATAAGGCTGAACAAAACCTCAATCTGCTGCCCGATGTGGTACTGGTCGATGGTGGCAAAGGACAAGTTGGCATGGCTCGCGAGGTGTTTGAGGGGCTTGGACTCGATGTCTCGCGCATCGTGGGCGTGGAAAAAGGGGCTGGGCGTAAAGTCGGACTCGAAGAATTGGTGTTTGCCGATGGACGCGAAAAAATGACGCTGCCAACTGATTCGGCGGCCTTGATGTTGGTAGCCCAAATTCGTGACGAAGCACATCGTTTCGCCATTACGGGGATGCGCGCTGCGCGGGATAAGGTGCGCATTAGCGGTGGTCAGCTTGAAGAAATTGCCGGCATTGGCGCTAAACGCCGCGCCGCCTTGCTGTCGCACTTTGGCTCCGTGAAAGGCGTCGCCGCCGCGTCGGTAGAAGACATTGCCAAAGTAGGCGGCATTTCAAAATCATTAGCAGAGGACATTTATCGTGCTGTTCGGTAAAAGCAATAGAAATTTTTTAAATTCGCTCACGGTTTTTGCAAGCGTCGTCATCGTGGCTGCGGGGTTGTCAAGCTGCGGTGTTGGCCTCAAACAATCGGATGCAATGGTGCAGGCGTACCGCGTGGCAGCAGCAAAAAAAATCATGCAAGCGAATCCTACGTTTGTTTATGCGGGCGAAGTGCCTGAGTCGCTTACGTCGATTCCTGTTATCAAAATCACGGTGAATGCGGATGGCTCAATTCGCTCGCTGGATGTGATGCGTCAGCCGCAGTTTTATCCCGAGACCGTGGAGTTGGCAAAATCAGCCATTCGTCGCGCTGCGCCCTTCGCACCTGCGGGCTCGTTTTTGCAGCCTTGGGCATTTAGCGAAGTTTTTTTGTTCAATGACGACTTAAAATTTCAACTGCACTCACTTCAGCCTTGATCCAACCTATTTATGCGCTCTCAATTTATGACCATTCCCACGCTGCTCACTTGGGCGCGCATCGTGGCGATTCCGCTTATCGTGGGAGTTTTTTATTTGCCTATTTCGTTGCATTCACAAAATAGCATTGCTGCTTTTGTGTTTGTGCTGTCTGCCATTACCGATTGGTTTGATGGCTATTTGGCGCGGCGACTTAATCAAACCTCAGCATTTGGCGCATTCCTCGATCCTGTGGCCGACAAAATCTTAGTCTGCGCGTCCCTGCTCACGCTATTGCATTTAAACCGTGTCGATGTATTTGTGGCGCTGATCATTGTGGGGCGTGAAATTGCCATTTCGGCATTGCGCGAATGGATGGCGCAAATTGGAGCAGGCAAAAGTGTGGCCGTTCACATGATTGGTAAGCTCAAAACAACGGCGCAAATGGCAGCGATCCCATTTTTGCTTTTTGATGGTCTATTGTTTGGCGTGCTCAATACTCAACTGCTGGGTCAGATTTTGATTTGGATTGCCGCCGTGCTGACTGTGTGGTCGATGATTTATTACCTGCAAAAGGCTGTGCCCGAAATTCGCGCACGCGTGGACTAGCTATGCAGTCGCATACCCGTCCGTCTATATGGATTGCAGCTATGCCTGCAATTTTTGTACTGATTTGGAGCACAGGATTTATTTCGGCGCGCCTTGGAATGCCTTATGCCCCTGCGATGAGTTTCTTAACCATACGCTGCGCCCTGTCGGTGCTATGTTTTGCAATTTGGATTGCCTTTAGCTGGCGCAGCATCGTTTGGCCTAGCGATCGCTGGCAGTGGATGCATTTGGTGATAATGGGCACGTTAGTTCAGGCGGGTTATTTGTCTGGCGTATGGCTTGCTATCAAAGCGGGCATGGGGGCAGGACTAACCGCCTTGGTTGTTGGATTGCAACCGATTTTGACTGGGCTATGGGTGGGGTTGATAAGCAAACAAGAACGCATAGGCATTCGGCAATGGCTTGGACTGATTTTTGGTTTTACGGGCTTGCTGCTGGTGGTATCGGGCAAGCTGCAAGCAGGACACGAAGTAACCGCAACCACAATGGGCTTTACGCTGCTGGCGCTGCTATCTATCACCACAGGAACTCTTTATCAAAAAAAATACGTCAAAGTGCAAGATGTGCGCATTGGTAATGCGGTAGGGCTTGCAGGCGCAGCGCTGGTGTGTTTGCCTTTTGCCTTAATGGATACGGAAGCCATGATCTGGCAACCACAATTGATTGTCGCGATGGGATGGGCGGTGCTGGGTTTGTCGCTTGGCGGAAGCTCTCTGTTTTATTTATTGGTGCAGCGCGGCGTGGCAACCAAAGTAACTTCGCTACTCTACCTTGTGCCGCCAACAACAGCAGCTATCGCGTGGCTGTTGTTTGATGAGCATATTAGTTTGGCCACGATGGCAGGTACGCTCATTTGTGCGGTAGGTGTGTGGTTGGTGGTAGGCAAAGTGAGGTATGACAAGTGAATTAGGGAAAGCGATAGCGGCGTCAATTTATTTTTCACGAGAGACGCATAAAAACCGATTAGAATGAATCGTCCCATTTTCAAAACAAGCTTGCCAGAGGCAAGCCTTTTTATTTCAAGGAGTTATTAATGAATAAGACTGAGCTCGTAGAACACATGGCCAAGCATGCCGAGATTTCTAAAGCGGCTGCCGGTCGTGCTTTAGAGTCTTTGATTGGTGCCGTTCGCACTACGCTCAAAAAGGGCGGCACAGTCGCTTTGGTTGGCTTTGGAACCTTCGCCGTTGGCAAGCGTGCAGCTCGTGTGGGGCGCAATCCAAAAACTGGCGCAGCACTCAAAATTAAAGCTGCCAAAGTGCCAAAGTTCCGCCCAGGCAAGGGCCTCAAGGATGCGGTAAATAAATAATTTGGCGTGGGTGCTTAGCTCAGCTGGTAGAGCGGCGCCCTTACAAGGCGTAGGTCAGCGGTTCGATCCCGTTAGCACTCACCAATTGGTAGGTATTGAATGACTAGGCGAACCGTGTGTTCGCCTTTTCTTTTTTCTGTTCGATTTTTTTCATTGCACTATGTTTGACTTTATTCGCACCCATACTAAAGCTATTCAATTATTGATGCTTGTTTTCGTCTTGCCAGGCTTCTTTTTGTTTGGTATTGAAGGTTTTATGTCCATGAGTGAAAAAAGTGAAACGGTCGCGGTTGTGGCTGGCAAAAAAATTGGACAAATTGAATGGGATGCGGCCGTAAAAGAAGATGTGGATCGCATTCGGCAAAATGCACGCGGTGCGGATCCCAAAATGTTTGACTCACCAGAGTTCAAATACGCAGCACTCGAGCGATTGGTTAATCGTCGTGTGCTTGAAGCCGCCGTGCAAAAGTTTCATTTGGATGTGAGCGATCAAAATTTAGCAGCAACACTACTGCAAGATCCATCGTTTGCCGCACTGCGCAAGCCTGATGGCACGCTTGATCAAGCCAAATACAAAGAATTGCTTTCACCGCAAGGCTTGACACCGCAGGCCTTTGAAGCACGGATGCGCGTCGATATTTCAGCGCAGCAGGCACTGCAAGCCCTCGCTAAAAGTGGCATGGTTCCAGCGGCACTAGCCGATGTGGCTTTAAGCGCTTATTTTGAAAAGCGTGAGATTCAAGTTGTGAAATTTTTACCTCAAGAAGTAGCCAAAAAAATCACCCCTACCGACGCAGAAATAGAAACTTTTTACAAAGCGAACTTGCCGCTCTTTCAAGCTACCGAAAAAGCATCCGTTGAATACGTCGTTCTCGATCTTGACCACATTAAAAAAACCATCACTCCGAGCGAAGCGGAAATCAAAAGCTATTACGAACAAAATAATGATCGACTTTCGGGTGGCGAGGAGCGCAAAGTTCGCCATATTTTGATTGAGGTGCCCCAAACAGCCAGCACCGATGACAGGGAAAAAGCGAAAAAACGCGCTGAAGATTTGCTTGCTCAAGTGCGGAAATCGCCAGCCAGTTTTGCAGATATTGCAAAGAAAAACTCGCAAGACACCGCTTCGGCATCAAACGGTGGAGACTTAGGTTTCTTTCCCCGTGGCGCGATGGTCAAATCTTTTGAGGATGCCGCCTTTTCCATGCAACCCAAGCAAATCAGCGATTTAGTTGAAACCGATTTTGGCTACCACATCATCCAATTGACGGAAATTAAAGCGCCTAAAAAGTCAAGCTTTGCCGAGATGAAGCCTGGAATTGAAGCCGATCTCCAAAAACAAATGGCGCAGAAAAAATTTGCCGAAGTTGCCGAAGTTTTTACCAATATGGTTTACGAACAATCTGACACGCTAAAACCCGTAGCCGACAAATTGAAGTTGGAAATTCAATCCGCGCAAAACGTCATGCGGCAACCGCTGCCAAACGCACGCGGTGCGCTGGCAAGTCCTAAATTTTTAGGCGCACTTTTTTCAGTGGATAGCCTCGATAAAAAGCGCAATACTGAAGCCGTTCAAATTGGCGTTGACCAATTGGTTGCGGGGCGTATCGTGAGCTACACGCCTGCGCAAACGATCCCGTACCAAGAAGCTAAAGAAAAAGCCAAAGCTCTGTTGACTGAGCGATTAAGCATTTCTACGGCACGTGCCGAAGGCCTCGCAAAGTTGGCGCAATTGACGGTCGATCCTGCAGCCACTCCCACACAATTGAGCGCTCCGATCATTGTGTCCCGCGATGCATTGGCAGAGCAATCGCCTAAATTAGTCGATACAGTTTTGCGGGCCAGCACAGCCAAATTGCCGCTTTGGTTGGGTGTGGATTTAGGTGAGGGAGGCTACCGCGTTGTGCTCTTGAAAAAAGTGATTGATGACAAAGTGGAGCACTCACCGACGGTGCAAAATCGTGATCAGTACTTGCAAATTTGGCTGGCAGCCGAGGCCGCCAGTTATTACGAGTATTTAAAAGAAAAATTCAAAGTGCAAATCAAAGTCAATAAACCCGAGCCAAAAACGCGAGCGGGTTGACTGAGAGTGGGTTGAGATTCAACCTATAATTGCTCGACTTTTACGGTGGCTGTAGCTCAGTTGGTAGAGTCCAGGATTGTGATTCCTGTTGTCGTGGGTTCGAGCCCCATCAGCCACCCCAACCTTTTCTAAGGTCTTGAATTTGCAAGGTTTGAACCTAGTCAAATTAATAGACACAGGACTCCTCTAAAGACTGATGATGCAAGCGTTCGAATTCGACTGGCGTAAGCCAGCCGTTGTTTGAATGCCTGCGAACGCGATTGTAGTAATGCTCGATGTATTCAAAGA
>JAVKLS010000046.1:0-5114 GCA_031538565.1 Burkholderiaceae bacterium
AATTCGCGGGGCTTGCGCCCCGCCTTGACCAATTCGACCATTTGCAATCTAAATTGCTCTGGGTACGGCTTGTTCTTCTCTCGCATTTCGGACTCCTTCTGTCTTATCGACAAAGTGTCCGTGAAATCGGGGTAACTTCATGTGTATGGCAACCTTCTTTTTATCCACCCGAACTGGCAGTGCAGGCACGGGCGCAGGTGAAAAGCACGCCGCCTATATCTCGGGGCTAGACCGCCACGCGGACAAAACCGAAGTTCAAACCGTCATCGACAAAAATATCCCCGCCAGTGTGGCGAAGGACGGACTAGAGTTTTTCCAAAAAGCCGACGCGTTGGAGCGAGCCAACGGGCGCAGTTACCGCAGCCTTATCATTGCAATCCCCCGAGAAGCCACCGACAAAACCGCGTGGGCGCAAACCTTCGCAGACGACTTGCTCAAAGACAAACACGCCTACCGCCTTGCCATCCATGACAAGGGCGACGGCAACCCCCACGCGCACCTGATGTTTAGCGAGCGGGGTTTGAAGGAAGGAAAGACCGCCAAGGACTTTTTTAGCCGTCAAAACCCCAAGGATCGATTCATTAGCCACAAGGACTGGCTTTCTACCGCGAAATTAGCCTACTTGCAGCACATCCAAGGGGTATCCCCACCTACCGCCCAAAATTGACTGGCGAGCCTAAAATCGGGCAAAAACTCAAAAACGCCAGCCCTGCATGGGAAGCCCAACGCGCGGCACGAGAAAAAACCGTTGACCGCATCCGACACGCAGAAACGGAACTTGCCAAATTCGATAAGGATTTGATCGAGTACAAAACCGCTCATATCATCGACAAGAACCGCCCCGCCTTTGCGAAACTGACCCCAGAAAACCAAGCCAAAGGCAGGGCAAAAATCAAGCTGCACATCAGTAAGCCAAACAAAGACGGCAGCCCCAAGACTTTGAAGCAAATTTTGAAAGAGGTGGAACAGGCGATTGCACAATGGCTGAAAGCGCAAACCGAGGAACTGGAACGCATGGCACGAGAAGCCCACGCAAGGACGATGGAAGCCGAGCGGCAACGACTGGCAGCGCTGGGAGGCATCCCCCACCCTTTTGCGTTTAGCCCGTCTTCATCATGGGGGCGGGCAGCAAAACAAGCCGCCGCCCTAGCAGCCACCACGCCTAAAGATCGCTCACGGTTCAAACGTTAGTACAATGTGGGTTCGCGGGTTTCCCACCAAGGAAACCCACTTTTTCAGCCCTGATCCACCGAGTTTTAGGGCAAAAAGTGCAGGTAAATCAAGGACTTTGGTGCAAGGGCTGAAAAATTGTCCTGCCAGCCGCACCAAAGTATTTAAGCCCTTGATTTATCAAGGGCTTTTTGCTTATCTGAGCCTCGATGGGAGTAGGGAGGTACGGAAAATAGGACGGGCGGGGAAGGAGAAAATTAAATACGGCATTTCCAGCACTTTTGCACGGTGCACGATGAAAAATTACGGGATCGTTGTAGTCAGTTTGATGGGCATTCAAACGGCGATTATTTTTTGACCCTAGCGCCCCCGCGATATGGTCTGCAATAACACGCTGCACAACATCTCTGTCAGTATCTGGAAAACCAACCAGCGGGCGCGCTGGGATGCCAGCGTTTGGGTGTAGTTGTCTAGTTGAAAATTTACTGTGAATTGCTCAAGGGCTTCGACAGGCTCAGTCCGAACGGAATAGGGTTATGCAGAATGTCCTTAAATAGGCTCGGCTAATTGCGCCAAAATGGCAGGATTTTCAAGCGTGGATGTATCTTGCGTAATGGCCTCGCCTTTGGCAATTGAGCGCAACAAACGGCGCATAATTTTTCCGCTGCGTGTCTTGGGCAAGTTGTCGCCAAATCGAATATCCTTTGGCTTGGCAATAGGACCAATTTCTTTAGCCACCCAATTACGCAAAATAGTGGCAATACGCTTGGCCTCCTCGCCTGTGGGACGCGCAGACTTCAGCACCACAAAGGCGCTAATGGCCTCGCCCGTTAGCTCGTCTGGGCGTCCAACTACCGCCGCCTCGGCCACCAGTTCAGTCATCGACACCAGCGCAGACTCAATCTCCATTGTGCCTAGGCGATGCCCCGAGACATTGAGCACATCGTCAATGCGGCCCGTGATACGAAAGTAGCCACGGTCTGCCGAGCGCACCGCGCCATCGCCTGCCAAATAAAGTTTGCCGCCCATTTCTTCGGGGAAATAGCTCTTTTTAAAACGCTCGGGGTCATTCCAAATTGTGCGAATCATGGATGGCCAAGGACGCTTCACGACCAGCATTCCGCCCGATCCGTTGGGAATATCGGCGCCGACCTCGTCCACAATCGCCGCCATGATGCCAGGCAGCGGCAAGGTGCACGAGCCTGGAACCAGCGGCGTTGCGCCTGGCAGCGGCGTCATCATGTGTCCGCCTGTTTCGGTTTGCCAAAAGGTATCGACAATCGGGCAGCGCTCGCCACCCACATTTTTGTGATACCACATCCACGCTTCGGGGTTGATAGGCTCTCCTACCGAGCCCAAGATGCGCAGCGAGGACAAATTGGAGCGATCAGGATGCACCGCCGCATCGCCTTCGGCCGCTTTAATAAGCGAGCGAATCGCCGTGGGCGCGGTGTAGAACACGCTGACCTTGTGGCGCTCAATCATTTGCCAAAAACGCCCTGCGCTCGGGTAAGTGGGAACGCCTTCAAAAATCACTTGCGTCGCCCCCGCAACCAGCGGACCATAGGCAACGTAGGTGTGACCTGTAATCCAGCCAATGTCCGCCGTGCACCAAAAAACATCTTTGGGCGCAATGTCAAACGTCCACTCCATCGTTAGCTTTGCCCACAGCAAATACCCCCCCGTGCTGTGCTGCACGCCCTTAGGTTTGCCAGTAGAGCCGCTGGTGTACAAAATAAACAGCGGATGCTCCGCGCCCAGTATCTCGGGCGGGCAAGCGGTTTTTTTTCCTTTAAGGGCTTGCTCAAACGTCAGGTCGCGTCCCTCCTTCATGGGGCACGCGGTGGGTGTGCGTTGGTACACAAGAACGGACTGAATGGACTCGCAGCCGCCCATGCCAAGCGCCTCGTCCACAATGGCTTTTAACGGCAGCTCTTTGCCGCCGCGCATTTGATAATTTGCCGTGACGATGGCGACTGCGCCTGCGTCAATAATGCGCTCTTGGATGCTCTTGGCAGAGAAGCCACCAAACACCACGGAGTGCGTTGCGCCAATACGGGCGCAGGCTTGCATGGCAATCACGCCCTCTACCGTCATGGGCATATAGATTAAAACGCGGTCACCTTTTTTAACGCCCCTAGCTTTTAGCGCGTTGGCAAACTGGCACACGCGAGCCAGTAACTCTTTGAACGTGATTTTGCTCACTTCGCCGCCATCGGCTTCAAAAATGATGGCGGTTTTGTTTTCCGTTTTCGTGCCCATGTGCTTGTCTAGGCAATTGGTAGAGGCATTTAAAGTGCCGTCTTCAAACCACTTGTAAAACGGGGCGTGAGACTCGTTAAGCGTTGTTTGAAAGGTTTTTTTCCAAACCAGATTTTCACGGGCAAGGCGCGCCCATGTGCCCTCAAAGTCAGCGTCAAACGATTGGCACATCGCCTTGTATTGCGTCATCGAGCCAATGCGCGCCGCTTTAGCAAACTTGGCGGAGGGGTTGAAAACGCGATTTTCAACTAGCAAAGATTCGACAGCAGTACTCATGGGAACACTCCTAAAAACAAAGGGCGGTGAAGGACGGTAAAGGGTTATAGGGGACTATAGGGCTAGGGCGCAAATGACAAACGGGTAATAACAAACGGACGGTGAACTATGCGGCGGCGCTCTTACGACGGACTGACACCTGTAAGCGCAGCAACTTGCAAGGGCGGGCGAAATTTTGCGCTGCGGCAAAAAAAAGGCTTGCAAGTTGCCTTGCAAGCCTTTTTTAAAGTTACCTAATTTTTACGGTGGGGTTCTTGCGCCCCATCCGTACACAATGAAAGCAACACTCCGATAATCCGTAGTCCAGCGGCTAAACGTATGGTAATTCCAAGGGTCAGAGGTCCACGCACGGGTTCCATCAAGATTAGCTGACCAAAACTCTGCCCCACCGCCCAGAGAGACATTCGCCCAGCGACTGGGCATACCACCCCAAGTGTCCACGAATTGACGCCATTGGTACTGACGAGGAACACCTACATTTATCCTACAGTCGGCGCTGTTATCTGGGCAATCAGCCAACCTAAAAGTAAGATTGCTCGCGCTGCAGAGCTCCCAAGTCCATCCGCTGGGGCCGCAATGCCAATTCCGCAAACCATGAAAGCTTTCTCCTCTAGCGGCGCGAGGATAGGCGGGACTGGCGTTGTCCGCGTCTAATGTGTATAAATAGAAAACATCGCCTGCATAGGTTTTAGCGCCACGCCACAAAGTCACAGCAACACCATCCCAGCGAAGAACTTTAATCGTCATCGGGTAGCTCTCAAAATAGCCTTCGTTACACCAGAGATACCTGTCATTGACAGTTTTAATACGGGTGCTATCGGCTAACGTGCAGGCATCGCCTGCTCTTGCAGGATACTTAGCCGTTGTTGGCAGAGACCAAGCACCATCTTTACAAACGATTGGGCTCGTGCCATTTTCGTCAAAGCCCATCGTGCCATTGACGGCGCACGCAGTCGTTAAAAAGTGTCCCGAGGTTGGCACAACTTTCGCTGCAGTCGTATTTTGCCAAACACCAGCGACGCAGGTATTGACTACTGGATGAGTTGCATCCATTCGACCATCGGGCGCAACTTTACCATCCAAAGCTATTTCGCCGTCAACACCGCACGACTCACCTTGGGTTGAGTATCGAGCTTGAGGGCGTGCCAGTATGGCGTCAGTCCATGTCGAGCCATTGCAAACTAAAAGAGTGAAACTAGCAGCGTGACTACCAATAACACGGTCGGTTATAAACGTTGTTGCCAGTGTGCCGCGCACGCTACAAGCCCCGCCTGAAGTTGCCACACTTTGAAGTGCGGACTGCCATGTTCCACTTTGGCAAGTCACCAACGTTCCATCGGAGAGCTGTCCTAAAGCGCCATTGGTCGTGCAGGGTTGCCCAATGGCGCTTCCGCCACTTGCGCCGC
>JAVKLS010000047.1:0-25392 GCA_031538565.1 Burkholderiaceae bacterium
GCGTATCCACGCATCTAGCGTTGAGTAGCCAATGCCCAGTGACGTGGCGATGGCTTTGACGGGCTTGTCTTTGTTTGACAGCGCATACGCCACCGCCTCTTGCTTAAATTGATCACTATGCCGTTTTGACATTTCTGTCCCCCTTTGGGGTTGATTAAAACCTTCAAAGGAATCCACTGTCTATTTTTGTGGCTAGGTTCACTCTAAAAGCGGACAAGTCTATTTACTTGCAACAGATAGGTTGGCGTGAGCTTTTAGCAATCCAATCCCGCATAAAATCTAACCCAGCAAGCGGCTTTCAAGCCGTTTTTTGTCAAAGCACTAAAAGGTATTCGTGGATTTATTGAAGCAACTCGCCGGTGAACTCAAGGTCGGTGTTCACCAAATTCAAGCAGCAGTAGAACTCTTGGATGGCGGCGCGACCGTGCCGTTTATTGCTCGGTATCGCAAGGAGGTCACGGGCGGACTGGACGACATTCAACTAAGGGAGTTGGAGGCGCGGCTGTCTTATTTGCGGGAGTTGGAAGCTCGTCGCACGGTGATTATTAAGACGATAGAGGCGCAGGGGAGGTTGACGCCCGAGCTTCACGCTGCGCTTGTGACTGCGCCATCAAAGCAGGAGTTGGAAGACCTGTACGCGCCGTACAAAGTCCGCCGCCGCACCAAAGGGCAATTGGCAAAAGAAGCGGGACTCGCGCCACTAGCTGAACTGTTGTTTGCCAACCCCGCGCTTGACCCCGCAGTTGAGGTCTTGCCCTTTGTTCAAACCACTAAGCTAGAGGACGGCGGTGACTTCACAACTGCTGCGCTAGCGCTAGATGGCGTGCGCGATATTTTGTCTGAGCAGTGGGCGGAGGATGCCAAGCTAGTGCAATTGGTGCGCGAGTGGCTTTGGACGAATGGCGAATTACAAAGCAAACTTGTGGCGGGAAAAAATGAAGCTGACCCTGAAATTTCTAAGTTCCGCGATTATTTTGACTATGCCGAGCCAATTTCACGTGTGCCCTCGCACCGTGCAATGGCGGTGTTTAGGGGCAGGGCGCTAGAGTTTTTGGATGTCAAAGTGCTCATTGCGACCGACCCAGAAGACAGCAAGGCGGCGACTTTTTCGCAACTTGCCGAAGGCCGCATTGCCGCGCATCTGAAGTGGACAAACCAAGATCGTCCTAGCGACGCGCTACTTAAAAAAACGATACTTTGGACGTGGCGCGTGAAGCTCTCGCTCTCAACTGAACGCGACCTCTTGACTCGTCTGCGCGAGGGCGCGGAAACTGTCGCAACCAAAGTGTTTGCGGATAATTTGCGCGACTTATTACTAGCCGCCCCTGCGGGCTCCAAAACTGTGATGGGGCTGGATCCTGGCATTCGCACGGGGGTGAAAGTGGCCGTGGTCGATAGCACGGGCAAGTTGCTCGAGACGGCAACGGTTTATCCACACGAGCCGCGCCGCGAGTGGGACGGCTCGCTGTTTACGCTTGCCAAAATGTGCCAGCATCACCGCGTCGAATTGATCGCTATTGGCAACGGCACGGCAAGCCGCGAGACGGATAAATTGGCGGGCGAACTGATTGCCAAGTTCAAGCAAAACAATATCCACATCCAAAAAATTGTGGTCAGCGAAGCGGGTGCGTCCGTGTATAGCGCAAGCGAATACGCCAGCCAAGAGATGCCTGATGTGGACGTGAGCTTGCGCGGAGCGGTCAGCATTGCACGCAGGCTACAAGATCCATTGGCGGAGTTGGTAAAAATTGACCCTAAAAGCATTGGCGTGGGGCAGTATCAGCACGATATTGACCAAGGCGGACTCGCCCGTGCGCTGCGTGCAGTGGTAGAAGACTGCGTGAACGGTGTGGGGGTGGATTTAAATATGGCAAGCATTCCGCTGCTGACGCGCGTGTCGGGCTTATCGAACTCGCAAGCCAAGCAGATTGTGGCTTGGCGTGATTCCAACGGCGCATTTACCAATCGCCAACAATTGCTCAAAGTCCCCAGCATTGGTGCCAAAGCGTTTGAGCAGTGCGCGGGATTTTTGCGTATCCGAGAGGGCGACAATCCGCTGGATCGCACCAGCGTTCACCCAGAGTCTTACAGCAAAATTCAGGCGCTGCTCGATGCGTCAAAAATAACGTTTGAAAAATTGCTGGGTGATTCGCGTGATCCACGCCCCGACTTTAAAGTGGCCAAACTCACCGATGGCGTGAATGACATTACCGACTTAAAAGAGGGCATGATCTTGGAGGGCACGGTCAGCAACGTCGCGCAATTTGGCGCGTTCATTGACCTTGGCGTGCATCAAGATGGACTGGTTCACGTGAGCCAAATGGCGGCGAAGTTTATTTCGGACGCACGCGAAGTCGTGAAAACGGGCGACATTGTGAGCGTGAAAGTAATGGAGGTGGATGTGGCTCGCAAACGCATTGGCCTGTCGATGCGGCTGGATGCCACGCCAGGTAAGGCATTGACTAATCAAAGACGTGGTGAATTGGGGGCTATCCCCAATTCGCGGAACGAGCCAGCAGTACCCAGCGCCATGATGGCAGCTTTTGCTAAACTGAAAAAATAACCGCAACCGAATTCCCATGACCTACATTACCCAGCTTGGCAAGCCGATTCGCAAAGCCATTTTTCCAGTTGCTGGACTTGGCAGTCGTTTTTTGCCCGCAACCAAAGCCATCGCCAAAGAGATGCTGCCCATTGTCGATAAGCCGCTAATTCAATACGCGGTAGAAGAGGCCATTGCCGCGGGCATTACGGATATTATTTTTGTGACAGGGCGCACCAAACGCAGCATCGAAGACCATTTTGATAAAGCCTACGAGCTAGAGACCGAGCTAGAAGCACGCGGCAAGCACGAACTGCTTGCCATTGCTAGGGGCACTACGCCTAAAGGCATTACGTTTAGCTATACAAGGCAGTCCGAGCCGCTAGGCCTTGGTCACGCCGTACTAATGGCCAAAGCGCTGGTTGGCGATGAGCCGTTTGCCGTCATCTTGCCCGATGACTTTATTGACCCGAAAGTAGGAGGGGAGGGCGCTTTGCAAGAGATGGTTCATGCGTACCGCACCCATGCAGGTGCTAGCGTTCTGGCGGTGCAAAACGTAGAGCGCAGTCAGACAGCCAGCTATGGAATCGTGTCAACGAACCCTTTGGATGCACTAAATGAATCCGTGACTGGCATCGTAGAAAAACCAAAGCCCGAAGTCGCGCCCAGCACCTTGGCGGTGGTCGGTCGTTACATCTTAGCGCCCGAGATTTTTGGCTATATTGAGAATATCAAACCTGGCGCAGGCGGCGAGTTGCAGCTAACGGATGCGATTGCTGCGATGTTGAAAGATAAACCTGTAATTGCGAACCGATTTACAGGAACCCGGTATGACTGCGGCTCAAAACTTGGCTACTTGCAGGCTACGGTGGCTTGCGGGTTGAAGCATGAGGAGACGCGAGATGTATTTAAAACGTATCTTATGAGATAGTAAAAATAATAAAAAATCGCATGGAATATCAATTTATAGCAGTCGGAACTATACTATAAAAAATTAGTTCATAAAGACTTTTGGCAAATAACGGAAATAATGTTAGTTACTCCAAAACTTTCAGTTTTTATTTTTTTGATTTGAATGGTAATTGGAGTTAGTTTTATATTTGCATTAGAAATTAGTGCCGCAATAGATTTTGTTGTGAATGCATTGATGTGCTCATGCACATATTTTGAGATGTGATCGAATGAGAGCGCGGGTAGATCTGGCACTTCCAGTGGAACTTCTATATATATATATCCATTTGGATTAAGTAAGGTGGCTATTGCATTTAGCAACTCAAGGGGATAAGAAACATGCTCTAACGTATGACAGCACATAATGAAATCTGCATGAGGCAATTTGGCCGCCTCTTGAATTTTTATAATATTTTCCATTGGCACACTACTGGATGGATCATACAAGTAACATTTTGAATTTAATAATTCCCTTGGTATAAATTGACCGCTATCACCACCATAATCAATAATAGTTTTCAGATTTTTAATATCCAAATAATCATGAATTAATGTTGATAAATTTTTAACTCTTTCGGCTACTTCAATGGCACTTTTTCCCAATAAATCGTTGATAGAGGCATAAGCGGATTCAAAAACTCCCCTGTCGAATTTATAGCTTTCTGCGCGATAATCCTTGTATATATTATTAAGCTCATCTTCATCGAATCGCATATCTGAGCCTGTATAATTGCAGTCACTGCATAAAATGACATTACATCGCAAAGGGAGAGGGTATGTAACTCCGTCATGAGTGCAATAAGCCTTCTCATACCCGAATACTCGATAGGCGATAAAATCTGCGATAATTCCTGGCTGTTTTTTAATGTTATAGCTTCCACAGCATACGCATTTGTTAGTGATTTTCATATAATTTATTGGTTATTATTATGCTTGTGAAAAATATAGCATTCAAATAGTCGAGTAATTATTTGTTTCATGGGAAGAGCTTATCTTTCGCTGCACTGAGACTCGAAAAATGGCACGAGTTTATGTGGACAAATTTGATGAATGGTTGCATTTTCGATAATACCGCGAGCTCCCGCATTAGTCTTTAAATAATTATACATTAATCGATCATCATCATAATTGACAGTATTGCGATAAAGATGTGCCGCCATTACGCCAAATTCTCTTTTGGCTACAATTGTGTTGCCATCGCACATTTCGTAAGGGACTGTGCGGGTCAGCGCATCGCCGACAGATTCGAAGCGATCAACTCCAATATAATCTGTTTCAGACTTCCAGATATGACGATGAGTAGTCAGCCAGTCACAGTTGGTGGTATTTATAGTATCTACTATTTTTTCGATATGATGCTTATCCCACCACACATCGTCGTCGGCAAATGTTATCCATGGCGTATTAGCGACCATTAATGCTACAGCGCGAAGCGGGGAGCCTGGCGCTAATCCATTTCTCCCAAAATGACCACGCATCACAATAGATTGCCTATTTTCAGTTTCTAAATTTTCTGGGGTTAATCCGTCAATTATCCGATATTCATCCCACATCATAATATGATGGGTAATATTTTTTACCGATTGAGATTCAATAGAATCCATCAATTTAATTAATGAATTCCTACCTATTGTGGGCGTAATTATTGTTATGATTTTTTGATTCATTATTTTTACAAAATCACCGACCAAGTTTACCGCAAGCTAATTCATAATTATGCACTACAAATTCAGGCTCAAATGCAAGATTTAATTTTAATTTAATCCACCATAGATACTCAATTTGTGCTGCAAGTGTTTGGTGGTGAAATTTTAATAAGTCTATGTCTAATGCCGCAGCTCTTTGCTCTCTTACTATCAAAGTGGGCAATTCAGGAATGCTAATTTTATGATCGTCGTCAATGACGCCACTTATCAAGGCGTGAAACCATGAGTACAGATTGTTTATATGCTTATCGTGAATTGACGATTGATAACACTCTGTTTTAATTATATTTGCTGAAATATACGAATGATAAAGCAATAGATAGGGGTTTTTATAATCGGCAATTTGTCCAAATACTTTATAATTTGTTAGGTGTTGCGGCAAATCAGTTAAGGTGGGATGATTTTTTATTCTATTAATGATTAAGCTTGGGCTATCTTTAAGAATCAATTGCAATATTGTGTTAATGGAATTTTCAGGTAACAACTCGTCATCACCTATCACCCATGTATATAATGAATTTGACGTGTTGTATGATTTATGTATATTATTATTTCCACCGATATTCGTTTCATTCTTTATATAATTTATATTAAAGCTGTAATTATTTCTTATTTCGCTAGTGCCATCTGTTGAGCAATTATCAATTATGACTACTTGAAAGATGTTTTTATTTACGGAATTGGTATTAGATTCAATAGAATTAAGTAAGTCTGTGAGATAATTTTTTCTGTTGAATGTTGGTACTATGATGTTTAAGATAATCATGAGTTAATTTCCTTAATGCAAATGGTAAGTTCAGGGCTATTTGTTAGCGCGTTTGAAGTTTAAAGTCCCTAAGAGATTCAATTAACGAGTACTTCAAAGCAAGCCCTAATTCCCTTTGTGCTTTTTTTGTGTTTGGTACATATCTATTTCGAAATGTCATTGGGTCAGGTGCACCCAATACCGATATTTGTTTGTGAGGTGCCAGCGACGCGCCCACAAGAGCGGCCACTTGCGAAAGCGTGAAGACCTCCTCGGATCCCACGTTGTAAGCATGGCCTGGGATGCCTTGCAGCAACATTGTTATCAACCAATGCGCCAAATCGCGCTGATCCATATAGGTGCGAATGGGAGTTCCGTCACCTTTGACCACGATTCTGTCGTTGTGTAGCGCATCGAGGATGAAGTTGCCGATCGCGAAATGAGCATCCAGTGGCAAGTCTTGCCCCACAAAGGCAAAGCATCGAGCCACAACGATTTCCAAGTCAAATGCTTGCTGGTACAAAGCACATAGGTGTTCGCTCGCCCGTTTTGCAATGCTGTATGCTGCTTGGGGCTGCATGGGGTCGGGCATCGCGTGGTAGGTCTCATCTAGTTGCAAGTGAGTTGCGGGCTGAACCCCATAAACACCGCCTGAGCTGGTTAATAAAAATCGCTTTGCCCGACATTGAAGCGCATAGTTCAGCATGTTTTTGGTGCCATCGACAATTTGGTTGTAGCGTGCAAGTGGACTAAGCGCGGGACCATTCGTCGATTCTGTTGCCGCGTGCAAAATATGCGTAAACGTTTGGTTGGAAGGGAGGCTGCTTGGATCCAGTATGTTTGCCTTGGCAAACTTAAGCCAGCTCAAATTTGCAAACTCTGGGTGTTTTGTCAAGAAGTTATCGATCGACCGCGTGAGAACTACAAGCTGTAAGTCGGTATCTGCGTTAACACCGCTAGACCGCCTTGTGGTGCAAAAGTGGCGAAGTAGCGCTTTTCCGAAAAATCCTGTGCCACCTGTCAGTAATATCTTAGCCATGCGAGATGTTTAGGACTGCATAAAGTACCAAATCAAAACTGTTGAAATAGTGCTGCCGGATATAGAACTGCCAGTCAGACCTGATAGCCATTAATTGCGCTGGGATGCGCCATAAATCGTCAGGTTTGTGATACAGAGAAATTGTCAGAACTGAAGGTTTTTGCAGTTGTTTAATCGTCCCGCGCATACCTTCTAGTGCCAGCTCTTCGGCACCCTCAACATCTAGTTTGATGAAATTAAAGGGAATATCGTTAGGTGCGCACAAATCGTCCAAGGCAACAACCGCGAGATGATTTGTTCCCATATCCTGCACGGCGAGGGTGGTTCCCTCGCCGCTGCCCGAGAACGCGACGGTTTCGTAGCGATTAGATAACCCCAGCGGCAGTCTCGTCAAGCGGACATGATTTAGGTGATTTAACGACGTGTTTTTGATGAGTGCAGCATAATTATTTGGATCAGGCTCAAATAAATAAGCTTCGGTCAAACGGATATCTGTATTCGCTTGTAACTCAAGATAGGTGTCGCCGGTATAGGCGCCGCCATCTACATAAGCGATAATTTTGTTTGACGACATAAAAGGCGCTAACGACAAATCATTGAAATACTGATTATCTGGATGTTGAAGCTTTGAATACCCAAGGTTCAAACCAGAACGAAATGCTATAAGCGATAGTAAAGTTTGACGGCTTGTCGTATCCGCGAGCTGTGTGTATATCTGTGCAAGCTCAGTTTGATAGCTTCTTAAATATGAGTATGACTCCAACCAGTAACGCCACCCTAATAAACTTTTCAAAACCTCATAAAAATCCCAAGGGTATAGTCGCATCTCAAACCCTATGTCGGAAAGGGTTTGATCTATATCGGCATACGGCGAAGAGCGATTAAATATGCCTACTAGCACTTGTGCGTTTGATGTGGAAGCAATTTTTTGGGCGGCTTGTAACGCTAACACGGGCAAGCCCATGTGTCCAGAGGCAGCATCTGTCGCTGCTTTGTCTATAAACCCAGCAACCTGATAATTTTTTGCGAGCAGGGCGTGTGCTACATCGATGCCAAACGAACCACAGCCATAGATATAAATGGGTTTGGTAGGGTCGGGGCGCACAAATTTTGACGGCATTTGCTGACTAAACGATAGCCAGAATACGTCAAATTGATCGTCGGGGGGCATCATGACTTTTTATCCAATAGCGCGTGCAGATTGCCTAATGCTGTCTAGTATCGCGGGGGATAAAAACGGGTGCATATCGTCAAGCTCGGGGGTGATGAATTTGCCATTTTCGTCTACTCTGGATTTAATGCGTGGTGAAAACTCTTGCCTTGGGTCAACAATTGCGTTGATAAGTAAAGGAATGCCTTGATTGTCCAGAAGCATAGACATATCCCCCAGTGTCCGCTCAACACGCCTGCTAGTGAGGCCGTAGGCCTTGGCAATTTGATTGAAGTCGGGAAAATCAACCCCTGATTCAGGTGTCGCACCAATCACTTTGCCAAAGAAATTTTCATGTGTCTGCCAAATCGATAAATAACCACTGTTGTTCAAAATCACAATTACCACATTGAGCTGATGGGTTTTAATGGTTTGTAGCTCCTGGATATTCATCTGTATGCTACCGTCCCCAGCAAAGCAGATCACGCGGCGGCGGCTGTCGTCCCGCTTGGTCGCAATAGCAGCACCGATTGCAGCGGGCAAATCATGCCCCATTGAGGCTGAACCAGAGTTGCTAAACAGGCGTTGCCCGCGTTGAAGTCGCCCAATTTGAAAGGGCAAAATACACGCGGAGGCATTGCCGCAAACCACAATGTCGTCGGGACGCAAGTGTTGGAACACTTGATCAACAAAAACATAAGGGTTGATGATGCCCTCTCGGGTTGAGTGCTCCACGCTAGGATGGTACTTTTTAGCAATGTCTTGACACCAGCGTACCCAGACTGAGAAATCAGGCAAAGATTGCTGTTCTAGCTGCCTGTGCAGGAGAGGGAGGAAGGCGGCCAAATCAGCGTGCACGGTTAAGTTGGAGTGCATACTGGGTTTATTGAGCTCTGCTTGATCGATGTCTATATGCACGATGTACGCATTTTTGGCAAACGATTGCCAGTTGTAGCTAGTTTGGCGGATATTCAAACGCGAACCTAAGACTAGAACAAAGTCTGAATTTTGAACGCTAAAGTTGCCCATTCTGGTGCCAATAGTGCCTGGTCTGCCTGCAAAGAGTGGATGGTCAGACTCGATCAGATCATGAGTCCAAGCGGTTGCCAGTGGGATGCCAAATTGCTCGATCAAGGCGCGCACCTGTTGAACGCAATCGGCGATTCGAACACCCGTACCGCCAATTAGAACGGGACGTTTCGATTTTTGTAGCTGCTCGACGATTTGTGAAATCTTGTTACTCATCGTTGCAGCAGAATCGAGTTGACTTGCTAGCTGTGGTGCAGGGGGAGTTACAAACTGCACTTGCTCTGAGCTGGATTGAATATCCAGGGGGATTTCAATCCAGACAGGACCAGGGCGCCCGTGAGTTGCCTCTTGCAAAGCTAAGGGTAATAAATATCCAATCTCACTGGGTTCGCGCACGGTGTGGGCTAATTTACAAATCGGCTTAACCATTGCAATCGTAGGCCCCTCCTGGTCGCCCAGTTGCCGCAGATCTGGTAGGTTCACAAAGTCTAGGCAAGTCTCACGCTTGACTTGTCCAGATATCACTAGCATCGGTATAGAGTCGGTAAACGCACCAAAAACACCGTTCATGGCATTAATGGATCCGGGGCCTGTAGTCAACATGACCACGGCTGGCTTGCCGCTGATGCGCGCATAGCCTTCAGCGGCCATGGCACAAGCTTGCTCATGATGCATGAAAGTGCAATGCATCTGGGGGTGACTGCCTAGAGCTTGATTCAAAAACATCGACCCACCGCCAGTAACACTGAACACCTGCTCAATGCTTTGATCAACGAGCCACTGCGCAATTTGTTGTGAGATATTCAACATCAAGAACTTTTAACAAAAATCACAAGCCGCGATTCAAAATTAACCTTTTGAGATTTGTATTCTCATTGTAGGGGCCGTTGATGTCGTTGATCGTTAATGGCGCATCCGCCTTCAAAGGGGTAGTCAGTACTTCGCCATTCATCACTTCACGGCATGAGAGTTGCCCTTTGCGTAGTGGGATAGCAAGATAGAAGTCTTTTTCAAACTTTTCTTTACTAAACACATAGCCTTGAGGCAAGTCATACTTTGCGTACACACCACGAACCAAAGCATCCAAGTATTCAATCTCTTTGCGGGAGATAGTACGTTTCGTGTGGCTCAGTCCACCACACATTTCTCTAGCTTTGTGAAACGCCTTAAACCAAGTGTCACAGTTTTCGGGTACCGAGCAATATGAAGATACGGCAACGCCTTCGTAGTCAATGTCAACATGACGCTCCCACGTGCGTGCTCCTTTACCATAGGAGATCAGCATAGAGGAGAACCAATCGTGGTACTCGTGGGTAGATAGACCAATCACATGCTCAGGATAGCGGTTGCGCAGGTAGTCGATTTGATCGAGTTCTAGCTCATCATCCTCGGATGGGTAAAGCGACACACAATGATTAATTGACAAGGGGATGTCGCGTTTTTCATAAAAGCGAACCAAATCGTCAAGATCCTTCTCCGATGCGCCACCAGTAGAGACGATGGTTGGGCGGCGAGTTGATGCAATCTTCTCAATCAAAGCCCAGTCATTCATGTCTGAGCTGGCGATTTTGATGATGGGCATATCAAACTCGACGCACAAGTCAACTGATTTTTCATCAAATGGCGTAGACATGGGGATGCAACCCAAGTATTTGATCTCTTCAACCAGTTTGGAAAAATCCGCCTTGCTTAGTTTAGTTGCTTCGGTTTTTTTGATGTACCGGTTATCTTGATCACCCTTGAAGTCTTGGTGAATGAACTCATCAACATCGCGAAACTGGAGTTTGATTGCAGCTTTAACATTATTAAATCGCACAACTGACGCATGGTCGCGTATGATTTTGAGTCCGCGCTCAAGCTTCCCCCAATGATTATTCGCCAACTCAAGCACGAACAGGTTTTCAAATAGTTCACGGTCTTTTTGTGATATCGAACTCATACAAACTCCAAAAGCTAAAATAAAAATGGTAAGAATTAAAAATTCACACCCAAATAACTCTCAATTTTGGCAGCCACATACTCCAGCATTTCGCGTGTGAGGGCGGGTTGCACGCCAATCCAAAACGTGTTGTGCATCACGTTATCGGTGTTTTTGAGATCGCCACTGATGCGGTATTTGGCGCTGGCCATATAGGGTTGGCGGGTGAGGTTGCCTGCGAATAATAAGCGGGTGCCGACTTTTTCTTGATCTAAGTAGGTGAGTAAATCAAGACGCGTGACGGGGCAGTTGTCCTTGAGAGTTATGGGGAAACCAAACCAAGAGGGGTCGGAGTGCTCGGTGGGTTCTGGCAAATTCAAAAATTCGACGCAGCTTTGCAAGCGCGCTTTCAAAAAAGCGTAGTTGTCCTTGCGTGCCTGAATAAACTGCGGAGCCTTATCTAGCTGCGCCAATCCGCAAGCGGCTTGCATATCGGTGATTTTGAGGTTGTAGCCCAGGTGGCTGTAAGTGTATTTGTGGTCGTAACCATCGGGTAAGTCGCCCCCAACCCCTTTTTTTGTCCAGCAAAAACGTTTGCCGCAGGTGTTGTCTTTGCCAGGCGGGCAGTAGCAGTCGCGTCCCCAATCGCGGAAGGACTCAGCAATCAAACGCAGGTCGTCGTCGTTGGTAAAGACCGCACCGCCTTCGCCCATGGTGATGTGGTGGGCGGGATAGAAGCTCAAGGTAGCGATGTCACCAAACGTACCAACCATTTGTCCACGGTAGGTTGTGCCAAGCGCATCGCAACAGTCCTCCACTAGCCACAAATTGTATTTTTTGCAAATGGCCGTGACAACATCGAGGTTAAAGGGGTTGCCAAGACTGTGTGCCAACATGATCGCCTTTGTTTTTTGGCTGATAGCGGCCTCAATTTTGCTAGCGTCAATGTTGTGCGTCAGGGCATCGACATCGACAAAAACGGGCACAGCGCCAAACTGTAAGATAGGGTTGACGGTAGTAGGAAAGCCCGCGGCCACACCAATGACTTCATCGCCTGGTTGGATGGCTCTCGCACCCAACTTGGGCGATGTGAGCGCGCTAAACGCCACCAAGTTGGCTGAAGAACCTGAATTGACGGTAATGAGGTGTTTGATGCCAATAAATGCTGCGAGTTTTTTTTCAAATTCGGCATTAAAGCGTCCCGTGGTTAACCAGCCGTCTAGGCTGGCTTCAACCATAAGCTCAAGCTCTTTGAAGTCTAATAGTTTGCCTGATGGCGGAACTAAAGAGATGCCCGGAATGAAGGGAGTAGGGGCTTGTGCTACAGCAGAGAATTCGGTTACTTGCGTGTTGATGAGCTGACGCAAAATGAGCTGCAAGGCTTTGGATGTGATCTGCGCTAATTGTCTGACGACTATCTTCTGGCTCAACAGAATCGATTTTTCTATGCGCACATAGCTTTTAATGGGCAGTGGAGAACCGTCAAAATCGGAGACACCCAATACCAACCGCTTGATCGGCGCTTCGGGCTCTTTTGAGGTGATAAAAACAAACTTGACGTCGCCAAACGAGTCGGGCGCACTTAGTGCAAGTGCGGGGCGTAGTTTGTTGTTGCTTAAATCGCTGTAGGGGAAGGGCAGCATATAGATGCCGCCTGGTTTTATAAAGCCTAGTGCGCTTATGGAGTTCATTGCTGGCACCGCGTTAAATAGTATCCCAATAGTCTTCTGCTGGATCCAGTAAGACGGACTGTGCAAAGCCTGTTTGGCTTTGTAGCACGTGTGCCGCTCGCTGCTCAACACTCAAGCCTTGTAAAGCATTGCTTGCCATTCGGGAGTTTGCTGGGGGATCGTTGTTTGCCACTTGGTTGTTTAAAAATAAAACAATAACGTCAGCGTCAGTTGGTATGCCTGCTTGTGCAATCTGTATATTTCCATTGTGGCAGTGCGATTGAATAGCTAGCATCATGATGTGCCTTGTCCTTGCGTAATCTGTGTGTATTGATGAATTTGATCAAGTGTCATTGAGCGCATATTGCGCACGCCGTTTTTGGCTAAATAGACCAAATGCCAATCGACGATTTTAGCGAGCGTCGTCTCAATCGACCATTTGGGCTGCCAACCTAAGCGTGTTTTGGCTTTGGAGATATCAAGTTTGAGGTAATTGGCTTCGTGCGGGTGTTCGCCCGCTTGCTGCTCCCATTGCGCCTGATCGCCCCACAACGCACACATATTCTCCACAATCCATTGCACGGGTTTGGCGTCCTCCTCGCGTGGACCAAAATTGTAGGCTTGGGCAAAGCTTTGTCCGTCCGCAGTAAACAGGTGTTCGGCCAATTGCAGATAGCCCGACAGGGGTTCGAGCACATGTTGCCAAGGGCGGATGGCGTGGGGGTTGCGAATGCTGACGGTTTGCCGCGTCTCTAGCGCACGCAAGATATCAGGGACTAAACGGTCAGTTGCCCAATCGCCGCCGCCAATCACATTACCTGCACGAGCGGTAGCCAGTGCCACGCTAGAGCCAGAGAAGAACGAATTGCGAAAGCTGCTGCTTACTAATTCTGAGCAAGCTTTGCTATTGCTATAGGGGTCGAATCCTCCCACGGGTTCGTTCTCGCGGTAGCCCCAAATCCATTCTTGGTTTTCGTAGCATTTGTCGGTGGTGACGTTGACGACCGCGCGAACGCTGGGCGTGTGGCGAACCGCCTCTAGCAGATTCACTGTGCCCATGACATTGACGGCATAGGTTTCAACAGGGTTTTGGTATGAATAGCGAACCAGAGGCTGCGCCGCCATGTGAATGACGATTTGTGGCTTGGCCTTATTTAGGGCGGTTTGCAGGGCTAAAAGGTCTCGCACATCACCTAGAACCGATGTCATGCCCTCTGCGACACGAGCTTCCTCAAAAAGGCTAGGCGTTGTTGGGGGCGCGAGGGAAAATCCTGTCAATTCAGCGCCAAGGCTTTGCAACCATATCGAAAGCCAACTGCCTTTAAAGCCTGTGTGTCCAGTTAAAAACACACGTTTGCTTTTCCAAAACTCAGGATTTATCACACTCGTCTTATCGGGCATACGCTGTCACCACACTTTCCAAGGAGCTTTGCCTGATTGCCAAAGCTCCTCTAAGTAGGTCTTATCGCGTAGCGTGTCCATTGGCTGCCAAAAGCCTTTGTGCTGGTAGGCTGCCAATTCGCCATCCTTGGCTAATGCCTCAAGCGGTTCGCGCTCCCAAGTGATGTCGTCTCCGTCGATCAGTTTCAAGGCCTCAGGGGAGAGTACAAAAAAGCCACCGTTAATCATGCCGCCATCACCCTGCGGTTTTTCTTTAAAGCTTCTCACTTTGTGACTCGTAATATCAAGCGCACCAAAACGCCCTGGTGGGTAAGTCGCTGTAATGGTGGCTTTAAGGTTATGTTTTTTGTGAAATGCAATCACTTGCGTAATATCGACATCGCTTACGCCATCGCCATAGGTAAAACAAAATGCTTTTTCATTTTTCACATAAGGGGCAATACGCTTCAAACGCCCGCCCGTCATGGTTTCATCGCCTGTATCAACTAATGTCACGCGCCACGGCTCTGTATTTTTATGGTGAACCTCCATTTTGTTGTTCGCCATATCAAAGGTCACATCGGATGTGTGCAGAAAGTAATTCGAAAAATACTCTTTAATGACGTAGCCTTTGTAGCCGCAACAAATTACAAAATCGTTAATCCCATGCGCCGAGTAGATTTTAAGAATATGCCAAAGAATGGGCTTGCCGCCAATTTCAATCATGGGCTTGGGGCGCGTACTCGTTTCCTCCGAAATGCGCGTCCCTAAACCTCCTGCCAAAATAACTGCTTTCATCTAACTTAAATTCCTGTATTGATAGCGCCCGCTTGCTACGAGACCTCGCTCAATCGCTAAGCTCACCATTTCGCGATGGTTCGCCACATAGATGCGGTCAGATTTTTCTTGGCTCACTTTGGGTTTGTAGTCAATTCAAATAAACGATCACCAAAAATTTCTGGACGACCTGTAAACAAAATTTGCACGCCATTTTTAGCAATCAACTCGCGGCGCAGCTTGAGGCGTTCTTTGGGGTTATCGATGAGGCGCACAGTGGCCGCAATGTACTCCTCAATCGAATTAGTCGCCATCCAGCTTGGAACCCCTAGGCGTCCAAATAAACCGCGGTCAATGCACTCAAATACTTCAGCACCGTTTAAGCACACGCCGACTTGCCCAAGCGTCACGGTATCAATAATGCCGTTGGTATTGCCAAAGGGGAATGGGTTGACAAACAAATCACACTCATTAATTTTTGCCATGTATTCAGGGTAATTCATGTGCCGATTGACATGGACGTTATCGCCTAAAAATTGTTTGATGACGCGATTGACTTGTGGATGCATCAAGCTGGTCGCTTGTCCAACCATAAACTCAAAATGAACGGGGGTTTTTGCTGTATCCACAATAGCTTTACAGGTTTGTAAAAAACGCGGATTGAGCTTCATGGTGGTTGCACAAACAGCAATTTTGACAACGGGTGGGTTTTTCCCGTCGTTATCGCGCAACTGAGGCGTGAGATTTTCTGGCATTGCTGCCGATGGAACGTAAGGTAGCGCATCTTTTGGCAAACGCAACAGTTTTTCGGAAAAGCAACTCTCCAGCCCCACATAGTCGTCTTCCAGGACCACGTAATCCATGCACGGCGAGTGCGTGGTTGCGGGATGACCAAGCGCCATGACTTGCAGCGGTGCGAACCGCAGATTGCAAGCAAACATTGTGAGTGGAAACATACCCACGCTGGGCATATAAAAGACGCGTGCTTGCTTGGCAATAGCTGTTGAGCGAATCTGTGTCATCTGTTCGATGATCGGGCTATCGTTATTAAGAGGAATGAATTCGTCAAATACAGCGCGTCCTAACTCATCGACATTGCCCTCATATCCCATTGCGACGACGTGAAAGTGACGACGTGCCGCACGCATGGTTGTGGAGTGTGTTCGATAAATAGAATGTGCGCCGCTAAACCACTCCAGCACAATTAGCATGGTTGGTTTTTCTCCTTTGATCAGCGGCAGCAGCGGGGGCGCGTCTGACAGCCCTCTTTGCAGCATTTTGTTGCGAACGACCGTATTGATAGCGGCTTTAATGCGGTGACGGTCAGGACGATCCGCGTAGCTGCAATGCATATAGACATCGTGCAAGATGCCAGATGGAATTTGATCCAAATCCATTTGCTGCAGCTTCTCGGGTAACCAGCCAAGAACGAGCTCGCGCTTAGCGTGAGCAGATGGAGAAGCTAAAAAGCGCGGCGCCAGCCACGACATACAAAGACTAACCGCCATCGCAGGACTGGCGGCCCATAGCGAATCTAAATTAATAGGTAGTTCGGATTCTGAAAAAGCAAGCAAGGAAAACTTATTTAGGTTTGCAGGCGTCAACTCCAACTCATCTTTTTCCCAGCCGAAGTTATTAAGCGCGCGAACCACGTGGTCTGCATTGCGAAAAGGCGTGACGGCAAATAGAGTCGCTAGCCAGCGCTGTAGCTGCAGTGCGCGTGCGTATCCTTCGTGCGAAAAAGTAAAGTCAGCATTCAAAAACAAATGTGAAATTGCAGACGCAATTCGCGTCAATATGTGTGCGTCTATTTCATCGCCATTGGCAAGAGCGGCCATTGGCTTTGCTATAAATGCGCTGGACAAGTTGCCATAATGGTTGTCCAGCATATGTAGTAATTGAAGTAGTTCTGTCCCCGCTTTTTCATATTGACGGTTATAAACAGAATGCTCAAAACGCTCTAAGTTGAATTCCATATTTTTTGTTAAATAAATCGATGCTCAAAGGCAGGAAAAACAAGCGACTAGTTTACATGGAAAGCCCTAATCTCTCACTAATCGCCCAGGATTCCAACCACGCCGAGCAAGCCAAGAAAACCGCGAACACCATTTTTTGCAATAGAAATTGATGCCAACTATTTATCAACTAAAAACAGGCGATTGGACGGCGATTGGATCGCCTGCAATGGCGCTGCGTACCGAGGTTTTTGTGCGTGAGCAAGGCGTATCACTCGCCATTGAGCGCGACGAGTGGGACGATGTGTGCCTGCACGCCGTGCTGTTTGACGGCGCAAACGTGCCTGTGGCAACGGGGCGTCTATTGCCTGCCGAAAACAACGTTTCGCGCATTGGTCGCATGGCGGTGAAGCGGCAACTTCGCGGCAGCGGTCTTGGCGCAAGGGTGCTGCAAGCCTTGCTAGACGAAGCTCGCGCACGAGACGACTTGGAAGTCGTGCTGCACGCACAAACCAGCGCCCAAAACTTTTATGGCAAATTTGGTTTTGCGGTGGAGGGTGATGAGTTTGAAGAGGCGGGAATCGCCCACATCACCATGCGAAAGCATTTCGCCCAGGCGCAAGGGACTTAAATATCGTCTTTAAGCGCGTAGGGTAAATCGCGCAGGACAAGGTGCGCACCATCAGGCGTACCCAGCCGCAATTGAGACTGCGCGCTACTGGTTTGAATGCAAATTAGCGCTAAACCTTGACTGGACTGAATCACCAATCCTACGGACTCATCGCTGTTCGTTGCAAACACTTCTTGCCCCGCCGCGCAAGTGGGTGCATCTACCAAGTACGTTCGGCGTTTGATGGCGCCGCGAAACTGGCTACGCGCCACCACCTCTTGCCCTGGATAACAGCCTTTTTTAAAGCTCACGCCGCCAATGGACTCATAGTTCAGCATTTGTGGCACAAACAAATCGACTAAGGGCGCATTGATTCGTGCGACACCGCGCACCACTTCGTGCTCCGCCCAGTTAGCCAGTCCATGATTGGCAAATAAATCGGGCAAAACCGTCAACTCCTCGGTCAGCGTGACTTTGGCGCGCAACACAAACATCGATAACCGTTTCAGTGTCGCGGACAAAATGTCTTTTGAGAGCACCAAGTAAATCTCTTGTAACTCGGGTGTATTAACAAGTTTGATACCCCAAAACGATGCCAGCATCCGTCCTTTAGGACTGCAATACGCGGCAAGCTGCCATTGATTCGTGGGCAGTAGCAAAAAATCGTTGCTTAATTGCCCGTGTAGAAATAATGCGGCGTCTGCACCGCTGGCGCGTATCACCGTCAGGTGCTCATGCGGGCTACCCACGGGGGGCGTATGGAAGTGATTCAAAGTATTCATGCCTCCATTATCATCAACGCCATGATTCGCCGCTTTTTGTTCCTTATTTTTCTCTCTGTTTCCTTGTGCGCGGGCTTTTTCGTGTGGTGGATCAATCAACCTTTGATGCCACCTGCAAGCTTGGCGACCGAAGTCACCATTGACCCCGGAAGTTCGAGCAAAGGCGCGGCAGCTAGCGTTGCCAAAGCGACCGGTGCAAATGCGGCCCTGCTCACGCTGTGGTTTCGCGGTTCAAGCGCCGCGCTAGGGCGCAGCAAACCCATTCGCGCGGGAACCTACGCCATCTTGCCCACGCTCACGCCCTACGGTTTGCTGGGCAAGCTGATTGCGGGTGATCAAATCATGCTGACACTGACCATCCCCGAGGGCTGGACATTCGACCAAATGCGCGCCGCAATGAACGCCGCCCCCAATCTACTGCACAGCACCGCGTCAATGAGTGATGCGCAGTTGATGGCTGAGCTTGGCAAGAGCGGGCAATTGCCCGAGGGACGTTTTTTCCCAAGCACCTACGCCTATGCAAAAAACACCAGCGACTTAAGCGTTTATAAGCAAGCTGCCGCGATGCTGGATAAGCGTCTAAAAGCCGCGTGGGACGCTCGCGCACAAGATTTGCCACTTAAAAGCGCGGACGAGCTACTCACACTTGCCAGCATTGTGGAAAAAGAAACGGGCAAGCCCAGCGATCGCGCCGAAATTGCAGGCGTGTTTATCAACCGCTTAAAGCTCGGGATGCTTTTGCAAACCGACCCCACCGTGATTTATGGAATGAAAGAGCGCTTTGCACAGCAGCGAGGCGACATTCGCAAAAGCGACCTCAAACGCGACACGCCCTACAACACCTACACTCGCGCAGGTTTGCCGCCAGGTCCAATTGCACTAGTAGGCAAAGCTGCGCTAGAGGCCGCATCTCAACCCAAACCCACCGAAGCGATTTATTTTGTGGCTCGCGGCGACGGCAGCAGTCACTTTAGCCGCACGCTGCCCGAGCACAATGCGGCGGTCAACAAATTCATCCGATGAACTCCATGAAGCAGCAAGGTGTCTTTATCAGCTTTGAAGGCATAGACGGTGCGGGAAAGTCCACGCATATTGCAGGCTTGGCCGATGCGCTCTCTAGCAAAGGACACAAGGTCGTGCTGACACGCGAGCCAGGTGGAACAGCGCTGGCAGAAAAATTGCGCGATTTGATTTTGAACGATGCGATGGATGCCCTTACCGAATCTCTTTTGGTTTTTGCTGCACGGCACGACCACGTGCAGCAAGTCATTTGTCCTGCACTGGCGCGTGGCGACATCGTGCTGTGCGATCGTTTTACCGATGCAACGTTTGCCTACCAAGGCGCAGGACGAGGGTTTGATTTGCAAATTTTGACTCAGCTCGAGCTGTGGGTACAAAGCCACGCGCAGCAACTCGTGCAGCCCGATTTGACTTATTGGTTTGATTTGGCGCCCGATCTGGCCGCCCAGCGCCTTGTGAGTGCCCGTTTGCCCGATAAATTTGAATCCCAACCCGTAGCTTTTTTTGAAGCCGTACGCAGCGGTTACGCGGCGCGGGCAGCATCAAGCCCGAATCGTTTTGTACGCATCGAAGCCAACCAAAGCAAAGACGCCGTTTTTGCAGATGTGCTGGCAGCAGCTAAAACAAAAAATTTTTTATAACCGCGAATAGTTTTATGAACGACGCCGATAGCACAAACAAACCTCCCAGCGTCGCGCCGTGGCTGGAGGGAAACCTAGTGCGCTTGCTTGCGCAGCGCGGTCACGCATGGCTACTGACAGGCGCGGCAGGGCTTGGGCAATTTGATTTGGCAATGGCAATCGCAGCGAGCAGTCTGTGCGAGTCACCCGCCCCCAAAGCCTGTGGGAAATGCGAATCTTGCCACATGGTGCGAGCCAAATCGCACCCAGATTTAGCGGTGCTGCTACCCGAAACTTTATCGCTGGCACTTGGCTTTCCGTTAGACGAAAAAACGCAGAAAGACCTAGACGACAAAAAGCGCAAACCCAGTCGCCAAATCAAACTAGAAGCAGTACAAGATTTAATCAACTTTGTGCAGCGCACCAGTAGCCGTGGCAAAGGCTTAGTGGTGGTGATTTACCCTGCCCAAGCCATGAACGCCATCGCTGCCAATGCGCTATTGAAATCGCTGGAAGAGCCTGCGGGCAATACACGCTTTGTTCTGGCAAGCGAAGACAGCGCAGCGCTGCTGCCCACCATCCGTAGCCGCTGTCAAAGCTTTGTACTGACGCCGCCAGACGATCAACAAATAGCGAGTTGGCTTGTCTTGCAAGGCGTGCTCGAAAAAGATGCCGCCGTGTGGTTAAAAGCCGCAGGCGGACAGCCGCAAACGGCTCTTGCCATGAGCCAGTCTATTGGCTCTACCGCTGCTTGGCAGAGCTTTCCCAAATTAGTGGCACGGGGTGCGTCGCCGTCCGAGCTTCCTGCGGCTTTGCTAGACACACCCGCCGCGCTGGTCAGTGCGCTGCAAAAGCTCAGTCACGATGCGCTGTGCGTCAGCCTTGGCAGCGAACCTCGTTTTTTTGCTGCGGTGACAAGCACATCGTCGCTGTATCAACTCAGCACCTGGGCAAAAAATTTGAATGTGCAAGCCAAATCCGCAGAGCACACCTTAAACGCGGGCTTGATGGTGGAGGCGCTTCTGGCCGAAGCTAAACAAGCCTTAATGGCAAAACAACCCTAACGGCAATATCAAAATATGTTTGTTGACTCACACTGTCACCTCAATTTCCCCGAGCTTAAAAAGCAAATCCATGATATTCGTGCGGCGATGGCGACGGCGAAGGTTACGCACGCCATGGTGATTGCAACGACGCTAGAGGAGTTTCAAAGCGTGCACGAATTGGCAAGCACCTACGATAACTTTTGGGCAACGGTGGGGGTACATCCAGATAACGAAACCACGCAAGATGGTGCGCCCATTCAAGAGCCTACGGTGGACGATTTGCTCGTCCGCGCTGCTCTGCCCAAGGTGGTCGGCATTGGCGAGACGGGTCTTGACTACTACCGACTAAACGGGCGCAGCGTGCTTGACATGGAGTGGCAACGCGAGCGCTTTCGCGTACACATCTGCGCCGCGCAGACTGCGAAAAAACCGCTCATCATTCACACCCGCAGTAGCTCGGACGACACTATTGCCATTTTGAAAGAAATGAAAGAGGACGGCTCGCGCGGCGCGGCAGGCGGCGTATTCCATTGCTTCACCGAAAGCACAGCCGTAGCCAAGGCAGCGCTTGATTTAGGTTTTTATATTTCTTTTTCAGGCATCCTCACATTCAAAAATGCGCAGAGCATTCGCGAGGCCGCCGCCTTTGTACCGCTTGATCGCACTTTGATTGAAACCGATAGCCCCTATCTTGCCCCCACACCTTATCGCGGCAAAGCCAATACACCCGCCTATGTGCCCTACGTAGCCGCAGAGTTGGCACGCATCAAATCGGTATCCGTAGAAGACATTGGGCGCATCACCACCCATAACTACTTTCAACTTTTTTCAGGCGCGGTGCGATGAAGCAGTGGATTGTTCGCTTGCTCGTTGCGCTGGCAGCGCTGTCGATAGGGGCGTCCCCCGCCGTAGCAGACGAGCGCAGCGACTATTTTGTCGCCATTGCAAACGACAACGAAACTGCTGTGGTCAACTTTTTATTTCGCGGCATGGATCCCAATACGCTAGACGAAAAAGGCAATAGCGGCTTGATGATTGCCGCGCACATGGGGGCACTCAAAGTAGCGGATTTACTCTTGTCGCAAAACAAAGTCGATGTCAATATCACCTCAAAAAATGGCGAGACCGCCCTCATGCTGGCAGCGCTTGGCGGCTATGAGCGATTGGTAAACACCTTGCTTGCCAAAGACGCGGATGTGAATAAAACGGACTGGACACCGCTGCATTACGCTGCAACCAATGGTAGCGTCCCTCTAATCAAAATTCTGCTAGATCACAGCGCCTACATCGATGCAGAGTCCCCCAATAAAAGCACGCCACTAATGATGGCGGCCATGTATGGCACGTTTGGTGCGGTCAAATTTTTGGTGGAGGAGGGGGCGGACATTCATCTTAAAAATGAGCAGGAGCTGACTGCGCTGGATTTTGCCAAACGAGTCAATCGCGCCGATGTGGTGACATACCTTGTCAAACTCAGCGCTGCCAAGCGACCTAAAGGCAGTTGGTAGAGTGCTATGCGCTCAGAATGTTTGCAATGCAGGCAATCAGCGCAGGATGCTCGCCGATTGAGGGCATCAATTCAAACTCGAGTGTTGGATGCGCCGCGCGCAAAGCCGCGGTGAGCCTAGGCAAATCTTCCCGCACGTGTTTGCCAATACCTAAAAACAAGGGCGCGATGCGAATGTGCACCGCACCTTGTGCAGCCAAGTCAGCCGCCGCATCGGCAAGACTAGGCTGCATGAGCTCAACATACGCGCAGCGCACCTTGACGGCGGAGTTTTGCTGTGCAACAGCCTGTGCAATCGATTCAATCGGTTTGGCCCACTGCGGATCGCGCGAACCATGCGCCAGCAAAATAATCGCCTTCATTTTTTATACACAACCCATGCAAAAGCACCTAGTGACACGGCAAAGTAAATCAAACTAGGCGCGGCAGCGGCTAGCCAAGGCTGCCAATGCGAAATGTTTCCGATGTAGCCAAACACGTTGTTGAGCAAGAAAAAACTAATTCCCGTCACCACTCCGCCAAACACATAACCCGCAATGCCACTTTGTCTAAAGTGCAAATACGCAAATGGCAATGCCAACATCAGCATCACCAGACAGCTAATGGGATAAAAAACTTTTTTCCAAAACTCGATTTCATACATTTGCGCCGACTGGCTATTGCTATCGAGATGCTGAATGTAGCGAAATAAATCATAGATCGGCATGCGCTCGGGTTTGAGTAGCGCAACCGCAACGACCTGCGCGCTCAACTCCGTAGGCCAGCGGTATTGCGCGAGGTTTTGGACACGCAGCGTTGACTTTTGCGCGGAGTCCTCAATAGATAAGTCTTCCAAGTTTTGCGGAAACTCTATGCGTCGTGCCTGCTGCAAAACCCACGCACCTTCAATAAATTGCCCCTGTGCGGCGTGCGTCGTGGTGATGATACGCCCCGCAGAATCAAACTCGTAAATGCGAATCACCGACATATTGCCATCTCCGTCTAGCGCTCCCACGCTGATGGCATAGCGACTGTATTGTTGTTGCTCTTTTAGCCATACACCTGTTTGCCCAGCCGTAATTGCACCTTGATAGCGGGCTTTAAGCAATTGCGCTGTTTTGCTTGCCAGCGGCGTGATGTAGTCACCCAGCACAAAAGTCAATACAACAAACCCAAACCCTAGCGTTAATAAAATTTTGAGCGCCCGCTGCGGACCCAGTCCGCTGGTGCGCAGGATGGTGAATTCAGAGCTTTGTGCAAACCGCGCCATCGCCCACACGCCCCCAATCAACACGCCAATTGGCAGCAGTTCGTACAAATGCCCAGGGATTTGCAATAACACATAAGCCACGGCGTGAAAGAGCTTGTAGTTTTGAATGCCGACAACCGACATTTCATCCACCAAGTCAAAAAATAAAAACAAGGATAAAAAACCTAAGCACACAAAAGCAATGCTAAAGACAAGGTCGCGATACAGCAAACGGCGAACGGTTTTCATCGTGCGCCTTACGGGTAGTAATGGCGACGCGCCAACCAAACCAAGCTAATGCCAAAAATACTGCCGTGCAAAAGTAACACTGCAGGCACAAAACCAATGCGTCCCGATGCAATCCAGTTTTGCGTGATGTTGATGAAGTTGTAGTACGACACAAACACCAACATGGCAAACATCAAATGCCCGCTGCGCGCAGCGCGTGGTTTTGTACTCGCGCTCACCAAGGCGATCAAAATTAAATTGAGTGCTGCCAGAACAATGCCAATGCGCCACGACAACTCTCCTTGGTTGTCAAGGCGTGAGTCTTGCAGCAAGGTGAGGGTAGAGCGCGTATTGGGCGGACCTAAACCAGACGACGTGCTGCTTGCGCCCACTAAATTGCCCATGCTTTCAAACTCGGTGAGGGACACATCTTGATTGATGTTGTTCAGCGTGAGTTGTTGCCCTGTCGTGAGCACAATGTATCGGTATCCGTTGATGTCTTCGAGATGTCCGCTTTGGGCGGAAGTAATCAGCTCTTTGTCTTGGTCGAAATAGGCCATAAAAATGTGACGCGCTGAAAGTGCTGCCGCGCTGCCTGCTCTCGCAGAATCTGCGCTTTCTTTGCCAATATAGATGACGCGCTTGCCATTGCTGGACTCTTGAAACTCACCTGGGACGATGCGCTCCAAATCGCCGCGCTGCTCAAAACGCACCCGCATATTTTGCATTTGCTCATTGGCAAAAGGCCAAATCATAAAAGCCATTACCGCAATGGTTAAAAAAATCGGCAAGGCGAAAGCAAGCAAAGGATGGGCAAAGCTGGCTAGGCTTTGTCCGCTGCTAAACCATACGGCAACTTCGCTGTCACCAATCATGCGAGCCAAGGTGCTAACTGCGGTGATAAAAAGTGAAAGTGCCAAAATCGTGGGCACATGTCCCATGACCGAATAAGCCATGATTAAAAAAATTTCTTCTGGATTGACCGAACCCTTAGACGCCAAGCCCAAGGTTCGAATCAGCATCATGGTCATCACCACGGTTGCCAGCACGACCAAAGTCGCACTAAAAGTGCGCGACAGCTCTTGCTGAAACGATTTACGAAAAATCATGCGTGGCGTGCGCTTGCGTTGTTGCCTTATTGCGAGAGTATTATTTGACGGATTGTGTGAGCTTCATCGCGGACGCAATCAAACTGCTAACCTGCCCCATATCGGATGGAACCACGAGTGTGGTGGTGCTGCTGGCTGCGACTTTGGAGTACGCTTCGACCGCTTTTTCAGCGACCTTTAGTTGCACGGCTTGCTCGCCACCTGGTTTTTGAATGGCAGCGGCCACCCGCTCAATTGCGCCCGCCGTCGCATCGGCAACCGCAGTAATAGATGCGGCCTCGCCTTGCGCATTGTTAATCACCGCTTGCTTTTCACCCTCTGATCGGGCAATGGCAGCCTCGCGCTCGCCCGTGGCGATGTTGATTTGCTCTTGCCTACGA
>JAVKLS010000048.1:0-3921 GCA_031538565.1 Burkholderiaceae bacterium
AATTCGCGGGGCTTGCGCCCCGCCTTGACCAATTCGACCATTTGCAATCTAAATTGCTCTGGGTACGGCTTGTTCTTCTCTCGCATTTCGGACTCCTTCTGTCTTATCGACAAAGTGTCCGTGAAATCGGGGTAACTTCAGTATGGACACCGCTTATACAATCCCTTTCGGATCGCCAAGCCGTATCCACCCTCACATGAACCACCCCCACTACTCCCCCCCCCTACGACCAGATCTGCGGTTTTTATTTGCCAGCCCCGCGCACTTTATCGCGCTGGGTGCAGGTGCGGGACTTGCTCGCCTCATCCCTGGAACAGTCGGCACGCTGTGGGCGTGGGCATCGTTTGGTGTGTTGCAAACTTTTCTTTCGCCCGCGCAAATGGGCTGGCTGATTGCGCTAACCGCCGCCCTATCCATTTGGGCGGGAATGCGAACAGCGCAGCATTTGCAAGTGATGGACCCATCCTGCGTCGTCATAGATGAAATCGTCGCTTTTTGGCTGATTTTGTGGTTTATTACGCCCACCACATTTGGGGGGCAACTAGGCGCGTTTGCGCTCTTTCGCTACTTCGATGCCGCCAAGCCAGGCCCCGTGGGCTGGGCAGACCGCACCTTTAAAGCGTTTGGCTGGCTAGGTGGTTTTGGAATTTTGTTTGACGACCTTGTGGCGGCCGCTTGCGTGCTGCTGGTGATTGCCATTGTTCGGTTTTAGGGTGTGGCCGCCATGGCATAGCTACGTCTGGAATACCAAACCCGCGTGGATGTGCTGGCGTGGCTGGCGCTACTGGGCTAAAACACGCCAGCGATTAGAATCAGTCGTCTTCCGTTTTTTTGATTCATGGGGGCTTCTCTTATGACAGCAGCTACTACCCAAACACTCTCACAAATTTTTAATGGTGGCAATGTGCGCTATCAATCTGGTGCGGTTTTTACAAGCGGTAAAGCGCTGTATGAAGCCGCCAAAGCTAAAGGTGAAAAAGATCGAATTGATGTAGGTCACATTATTTTGAATTACGCTTTTGCGCAAAAAGATTTTGCGCTAGGCAACATGGCTTTGAAGTGCTTACCCAAGGGTGCGGATGGCGGCTCAATTGTGAACAATGTTTTTTTGCCGCGCTCAATCGGGATCGCTTCTCAAATGAGCAAATTGATTTATTAGAAACGGCCGCCTGAAAATCAGCATGATTGCTTTAGCGGACAACGACATCGTTCATAAATTGGCTTGTTGTCAGTTGCTGCCCGAGTTTTTAACTTTGCTCAAAGCCCCACCCGCCACGGTGTATGTCCTGCCTGCTCTTCCATTTATGGTGCGCAAACGCTTAAAAAATAATTCTGTAGCGCTTACTGCGTTTGAAGCGCTGCAGTCATACATTCGAGATATTCAACGCGATGCCCCTTTTGTGGTCACTACTTAATTTTTGCCATGCCCGCCTACCAATTTGTTGCCTTAGAGAATGACGGAAAAACCCGCAAGGGCGTAATTGAAGCCGACACCGCTCGCGCTGCGCGTAGCAATTTACGTGCGCAGTCGCTCATTCCGCTGGAAGTAGAGGCGGTGGTCGGCGAGAGTCGCACAAACACGCAATCGCAAGGACTGTTTGCACCGCGCCGCGTTTTTAGCAACGTCACGCTAGCGGTGTGGACGCGGCAATTGGCGGGACTTGTGGGCTCTGGCTTGCCGCTGGAGCGGGCACTGTCGGCGCTGGTGGATGAGTCGGAAAACGCGGCGCAGCGCGGCCTGGTGGCATCGCTTCGCGCCGAGGTCAATGCAGGCTCGCCCTTCGCGCAGGCGCTGGCGAATCATCCACGGGAGTTCTCAGATATTTATTCCGCCGTCATTGGCGCGGGCGAGCAAAGCGGCAATTTGGGCGAAGTGCTGGGCAAACTTGCCGATGACTTAGAGGAGCAGCAACAGCTTCGCGGGAAACTAATTGGCGCAGCGCTGTATCCTGCCATCGTGACCGTGATTGCCACGGTGATCGTGATTTTTTTAGTGAGTTACGTGGTGCCGCAAGTGGCATCCGTGTTTGCGGGTAGCAAGCGTGCGCTGCCATTTTTAACCGTCGCCATGCTGTCCATTAGCGGCTTTATACGCACTTGGGGTTGGCTGGTGTTGCTTTTACTTGTTTTTGGTGGAGTCTTGCTTCGCGCCGCGCTGCGCACCGAGGCGTTTCGCGAGCGCTTTGATGCCGCGTGGCTAGAGCTTCCCATTCTTGGCAGGCTTTCGCGTGGCTACAACGCAGCAAGGTTTAGTGGCACACTGGCCATGCTGGCGTTGGCAGGCGTGCCAATTTTGCGTGGTCTGCAAACAGCGGCGATGACGCTGTCCAACCGCACGCTGCGACGCGATGCGCTAGAGGCCTTGGTGCAAGTGCGCGAGGGTGCATCGCTGGCCAATGCGCTTGCCAAGCAAGGACGATTTCCAAGTTTGTTGTCTATGTTTGCGCGGCTGGGTGAGCAAACAGGGCAGCTACCAAAAATGCTAGATCACGCTGCCAAGCAGCTTGGCAACGATGTGCAGCGCCGTGCGATGGGGCTGGCTACCATCTTGGAGCCTCTGCTCATTGTGGTCATGGGTGTGGTGGTGTTGCTCATCGTGCTGGCGGTGCTTTTGCCCATCATTCAAATGAATCAATTACTGAAATGAACGACCTCAGCAACAAACTCGTGGTGGCAATTTCTAGTCGCGCATTGTTTGACTTTGAAGCGGAAAACACCGTCTTTGAAAATAACGACGACAAAGCTTATATGCATTTGCAATTGGAGAAATTGGAAGAGCCCGCAAAGCCTGGCGTGGCGTTTTCACTCGTTAAAAAATTGCTGTCGTTTAATCAAGCGGAGTCTAGCAAGCCGCTAGATCAGCCCCGTGTCGAGGTGGTGATTTTGTCGCGCAACGATCCCGTCTCTGGGATGCGCGTGGCGCGGTCAGCCCAGCACTATCAATTACCCATCTTGCGGCAAATCTACACGCGCGGCGCAGCGCCTTGGCGTTATCTCAATCCGCTACAAGCCAATTTATTTTTGTCGGTCAACCTAGGCGATGTGCGGGCCGCGCTTAGTGCAAACGTGCCCGCCGCGCAGGTCTATCCGCTGTCCAAACTTGCCAGCAGTAAACATCCACACGAAGTCCGCATTGCTTTTGACGGCGATGCGGTGCTGTTCTCCGACGAGGCCGAACAAGTCTTTCAAGCCAAAGGGCTGGATGCTTTCCAAAAACATGAGCATGAACGCGCTACCGTGCCACTGCCCGCAGGTCCGTTCAAACCACTGCTTGAGGCGCTGCGCCATTTACAAGCAGTCGGTAACCAGCAAATGCGACTGCGCACGGCGCTGGTCACGGCACGTAGTGCGCCCGCGCACGAGCGCGCCATCCGCACCTTGATGAGTTGGAATATCGAAGTGGACGAAGCCATGTTTTTAGGCGGACTTGCCAAGGGTGAGTTTTTAGGCGCGTTTGAACCCGATTTCTTTTTTGACGACCAAACCCGCCACGTCACCGCTGCCTCCGCGCACGTCCCTGCGGGCCACGTGGCGAGCGGGATAACCAACAAAAAATAATTCTTTAAATCAAGCCAAAAAGTTTTTTAGCGGCACTTCTACAAACTGTGCATACAACGTATGTAAATGCTTTTGTATGATACGAAATTGGCTGCGCGCTTTGACTCTAGAAGTCCCATCGGTTTCAGTCGTTACTTTCGATGCAGGATCAAAGCCGATAAGCCCTTTATTTAAAGCCTGCAGATATTTAGCAAAATCTGTTCCTTCGCCTAGCCAAATAGGGCTTGAACCTAGTCAAATTAATAGACACAGGACTCCTCTAAAGACTGATGATGCAAGCGTTCGAATTCGACTGGCGTAAGCCAGCCGTTGTTTGAATGCCTGCGAACGCGATTGTAGTAATGCTCGATGTATTCAAAGACA
>JAVKLS010000049.1:0-9901 GCA_031538565.1 Burkholderiaceae bacterium
CATTGCTTGCCAGTAATTTTTGTTGCACTTGTGCGCCGACTAAATCTTGTGCGGAGGCGTTGGCGGCCTCGGTGGCTGCGCGTGTGCGAAGCAGGCGCTTGTCGCCGCGCTCCCACGTCCAGTCAATGCCAATGCTTTTGTTCACACGCTTTTGCGTGAGCCACGAGCCCGCACCCACACCGTTTTGTAAATCAATTTGCGACACGCCCGCGGACAGCGTGGGCGCGGGTGCGTGGTTAGCCGAGGCGATGTCGGCGCGGGCGCTGGCGAGTTGTTGCGCGGCAATTTGTGCGTCTAGGTTTGTGCTTGCTGCCTGCAAAGACTCTTCCAACGTGATGGTGTGCGCGGCGCTGCTGCTATTGGCTTGCGCCAAAGCGCCGCTGTTTGCGCCAAGGGCGAGTAACAGGCCAAACAAAAGCCGTTGGTGAAATTTGTGGGGTATCCTCATAGCCCGTGTTTGTACGCCCGCATACCTGACCGCGACCTGACCTCGATTATTTTTATGCGAATTCTTTTAGTTGAAGACGACCCCGCCTTGCACGAGGTGATGACGCAAAGCCTGCAAAGCTTTGGGCATCGCGTGGATGGTGCAAACAACCTCGCAATGGCGCAGCATTGGTGGCGCGTGCAGCCATTCGATGCTGTGCTGCTAGATTTGAATCTACCAGATGGCTCTGGGCTTGTGGCTTTGCGCGAAGCGAGGCGGCGCGGCGACAAAACGCCCGTACTGGTGCTCACGGCGCGTAACCGCACAGAGGAGCGTATTGCGGGACTTGATGCGGGTGCGGACGACTACATTGGCAAGCCATTTGAAATGGCGGAGGTGGATGCCAGACTGCGTGCTTTGGTGCGACGCAGTGCAGGGCAGGATGATGTGACCGTGGTTGGCCGTTTGCGGTTAGATAGACGCACGCGGCGTCTGTACTGCGACGATGCGGACTGGCCCTTGCCTGCGCGGGAGTTCGAAGTGCTGACCGAGCTTTTGTCACCCTTAGGGCGTGTGGTCAGCAAGCGAATGCTGTCCAATAAATTGTCAGGCGCCGACGACGTGCTGGGCGACAACGCGCTGGAGTCTTTTGTCTCGCGCTTGCGTAAGCGCTTGGTGGGGACGGGCGCGACTATTGTCACGGTGCGTGGACTGGGTTATCGTGTGCAAGCAGGCGCGCAGTTGGAGGGGCTAGGTGGACTCGCTGCGTAAGCCTTCGCTGCGGCACAAACTTTTGGTGCATTTGCTGTGGCCGCTGTGCCTGACGTGGGCGCTAGGTTTTGCGCTGGTGATGGGGTTGGCCTACTATTTTGTGATGCAGGCCTATGACCGCTCGCTGTTGGACGATGCTTACGCGCTGTCGGCGCAAATGCAAAGCAATGCCAAGGGTGAACCGATTTTGAGTCTGACCGATGCGGAAATGAGCGCGGTGCTGTTTGATCAAACGGAGTCCAATTACTTTTCAATTTGGCGTCACTCAGGCGGCTTGATTGCGGGTCATGCCGCGCTGCGCCCTGCCGCGCAGGCAGAGGGTTTTTCGCCCGTTTGGAGCGATGGCAGTTACTCTGGGCGAGCGGTGCGCGTGGTCACGCTGCCGCGCTACAAACTTGGGGGCTATGTGGTGGTGGTGGCGCAGACGACGGACAGCCGCAGCCGCATGATTCAGCAGTTGCTGTTGGCGGGTTTGGCGCCGCAAGTGCTCTTGCTGCTCGTGCTGGCGTGGTGGTTGCGTAGGCAGGTGCGTGTGGATTTGGCGCCGCTGCTGGATTTGCAAAAAGCGGTGGAGGGGCGCGATGCAACGGACTTGCAGCACGTGCCCAGTCTTTTGGCGGAGCGGGCGCGAACAGCAGATATTGCAAGACTAGGACTGGCCATGAACTCGTTGTTTGACCGCCTGCAGTCCAGCATCCAGGCGCAGCGCCAGTTCTCGGGCAACGTCGCCCATGAGTTGAGAACCCCTCTGGCAGGTATTCGCCTGCAAGCCGAGCACGCGCTCACATTAAGCGATGCGCCTTTGGTGTGCGAGCGCATGAGCAAACTTTTGCAAGGTGTGGATCACGCCAGCCATTTAGTTGATCAACTATTGGCGCTGGCCTTTGCCGATGAGGCCGAGTACGCGGTTTCTTTAGTTGAAATTGATTTAACCGAAGTGGCGCGTGCGGCGGTGCTGCGTCATTTGGCGCGCGCCGATGCGCTGGGGGTTGATTTTGGCGCCGATGGCTTGGACGTGCCTGGCGGTGTTTTTGTTTTCGGACACCGCGTGCTGCTGGATGCGACGCTGGATAACTTAATTGACAACGCTTTTCGCTACGGACTGGGCGAGGTAGAAAAAAAGGTCACAGTGTCGGTGTCTTTGCTTGCGGGTGAGCCGCGCAGGGCGCTATTGGCGGTGCAAGACGAGGGCGCAGGAATGGGTGAGCAGGATGCGGCATTTTATAAAAACCGCTGGACGCAGGCGCACGATTCGCAGCAATTGGCGCGGCGCGGCGGCGCCCCCAGCTTTGGCGTTGGCTTAGGCCTGGCCATTGTGGCGCGTTATGCCGAGCTTTTGTGCGCGCCCTTTGCGCTTGCGCCCACAAGGCGGCAAGGCGATCGGCCAATAGGGCTGTGCGCCTCGCTTGGCTTTGTGGTGCAAAGCTAGAATCAAGCAATGCAATATCCCACACTATTTGACGTGATCGTCGTCGGCGGCGGACACGCGGGCACAGAGGCCGCGTTGGCAAGCGCTCGCATGGGCGCAACAACGCTGCTACTCACGCACAATATTGAAACGCTGGGTCAAATGAGCTGCAATCCGTCCATTGGCGGAATTGGCAAAGGACATTTGGTTAAAGAGGTTGATGCGCTGGGCGGAGCGATGGCGCTAGCCACAGACGAAGCGGGCATCCAATTTCGGATTTTGAACTCCAGCAAAGGCCCTGCGGTGCGTGCCACACGAGCCCAAGCGGACCGCGTTTTGTATAAGGCCGCGATTCGCCGTCGCTTAGAAAACCAGCCCCATCTTTGGCTATTTCAACAGGCCTGCGACGACTTAATGGTCGAGCACGTGGACGGGCAAGAGCGCGTGGTGGGCGCGGTCACGCAAAGCGGAATTCGATTTAAAAGCCGCGCCGTGGTTTTAACGGCCGGTACGTTTTTGGATGGGCGCATTCACATTGGGCTGCAAAACTATCAAGCGGGCAGGGCGGGCGATCCGCCTGCGATTAGCTTATCTGCCAGACTTAAAGAGCTCAAGCTACCGCAAGGCCGCCTTAAAACAGGAACCCCGCCGCGCATTGATGGGCGCAGCATCGATTTTGCGCAGTGTCTGCGCCAGCTGGGCGACGACTCCCCCGCGCCTGTGTTTAGCTTCATGGGCAATAAAGCCATGCACCCCGAGCAAGTGCCGTGCTACATCACGCACACCAACAACCAAACGCACGACATCATCCGTGCAGGCTTTGACCGCAGCCCCATGTTTATGGGGAAAATTGAGGGCGTAGGGCCACGCTATTGTCCCAGCGTCGAAGACAAAATCAACCGCTTTGCCGACAAAGAAAGCCATCAAATTTTTTTAGAGCCCGAAGGACTGACAACGCACGAGTACTACCCCAACGGCATTTCAACCAGCCTGCCGTTTGATGTTCAATACGCGCTGGTGCGTTCCATGCGCGGACTAGAAAACGCGCACATTTTGCGTCCAGGCTACGCCATCGAGTACGATTATTTTGATCCGCGCTCGCTCAAATCTAGCTTTGAAACCAAGCAAATTGGCGGATTGTTTTTTGCAGGACAAATCAATGGCACAACGGGCTATGAAGAGGCCGCCGCCCAAGGCTTGTTTGCTGGCATGAATGCCGCGTTGCAATGCCGAGGCGTGGGCGCATGGTTGCCGCGTCGCGACGAAGCCTACCTTGGCGTACTGGTGGACGACCTCATCAACAAAGGCGTGAGCGAGCCGTACCGTATGTTTACCTCGCGGGCGGAATATCGTCTACAGCTGCGCGAAGACAATGCCGACGCCAGACTCACCGAAAAGGGGCGCGAGCTAGGATTGGTGGACGATGTGCGCTGGACGGCTTTTTGCCGCAAGCGCGATGCCGTTTCACGTGAAACTGAGCGCCTGCGTGGGCTGTGGGTTAGTCCTAAAAATCTTACCAGCGCCGAGGCCGAGCGCGTGCTGGGCAAAGCCATTGATCACGAACACAGCGCGGCGGACTTGCTGCGCCGCCCCGATGTTTGTTACGCGGGCTTGATGAGCCTAACCAAGCTAGACGGCGAGACGCTGGCGTCGCCTGATTTAAGCGCGCCGCCAAATGCGGACGATTTCGAGAAGTCAGTGATTGAGCAGGTGGAAATTTCCGCCAAGTATGCGGGTTATATCGAGCGACAAAAAGACGAAGTTGAACGTGCCGCCGCACAAGAAAACACCAGACTTCCTGCCGACTTTGACTACGCACAAGTCGCGGCGCTTAGTATTGAGGTGCGGCAAAAGCTGACAAAATTTAAGCCCGAAACTTTGGGGCAGGCGAGCCGTGTGTCGGGTGTTACGCCCGCGGCCATTTCACTTTTGCAAATCCATCTTAAGCGCTGGCGGGCAAGGCGCGGTGCGGCAAACGCGCTAGGCGCATCCGCGCTTGATTCGGAATGAGCGCGGCGCTGCAAGAAAAGTTGCGAGAGAAATTGCAGGGCGGCTTGGCGGCGCTAGGCCTTGCGCTTAGTGATGCGCAGCAACAACAATTGCTGGACTATTTAGACCTAATTGCCAAATGGAACAAGGTCTATAACCTAACCGCCATACACGGCGCAGACCAAATGCTGACGCATCACTTGCTCGACTCGATGGCAATCATTCCTTCGCTGCAAGCGCGCCTTTTTGCTTTGCGGCGTTCGACGCCGCGTGTTTTGGATGTGGGCGCGGGCGCGGGGTTGCCGGGTGTGGTGGTTGCCATTTGCTGCCCTGCAGTGCGGGTTGTTTGTGTGGACGCAGTCGGAAAAAAAGCGGCGTTTATTCGACAAGCCGCCTCGGCGCTTGGGCTTGGCAACCTCCAAGGATTGCATTCGCGGGTGGAGGGCTTGCCCGCCGCCATCGATGCGGAGCAAGGATTTGATGTGATTACTAGTCGCGCCTTTGCCTCGTTGTTTGATTTTACTTCGCTCACGCGGCCACTTCTGTCTGCGGACGGCGTGTGGATGGCGATGAAGGCGCAGCCCGCGCAGGATGAGTTATCCGCGCTGCCAAGCGGTGTGCGCGTGTTTCACGTGGAGCATCTTGCGGTGCCCGGGTTGGATGAGGCTCGTTGCTTGGTTTGGCTGGGCGGCGCAGACGTTTAGGCGGGCGAGTATGATCGGCGCAATTGATTTTTAAGACCTCTTATGTTTGGCATTCAAGACTACGGCGCTTTTGTTGGCGCCGTTATTATTTTTCTACTTATCCCAGGCCCAGGCAATTTGGCGCTTGCCATCTCGACTAGCAAGGGCGGGTTTGCCGCAGGCCTGGCGGCAACGCTGGGTTTAATGGTGGGCGATCAAACCTTGCTCTGGCTGGCGGTGGCGGGCGTGGCGGCCTTGCTGGCAACGAACCCGCAGGTGTTGCTTGTTTTGCAGTGGGTGGGCGCGGTGTATTTGGTGTTGTTGGGTGCGAAGATGTTGTTGGCCAAAGCGGGTGCGGCCCCCGTATTAACCATGCAGCCAGGGCATTATGCTCGGCAAGCCTTTGTCATTACGATTTTTAACCCCAAGCCGATTTTGTTTTACATGGCTTTTTTCCCGCAGTTTGTTGATCCTGCGGCGCACGCAGGACTGCTGACGTTTGCCGTCATGTCCGCCACGGTGGCGATCATTACGCTGGCGTATTGTGTGTTGGCGGTGACCTTGGTATCTTTAATGGCGGGGCGACTTCGGGCAACGCCCGCCATCAAAACGGCTTTGGAAAAATTGGCAGGTCTGTGCTTGGTGGGTTTTGGGGTGCGGTTGGCGCTGGGTTAAGCGTGTGAAAACGATAAAAACAAAGGGACAAAATGGCTAAAATTTTCTGTGTCGCCAATCAAAAAGGGGGAGTGGGCAAAACAACCACAACCGTCAACTTGTCGGCAGGATTGGCGCAAATTGGTCAGCGCGTATTGATGGTGGACCTAGACCCGCAAGGCAATGCCACAATGGGCTCTGGCGTTGATAAGCGCGCACTGCGCGCAACCATTTACGATGTGCTGCTCGAGTCTGCCTCGATTGCTGAGGCGCGGATAAAAAGCGAAAAATGTGGCTACGACGTGCTCGGTGCAAACCGCGAACTGACGGGCGCGGAAGTCGAGCTGGTGGACGTGGAGCGCCGCGAAGTGCGACTAAAACAAGCGCTGATGGCGGTGGGCGATGAATACGACTTTGTGCTCATCGACTGCCCGCCCTCGCTGTCCATGCTCACGCTGAACGGTCTGTGCTCGGCCAACGGCGTGATTGTGCCCATGCAGTGCGAATACTTTGCTCTAGAGGGCTTAACCGACTTGGTGAACACCATCAAACAAGTTCACGCCAACCTAAACAAAGACTTGCAAATTATTGGACTGCTGCGGGTGATGTTTGACCCGCGCATTACGCTGCAAGTGCAGGTAAGCGATCAGCTCAAAGCGCACTTTGCCGACAAAGTGTTTGATACCGTCATTCCGCGCAATATTCGCCTAGCAGAGGCGCCCAGCTACGGCTTGCCCGGCATCATTTTTGACAAATCATCCAAAGGCGCACAAGCCTACGCCGCCTTTGCCGCCGAGATGGTTGCGCGCATCAAAAAAATGTGATTAGAAAACTGAAACCAAAGTAAAGAGCAAAAAATGGTCGTTAAAAAACAAAAAGGATTGGGTCGTGGCTTAGAGGTTTTGCTAGGCCCGACAGCTTTAGATGCACCCGCAGTTGATCTCCATGCCGCAGCTGGCGCCACAAGCACGCTGCGCTTGGACCAGTTGGTGGCGGGCAAATACCAACCCCGCACGCACATGGACGAGGGCGCGCTCTACGAGTTGGCAGAAAGCATTCGAACCCAGGGCATCATGCAGCCCATTTTGGTTAGGCGCTTGGCGGTGGGCGCGCCTGCCGAATACGAAATTATTGCGGGCGAGCGCCGCTTTCGCGCTGCCAAGTTGGCGGGTCTAGAGACGGTTCCCGTGCTGGTCAAAGACGTCACAGACGAAGCGGCGGCGGTGATGGCGCTCATTGAAAATATGCAGCGCGAAGACTTAAACCCGCTAGAAGAAGCGCAGGGACTGAGTCGCCTCATCAAAGAGTTTGGCCTAACGCACGAAGCGGCTGCGGCTGCGGTTGGACGCTCGCGCAGCGCGGCAACGAACTTGCTGCGGTTACTGAACTTAGCCCAGCCCGTGCAAGACTTGTTGGTTGCGGGCGACCTAGACATGGGGCATGCGCGTTGTTTGTTGTCGCTGGACAAAGCTGCGCAAATCACGGCGGCAAACCAAGTCATTGCTAAAAAAATGTCGGTACGCGAAGCCGAAAGCTTGGTTAAAAAAATTAGCGCCGAGTTTTCACTCAAACCCAGTCGCCCCAAATCGGAAAAGGCGCGCGACATTAAACGCGTGGAAGAAGAGCTTGCCGATTTGCTGGCGGCGACGGTGGATATTACGATTAAAAAGCGCGTTCGGCGGAGTGGGCGCATTGAAGACCAAGGCGTGCTGTCGATTGGCTTTGGTTCGCTGGATGAGTTGAATGGCTTAATTGACAAATTGAAAGCGAGTACTGAGTAAGCAAGACCTATGACCACGCCTCAGCAATACCAATTTGAATGGGATGTTCAAAAAGCGCAGATGAATTTGCGCAAGCATGGTGTGCCATTTGAGCGCGCAACAGCTGTTTTTCGAGACGCTCAGGCGCTCACCATTTACGATGAAGAGCATAGCGATCTAGAGGATCGGTGGGTAACAATTGGGTGGGTAGAAGATTTGCGTGAGCTCGTCGTTGTGCATACTTTTATTGAGCACAATCCTAAAAATGTCACAATTCGCATTATCTCAGCACGCCCCGCTAATAAGCGCGAGGCCTGGCAATACCGCAATAATGACCTGTAATCGTGATGTATTTTAAAAGAGCAAAACCATGAAAGATGACTACGACTTCAGCAAGGGTGTTCGGGGTAAGTTTTTTAATTCCAGCGGAATATTTCAGTGCCCCATTTATTTGGATGCCTCGATACAAGACTACTTGAGTCAAAAAGCACAAATGAAGGGGCTTGATTTATCTGCGCTCGTCAATGACTTACTTCAACGGGACATTGAGCGGCTGCGTTCGGCTGCATAAAAATCTTCCCCGGATTCATAATTCCCAGCGGATCTAGCGCTTGCTTAATCGTCCGCATCATGTGGACTGCGCCCGCGCCCGTTTCGGCGACTAAAAAATCCATTTTGTGCAAGCCCACGCCGTGCTCACCGCTGCACGTACCGCCCAGCGCCAGCGCGCGCTCCACCAGTTTGTGGTTGAGCGCCTCCGCCGTGTCGCGTTCGACGGCGTTGTTGGGGTCTATCAAATAACCAAAGTGGAAGTTGCCATCGCCCACGTGCCCGACTAAAAAGTACGGAATTCCCGAAGCATCAACCTGTGCAACCGATTCGAGCAAACAGTCCGCCAAACGCGAAATGGGCACGCAGGTGTCGGTGGAAATAACCTTGCAGCCTGGGCGACTTTGCACGCCCGCAAAATAGGCGTTGTGCCGCGCCGTCCACAGCCGCGTGCGCTCCTCGGGCGTGGTGGCCCACTCAAAGGCCTCGCCGTGGCGCTCGGCAGAAAGGGCCTGCACCGCCTCGGCTTGCTCTTTCACGCTGCTGGGCGAGCCGTGAAACTCCATCAGCAGCATCGCGCCCTCGTGCAAACTGAGTTTGGCGTAGCGATTAATCATTCGCACGGTGTTGGCGTCAATGAGCTCGACTCGCGCAATCGGAATGCCCATTTGGATGATTTGAATCGTGGTGCGAACGGCGGCCTCAATGCTGGGGAACGAGCACACCGCTGCGCTAATCGCCTCGGGCAGTGGATAGACCTTGAGTGTGATTTCTGTGATGATGCCCAGCGTGCCCTCCGAGCCAATCATGAGCCGCGTGAGGTCGTAGCCTGCGCTGCTTTTTTTGGCTCGCGTGCCCGTGCGAATGACCTCGCCGCTGGCGGTGACGACCTCTAACGCCAGCACGTTGTCGCGCATGGTGCCGTAGCGCACGGCATTGGTTCCGCTGGCGCGTGTGGCGCACATTCCGCCAATTGACGCATCCGCACCGGGGTCAATGGGGAAGAATAAGCCCGTGTGCTTGATAGCCTCGTTGAGCGCCTTGCGCGTCACGCCAGGCTGCACCGTCACGGTTAAGTCCTCGGCGTGAATGGCAAGAACTTTGTTCATGCGCGAGACGTCAAGACTGACGCCGCCTTGCACGGCCAGCAGATGCCCCTCCAGCGACGAGCCTACACCAAACGCAATAACGGGTGCGCGGTAGCGGGCACAAAGGGCAACGGTATCGGACACATCCTGCGTGACCTCGGCAAACACCACGGCATCGGGCGGCGGCACGGAAAACGACGACTCATCGCGTCCGTGCTGTTCGCGCACAGCAAGCGCGGCGGTGAACTTGGATTTAAACCGCTCTTGCAAATCAGCCAGCAAAAGCGCGATAGCGGAGGGCGATAGCGTGGGGGTTGGTTTTTGCATGATTTTTGCGGCAGGTTGTGAAAATAACCAGTTTGATTTTAAACAACAAAGCGCATTTTTTTGCTTATCTTTCACGGGGCGCGGGAAGGCAGGGCTTTACCTAATAAAATGCCAAAATCTTTTTAATGTGACTTCGTGGGCAGCCTCGGGGAACTTGCGCTATGAATAAACACCTTTATCGACTTGTCTTTAGCAAAAAACTTGGCGCCTTGGTAGCCGTTGCTGAGACCACAACCGCGCAAGGA
>JAVKLS010000050.1:0-7918 GCA_031538565.1 Burkholderiaceae bacterium
GGCTTGTCTTTGTTTGACAGCGCATACGCCACCGCCTCTTGCTTAAATTGATCACTATGCCGTTTTGACATTTCTGTCCTCCTTTGGGGTTGATTAAAACCTTCAAAGGAATCCACTGTCTATTTTTGTGGCTAGGTTCAACCTGCCAGCGAGTGGCTCAATGCTAAAATCAATTTTCTTTTCTACTCACCTCTTGAAGGCACTTGCATCATGGCAGTTAACGTTGAAACGCTCGACAAATTAGAGCGAAAAATTATCCTCACACTTTCGGCAAAAGTATTAAACGAAGAAGTGGAGAAAAGGCTTAAAAAAATTGCCAAAACCGTCAAGATGGCGGGTTTTCGTCCAGGCAAAGTGCCTATGAATATCGTTGCGCAGCAATATGGCTACTCGGCTCAGTACGAAGCGATGAACGAGCACGTGGGCCGCGCTTTTAACGATGCCGTGATGGAGGCAAAACTAAGCGTTGCAGGTCAACCCACCATCAACGAAATGGCGGCTACTGAAGGTGGTGACGAGCTTAAATTTGAAGCGATTTTTGAGGTGTATCCCACGGTCACGATTCAAGATTTGACTGGTGTCGAAATTCAAAAATACACTACCGAAGTGACTGAATCCGCGATAGACAAAACCGTCGCTATTTTGCAAAAGCAGCGTCGCAGCTTTGCCCAGCGCGGCATGGATGCTGGTGTGGAGGCGGGCGACCGCGTGACGGTGGACTTTGAAGGCAAGATGGATGGCGAAGTGTTTGAAGGTGGTAAGGCCAACGACTTCCAATTTCTGGTAGGTGAAGGTCAAATGCTGCAAGAGTTTGACGACGCCGTGCGCGGCATGAAGCCAGGCGAGAGCAAGGCGCTCCAATTAACATTCCCGAAAGACTACCAAAACCAAGAAGTTGCTGGGAAAACAGCCGATTTCATGGTCACGATTAGGAAGTGCGAGTCCGCGCATTTGCCCGATGTCAACGACGAGTTGGCCAAGTCTCTGGGCGTGAAGGATGCGACTGTGGCAGGACTGCGTACCGATATCCGCAACAACTTAGAGCGTGAAGTCAAATTCCGCTTGGTAAGCAAAAATAAAGTGGCGGTGATGGATGCGCTGATTAGCATCGCTGAGCTTGAATTGCCAAAATCGATTGTGCAATCAGAGGTCAACCGAATGCAGGAAGGCGCACGCGCCGAGCTTAAACAGCGCGGCATTAAAGATGCGGACAAAGCCCCGATTCCAGAAGAGCTTTTTACGGGGCAAGCCGAGCGCCGCGTGCGCCTTGGTTTGATTGTGTCGGAGTTTGTGCGAGCCAACAGCTTGCAAACCACGATGGAGCAGATTAAGGCCCATGTGGCAGAACTAGCTGCCAGCTATGGAAAGCCAGAGGAGGTCGTGAAGTGGTACATGGGTGACCGTCAGCGTCTTGGCGAAGTCGACGCCATTTTGATGGAAAACAATGTCACCGAGTTCGTGCTTGCAAAAGCCAAAGTCGTCTCCAAGTCAATCGACTTCGACGAGCTCATGGCTCAGCAATAATTTCCCCGATCTCTATTTAAAAGGACAGCGCCATGTTTACCCCTACTACGAATCGCGCGCAGCACCCATCGCGGGGGAGTGATCACGCGATGGACACGCAGGGGCTTGGCATGGTTCCTATGGTGATTGAAACGTCGGGACGCGGTGAGCGCGCTTACGATATTTATTCACGCCTGCTCAAAGAGCGCATCATCTTTTTGGTGGGGCCCGTGGAAGACTACATGGCCAATTTGGTGGTCGCGCAAATGTTGTTTTTGGAGAGTGAAAATCCAGAGAAAGATATTCACCTCTACATCAATTCGCCAGGTGGTTCGGTTAGTGCAGGGTTGGCGATTTTTGATACCATGAATTTCATTAAGCCCGACGTTTCGACGCTGTGCACGGGTATGGCAGCTAGCATGGGCGCGTTCTTGCTTGCGGCAGGCGCCAAAGGTAAACGCATTGCATTGCCCAACGCCAGCGTGATGATTCATCAACCCTCGGGTGGGGCGCGCGGCACGGCGGCTGATATAGAAATTTCGGCGCGAGAAATTTTAAAAACACGCGAGCAACTTAATAAAATTTTGGCAGAGCGCACAGGCCAGTCGCTTGAAAAAATTGCCAAAGACATGGAGCGCGATTATTGGATGAGCGCAGAAGAGACCAAGGCTTATGGCTTGGTCGATCAAGTCATTGCCCAGCGTCCAAGCGGCGACGCACCCGTTGCTAGCTAAGTATGGGCGATAAAAAATCAACGCCAGTCAAAACAGATGCTAAAGCTAAAGGGTTAGGCGCGTCTTTGTCGTGCTCGTTTTGCAATAAAGACCAAGCTGAAGTCCGTAAGCTGATTGCAGGTCCTAAGGTTTTTATCTGTGACGAGTGCATTGCGCTTTGCAATGACGTTTTGGACGAGGAGCTGCCTGATCCCATCGCTCGCGAAACCAAGGACGGCGTACCAACCCCCGCAGAAATTAAACGCAGTCTGGATAGTTATGTCATTGGACAAGAGGCTGCCAAGCGCACCATGGCTGTGGCGGTTTATAACCATTACAAGCGCATTCGCTTTCAAAGCCGCGCTAAAAAATCGGATGTCGAACTAAGCAAAAGCAACATCTTGCTCATTGGTCCTACAGGATCTGGCAAAACGCTTTTGGCGCAAACGCTGGCGCGCACTTTAGAGGTTCCATTTGCGATGGCGGATGCGACTACGCTTACCGAGGCAGGCTATATCGGCGAAGACGTAGAGGGCATCATCACCAAGTTGTTGCAAGCCTGCGATTACGACGTGAACAAAGCGCAGCAGGGGATTGTGTTTATCGATGAGATCGACAAAATTTCGCGCAAAACCGAAAACCCATCCATTACTCGGGACGTGTCTGGCGAGGGTGTGCAGCAGGCGTTGCTAAAAATTATTGAGGGCACGGTGTCAAATGTGCCGCCATCGGGTGGACGAAAAGTGCCGAATTCCGAATTTTTAAAAGTGGATACATCAAACATTTTGTTTATTTGTGGCGGTGCATTTGCGGGGCTAGACAAGGTGATTGGGGCGCGTACCGAAGCGACGGGAATTGGATTTTCGGTGGAAGTTAAAAGCAAAAAAAATCACAATCTCACCGAACTTTTTAAAGATGTAGAGCCTGAGGACTTGATTAAATATGGACTCATTCCAGAGCTTATTGGTCGGTTGCCTGTGGTCTCCACGCTCGACGAGTTGAGCGAAAAAGCCCTTATAGCGATCCTCACCAAACCTAAAAATGCGCTGGTCAAACAATACGAGCAAATGTTGGCGCTAGAAGGTGTGCAGCTGGAGGTGCAGCCTGATGCACTGGTTGCCACGGCTCAAAAAGCGCTGAAGCGAAAAACCGGTGCACGCGGATTGCGTTCTATTTTTGAGCAGGCCTTAATTGACACCATGTTTGATTTGCCTAGTCTGACGAATGTGGAGAAAGTAGTGCTTGACGCCAGCACGATTGCTGACAATCGTCCTCCTTTGCTGGTGTACAGGCAAGAGTCTAAAGCGGCGTAATCATGTCCACGCAGACCCTTTTGGCTGAGGAAAGTACGGTACTTCCGCTAATCCCGCTGCGCGATGTGGTGCTTTACCCCAACATGGTGATTCCCTTGTTTGTGGGGCGGGTCAAAAGCATTCGCGCACTCGAAATCGCAATGGCCAGCGCCAAGCGCGTATTGCTGCTCACACAAAAAAATCTAGCAACAAGCGCGGAAAAAGAGGTTGGCAAAACCAACGCTGAAGAGCCGCTGGAGGACAAGGGCGAAGACCTTTCGATTGACGATATGTTCGGCATGGGCTGCGTGGGAAATATCCTTCAAATGCTCAAACTGCCAGACGGCACAGTCAAGGTGCTTATTGAGGGCTTGCAGCGCGCTAAGGTGCTCGACATCCGTTTGATGGAGGACGCAATTTTTGCGGCCGAAGTCATGCCGCTGATTCCCCCAGAATCAGCAGAAAAATTTATCTACAAAGAAAAGCAACGTGCCGCGCTAGAAGCTTTGCGCCGTGCGGTCATTGAGAGCTTTGAGGCCTATACCAAGCTGAGTCGCCGCATTCCCGCGGAGATCATGGCCTCGATTGCAGGTCTTGACGATATGAGCCGTATGACCGATACGATTAGCTCGCACGTACCCTTTAAGTTGGAGCAAAAGCAGCGCATTTTGTCCACGATCGATGTGCTGGCACGGATGAAAATTTTGCTCTCGCAGCTTGAGGGTGAAATCGAGATTTTGAATGTGGATAAAAAAATTCGCGGACAAGTTAAAAAAGCCGTCGATAAACATCAGCGCGATTACTATTTACGTGAGCAAGCGCAGGCGATCCAAAAAGAACTGAACGAAGGCGAAGATGGCATTGACGCTGCTGCGCTTGAAAAAAGAATTAAACAAATCAAGATGCCAAAGGACGCGGAAAAGAAAGCGTTGAAAGAAGTTGCCAAGCTTAAAACCATGTCGACAATGGCGTCCGAGGCAGCGGTTATCCGCAACTATGTCGATGTGCTCATTGGCTTGCCGTGGAGCAAAAAAACAAAAATCAAGCATGACCTTGTGCTTGCTGATAGCGTTTTAAATGAAGACCACTTTGGACTTGAAAAAGTCAAAGAGCGCATCTTGGAGTATCTTGCGGTGCAGCAGCGCGTGGGCAAGCTCAAAGGTCCCATCCTGTGTTTGGTAGGTCCCCCAGGTGTGGGAAAGACATCGTTGGGTCAATCAATTGCAAAAGCGACTGGCAGAAAATATGTCCGCATGGCGCTGGGCGGAATGCGCGATGAAGCGGAAATTCGCGGACATCGTCGCACCTACATTGGCGCACTGCCTGGAAAGTTACTGCAAAACCTCAGCAAAGTAGGCACACGCAACCCACTATTTTTGTTGGATGAAATTGACAAAATGGGATCTGACGTTCGGGGTGATCCATCGAGCGCATTGCTTGAGGTGCTAGACCCCGAGCAAAACCATACCTTTAGCGACCACTACGTTGAGCTTGATTTTGATTTGAGTGACGTGATGTTTGTCGCCACATCAAACACGCTGAACATTCCCCCTGCGCTGCTAGACCGCATGGAGGTGATTCGCTTGTCGGGTTATACCGAGGACGAAAAAACCAATATCGCGATGCGCTACTTGTTGCCCAAACAACTTAAAAATAATGGGCTTGCACCTGAAGAGTTGGTGGTCGGGGAGGGCGCGATTCGCGACATGATTCGCTACTACACCCGCGAGGCAGGCGTTCGCAATTTGGAGCGCGATCTCTCCAGCATTTGCCGAAAAGTGGTTAAAGGTATTCAGCTTAAAACGTATAAGGGAAGGGTAGTCGTCAGCAGCGATAACCTGGCAGATTTTTTGGGTGTTCGTAAATTTAACTTTGGACGCGCCGAACGGGAGAATCAAGTAGGACAAGTCGTAGGGTTGGCCTGGACGGAAGTCGGTGGCGACTTACTCACCCTAGAGGCGGCAGTGATGCCTGGCAAGGGCGTCATCATTCGCACGGGATCTCTGGGGGATGTGATGAAAGAGTCGGTAGAAGCTGCGCGCAGCGTGGTTCGCAGCCGAGCACGGTTTTTGGGTATAGCCGAGGCGGTGTTTGAAAAAAAAGATATCCATATCCATGTCCCTGATGGTGGCACGCCCAAAGACGGCCCAAGCGCAGGCGCAGCAATGACGACGGCGATGGTCTCGGCGCTGACAGGGATTCCTGTGCGTGCCGATGTGGCCATGACGGGTGAAATCACTTTGCGCGGTGAAGTCACGGCGATCGGTGGCCTCAAAGAGAAATTACTTGCCGCTTTGCGCGGTGGTATCAAGACGGTGTTGATACCAGAGGACAATCTTAAAGACCTTGCGGATATCCCCGCTAATGTCAAAAATAATTTAGAAATTATTCCTGTGCGCTGGATTGATCGCGTGTTAGAAATTGCCCTAGAATGCGCCCCCGTGCCACTGACCGACGCTGAGTTTATGCAGTCATCTGATACCCCGATCAGCACGGAGCGTTTGCTTAAAAACCGCAGCGCTATTTCGATTCCGATCAGCAAAACCAAGCATTGATACGGCATAAAGCGCAGTTTCCAGCGCAGAGTAGTAGCCCCTTTATAATTTAAAACCTTGGTGTGCCGGTGTAGCTCAGTCGGTAGAGCAGCTCATTCGTAATGAGAAGGTCGGGTGTTCGATTCATCTCTCCGGCACCAGCGTTTTTAATTTCTTTTCCCCGCGTTTAGCCAGCTCAATTTTGGCAATAGCGTTGCGGTGCACTTCGTCTGGGCCATCGACCAATCGGATTGTGCGCTGATGTGCGTAAGCTTCTGCTAACCAAAAATCTTGACTGACACCGCCACCACCATGGGCTTGAATCGCCCAGTCCACTACCTTGTTGGAGACTTGCGGTGCGACTACTTTAATCATGGCGATTTCCGCTTGCGCCGCTTTGTTGCCTGCCACATCCATCATGCGTGCGGCGTTGAGTGTGAGTAGTCTTGCCTGGTCAATCAGGCAGCGCGATTCGGCAATGCGCTCGTGCCAAACGGATTGTTCGGAGAGTTTTTTTCCAAATGCGGTGCGGGAAAGTAGTCGGTCGCACATCATCTCGAGTGCACGTTCCGCTGCGCCAATGGAGCGCATACAGTGATGGATGCGCCCAGGCCCTAAGCGACCTTGTGCAATTTCAAAACCACGTCCTTCGCCCAGCATGATGTTGGCAATCGGAACGCGTACGTCTTCAAGCAACACTTCCATGTGGCCGTGCGGTGCGTCGTCGTAACCAAAAACGCTGAGATGGCGCAGCACCGTCACGCCTTTGGTATTGCGAGGCACTAGCACCATAGACTGCTGCGCGTGGCGCGGTGCGTCGGGATCGGTTTTGCCCATCACGATAAAAATTTTGCAGTGCGGGTTGCCTGCGCCAGAGCTAAACCATTTGCGTCCGTTGATAACGTATTCGTCACCTTCGCGGTGTATGCTGGTTTGAATGTTGGTGGCATCTGATGACGCGACTGCTGGCTCGGTCATTAAAAATGCGGATCGAATGTCGCCCGCCAAAAGTGGCTCTAGCCATTCCTTCTTTTGTGCGTCGGTGCCATATTTGGCAATGGTTTCCATATTTCCAGTGTCGGGAGCGGAGCAATTAAACACTTCGCCGGACCACACGACACGCCCCATCAATTCGCACAGCGGCGCGTAGTCAAGATTAGAGATGCCGCCATTGCCTTTGTAGGCATGGGGTAAAAACATATTCCAAAGCCCTGTCGCCCGGGCTTTGATTTTTAGATCTTCGATGAGCTTGGGTGTTTGCCAGGCATTGCCTGTGGCGCGAAAGGCGCTCATTTCGGCGTGGTAACGCGCTTCATTTGGGTAGATGTGTGCATCAAAAAAGGCTTGAAGGCGAGCCAGCAAGTCTTGCGTTTTTGGTGAATAGTCCCAGTTCATGTGGATAGATCCTTAAAGTGCGAGAGGCGAATCATTGTTGGTTTTATTATGACGAGTCGCTCTAGTGCATAAATTAAAAGCAGGTCTCATCCGCGACCGTGCCCTATGTCAGTGTCCTATGCAAGCTACGCAGGTGCTGTGCCTAGTTGTTCCCAGCGCTCTAATGCCAAAATCAGGGCGGATTCAATGTCTGCATCGCGTTTGAGCAAGGTGCTCGCACGATCAGGGTCTTGGGCGAACACTGCGCCTTGTGCCAGCTCCGCACGGAGCAAACTTTGTTCGCTCTCAAGCGATTCGATTTTGGCGGGAAGGCCGTCTAATTCACGCTGATCTTTAAAGCTAAGTGAAGTTACCCCGATTTCACGGACACTTTGTCGATAAGACAGAAGGAGTCCGAAATGCGAGAGAAGAACAAGCCGTACCCAGAGCAATTTAGATTGCAAATGGTCGAATTGGTCAAGGCGGGGCGCAAGCCCCGCGA
>JAVKLS010000051.1:0-20356 GCA_031538565.1 Burkholderiaceae bacterium
ATGGACAACTCGCTTCATGCGCCCAAGGGGGGCGCTGCGAGTTGTCCACAGCCCAGCACGGGGGATAACCCTCGCGCGAGTACACTCAAACCGTTTCAATTTCGAAACATTTAACCGTCCGTGAAACTGGGGTAAGTCCAGCGTGTCCACCCAAAAACAATCGCTCGATATTTGGATCGGCCAATAACTCATCCGCACGCTTGTACAGCACGAGGCGACCCGACTCCAGCGCAATTGCTTCATCTGCCATTTTGAGTGCGCTTTTAACGTTTTGCTCGACCATCAACACCGTTGTGCCTTCGTCGTCCGCCAAGCGGCGCAGCAATTTGAATACGTCTTGCACCACCATGGGCGAGAGTCCAATCGACGGCTCGTCAATCAAAAGCACTTTGGGGCGCAGAAGTAGGGCGCGGGCAATTTCTAATTGCTTTTGCTCGCCCCCTGAGAGACTGCTGGCTTGGCTGTTCATGCGTTGCACCACACGTGGAAAAAACTTTAGCACTTCGGGTATGCGCTCGTGGGTTGTTTTTTGCCCCAGCGTGATGCCGCCCAGTTCTAGATTTTCTTTCACGGTGAGTTGCGGAAATAAATTTCGTCCTTGCGGCAAAAACGCCACACCCCTTGCCAGTAAGGCTTTGGGGCTTATTCCGCCGATGTCTTCGCCATTCATGAGCACTCGCCCTTGGCGCGGTGTGAGTAGTCCAAACAGGGTTTTTAAAACGGTGGATTTACCCGCCCCGTTGGGGCCGAGCAGCAGCGTAATTTTGCCGCGCCTAGCTTTGAGGCTGAGGTTGTTGAGGATCATGAAGTCCTTGTAACCCGCAAGAACGTTGTCAAATTCAATGCAAAACTCGCTGCTGGATGCGCTGCCAAATTGTGTGTTCATCTTAGGCTCCTAAATAGGCTTCAAGCACAGCGCGATTGCCGCGAATTTCGGCGGGCGTGCCAATTGCCAGCACCCTCCCTTCAACCATCACCATGATGCGGTGGCACAAGTCCATTACAAAATCCATGTTGTGCTCAATTACGACGAACGAGCTTTTTTTGTGACCACTTGGATTTTGGTTAAGGTCTTTGAGCAGCGTAGAGATGCCGCCAACCAATGACGGATTCACGCCCGCACAGGGTTCGTCTAGCAGCACGAGGTCTGGCTCCGCCATAAACGCCATTGCAATATCCACCAGCTTTTGCTGCCCGTAGCTCAGTGTGCCTGCTTTTAAGCTTGCGACGTGCTCAATGCGAAAGCGGCGGATTAGGGCATCTGCGCGCGCGCCTAACCCTGAATCGCTAGGCGCAAACATACGGCCGAGCATCGTGCCTTGATGCTCTTGCGCGGCGACGATGAGGTTATCACGCACGCTCATCTTGCCAAACACTTGCAGAGTTTGGAAGGTGCGTCCTACGCCCAGACGGCTAAGCGCCAGCGGTCCGCAGCGGCTGACGTCTTGGCCGTTTAATTCAATCGCTCCTGCGTCGGGCGTGATTTGCCCCAGCATGGAGTTAAAGAGTGTGGTTTTGCCCGACCCGTTGGGACCGATCACACCAAAAATTTCACCTGACATGACTTCAAAACTTACTCCGTCTACGGCTTGAATAGCGCCGTAGGCTTTTTTGAGTCCGCTCACTTTAAGAAGTGGTGCGTCGCTCATTTGGCCTCTCCTTGCGCCATCACCGCTGCGATGTCGCTTGTTGCTGCTGCGCGTTTAGCACTGGCAAGTTTGGCATCGCGCTTGGCTCTGATGCGATCGGGAATGCTCATCAACCCATCGGGCAGCCATACCATCATCACGATGACGGTCGTGCCAAAAATGGGGAGATACCAGTTGGAGAGCATGGGCAGCGTATCGCGAATCCAGTCAGGCACGACCATGCCGACCAGCGCGCCTAGTAAGGGGCCGAGGAAATAACCCGAACCACCCACCACAACCATTAAATACATCATGATGGATGCGCCTACGGCAAAGGGCGCGGGATCGATAAAGTCCACCAAGGACGCAAACAGCACTCCCGCAATACCCGCGTACACCGCACCGATAGCAAAGGCCAGTAGCGTGTAGGTGCGTGTGTTAATCCCCAGACTCTCGGCACGAATGGGGTTGTCGCGCAGTGCTTGAAACGCCTTGCCCCACGGTGAGCGCAGCAGTCCCCACAGCAAACCAATGACCACGGCAGCTACTGCCAGCACGAAGTAGTAATAAGGCAGAGCACCTTCTAGTGAATAACCAAACACCGTCGGACGGGCAATGCCATTTAAGCCAAACGAGCCGCCCGTCAACCACTCTTCGTTCTTCATGATTAGCCAAGCGGCGGTGTTAAAGCCCAGCGTGGCAAATGCTAAATAAATGGTTTGCACGCGCAGCGCCGGAAAGCCCAGCACGATGCCCAGCACAAAGCACAAAACAATGGCGGCGGGCAAGCCCAGCCACCAACTGATTCCCATTTTTAAAAGGATGGCAACGCTGTACGCACCAATGCCAAAAAACGCCGCGTGTCCCAGCGACTTTTGACCCGCGTAGCCCACGGTTAAATTGAGCCCCGCAGTAGCAATGACGTAAATCAACCACGTGGTAAACATATAAATGCCGTAGTTTTTAAGAAACGGCGGCAAGCCCAGCACGGCTGCGGCAAAGACGATGGCAAACGCGATATTTTTTTTGCTCATACTTTTCGCTCCTCGCGTTTGCCCAGAAGTCCTTGAGGTCTAAACAAAATGACCACCATAAACACCACCAGCGCTACGGCGTCTTTGTAGGCGGGTGAGATGTAGGCGGCAGCAAGGTTTTCGCTTACACCCACAATCAAACCACCCAGCAGCGCACCGCGCGAATTGTTGAATCCACCGATGATGGCGGCAAAAAATGCCTTCGTTCCCAGCGAGTCGCCCATATCAAACTTAGCCAGATACACAGGCGTTACCAATACCGCCGCTACGCAAGCCAGTACGGCATTGATGGCAAAGGTATAAAAAATCATTTTGGGCACGTTAATGCCTAGTACAGCGGCGTTTTCGGTGTTTTGCGCGACGGCTTGCATGGCTCGACCCGTAATGGTTTTAGCCAAAAAAGTCTGCACACCAAACACCACTACTAAGGCGGACACCAGGGTGCCAACTTCGCCCGTCGATACGGTGACGCCCGCTACTTGAAAAAGGCTGTCGACGAAAAGACTTGGGAAGGGGTGTGCTTCGGCGCTAAAACTTGCACGCATGGCGTTTTTGATAACGATAGATAGACCAATCGTTGCCACCACAATTTGCATCATCCCGTGTTTGAAGAGTGGGTCAACAATTGTTCGCTTAAACGCATAACCCAAAATGCCGGTGGCAAATAAGGCGGTCAGCACAAACGCCACTGGCATCGATGCACCAAAGGATAGGAGTGCCAGCATGACAAATGCGGGCAGCATGACGAACTCGCCCTGTGCGAAGTTAATCGTCCCCGCAGCCTGCCATAAAAGCGTAAATCCCAAGGCCGCTAAAGCGTAAATAGAGCCTGTAGCGCAACCGCTAAAGACGAGTTGGAGAAAGTCAATCATGGCGGGTGCTTAAAAAAAAGACCCTCGCCACGACGATCAGTCTATGGGGAGGGTCATCTCTCGATTTACTTTTTCGCGGGTTTTTTATCGCCAACTTTTGCGTTGACATTGTCTGGATTTAGTGGTGGCAACACATCAATGACTACTTGCTTGCCATTTTTAACTTCAACCAAAAACGACTCGCGGTCTAAGTCGCCTTTGTCGTCAAAGCCCACATTCATTAAAACGCCGGGGTTTTTGCTTGCGTCAATTTTGATGCCGTGCAACGCGTCGGTAACGGCTTTGCGGTCAAACTTGCCTGCTTTTTCGATGGCGGCTTTCAAAATATAAGCGGCTGTGTAGCCTTTGATGCCGTTGTGGTCAGTCTCCGAGCCATAAGCTCTGGCGTACTTGACTTTGTAGTTGAGCAGGGCAGGGATGGGGGCATCCGCCGTCAAGCCTACGTGGGCAATTGCGCCATTGGCTGCATCGCCTGCAAGCTCAATAACTTTTTGTCCTGTGAGTGTGGTCTCACCAATAATGGGTTTGGTCCAACCTTGCTTGCGAAGTTCTTTCAAAGCACGCGCGGATTCGTCTTCGTTGACGTACATGAACAGCGCATCGGCATTGCTTTGCTTGGCTTTGATGACGGGAGCCGAGAAGTCCACTTGTCCGCTGTCGGTAGAAATTTCGCCCACGATTTTGGTATCTGTACCTGCCAGCGCTTTTTTCATCATCTCAAGGCCGCCCTTGCCGAAATCGTTGTTCACGTAGATGATGACTAAGTTTTTAATCTTGGCTTGTTTGCTGATGTATGCAGCCGCTTTGGGCATGGCGGTGGCCTGAGTGAAGCTGGTGCGAAACACGTAAGGATTGCCTTGCATAGTGATGTTGGCTGCTTCGCCGCCTGTGAAGTTAGGGATGCCCGCTTTTTGCGACTCCTTCATCGACACATTGATAGAACCTGAAAACACGGGGCCAAAAATGGCAAACACGTCTTGGTCAACGGCTTTCTTGGTGAGCGATAACGCCACGCCAGGCTGGGACTGCGTGTCGTTGGTGGTCAGCTCAATCGGGCGACCCAAGATGCCCCCTGCAGCGTTGATTTCTCTGACGGCTAATTGCAAGCCATTATTAAATTGCGTACCCGAGGTGGCACCCGCGCCCGAGAGCTCAACAATTGCCGCCATTTTGACGGGCGATTTGTCTGGGGCAGCCATCGCTGCGGTGCTAGCAACCGTAGCCACTATAAACGCCGCTAGTAGTTTGAGAGTAAAACGTTTTTGCATGAGTAACTCCGTAAAAATAAATGAAATGGATCGACGCACCAATCAAAGCGACTAGCTCACTCGCTCTTTGTGGTTGGCGCTCATTATCCCTATCTGTACGAGTTCGCCCATTTTTAAAATGTAGCTAAAGTCATCATCGTGCAAAAAGTACGACTATCGCAAATAGAAGAATGCAAAAGCCTATGACGTTTCCAATGCCTATCCATACTAAAACGGTTTCAACCCCGCTCGGCTCTATGCTGCTTGCCGCCAGCCGCCAAGGACTTGTGGGCGCGTGGTTTATGCAAGGGCAAAAGCATTTGCCAGACGCGGCGCAGATGGCTGCGTGGCCAGTTGCCCTAAAAAGCGATACAGCCAATCTTTTGCTGAACAAGACGGCACAGCAACTAGAGGCGTATTTTTTGGGAAAGCGCAAAGCGTTTGATGTGCCCCTTGACCTGTCCTCTGGCACCGCATTCCAGCAAAGCGTGTGGCGCGAAATTAGCCGCGTGGCTTGCGGTGCAACCAATAGCTACGGTGCGATTGGCAAAACGCTTGGCAACCCGCAAGCGGCTAGAGCTGTGGGCGCAGCGGTGGGGAAAAATCCAATTTCGATCATCGTTCCCTGCCACCGCATTGTGGGCAGTGCAGGGGCCATGACGGGCTATGCGGGCGGGCTGGAGCGCAAAATTGCACTGCTTCAATTAGAAGCCGCGCTAATTTGAGGGGGTTTAGATGCCTAGCCGTCGCACGATTTCTGATGCGGCAGCAGCTTGGTTCATCGTATAAAAATGCAGCCCCGGCACGCCGCCTGCAATCAGTCGCTCGCAAAGCTGAGTCGTAACGTCTAGCCCAAATGCTTTGATGGACGCAGTGTCGTCGCCATACGCTTGCAAGCGCAGACGAATCCAGCGCGGAATTTCGGCTCCGCAGTTATCTGAAAAACGCATCAGCTGTGAGCTGCTCATGATGGGCATGATGCCCGCCACAACGGGAATATGAGCGCCTATTTTTTGCGCTGCCTCGACAAAATAAAAGTAGCTATCGGCGTTGTAAAAATACTGCGTGATGGCAGAGTTTGCACCTGCCCGCACTTTGGTGGCGTAGGCTTGCAGATCGTCTTGGGGCGATTTGGCTTGCGGGTGCACTTCGGGATAGCAGCCCGCTTCGATGTGGAATTCGTCGCCTGTTTCGCTGCGAATAAATTCAATTAACTCGCTGGCGTAGCGGAACTCGCCAAAGCTGCCTGTGCCGCTGGGCAAATCACCGCGCAGCGCGACCATGCGGCAGATGTTCGCTTGCCGAAATTGGGCGAGCTGCGCGCGTACCGAGGCTTTGCTTGCGCCAATGCAGGAGAAGTGCGGCGCGGCGGCGTGACCGTCCGTAAGAATGGACTGCACGGTTTGCAGCGTGCCATCCTGCGTCGATCCTCCCGCGCCATAGGTGACGGAAAAAAACTCAGGCTTGAGTGCATACAATTTTTGCCGCACCCCCACTAGTTTTTCCACGCCCTCGGGCGTTTTGGGCGGAAAGAATTCAAATGAAATAGGCGTGGCCATGATCAGAGGTCTCGCAGCTTAGTAGCGATACGTATCCGTTTTGTAGGGGCCGCTTTGCTTGACACCGATGTAGTCGGCCTGCTCCTTGGTTAGCACCGTCAGCATTGCGCCAACTTTGGCAAGATGCAAACGCGCCACCTTTTCGTCCAAATGTTTGGGTAGCACATAGACTTTGCCCGCTTGGTAGTCTTTGGTCTTGGTAAAGAGTTCAATTTGTGCGATGGTCTGATTGGCAAAAGAGCTACTCATCACAAAGCTGGGATGACCCGTGCCGCAGCCAAGGTTTACCAGCCGCCCTTTTGCCAGCAAGATGATGCGTTTGGCTTTGCTGTTCTTTTTATCTTTGGACGGAAAGATGACGTGATCCACTTGCGGCTTGATTTCTTCCCATTTGCATTTTTCAAGCGATGCCACATCAATCTCGTTGTCGAAGTGTCCAATGTTGCACACGATGGCGTTGTTTTTCATTGCCTCCATGTGTTTGTAGGTGATCACGTTTTTGTTACCCGTGGCGGACACAAAAATGTCAGCCTTGTCGGCGGCGTATTCCATGGTTACCACTTTGAAGCCCTCCATCGCGGCTTGCAAAGCGTTGATGGGGTCAATTTCGGTAACCCAAACCTGCGCGGACAGCGCACGCAGCGCCTGTGCCGAGCCCTTGCCCACGTCGCCATAGCCTGCGACGAGTGCGACTTTGCCTGCCACCATCACATCGGTGGCGCGTTTAATGGCATCGACCAATGACTCGCGGCAGCCGTACAAGTTGTCGAATTTAGATTTGGTCACGCTGTCGTTGACGTTAATGGCCCGCAGCTTTAGCGTTCCTTTGGCCGACATTTCATTCAAACGCAGCACGCCAGTTGTGGTTTCTTCGGTCACGCCGATGATGTTTTTGAGGCGACGGCTGTACCACGTGGGGTCTTGCTTGAGCTTGGCTTTGATGGCGTTAAATAAACAAATCTCTTCTTCGCTTTTTGGTTTGGCAATCACTTTCAAATCTTTTTCTGCGCGTGCGCCCAAATGCATCAGGAGCGTAGCGTCACCACCGTCATCCAAAATCATGTTTGGACCTTCTTGCGGCGTTCCTTTTTTGCCGTCGAATTCAAAAATGCGGTGCGTGTAGTCCCAGTACACATTCAAATCCATGCCTTTGTACGCAAAGACGGGCGTGCCCGCAGCAACCAGCGCCGCTGCCGCGTGGTCTTGCGTGGAGAAGATATTGCACGATGCCCAGCGCACCTGTGCACCAAGTGCTTGCAGCGTTTCAACTAGCACGGCGGTTTGAATCGTCATGTGCAGCGAGCCTGTGATGCGAGCGCCTTTGAGTGGTTGCGCTTTGGCAAACTCTTGGCGAATCGCCATCAAGCCAGGCATTTCGGTTTGGGCAATGTTGAGTTCTTTGCGTCCCCACGCGGCAAGCGATAAATCGGCAATGGCGTAATCGGCAAAAACATTTTTTGCGGGTTTTTGAGTGGGGGTGGATTTTTGCTGTGCGGGCATGAGAATCTCCAAAAATTCTAAAGCGGTTGAGGTAACCACTAGCAAAGTTTGGGAGATTCATCGCAAGAGGAGAGTCTCACCGCACAAGGCTTGTGGGTGAGCGCAGTTAGGGAAGCATCAAGCGATGTTTCCGAGCCTCGTTTGGGCGTGTGTTCCAAACTGCAGCGCTCCTCGGATAGGGCTGGATTCTAACGCCTACGTTTGACTGACCGCGTGTCCGCCAAATCCTTGGCGCATTTTTGCCAGTAATTTGCTGGCGTAATCGTCTGCGCCTTGACTGGCAAAGCGCGACATCAGCGCCATCGTCATCACAGGGGTGGGAACGCCTTGCTCGATGGATTCGTTGACGGTCCATCGCCCCTCGCCCGAGTCGGGTACGTGGGCGCGAATGTTGTCCAAATTTTGATCTTTCTGGAGTGTCTCTGCCGTCAAATCTAGCAACCACGAGCGCACCACCGAGCCGTGTCGCCATAGCTCGGTGACGTGGGCAAGGTCAATATCCCATTCTTGCTTGGCTTTAATGAGCGCAAGCCCCTCTGCCAGCGCTGCCATCATGCCGTACTCGATGCCGTTGTGGATCATCTTGGTGAAGTGTCCTGCTCCCGCAGGCCCCGCGTGTAGCCAGCCCGTATTGGCGGCGGGTGCCAGCGCTTCGAGGTACGTCTGTACGGCGGCAAGTGCGCCCGTGCTGCCGCCCACCATCAAGCAGTAACCGTTGGCAAGTCCATGCACGCCGCCTGAGACGCCTGCATCTATGTATCGAAAGCCGAGCGATTCGGACTGCGCCGCACGACGAACCGAATCTTTGTAGTTGCTATTAGCGCCGTCCACAATGGTGTCCCCTTTGTCCAGCAAGGCGTGCAGCTGGGTGAGGGTGGACTCCGTGATCTCGCCCGCAGGAAGCATCATCCACAGCACACGTGGCTGGGCAAGTTTTGCCACCATGTCCGCCAGCGATGCGGCGGCGATTGATTGTGTTTCGCGTGCCAGCGATGCGGTCAGCGCTGCGTCTTGGTCAAATACGGCAATCGCCATGCGCTTGGCGGTTAAGCGGCGTGCCATATTGCCGCCCATTTTTCCAAGTCCTAGGATGCCAAAGTGTGGGGTAGTTTGAGTCATAAATTAAATGAGATGTTGCCGCAACCAGTCGGGCAGTGTTTCAGCTTTTTTGATGATGGAGTTTACCCAGATCGTGGTAGAACCACCCGCGGCGCAGATGACGCTTGGCTCATCCTTGCGCTCCAGCGTGACCCACGTCTCAAAGCTGGTGCGAGCCACGTCGCTGACGTACAGCTTGGCGACAATGCTGACGGGGTATTCGAGTTGTTTGTAAAAATTGCATACCGCATTGGCAATCACAAAGCCCTCGCCGCTGGGGGTGGGTTTAGCGCCAAGACCTAGCAACCAGTCGATGCGCACGGTTTCAAAGTAGCGAAAATAAAGTGTGTTGTTCAAATGCCCCATTGCATCCATATCGCCCCAGCGCATGGGAAAGGTGGATTGATAGACCAATTTTTTTTGCTCTGGGATTGCGTAGCGCATCGTGGACCGCCTTTTGACTTTTGAATGAGATGAACAATCATAGAATCAAAATCTAGTCTTCACCCTTACAGGAATCTGCCCACTATGACCCCGCAAGAAATCATCCCCCAATTTGGTCCACGCGAAAGCATGGCGTACGACGTGGTTATTGTGGGCGCGGGGCCTGGAGGTTTGAGCGCTGCCATCAAACTCAAGCAAATGGCTGCAAGCGCAGGCAAAGAGATTTCCGTGTGCGTACTGGAAAAAGGCTCTGAGCCTGGGGCGCATATTTTGTCGGGGGCGGTGATGGACCCTCGCGCCATGAACGAGCTATTTCCTAATTGGAAGGAGCTTGGTGCGCCGCTCAATCAAGCGGTGACGGGCGATGAGGTATGGCTCTTTACCCAAACAAGGGGATTCAAAACGCCCAATTATTTAGTGCCTCGCACCATGCACAACGAAGGCAACTACGTCATTAGTCTTGCCAACGTGGTGCGCTGGTTGGCTACGCAAGCCGAAGCCTTGGGTGTAGAAATTTTTCCAGGTTTTGCGGCGGCAGAGGTTTTGTACAACGACGACGGATCGGTCAAAGGCGTCGCGACGGGCAATATGGGCGTTAGCAAGGAGGGCGAGCCAACGGGCGATTTTCAAATTGGTATGGAATTGCACGCCAAATACACTGTGTTTGCCGAGGGCGCACGCGGGCATTTGGGCAAGCAACTCATTGAGCGCTTCGATCTGATGGCGGGCAAAGATACTGCCAGTTTTGCGCTGGGGATTAAGGAGCTGTGGGAAGTCCCCGCAGCGAACGCCAAACCAGGCTTGGTGCTGCACAGCGCGGGTTGGCCCATGGATATGCAAACCTTTGGCGGTGGTTTTTTGTATCACCTAGAGGGCAATAAAGTCACGCTGGGTTTTGTGACGGGACTGGATTACAGCAATCCGTATTTAAGTCCGTTTGAAGAAATGCAGCGCTGGAAAACGCATCCCGCAATTGCCAAGCATTTGGCGGGTGCTAAGCGCATAAGTTACGGTGCACGCGCCATCAACAATGGCGGATTAGGCAGTCAGCCCAAACTGGTGTTTAAAGGTGGCGCTTTGATTGGCTGCGAAGCGGGCATGATGAACGCGGCGCGCATCAAAGGCAGCCATGCCGCCATGAAAAGCGGGATGCTGCTGGCGCAGGCTGCTTTCGATGCGGTGATAGCAGGTCGTGCACACGACGAGCTGGTTGCGTATCCAGCTGCATTTGCTAAAAGTTGGTTGCACGATGAGCTGCGCTGCGCCTCTAATTTCAAAATTTGGTTTAAGTCAGGTTTTATCGTGGGTTCGGTAATGACCTTTGTGGAGCACTGGTTGCTTCCCAAGCTAGGAATCCAAACGCCGCCTTGGACGCTGCGCCGCACCAAAGCCGATCACCAAAGTCTTGCGCCCGCAAAGGCATCCACGCCGATTAGCTATCCCAAACCCGATAACGTATTAACGTTTGACCGCTTGTCCAGCGTTTTTGTTAGCAACACCAACCATGCTGAAAATCAACCCGCGCATTTGACGCTTAAAAACAATCGCGTGCCCGTGGACATCAATCTAGCCCAATACGCGGGGCCCGAAAGTCGTTATTGCCCTGCGGGCGTGTACGAATTTGTTAAAGCTGAGGATGGAGCCGATCGTCTGCAAATCAACGCGCAAAACTGTGTGCACTGCAAAACTTGCGACATCAAAGACCCGACGCAAAACATTATATGGGTCACGCCCGAGGGCGGCGGCGGCCCCAACTACGCCAGTATGTAACGCCCCGTCATTCACTTTTTTGAAAGATGATCGCCATGTCAAATCTACCCCCCGTACTTGCTAATTTGCCCTTGCCCATTATTGGTTCGCCGCTGTTCATCATTAGTAACCCCAAGCTCGTGATTGCCCAGTGCAAAGCGGGCGTGGTGGGGTCCATGCCCGCGCTCAATGCGCGTCCTGCGTCGCAGCTCGAGGACTGGTTGGCAGAGATTACAGAAGCGCTTGCCGCGCACAACGCAGCGTATCCAGATGCACCCGCAGCGCCGTTTGCTATCAATCAAATCGTGCACAAAAGCAATGACCGACTCGAACAGGATATGGCGCTTTGCGAGAAGTACAAAGTGCCCATTGTTATTACCAGCCTGGGGGCGCGTGAGGATGTGAACGTTGCCGTTCAAGCCTGGGGCGGCATTACGCTGCACGATGTGATCTCTAACGTGTTTGCCCACAAAGCCATTGAAAAAGGTGCCAGCGGCCTGATTGCCGTGGCAGCAGGCGCGGGCGGACACGCAAGTCTTAAATCCCCGTTTGCCATGGTGTCTGAAATTCGCGAATGGTTTGATGGCCCGCTAGTGCTGTCGGGGGCTATTGCAACGGGAGGTGCGGTGCTGGCAGCGCAGGCAATGGGGGCTGACTTGGCATACATTGGCTCGGCGTTTATTGCCACGCACGAAGCGAGCGCAGCCCAGGCCTACAAACAAATGATTACCCAAAGCAACTCCGACGATATCGTGTACAGCAACTTCTACACGGGGATTCATGGAAATTACCTCAAGGGCAGCATCATCGCGGCGGGTATGGATCCTGATCATTTGCCCCAGAGTGACCCCAGCAAAATGAATTTTGGCGGCGGCGAAAACTCCGCCAAAGCTTGGAAAGATATTTGGGGCTGCGGACAAGGCGTTGGTGCTATCCGCGAAGTGGTGAGCGCTTCTGACTTGGTGGCACGGCTCAAACGCGAATACGTGGCGGCTAAATTGCGCTTGGCTAAATCGAGCTTGGTTTAACGCAAGCTGTCATTCTGCGCGACTACACTCATGGCGTTTCGACCCAGAAACATTTAACCGTCCGTGAAACTGGGGTAAGTCCAAGCCCAGTTTTTCTGCAAGTGTTTAACGTGTATTTCAACTAATTCAAACCTGGAGACAAGAACATGAAACTCAACCAAACTCTGATCGCTATTGCTGCTGCCTTGGCATTTTCTGCGCACGCGACCGAATTCCGCTCGGCCGACATTCATAACTCGGACGACTACCCCACCGTGGTGGCGGTCAAGCACATGAGCACCGTGCTCGACAAGTTGTCTGGCGGCAAACACAAGATCAAGGTCTTCAACAAAGGTGCTTTGGGTACTGAAAAGGAAACCATTGACCAGGTCAAGATCGGCGCGCTGGATTTGGTGCGTGTGAACGTGGCCCCCATGAACGGTGTCTGCCCCATGACTATGGTGCCCACCATGCCCTTCTTGTTTCACTCGGTGGACCACATGCGAAAGTCACTGGATGGCCCTGTTGGCGCAGAAATTCTGAAGAGCTGCGAGTCGTCAGGCTATGTGGGACTGGCTTTTTATGACAGCGGCGCTCGCTCCATCTACGCCAAGAAAGCCATCAAGAGCGTGGCCGATGCCAAGGGTTTGAAGATTCGCGTTCAGCAGTCCGATTTGTGGGTGGCGCTGGTGAGCGCCATGGGCGCTAACGCCACGCCCATGCCTTACGGCGAGGTGTACACCGCGCTTAAAACGGGGCTGATTGATGCGGCCGAAAACAATATTCCCTCGTTCGATACCGCCAAGCACGTGGAAGCCGTGAAGGTGTACTCCAAGACTGAGCACTCGATGGCGCCCGAGATTTTGGTAATGTCTAAAGTGGTCTGGGACAAGCTGCCCGCCAACGAGCAAGTCATGATCCGCCAAGCGGCCAAAGAGTCTGTGGCCGTTCAGCGCAAGGCTTGGGACGAGGCGGAAGGCAAATCATTGGCCAACGTAAAGGCCGCAGGCGCAGAAATCGTTGAAGTGGATAAAAAATCCTTTCAGTCTGTCATGGGTCCGGTGTACGACAAATTCATGACCACGCCTGACATGAAGCGTGCGATCAAAGCCATTCAAGACACCAAGTAATTAACCCTCTCTTGTGCCCCTGACATCGCGTCAGGGGTTGGAGTTTTTTTATGTTCACCAAATTCTGCGCCGTCATCTCCAAGCTCTGCTTGGTCTTGGCCGTCATAGGGCTGGTCTCTGTAATTTTGTGTGTTCAGTGGCAAGTCATTGGGCGCTATATTTTTAACGACACACCGACCTGGGCCGAAGCCTTGGCCATGCTGATCGTGCTCTTTGTGACTGCCTTTGGCCTAGCTGTGGGGGTGCGCGATGCGGGACACATTGGCTTGGAGTCTTTGGTGGTTTTGTTGCCTGAAAAATGGCAGCACCGCATTGAAATTTTGATTCACGCGCTGGTGGCGGTGTTCGGCATTTTGATGGTGCAGGGCGGCTGGCTTTGGGCTTTTGCCAAGTGGGATGAAAAAAAACCCATGCTACCCGTGCCCGATGGCATCGACTATGTGCCGGTGATCATTGCGGGCGCTTTAATTTTGCTTTTCTCCATTGAACACATTGTTGCGCTCGTGCAAGGCAAAGTGGTCGAACCTGTTTGGGACTGAACATGGAACTCACCGTCCTTGCACTGAGCTTCACGCTCCTCTTGATTTTGGGTGTGCCGGTGGCCTTTGCCATTGGCCTGTCTTCGGTGGCTACCATCATTGCTGCCGGTTTGCCGGTGGCCATGGTGTTCCAGAAAATGGTCGGCGGCATGCAGGTGTTTTCTTTCCTGGCCATTCCGTTTTTTGTGTTCGCCGGTGAGCTGATGCTCTATGGCGGCATTGCCGACCGCATTGTCCGTTTTGCCAACAGCCTGGTAGGCCATGTGCGTGGCGGTCTGGGTATGAGCAACGTGATCGGTTGCACCATTTTTGGTGGCGTGGCGGGCTCGCCATTGGCCGATGTGTCAGCCATGGGCTCGGTCATGATCCCACTCATGAAGAAAGAAGGTTACGACGCCGACTACGCGGTGAACGTCACCACACACGCTGCGCTGGTCGGGGCCATCATGCCCACCTCGCACAACATGATCATCTTCACGCTGGCCGCCTCGGGCTTGGCTTCGGTGAGCGTGCTGGGCTTGATCTTGGCAGGTCTGGTGCCCGCGATCATTTTGACGCTGTGCAATCTGGGCGCGGCCTACTGGGTCGCAGTGCGACGCGGCTACCCGATCCACGGCAACTTTCCGGGGTGGCTGGAAGTGCTCAAGGCCTTTGGGGCGGCCATGCCTGGCTTGTTTGTGGTGGTCATCATTTTGGGCGGCATTTTGTCAGGGGCATTCACTGCCACTGAATCTGCATCTATTGCGGTGGCCTGGGCCTTGTTTGTCACGGTGATCGTTTACCGCACCTTGACCGTTCAGAATTTCCTCAAAGCCTGCGCCAAGGCTTGCAAAACCACGGGTGTGGTCTTGCTCTTGATCGGCATTTCCAACGCCTTCGGTTATTTCATGGCCCTGTATGAAGTGCCGCAGATGACCGGTGGGCTGATGCAAAAAGTCAGCACAGAGCCTTGGGTCATTTTCTTGATGATCAATGTCTTGCTGTTCGTGTTGGGCACCTTCCTCGACATGGCCGCGACCATCTTGATTTGCACGCCGATCTTCATGCCGATCGCCATGCACTTTGGCATGGACCCGATGCAGTTTGGCATCATGCTGCTGATCAACTGCGCGCTGGGGCTGAACACGCCGCCCGTGGGCACGGTGCAGTTTGTGGGTTGTGCCATTGGCGGCATCTCGGTCGGGCAGGTCATGCGCACGATTGCGCCTTTCTACGGTGCTTTGACCTTGGCTATGTTGCTGGTGACTTATGTGCCGCAATTCACGCTGTGGCTGCCCAATTTGCTCAAGTAACTACAGACCTGCTCATGAGTGTTAATCGCGCCCCCTTGGCTATTGGTATGCACCCGAACGATAACGTGGCCATCATCGTCAACGACGGCGGTTTGCCTGCTGGCACCGTCATGCCGTCGGGCGTGGCCGAAGGACTGGTTTTGCGCGACCAAGTGCCGCAAGGTCACAAAGTTGCTTTGGTGGATTTGGCTCCAGGCCAAGCTGTGCTGCGCTACAACGTGCCCGTGGGTTATGCGCGCGAGGCCATCGCCGCAGGCAGTTGGGTGCACGAGCGCTTGCTAGACATTCCGCCTGTTCGAGAGTTGCAAGGGCTGCCCATGGCCACCGTCCAGCCCGCACCGCAAGCTGAGCTGGAGGGCTTCACGTTTGAGGGCTATGTCAACGCCGATGGCTCGGTGGGCACGCGCAACTTGCTTGCCATCACTACCACGGTGCAATGCGTGGCGGGTGTGGTCAAGATCGCCGTAGAACGCATCGAGCGCGAACTGTTGCCGCTGTTCCCAAACGTTGATGGCGTGGTCGGCTTGGAGCACACCTATGGCTGCGGCGTGGCGATTGATGCGCCTGGGGCCGAAATTCCAATCCGCACGCTACGCCACATCAGCCTCAACCCCAACTTTGGCGGCGAGGTCATGGTAGTCAGCCTAGGCTGCGAAAAATTGCAACCCGATCGCTTGCTACCTGCGGGCAGTTTTCCGATTCACGATGTACGCGAGAAAGCCCAAGGTCCTGACTTGGTGTGCCTGCAAGACGATGTGCACGTGGGCTTCTTGTCCATGATCGATCACATCGTGCAAAGCGCCCGTCCGCACTTGGAGCGCCTGAACGCCCGCCGTCGCCAGACCGTGCCTGCCAGTGCTCTGGTGGTGGGGGTGCAGTGCGGTGGCAGCGATGCGTTTTCGGGCGTCACCGCCAACCCAGCGGTGGGCTATATGGCTGACTTAATCGTGCGCGCTGGTGGCACCGTGATGTTTTCCGAAAACACCGAAGTGCGCGACGCGGTGGAGCAGCTCACCAGCCGTGCCGCTACGCCGCAAGTGGCCCAGGACATCGTGCGCGAGCTGGGTTGGTACGACCAGTATCTCGATCGAGGGCGTGTGGACCGCACAGCCAACACCACGCCTGGCAACAAGGCTGGGGGCCTGTCCAACATTGCCGAAAAAGCCATGGGATCCATCATCAAGAGCGGCAGCTCGGCCATTGCCAGTGTGCTGGCGCCGGGCGACAAGCTCAGGGGGGATCAAAAAGGCTTGGTCTTTGCCGCCACGCCTGCGAGCGATTTCATTTGCGGCACGCTGCAACTGGCCGCAGGCATGAACGTGCACGTGTTCACCACTGGGCGCGGCACGCCCTACGGTTTGCAGGCCTGCCCCGTGGTCAAAGTCGCCACTCGCAGCGACCTCGCCCGTCGCTGGCACGACCTGATGGATTTCAACGCAGGGCAGATCGCCGAGGGCGAGATCACCATCGAAGAAGCTGGCTGGGCGCTTTTTCGCATGATGCTGGACGTGGCCAGTGGCCGCAAAACTTGGGCCGAGCAGTGGAAGCTGCACAACGCTCTTGTCCTCTTCAACCCAGCCCCCATCACTTAAAGCCCTAGCAATTCATTCGATTTTTAGCATAAGCATCAGGAGACCATTAGCATGAAAAAACATCAGTTCTTGCTCGCCATTGGCTTGATGAGCTTGGGCTTGCTCAGTCAAGGCCAAGCTCGGGCGCAAGCCGACTACCCCAACAAGCCGATCAAGCTGATCGTGCCCTTTCCGCCTGGGGGCACCAGCGACGTGATGGGGCGCCTCATGGCCGAGGAAATCGGCAAGGCGCTCAGGCAAGCCGTGGTCGTTGAAAACATTGGCGGTGCAGGCGGCGTGGTGGGCACAGATCGCGCACTAAAAATGCCAGCCGATGGCTATACGATCATCCAGACGGGCGTCGGGCAAAACGCCGTGGCTCACGGGTTGGATCCGAATCTGAAATACAACTCGCTAACCGACTTCATCCACCTGTCGCAAGTTCACTCGGGTCCCAATGTGCTGGTGGTTCATCCTGCACAGCCCTTTAAAACCGTTAAAGACATCGTGGACTACGCTAAGAAAACCCCAGGCAAGCTCGATTACGGCTACACCCATGCCTCCTCTGGCCACATGGCGATGGAGCTGTTCAAGCAAACGGCTGGTATTTTTATGACGGGTATCCCATACCGTGGCGGCGGTCCTCTGCTCAACGACTTGCTGGCTGGCACCGTCCCCATGGCCTTTCTGAACCAAGACGCGGCGCTGCCTCATGTCAAAGCTGGAAAACTGCGTGCGCTGACGGTGAGCAGCAAAGATCGCAATGCGCTCTACCCCGATGTGCCCACGGTGGCTGAATCGGGTTACAAAAGCTTTGAAGCGCTGTCTTGGTCTGGTCTTTCTGTGGCTAAGGGCACGCCCCAGCCCATCGTGGACAAGCTCGAAGCCGCTGCTGTGCAAGCCATGCAGTCGCCCAGCTTCAAGCAGCGTCTCACATCGGTGGGGTTTGTTATTCCGCCCACAGGCAGCAAGCACTACACCGAGTTTGTTAAGACCGAATTGGACCAGTGGACGCGTGTGATTAAGACCGCAGGTATCAAACCCGAATAAAGAATTCGTAGATATCCACCTGCACCTTGCCGAATTTGACAACTGGCTCAAGGCCGAAAAAATGATTGGTCAGCGGCGCAGTTCAGAAATCAAAGTTTGCCAGTTTCGACCCTCTCGCCGACTCATCGCCGAGCTAGTGGCTCATGCTTGTGATGCCCGCAACTGAAGCCATCCCAACTAATAGCCACATCACTTGCTTGAATGTCTCGTCTAGACTCATGCGTCGCTGCAATTGCGGAATCAAATCTGCCAAAGCAACGTAAACAAAGCTGCTGCCCGCAATGATTAAAAAGTAGGGCAGATATTTTTCTAGATGCGCCAGCAATGCGTAGCCAATCAAACCGCCAACCGCAGTGACTGTTCCTGCAAGCGTGACTTTGAGTAGCGCATTTCGCTTGTTCTGACCCAGCACGATGAGGTCGCCCATGTGGTGCGGCACTTCGTGCGCAAGCACTGACAGCGCGGCCGCCCAGCCTAGCTGCGTGCTCACCATAAAGGCGGCAGCAATGACGATGCCATCGCCAAATGCATGAACGCTGTCGCCAAACAAAACCGCCCATGAGCCACTGCCATGCGTACCGCGTTCGCCGTGCGAGTGATCATGCTCGTGGTGTTCGTGCCCGTGATGCTCATGACCGTGGTGATACAGCTCGGCTTTGTCTAATAAAAAGAAAAAAACCAGTCCTGCCAACAAAACAGCAAACAATTGATCGGGCGACGCGCCTGCTTTGGTTGCGCTTTCAAAGGCTTCTGGCAGCAAATGCATAAACGCTGTTGCTAATAGCGCACCTGCTGCTAGGCTGAGTAATTGGTGGTGAAAACGTGCGAGTGCGTAGTAGCTTAAAAGTGCCGCCACCCATACGCTGCCAATGCCCGCGGCAAGCGTAGCCAGCAAAATTTGCGGCATCAGCATCCGTGCTCTTTAAACCAATCCAGCATCTGCGCCCAGCCGTCTTCGGCAGCGGCTTTGCGATAGCTGGGACGGTAGTCTGCGTGGAAGGCGTGCGGCGTGTCTTCATAGGTCACAAAGCGAGAAGCCTTGCTCGCGCCGTTGTTCGACTCGTGCAGCTTGTTTTGCATGAGCGCTACATCCGCCATTGGGATGCCAGTATCGGCACGTCCATAAAGCCCGAGTACGGGGACTTTTAAATTGGCGACTAAGTCCACGGGGTGTTTGGGGAATAAGACCGATGGCGTGCCGACCAAACGCCCATACCACGCTACGCCTGCCTGCAGCGTTTGGTTGTGCGCGGCGTATAGCCACGTGATGCGTCCGCCCCAGCAAAATCCGGTAATGGCAACGCGCTTGGCGTTCCCGCCGTTGGCCAGAGCCCAGGCGACGCAGGCGTCCAAATCACGCATCACCTGCGCGTCGCCTACTTTTGCTACAAGCTCGCGCTGCAAATCAGCAATGTTGTTGTAGCTGCTTGCATCGCCTTGGCGCTGGTAGAGCTCGGGCGCAATGGCTAAATAGCCAAGGCGAGCCAAGCGGCGGCAAGTATCGGCAATGTATTCGTGCACACCAAAAATTTCTTGCGCCACTAGCACCACAGGAAGATTGGATTTACCCGCAGGCGCGGCGCGGTAGGCGTTCATTTTGAAGCCATTGACATCGATCACAACCTCGCCAACGGCAAGGCCCTCGGCGCTGGTTTTAATGGCAGTTTGTGCTTGCAGCGGCGCGGCAGCGGCTGCGTAACAGCCCATGCCAATAGCGGCTTGTACGGCAGTGCGGCGGGTCACGCTGGACGGGGTGTCACTTGTCGCATTGAGCAAGCTGTGTGCGTCCATGATGAGTTCTTTATTGCGCATGAAGCATTCCTAAATAATAAGAGGGGGCAGTAAAAACGAAAACGGGTATGGGTAAAATGCGCGGTCATCTTTAATCAACTCACAGCTGGAAACAGCTCTATAAGTCTTATGAAAATCGCTCAAGAAATTCGCGCAGGGAACGTTATTATGCATGGCAAAGACCCAATGGTCGTGCTCAAAACAGAATATAGCCGTGGTGGACGCAACTCAGCTACCGTGCGCATGAAGCTCAAAAGTTTGATTGCCAATTTTGGAACCGAGGTCGTCTTTAAAGCCGACGACAAAATGGATCAAATCATTTTGGACAAAAAAGATTGCACCTACTCCTACTTTGCCGATCCTATGTATGTGTGGATGGATGCGGACTACAACCAGTACGAAGTCGAATCCGAAAACATGGGCGATACGCTTAATTATTTGGAAGAGGGTATGACCGCTGAAGTGGTGTTTTACGAAGGCAAAGCGATCTCCGTTGAGCTGCCAACCAATGTGGAGCGCGAAATCACGTGGACAGAGCCAGCCGTTAAAGGCGACACCTCGGGTAAAGTTTTAAAGCCCGCCAAAATTGCAACAGGCTTTGAAATTGGTGTTCCTATTTTTGTCGCGAAAGGCGATAAGGTGGAAATCGACACCCGTACGGGCGAGTACCGCAAACGGGTTTAGTTGGCTCTATCCCGCAGTTGGGTTGAAGTTACCCCGATTTCACGGACACTTTGTCGATAAGACAGAAGGAGTCCGAAATGCGAGAGAAGAACAAGCCGTACCCAGAGCAATTTAGATTGCAAATGGTCGAATTGGTCAAGGCGGGGCGCAAGCCCCGCGAA
>JAVKLS010000002.1:0-23590 GCA_031538565.1 Burkholderiaceae bacterium
GAGATGGTGATGCCTGGTGACAACACAGGAATCACGGTCAAGCTGATTGCGCCGATTGCGATGGAAGAAGGTTTGCGTTTTGCTATCCGCGAAGGTGGACGTACCGTCGGCTCTGGCGTTGTTGCAAAAATTTTGGCTTAAGGCGCTGACATGGCTACTAAACAAAAAATTCGCATTCGATTAAAAGCGTTTGATTACAAGTTGATTGATGTCGCTGCAGCTGAAATCGTTGATACCGCCAAGCGTACGGGCGCGATTATTAAAGGCCCCGTGCCTTTGCCAACGCGTATGCGTAGGTTTGATATTTTGCGTTCTCCGCACGTGAATAAAACGAGTCGAGATCAGCTGGAAATTCGTACGCATCAGCGTTTGATGGACATCATCGACCCCACAGATAAGACCGTGGATGCGCTGATGAAATTGGATCTTGCTGCGGGCGTGGAGGTGGAGATCAAGTTGCAATAACCGTTTTAGGTTATAATCCGCCGCTTCGTTTGTGCTTGTCACGGACGAGGCTAAATAAGTCCCCCATCAATCGTTATGGGGAATCTCAATAAAGACCTTTTAAGGTTGGAGAAAAAATGAGTCAAAGCAATCGCTTAGGGTTACTGGGGCGCAAGGTTGGCATGATGCGTGTGTTTACGGACGAAGGGGATTCCATCCCTGTAACCGTAATTGATGTATCTAACAATCGCGTGACCCAGGTAAAAACCCCTGACAACGACGGATATTCCGCGTTGCAAATTACGTTCGGTAGCCGCCGCGCTTCCCGCGTAACAAAGCCCGAAGCTGGGCATCTTGCTAAAGCGGGTGTTGAGGCGGGCGAAATCATGCAAGAATTCCGTGTGGCGACTGATGGCGCTGCTGCTCATGCTGCTGGTTCAAGCATTGCTGTGAGTAGTGTGTTTGCCGCTGGAGACAAGGTTGATGTGCAGGGCACGTCAATCGGCAAAGGATTTCAAGGCACGATTAAACGTCATAACTTCAAATCGCAGCGCGCATCGCACGGCAATAGCCGCTCGCACCGCGTGCCTGGCTCGATTTCGATGGCGCAAGATCCAGGACGTGTTTTTCCTGGTAAAAAAATGTCGGGACACATGGGCGATGTGACCAAATCAGTGCAAAACTTGCCAATCGTTCGTATTGATGAGGTGCGTCAGTTGCTTCTCATTAAGGGTGCAATTCCAGGCAGCGCGGGTGGTTTTGTGACGGTACGTCATGCCATTAAAGTTGCTGTGAAGAACGTGAAGGGGGCTGCGTAATGCAAGTTGAACTTCTAAATGCCCAAGGTCAAAGCAGTGCTAAATTTGACGCGCCAGAAGCCATTTTCGGTCGCGATTACAACGAATCTTTGGTTCATCAATTGGTGGTTGCTTTCCAGGCGAATGCTCGCCAAGGCACTCGTGCGCAAAAAGACCGTGAGCAAGTCAAGCACAGCACGAAAAAACCTTTTAAACAGAAAGGGACGGGGCGTGCCCGTGCGGGTATGACGTCGTCGCCTTTGTGGCGTGGCGGTGGTCGGATTTTCCCGAATATGCCTGATGAAAATTTTGCTCATAAGTTGAACAAAAAAATGTATCGCGCAGGCATGGCTTCGATTTTGTCGCAGCTTGCTCGTGATGGGCGCTTGGCAGTTGTGGACTCCATGACGATTGAGGCGCCGAAAACAAAACTGCTTGCCGCTAAATTTAAAGCGATGAATTTGCAGTCGGTGATGGTGATTTCGGATAACGTCGACGACAACCTGTATTTGGCGTCGCGCAATTTACCCAATGTGTTAGTTGTAGAGGCGCGCTATGCCGATCCTTTGTCCTTGATTCACTACAAAAAAATCATTGTGACCAAGGCTGCAGTTGCGCAGTTCCAGGAGATGTTCGCATGAGCACCGCCAAAATCATTAAAAAAGCAACTAAATTTAACGCGACCAACGCCAAATTCGATGAGGGTCGTTTGATGCAGGTTCTGGTTGCTCCTATCGTGTCCGAAAAGGCGACGATGGTGTCGGAGAAGACCAACGCCGTGACTTTTAAAGTGTTGCAAAACGCGAATAAATATGAAATTAAAGCGGCTGTTGAATTGATGTTTAAGGTTGAGGTCACGAATGTGTCCACCGTCAATATCAAGGGCAAGACCAAACGCTTTGGTAAATCGGCAGGTCGTCGCGACAACGTTCGCAAGGCCTATGTCTCGCTCAAGGCGGGGCAGGAGCTCAACTTGTCTGGGGAGGCTGCGTAATCATGGCTGTTATTAAGATGAAACCCACATCACCAGGCCGTCGCGGTGTGGTGAAGGTGACGCGCGATCACCTGTACAAAGGTCGCCCAGAAGCTTCGCTAGTGGAGTCGCAATTTCAAAAAGCGGGTCGTAACAACAACGGGCATATCACCACGCGCCACAAAGGCGGTGGACATAAGCATCACTATCGCATCGTGGATTTTGTGCGCAACAAAGATGGTATCCCTGCCAAAATTGAGCGCATCGAGTATGACCCCAATCGATCGGCGCATATTGCCTTGTTGTGCTACGCCGATGGCGAGCGCACCTACGTGATTGCGCCTCGCGGCGTGGCAGTTGGTGCAAGTTTGCTCAGCGGCTCGGAAGCGCCCATCAAAGCAGGTAATACTTTGCCGATTCGCAATATCCCAGTAGGGCAAACGATTCACTGTATCGAGTTGCAGCCTGGAAAGGGTGCGCAAATTTGCCGCTCGGCGGGTACATCGGCAACCTTGTTGGCACGCGAAGGCATTTACGCGCAGGTTCGCTTGCGCTCGGGCGAGGTTCGTAAAATTCACATTGACTGCCGCGCCACGATTGGTGAGGTCTCCAATGAAGAGCACAGTCTGCGTCAATACGGCAAGGCAGGTGTCAAGCGCTGGATGGGTATTCGTCCGACCGTGCGCGGTGTGGCGATGAACCCAGTTGACCATCCGCACGGTGGTGGCGAAGGACGTACAGGCGAAGGTCGTCATGCGGTTGATCCGTGGGGCAACTTGACCAAAGGTTACCGTACCCGTAACAACAAACGCACACAAGTGATGATTGTGTCGCGTCGTAAAAAATAAAGGATCGAAGCAATGTCACGCTCATTGAAAAAAGGTCCTTTTGTTGACCATCACCTAATGGCAAAAGTCGAAAAGGCTGTTGCTATTAAAGATAAAAAACCTCTGAAAACATGGTCGCGCCGCTCAATGGTGTTGCCAGATTTCATTGGGCTCACTATTGCCGTGCACAACGGCAAACAGCATGTGCCTGTGTACGTGACGGATCAAATGGTCGGTCATAAGCTAGGCGAGTTTGCGCTGACCCGGACATTCAAAGGTCACCCCGCAGATAAAAAAGTTGTTAAGAAGTAAGGAAGAACTATGGAAACAAAAGCAATAGTTCGCGGTGTGCGCTTGTCTTGCGACAAGGGTCGTTTGGTCGCTGACATGATTCGCGGTAAGCGCGTTGACTTGGCGCTCAATATTTTGACTTTTAGCCCCCAAAAGGCTGCGGGCATTATTAAAAAATGTCTGAACTCTGCCATCGCCAATGCAGAGCACAACGACGGTGCTGATATTGACGAGCTCAAAATCACATCGATCTATGTCGAGCAAGGTGCGACGCTTCAGCGTTTCTCCGCTCGTGCAAAAGGTCGCGGCAACCGCATTAGCAAACCCACCTGCCACATTTATGTGACAGTCGGCAACTGATAGGAATAGAAAAACATGGGACAAAAAATCCACCCTACCGGTTTTCGCCTGTCGGTGAGCCGTAACTGGACCAGTCGTTGGTATGCAAGCAACCGTGATTTTGCGGGAATGCTTGCCGAAGACATCAAGGTTCGTGAATACCTTAAGACCAAACTTAAAAACGCATCGGTGTCGAAAGTATTAATTGAGCGCCCTGCAAAAAGCGCTCGAATTACTATTTTTTCTGCGCGCCCAGGTGTTGTGATTGGTAAAAAAGGCGAAGACATCGAGTTGCTTAAAAAGGATCTCGCTACCAAGCTGGGCGTACCCGTTGCAGTCAATATCGAAGAGGTACGCAAGCCTGAGCTTGATGCCAAATTGATCGCTGACAGCATCACGCAGCAATTAGAAAAACGGATCATGTTCCGTCGCGCTATGAAGCGCGCCATGCAAAACTGTATGCGCATGGGTGCGCTTGGTATCAAAATCATGTCGGCTGGTCGTTTGAACGGTATCGAAATCGCACGTACCGAGTGGTATCGCGAAGGACGCGTGCCACTTCATACCTTGCGTGCGGATATCGACTATGGATTCTCTGAAGCTCAAACCACCTACGGCATCATCGGTGTCAAGGTTTGGGTCTACAAAGGTGATACCTTGGGGCGCGGTGCTTCTCCTGTGGTCTTAGTGCCTATGGAAGAAGAGCGCAAACCACGCGGTCCGCGTCGCGATGGCTCTGGCGGCGATCGTCCACGCACTGGTGCAGGACGTCGCCCAGCAGGAACCAACACCGCCCCCGTGGATGGCAGCGATAAACCCGCTGAAGCCACAACAGGTGAAGCAGCTATCAAAACCACTGTTAAGCGCGTACGTAAAATCGCCGCGCCAGAGTCCAGCACGAGCGCTGTGCCCTCTGACGGTAAAGGAGCATAAATATGTTACAACCCGCTCGTCGTAAATACCGCAAAGAGCAAAAAGGTCGCAATACGGGCATCGCCACACGTGGAAATTCCGTTGCGTTTGGTGATCACGGACTCAAATCTATTGAACGTGGTCGCTTGACTGCGCGTCAAATTGAGTCTGCTCGCCGCGCCATTTCTCGTCACGTTAAGCGTGGCGGTCGTATTTGGATTCGCATCTTCCCAGATAAGCCAATTTCCAATAAACCTGCCGAGGTGCGTATGGGTAACGGCAAGGGCAATCCTGAGTACTACGTAGCTGAAATTCAGCCAGGAAAAGTGCTGTTTGAGATTGTGGGTGTGCCCGAAGAACTCGCGCGTGAGGCGTTTCGCTTGGCTGCTGCCAAGTTGCCCTTGCGCACTACTTTTGTCAGCCGCATGATCGGCGCTTAATCAAGGAACTATCAAGATGAAAGCTGCCCAAACACTTAAAAATCTGCGCGACAAAGATATCGCAGGACTTGTCGTCGAAGTCAAAGAGCTGCAAAAAGCCCACTTTGGTCTTCGTATGCAAAAAGCCACGCAACAGTTGACAAACACCGCTACTGTCGGGGCTGCTCGCCGCGATGTGGCGCGTGCAAAAACAATTCTTGCGCAAAAGCAAGCTACCCAATAAATTAAGGAATACGCAAAATGCCAGATAAAAAATCTCTCACGCGCACCTTGATTGGCAAGGTGGTTAGTGATAAACGAAGCAAAACCGTAACGGTGCTCGTTGAGCGCCGTGTGAAGCACGAGCTCTACGGTAAAATTGTTGGCAAGTCCAGCAAATACCACGCGCATGACGAAAACGGCACGTATCACATGGGTGATACGGTTGAGATTACAGAGTCACGCCCTTTATCCAAAACGAAGAACTGGGTTGTGACACGCCTTGTTGAAAAAGCAGTTTTGGTTTAATTGGTTTAGTACGCGCAGTGACTGAAGAGTCGCACACCAAAACGGCTCAAGAAAACTTGAGCCGTTTTTTTTAATAGTCGTTAATGAAAGAAATAATCATGATCAAAGTTGGTGACACGCTACCCCGCGCGGTTTTAATGGAGTACTCAGAAGTTGAAGGCGAAGGCTGCTCGATTGGCCCCAACGCTGTTGATACAGCTAAGGCTAGTGCTGATAAAACCATTGCGCTGTTTGCATTGCCTGGTGCGTTTACGCCCACTTGCTCCGCTAAGCACGTGCCTGGTTATATCGAAAACTTTGCTGCACTCAAAGCTGCTGGCGTGGATGAAGTTTGGTGCGTCAGCGTCAACGACGCCTTTGTGATGGGTGCGTGGGCACGTGATCAAAAAACAGCGGGCAAAGTTCGTATGTTGGGCGACGGCAGCGCAGCTTTTGCGCAAGCCACAGGGTTGACTCTGGACTTAACTTCGCACGGCATGGGCTTGCGTTCTAACCGCTATTCCATGCTGATTAAAAACGGCAAGATCGTCAGCCTCAATATTGAGGGGCCTGGAAAATTTGAAGTGAGTGATGCGGCAACCTTGCTCGCGCAAGCGAAGACCGTGTAATCGCCGCGGGGGGCTTCAAGCACTATCCGCCAAAACGTTGCACGGCGTAGGTAACGCCAAGCGCAATCACCACAAAAATAACAAATGCGGTGATTCGTTCTGCGGCTTGATCTTTGGATGCTGGTAAGACATGGGCGCAGAGTGCATCGATCGGTTTATCGCCAGTCAACATGGGTTTGACGAGATTTTGTTTTTTCCGAATCAAATAAACCCCAATAGCAGCGATGTGCAACAAAACAAGCCCGACGATTAGCCACTTGCCCCAGCCTACGTGGTAGCTGGTGGCTAGGATAGACGTGGCTTCGCTCACAAACTTGACAAACGGCCCTTGGTTGGAGATTTCATCGTCGCTGACCAATCCCGTAGCCACTTGCGCCACAAGCAAAAGCAGCACCCCCCAAATTGAGAGTGAGCCTAGTGGGTTATGACCTGCTTCGTGCGCGGGAGTTTTTTGTCCGCGTAAATAGCGGATGATGGTTGCGGGCGAATACAGAAATTGACTAAACCGCGACCAGTACCCACCTGCAAATCCCCAAACGATTCGAAAAAGCAGCAATGCGATCACGCTGTATCCGAAGCGGAAATGCCACTCCATGGCATTGCCCCCCACTTTACCCGAGATGACTAAGGCGGCGATGCACAGCGCTAAAGCCCAATGAAAAATACGCGTGGGTAAATCCCAAACGCGCAAAGGTGCAGAAGAAAGTATCGATTGATTCACCGAGAACTTAGTGCGAGTGGTCGCTCTTTGCAAGTGCCAGTTGCTGCGTCACTTCGGCGGTGAATCGCTTTAAATTACTGGTGTGCCAGCGTTGAATAAGCCACATCACACCAGCTACTAAAAGTCCAAAAACAGTAATCGCACCAAAAGACGACAGCCCATGACTAGTGGAGTAGGTGTAACCAATGCCTAGCGACAAAATACATAGTTGTTCGTTGAAGTTTTGCACGGCAATGGAGCGCCCTGCGCCCATGAGATTGTGACCACGATGCTGCAGAAGCGCGTTCATGGGCACGACTAAAAATCCGCCAAATGCGCCTAGCAGGATTAGAAATGGCGCGGCAATCCAAACGTTCGTGATGAAGTTCAGTAGCAAAATGAGCAAACCCATACCAATGCCAAGCGGCATCACGGCAGGAGCTTTATGCAAACGACAGTACAGCGAGGCAATAACGGCGCCTGCTGCCGTACCGATAGCAACTACGCCCACTAAATTAGATGCTTGCGTGGTGCTGTAACCAAGTGCTGCCGCGCTCCAAGCCAAAACGATGTAGCGCAAATTGCCGCTGACACCCCAAAACAGGGTTGTCGTGGAGAGCGAAATTTGTCCCAGTTTGTCTTGCCACAGACGTTTGTTGCAAGCCCAAAAGTCGGGTAGCAGCAGCAAAAGATTTTTTGGCAAAGTACGCAGTGTCACGCCTGTATCGGGAATTCGTAAATTAAACCAAGCGGCCGCGGCATAGACAAAAATAAGCACGCAAATGGCCGCTTCGGGCGGTGTGTCAATGCCCAGCTCCATAACGGGAAAACCAAACGACAGCAAAAGCGAAGAGATGCGATGCCCCACCAATTGACCGCCTAGCACCACGCCCAAAATAATCGAGGCAATGGTGAGCCCCTCAATCCAGCCGTTCGCTTTAACCAATTGCGATGCGGGAAGCAACTCGGTCAAGATGCCATATTTTGCGGGTGAGTACGCAGCTGCGCCTAGTCCCACAATGGCATAGGCTACTAAAGGATTGACGCCCGCAAGCATGAGTAAACAGCCTACCGCTTTGATACCGTTGCTGTATAGCATGACGCGCCCCTTGGGCCTCGCATCCGCAAACGCACCCACAAAAGGTGCCAGCACAACATAGAACAGCGCAAACATGGGAACCAACGCGGCTTGATGCCAATCGGGGGCTTTGACGCTGCGCAAAAGCTCAACTGCAACAATAAATAAAGCGTTATCTGCTAACGAGCTAAAAAACTGTGCGGACATGATGGTGTAGAACCCGCGTTTCATTTTTAGCAATCAATGATGATGAGATTAAAGAAAGCGAGTGGCTAGGCGGCGAGAGGCGGCAACGCCCAAACCAGCACCAAGACCAGCCAACAAAATTGCGCCCGTGCTGTCAAGGCCATAGCCTGGCGCAAACAAATCAAAGCCTAGCAACCTGCCCACGCCAAACGCAATGAGCGAACCTGCGACAAAGCCCGTCGCGTCCACTATGCCTTCTGTTAATTTTGATTGCGTACTCATACTTGCGGCAAGTGTAGCGGGTTATTCAAGCCGCGCCGTGTTGGTATTTGCCCTAGCTCGCCTACACTTGAGGCATGGTCAATTCACGCCCTATTCAAGCAACAATTCATGTGGATGCCTTGCGGCATAACTTGGCGCGGGTGCAAGCGGCGCAGGAAAACAATAGCAACGCTAAAGTGTGGGTCGTGGTCAAAGCGGATGCTTACGGACACCGCCTGGCGTACGCCTTTGAGGGATTGCGTGCAGCCGATGGCTTTGCTTGCCTAGACCTTACCGAGGCGCACGCGCTTCGCAGCATGGGCTGGCGCGGGCCTATCCTTTTACTGGAGGGTGCTTTTTGTGCGCGTGATTTAGAAACTTGTTCGCGTTTGAATCTGTGGCACGTTGTCCATTCGGAGCAGCAAATCGATTGGTTGGCAGCGCATAAAACCAATGAGCCACAGTGCGTTTTTTTAAAACTCAATTCAGGCATGAACCGCTTGGGCTTTGCCCCCGCGCAGTACCGCGCCGCGTATGCCCGGCTAGTGCAATTGCCCCAAGTTGCGGAGGTGGTGCATCTTACGCACTTGAGCGATGCCGATAACCACAGCGCAGACGGCGTGGCAAAAACGGGCAAGCAGTGGAAAATTTTTCAAACAACAACACATGATTTAACTGGCGAGAGTTCTCTGGCCAATAGCGCCGCGCTGCTGCGCGAGTCTTCGCTTTTCGAGCCGCTGTCGGGCGGTGACTGGGTGCGGGCGGGCATTGCGCTTTACGGCGCAGCCCCCGACTATCCTGTAAAAGCTTATGGCGACTGGGGTTTGCAGCCCGCCATGACCTTGACTAGCCGCATCATTGGCGTGCAGCAAATTGCTGTTGGCGATGCCGTGGGATACGGCAGCACGTTTGTTGCCGAGCAGTCTATGCGCGTAGGCACGGTCGCTTGTGGGTATGCCGATGGCTATCCGCGCAGCGCGGGGCAAGCCAGCCAAGGCGCGCCCGTCTTGGTGGACGGGCAGCGCACGCGTACGCTTGGGCGCATCAGCATGGATATGCTGACGGTAGATTTAACGCATCTACCGCAAAGCGGCGTGGATAGCGCGGTCACGCTGTGGGGACGGAACAATCCGCAAGATGCTGCAAGCGCCGTGCTGCCCATAGAAGAAGTGGCGCAGGCGGCAGGCACGATTAGCTACGAGCTGATGTGCGCGGTTGCGCCGCGTGTGCCCTTTATGGCGTCTTCAGTCATCGCGCCCTAGTGGATGGCGCGTGCGTGGTCAGTGTGCGATGCTGTGTTAACTCCAAAACAGCTAATTTTTCATCATCCGTCAGCGCCGACCAATTGGCGATTTCATCAATGCTTCGCAAGCAACCCACGCACAGTCCCGTTTTAGGATGCATTTGACAAATCGAAATACAAGGTGATGCAATAGCGGATGTCATTACTTATCGCTATTTTTGTAAATTTTTTTAATCCGGCTCATCCAAACCCACAGCACAGACAGCAGCCCCGCACACCACAAAGGCGAAAGTCCAAAGCGCGACGCCCACTGGGCATAAGGCGTAAGCTGGGTTTGACCGCGCACGACTCCTGTGAGCGCTGCGCGTTTGGGGTGTGGCAGCTGCGCGGTGACAAAGCCTTGGTGGTCGATGATGGCGGTGATGCCTGTATTGGTGGCGCGCAGCACGGGGCGGTTGAACTCAATTGCACGCATACGCGAGAGGCTTAAGTCTTGATCGAGAACGATGCTGTTGCCAAACCAGCCAAGGTCGCTCACGTTTACAAAAATGGTAGGCGCAGTTGCGGCATCGGCAAAGCGCAGCGCCAGTTCTTCGCCAAATAAGTTTTCATAGCAAATGTGCGGTGCAAAGCGCTCGCCTGCATGGGCAAACGAGGGCTGCACAGCATCTCCGCGATTGAAGTCACCCAGCGGAATGTGCATGAGCTCGGTAAACCAGCGAAACAGCGGCGGCACAAACTCACCAAAGGGCACGAGGTGGTGTTTGTCGTAGCGGTAAGGGGCAGCTTTTTTAGTTCCAATGCCGATGATGGAGTTGGTATAGCCCTCCTGCATTGAGCCTTGCGGCGAACCAATTAATGCGGCTGTTTGAGAGCCACCCGCAAATAGTGCCTCTAGCGCAGGCCAGTATTCACTGGGTAGTTGTTGCGGCAAAAGTGGCACGCCTGTTTCGGGTGTCACGACTAAATCTATACCCTCCATGGCGGCACGCGCCAGCTCGGTTTTGTACCAATCAAGGGCAGCGTTTATGCCCGCGATGCCGCCAAATTTTTCTAGTTGCGGGATATTCCCTTGCAGCAAACGCACTGTCAAAGCGGGTGTGGATGCCTGCGGCGGACTTGCAGGCATGAGTGCTGCCTTCACGCAAAGAATAAGCACGACGCCTATTTTTAGCGCACACGAGCGCGTTAGCACAAACAGCGCCACCACAAACGCCGCTAGCGCCGACACGCCATACACGCCCACCCACGGCGCAGCGCTGACTAAAGGGCCGTCAATGTGCGCGTAACCCACCGCCGCCCACGGCAAGCCAGTCATCACGGTTCCGCGTAGCAGTTCGGCTAACAGCCACAGCGCCGCAAATAGCAGCGCATTTTGAATTGGGCGATAAGACACGGGAGGTTTTAATGCAACAAAGAGCGCAGCCGCGAGTGCATAAAAACTTGCCAGCACGCCGCACAGCGCCAGCACGGCAAACACCGCCAACGGCACAGGCAGACCGCCAAAATCGTGCATGGCCGTGTAGAGCCACCACATACTGCTGGCAAACCACGCCAGCGCAAAACGTGCGGTGCGCCAAAATGCAAAAGTGATCGATGGGGTTTGCGTGAGGCGTGCAACCAGCCACGCCATTGCCAGCAATTGCAACCACCACATCGCGTGCCCGTCTTTTGGACTGGCAATTGACCAGCCGTGCAATATGCCAAAAAAAATTTCAGTCATGAGCCTGCGGATTTAAGCGATGCGCGTGGCACGAAACCACTTAACCGAACCGCCCCCAGACACCAGCACCACCAGCTTTAAGTCCGCCACGAAATGCTCTTCGCCTTTGCGCGGCACGTAACCCATGCGGTGCGCCACCAAACCGCCAATGGTGTTGAATTGCTCGCGCTGCGCGTCACTAAATTCGCAGTCGAATTGCTCGCAGAGCTTGACCAGTGTGGTTTGTCCGTGCACGCGGTACGAACCGCTCTGTGGAAGTGAGACGATGTCCATAGACGCGGTATCGCCCTCTAGCGTGTCAAATTCATCTTCGATTTCACCCACAATTTCTTCCAAAATATCTTCAATGGTGATAAGCCCTGCCGTTTTGCCGAACTCATCTACTACCAGCGCCAAATGGTTACCCTTGCCGCTGGACTCGCCGCGAAACGAGGTGAGCAAATCGTTAAGTCCCTTGCTCTCAGGCACAAAGACGGGCGGACGCAGCAGCGCCCGCAAATGGATGTCGGGTGAGCGTTGGCGCTTGAGCAGATCTTTTGCTAACAAAATGCCAATGATGTTGTCTTTGTGACCCTCGTACACGGGGAAGCGTGAGTGAGCGGTGTCAATCACGACATCCAGCAAATCGTCAAAATCGGCTTCAATGTCCAGCAAATCCATGCGGGGTGCAACCACCATCACGTCGCCCGCCGTCATGTGGGACAGCTTGAGCACGCCCTCCAGCATGGCAAAGCTTTGTTCGTTGATAAGGCCGCCATCCTCGGCGTCTTCCAGCGTTGCCAAAAGCTCGGCAACGGAGTCAGGGCCTGGGTGCAGGTATTGGGCAATCTTTCGCAAAAAAGAGCGGGTGGCGGGTGGACGTTGCTGACTCATACGCTAATCATAAAGCCCTTGGTTTTTACTAATGTTCCCGCTCATAAATAAACGCACAATGGCATTTTATTTGGAGCACCTACTATGACACAACCTTGGTTTAGCAGCTATCCTGCTGGCGTTGCGCACCACATTAACCCCGACGCGTACGGCTCGGTGGCGCAGCTTTTTAATGAATCGTTTAAAAAGAATGCGGAGCGTCCCTTTTCGGTGTGCATGGATGTTTGGATGACTTACGGCGAGCTCGACAAGCTCTCCACCGCCATGGGTGCGTGGTTGCAAGCGCAAGGCTTGCCTGAGGGCGAGCGCGTAGCGCTCATGCTTCCCAATGTGCCGCAATTTCCCGTCACGATGGCGGGTATTTTGCGTGCGGGCTACACCTGCGTGAACGTCAATCCGCTGTACACCGCACGGGAGCTTAAACATCAGCTCACCGATTCAGGCGCGACCACGATTGTGATTTTGGAGAACTTCGCCAAAACGCTGCAAGACGTGATTGATGACACCCCGATTGAGCGCGTGGTGATTGCCAGCATGGGTGATTTGCTGGGCTTTTTTAAAGGCAACTTCATCACCTTTGCTGTGCGGCATCTTAAAAAAATGGTTCCCGCCTATCAAATTCCGCTCCACACCAAGACGGGACGGCTGCGCCAAGTCATTCGCTTTAACGCCATGCTGGATCAGGGCGTGGGCAAGGCGCTTAGTCCCAGCCGCGCCACGGGCGACTCGATTGCGTTTTTGCAATACACGGGCGGCACCACAGGACTGTCTAAGGGCGCGGTGTTGACGCATCGCAATATCGTGGCCGCCATCATGCAGGCCGAGGCGTGGTTTACGCCTGCGTTGGTGCGTATTGGCGACGTGGGGAAAACCAATGCCATTGCTGCGCTGCCGCTGTATCACATCTTTGCCCTCACGCTGTGCTTGCTGGCGATTCGCTGGGGTTCGCACATGACGATGATTCCTAATCCGCGCGATATTCCAGGCTTTGTGGAAGTGCTTAAAAAACGTCCCTTCCATATGCTGCCTGCGGTCAATACGCTGTTCAATGCACTCTTGCAAAACCCGCAGTTTCGATCGCTAGACTTTAGCCATTTGTGCAATAGCCAAGCAGGAGGCATGGCGGCAAGCGAGGGCACGGCAAAGGCTTGGCAAGAGCTGACGGGCTCCACCATGATTGAAGGCTGGGGCATGAGCGAGACTTGCGCCATCGGCACGAACAACCCTACCAATGCGACAACGTTCTCGGGCACGATAGGCTTGCCCTTGCCAAGCATAGACATCGTCATCAAAGACGATGCTGGCGTGTCCCAGCCTATTGGTACGGCGGGCGAGCTGTGCATCAAGGGCTCAAACGTCATGGTGGGTTATTACAACCAGCCCGAAGAAACCAAGGCTGCTTTCACAGCCGATGGCTTTATGCGCACGGGCGATATTGGCATCATGGACGAGCACGGTTACATCCGCATCGTCGACCGCAAAAAAGACATGATTATTGTGAGTGGTTTTAACGTCTTCCCCAACGAGCTGGAGAACACAATTTCTCTTTGCCCAGGCGTGGTGGAGTGCGCTGCCGTGGGCGTTGTGGACGACAAAACGGGCGAAGCCATTAAAGTCTTTGTGGTGAAAAACGACCCCTTGCTTACCGAGGACGATGTGGCGAAATATTGCCGTCAAAACTTAACGGGTTACAAAATCCCCAAATACATTGAGTTTCGCGACGATCTGCCCAAAACCAACGTCGGTAAAATCCTGCGGCGTGAACTCCGAGCAGGCAAATAATCCTAAAAACCCCTCCCTTGGCGCTGCTGCAAGTTCAATCGAACAAGACTTGCAGCAGGGTTTGGATTTGTGTGCGCAAAAAAAATGGCGGCAGGCCGCCAGCTGCTTCGAGGCGGTGATAACGGCAAACCGCGGCCACGCCATCGCGTGGAACAATCTTGGCAATGTGCTGGACGAGTTAGGTGATTGGGCGGGCGCGTATGCGGCCTTTCAAGCCGCTCTTGCGCTTTCGCCAGATTACGCCAGCCCTAAAAAGAATTGGGCGATCATTGCTTACAAATACGGACTAGCCCAATACGCAGCAGGCAAATTACAAGCGGCACTGGCGGCATTTCAAATAGCGACGCAGCAAATGCCAAACCAAGCCGATTACGCCCACAGCTATTTGCAGTTGCTCCTAGAAACTTGCGAGCACACGTCTGTTCAGGCGCACGTGCAGACGATGCGGGCGCACACGCAGGCGGATGAATCCTATTACCCTCATCCCTACCCACTTCTGGCGGCGGTGGACGATCCCCAGTGGCATCAGATTGCAGCAAGGCGCCACGTGGCAAGACTTTGCAATGAAGTGCATGATGCGCACCCCGATTCATTCGCCTCCATCGCTGCGTCCCCTAAAAATGAACGTATTCGGTTGGCGTATCTGTCATCCGATTGGCATCAGCATCCCGTGCCGCAGCAGCTGATTAGCAGCATTGAGCTGCATGATCGCACGCAATTTGAAGTCATTGGCATCGCCACCGACATCGTGCCCGACGTGACGCCGTGGCGCGCCCGTATTGAAGGCGCATTCGATCAGTTTTTTGCACTGGGCGATTTAACAGACGCACACATTGCCACGCATTTAAAAGCCATGGACATTGATGTTGCTATCGACTTGTCGCTCTACATGGATGGCGGAAGACCTCTGATTTTGGCGAGTCGCCCGTGCCGCGTGCAAGTCGCGTTTTTGGGGTATGCGGGAACATCGGGCGCACCGTGGATAGATTATTTGATTGCCGATGAGGTGGTCATCCCGCAAAGTCACGCGCAGTTTTATTCGGAAAAAATCATGCGCTTGCCCCGTAGTTTTATGCCCGATCACGACCAACGCCCACAAGTGCGAATCCTTCAGGGGCGAGCACAAAGCCTCATCCAGCAAGGGCTGCCCGCAGATGGATTTGTGTTTTGTGCGTTTAGTAACCCCTACAAAATCACACCTGAAATGCTGGCGTGCTGGTTTGGCATTTTGCAAGCAGTGCCCGAAAGCGTGCTGTGGTTGCAAGCCAATAATGAAGTCGCGCAGCAAAACATTAAAACCGCTGCCGTGCAGGCTGGGCTTGCGGCAAAGCGACTGGTATTTGCCAAACGCGTGGATAGTTTTGACGAACATTTGCAGCGCTACGAGCTGGCCGATTTGTTTCTCGACAGCTTCCCCTACAACGCGCACGTGACCGCGGCCGACAGCCTGTGGGCTGAACTTCCCGTGTTGACTTTGCAAGGCCAGTCGTTTGCGTCGCGCGTGGCCAGTAGCCTATTGTTGGCGTTGGATTTACAAGAACTTATCACGTACGATATGCCCAGCTACCAAGCGCGGGCGCTAGAGCTTGCGAAGCAGCCTGCGCAATTGCAAGCCTTGCGCGAAAAACTCGCACGCAGCAAAGCAGGGGGGCGGTACTTTAATCAAGCGGAATATGTTCGCGGCTTAGAGGGCGCTCTGCGAGAGGTAAGCCATTTTTCTTATTCTTTGCCGCCCTTCCTGTAGTATTTGCCTAGCTTTCTTTAACTCACTACTTTCATTGAGGTCATATGCTTTGGATTAAATCGCTTCATATTGTTTTTATTGTTTCGTGGTTTTCGGTGCTGTTTTATTTACCACGAATTTTTGTCAACCTTGCACAAATTCAAGACAGCACGAGTGCCGAGTACCAGCGTCTTATCGGAATGGCTCGGCGTTTGTCGCGCTTTGGGTTGATATTGGCTATTCCTGCGCTGGGCTTTGGCGCGTGGCTATGGCTTGGTTACGGCATTGGTACAAAACAAGCTTGGATGCACGCCAAATTGACCATTGTTTTGCTTGTGCTGGGTTACCAGCATGCTTGCGGTTCGATTTTGCGTAAATTTCAAAATGGAGCCAATACACGCGGCGAAAAATGGTTCCGCTGGTTTAACGAAGTGCCCGTACTTCTGCTGTTGGTGGCGGTGATTTTGGTAGTTGTAAAGCCATAGCGACCTGCACGCAGTATGAGTCTCTCGCACACAAGGCGTTATCAGATTTCGGGGCTTGCTTTGCCGCTGACGCTGGTGTACTTGGGACTCATCATCTACGCCAGTTTGTATCCGTTTTCGGGTTGGCAGTTTCAAGGCGTGATGCCGTGGGCTTTTGTTGCCGCGCCGTTGCCACGCTATTGGAGCGGTTTTGACGTGGCGATTAACGTAATTGGCTACATTCCCCTAGGATTTTTATTGGCCGTTGCACGGGAGAGTTTTCCAAGTCGCAAGCGTTCTATTTGGTTTGCCGTTTTGGGTGTGTGCGCGTTTGCGTTTGCAATGGAGGCGCTGCAAACCTATCTTGCGCCGCGTGTGGCATCCAATGCAGATTGGGCACTTAACACGCTGGGTGGTTTTGTGGGTGCGTTGTTGGCGTGGATGGCGGAGGGCTTGGGGTTGTTGCAAAGTTGGTCACGCTTCCGTGGCGAGCGGTTTTTGGCGGGCTCTGGCTTTACGCTTGGATTGCTCGTGCTGTGGCCGTTGGCGCTTTTGTATCCCACACCGATTGCGCTGGGTTTGGGTTACGGGATTGGGCAGTGGCTAGATTTAAAGACGCAGATGCCGTCAAACCGAGGCGAAATCACCATCGTCGCGCTGGGACTTTTAACGCCTCTGCTAATGAGCTACGCCGTAATTCCTAGGTTGTCACATCGTGTGGTGACGGTGGTGGTGATTACGCTTTCTGCGCTTGGTGTGATGACGCTGTCAAATGGCTTGAGCTTTGGTCCCGAGCACGCAACCGTATGGTTTAGCTCGCAGGTGCAGTGGGGGTTTGGCTGGGCCGTCGTGATGGGTGCGTTGCTGCTGGTAGCGCCGCGCAGGCTGTGCTGGGTGCTGGCGTTTTTGGTGCTTGGGTCGCAGCTTTTGCTGCTGGGCATCATGGCAAGTGACCCCTATTTCGCGGAAACTTTAAGCAAGTGGGAGAGCGGGCAATTCATTCGTTTTTATGGCGCGACGCAGTGGTTGGGGCGAATTTGGCCGTATGCGGCTCTGGCGTTGGTTGTCTCGCGCCTCGCGTCGCCACACAAAAGTTAGAATCTTTGCATGACGACATCCTCCAAGCCGTACTACGAACGGCACATCTTTTTTTGCTTGAACGAACGCGACAAAAATAAAGGCGAAGCATCGTGCTCGCAGCACAACGCGCAAACTGCTTTTGAGCATTGCAAGCAAGCCGTTAAAAGCGCGGGACTTGCAGGCGCGGGCAAGGTGCGCGTGAATCGTGCGGGCTGTTTAGATCGCTGCGCGGGAGGCCCCGTTGCCGTGGTTTACCCCGAAGGCGTGTGGTATAGCTACGTTGATACGCACGACATCGACGAAATTGTTGAGCGCCACTTAACGCACGGCGAAGTAGTCGAGCGCCTAGTGACGCCGCCAAACGTAGGTCGATAAGCCGTCACTTTGCTTTGAACGCACACAAAATTTATCTTCAGCCCGTTTGCCTGCGGATGTTGGCGCTGGGGTTTTCTGCGGGCTTGCCCCTGCTCTTGGTGCTGGGCACGCTGTCGTTTTGGTTGCGCGAAGCGGGTGTGAGTCGTGCAACGATTGGGCATTTGTCGTGGGTCGGTTTGGCATACGGTTTTAAGTGGGTGTGGGCTCCGCTGGTGGACAGGGTGACGCTACCGCTGCTTGGGCGACTGGGGCGTCGGCGCTCGTGGCTTTTGCTGGCGCAAGTGGGCGTGATGGCAGGGCTTATCGGCATGGCGTTGAGCGATCCCAAAGAGTCGCTCAACACAATTGTTGGCTGTGCCTTGCTGGTTGCTTTTTCTAGCGCCACGCAAGATATTGCGCTGGACGCCTTTCGCATTGAATCGGCTGACACCAGTTTGCAAGCCGCGCTAGCAGCTAGTTATCAAACGGGTTATCGGCTTGCCATGATTTGGGCGGGCGCAGGCGTGCTGTGGCTGGCAGCAAGAAACGAAGCGCCAGACGCCACCGTTTACGCACAAGCGCCGTGGGGCACGGCGTATGGTGTGATGGCGCTGTCGATGTGGGTGGGCGTGCTGACGGTTTTATTTGCCAAAGAACCCGTGCAAACACAGGTCATCAGAACAGCCAAAAATTTTGACGAATGGTTGCAAGTGGCACTTATTAACCCGTTTGCAGAATTTTTTACGCGCTACAAATGGCATGGTTTTTTGATTTTGACTTTGATTGCCACGTACCGCATCTCGGATGTCGTTATGGGCATCATGGCAAATCCTTTTTATGTGGACATGGGCTACACCAAAGATGAGGTCGCTGCCGTTACCAAAATGTATGGTGTCGCCATGACGCTTGTGGGTGCTTTCGTGGGCGGAGCGCTTGCGCCAAAACTAGGCGATGGACGGGTGGGCGTACTGCGCCTGATGATGGCGGGCGCGTTGCTATCAAGTCTCAGCAACTTACTTTTTTCCTGGTTAGCAACGCGTGGTCACGATGTCAATGCGCTGATTGCCGTGGTCTCTGCCGACAACCTTGCCAGCGGACTTGCCAGTGCTGCCTTTATTGCCTATCTGTCCAGCCTGACCAGCATCAACTACACCGCTACGCAATACGCGCTGTTTAGCTCGCTGATGCTGCTCTTGCCTAAATTTTTAGCGGGCTATTCGGGGGACTTTGTGGACGGCTATGGCTATCACGACTTCTTTACCGCCACGGCGCTGCTGGGTTTGCCTGTGGCGGTGCTGGTGTGGTGGGCGGGGCGAATGGAGTCGCAGATTAAGCCGCTTGCATCAACTGACAGTACGCGCTAACGCCATGCCATAGTCACGCAATTGAGCAAGCGTTGCTTTGCCCGCCGCGTGAGGATGAGGCGACAGGTCCAAATCGACGTTTAAGCGTTCAATTTCAGCGAAGTACTCGGCAAATGTGCGGGCGTGACCTGCGCCATCATGCAATCGGCTTTGACAGTGCTGCTTCCATGCGGCCTGTTCTTCTAGACTCAAACTGCTGGAGAAGTTACGGGCTTTAAAGCGCCAAAACACGTCGTTTAAGCGCGGGTCATCAAATGCAGGAGAACGATCGCCAAGTTTGTTCGGCGCGGTCTGCGCTTTCTTGGCAAGCTGCGCGAGGGTGTGTTTGTCTGCGTTGCCTACAAAGCCGTCGTACAGCGCTTCATCGGCGTCGGGCGCTGCACTGCCAGTGCTGGCGGGACGCGCAAATACGTCGCGCCAAACGGCACTCAAGTCGGGCAAATCACGGGCGATGCGCGCTTTGGCAAGGCAGGCGGCTAAATCAATACGCCATTTTTTTTGCAGCTCAGGCGTGAGCGCTTTGTATTCACCGCCTCGGCTGCCCAGCACAAAGGGCGACTTGTTGATGTGCACACTTTTAATAGGCAAGCGCGGCACGCCCTCTGGCAGATCGGCTTGTTTGGTGAATAGTCGCTCACGAATCTGATCGGCTTTAAGGTCGGCAAGCACGCTGGGCAAGTCCGCGTTTTCAGCCGATAAGTCCCATGCAATGATTTCGTTTTGATTGGTGGGATGCGTGGCAAGCGGCCACATCAGCGCGAGGCAGCCGCGCTCGGCAGGGAACATTCCGCTGACGTGGATAAAAGGCTCTGCATCGGTCTGGACGCATGGCAATTTCATCTCCAACAGTACGCGGTCTTTTTTATGCAGCGTCAAATAAAAATCAAACAACTTGGGTTGCAAATGTTTAATCAAGCGTGCCAAGGCAATGGTGGCACGTACGTCGCTGACGGCATCGTGCGCTGCATCGTGCGCAATGCCGTTGGCGGCGGTGAGCATTTCTAATTTGAAGCGCGGTTTTCCGTCTGCGTCCAGTGGCCAATGGATGCCATCGGGTCTAAGTGCATAAGCGGTGCGTACCAAGTCTTGCACATCCCAGCGTCCGCATTGGTTGCGCCATTCGCGTGCGTAGGGGTCGATGAGGTTGCGCCAAAACAAGTGTCGCGTGACTTCGTCGTCAAAGCGAAGCGTGTTGTAGCCCACGCCAATCGTGCCTTCGCTGCTTAGCGCCTCATCGATACGCCTGGCAAATTCGGGCTCTAGGATGCCGCGCTCTTGGCAGCGCTGCGGCGTAATGCCTGTGAGCAAGCAGGCCTCGGGGCTGGGTAGATAGTCGGCGTGCGGTTGGCAATAAAGCTCAATAGGCTCACCGATTTCGTTCAGATCGGCATCGGTGCGAATGGCGGCAAACTGGGCGGGACGATCGCGCCTGGTGTGCAGGCCAAAGGTTTCGTAGTCGTGCCATAAAAAGGTGTGGGTGTGGGTGCTGGACATGGTGCGATGTGCGCTGGACGTGCTGTTACAAATTTATCCAATCAAAGCCCGATTCTGCGTTGGCAATGACGAGTGCAAAACTGGGCGCAATTTGGGTGCGTGCAATCGCTTCTTGTACCAAGCTTGGGTGGTTGTTTTGCTCACTCAAGTGCGCGGCAACTACATGGCGCAATCCCGTGTGGTGAATGCCTTGCAGAGTGTCCGCTGCCTGGGCGTTGCTTAAATGCCCGTAGCTGCCAGCAATGCGCTGCTTTAAAAAGGGCGGATATTTGCTGGCTTGCAGCATGGCTTCGTCGTGGTTGAACTCCAGCACCACAGCATCTAGGTTTTGCAGATGCGACAGCACATGGGGCGTGGTGTGTCCTAGGTCGGTCAAAATGCCAAAGCGCTTGCCGTTTGCGCTCACGGTCAGTTGCAGGGGCTCTTTTGCGTCATGCGCCACGGTAAAGGGATGCAGCGTTAAATTGCCCGCCGCAATGGTTTGACTATCACGCGCAAAGTGGATGTGCGCACTGACGTCAGGCGTGCCCATGGCCCAGTAAGTGCCGCGACTCATCCAAGTGGGAATACCTTCTTGCTGCGCAAGAAGGCGGGCGCATCCCACGTGGTCGCTGTGCTCGTGCGTGACAAAAAGCAAGTCGATATCCTGGATGCCAAGTCCGCGTTTTTGTAGGCGCTCGCCAAGCTGCTTAAAGGGGATGCCGCAGTCGATGAGCAGTCGCGTGACATGGCGCCCATCGCTTGCTTCTAGCAAAGTGGCGTTGCCTGCGCTACCACTGCCTAGCGAGCAAAACCGCAGACTGGGCTGCATCTATTTCAAATCGTCTTGCAAGATTTTTAAAATGCTATTGGCTTGAACGGCATCTAAAGTTTTGCCATTGATGTCTGCCACTTGCACGTGTGTTTGGTTTGCGTTTGCCGCCACAATGACCTGGTATTTTTTGAGGGATTCTTTCGCTTTTGCGCCAAACAACCCTGCAAAAAAACCAGGTTCATTTTTGACGGCATCAGAGTCCACGTAACGCACAAAATAAACACCTTTGCTGCGGTCACGGTCTTCGACAGTGAAGTTGGTGCGATCTAGGGCGAGACCCACGCGCCGCCATGCTTGGTCAAATGCATCGGGTAAAACCAGACGGCTTTGTCCATCTGTTTGTTCGATGCTGGCGCGCAATGCGGTGGTGGGCGCATCGGCCGTGGGTGAGCTTGGTTTAACTGGGTTTAGTGCCGCATTGGCACTGTCTTGCGCTGCGCCTAGGCGCACCATGAGGCGTTTTAAGAATTCGATTTCTAATTCAGGATCGGTGGCGCGGGGTTTCCATGCGAGACGCGTTTTGCTGCTGTCAACAAAGTCTTCTAATAAACCGCGATGGATGATAAAAATTTCACTACCGCCTGTAGCGGTGCGTTCGACGCGTGTACGATATTTGTCCCGCTCATTGGTAGAGAACAAGCCATCGAGAATCTTACCTAGGTATTTGCGAACGCCGTCTTGCGGCAGTTTGGCTCGATTTTCATTCCAGTCGGTCTCTAGGATGCCTAAATTAGGCTGATCAACCACGATGCTAAAACCGTTATCGATCCAAAACTTTTTAAGCTCATCCCACAGCTGCTCGGGTGGGCGATTTTCGGCTAAGAGCCAGCGTTGCGTACCCTCGCGCATGACGCGCACATCGCCAAGCGTATTGGCCGCTACGGCTGAGTTGGTAACGACCGATTTTGCTGCGGCACTTGATTGGTAGGCATTGGCATTAGCCGCGCCACTAGCGGGCACAAGCGATTGTGTATTTTTGGTTAGCAAACTTAGGTCTGGTGGAACTTCTAAGGTTGGCGTTTGTGTGCCTTTTGATTTGTAGTCCACCTTCGCGTTATCAAACGTGGTGGTGCAACCCGCCAGCAATAAAAAGCATAAAGCGATGAGTGGCCGAATGTTCATCATTAGTCTTTCAAAATACCACTTGCGCGCATGGCTTGCTCGACCAATTTTTTCGCAGCGGGGGTGAGTTCGGTCAGCGGTAGGCGCAGTGCAGAGCCGCAAAGTCCTATGCGTGATGCGGCCCATTTCACGGCAATGGGGTTGCTTTCGATAAAAAGATTTTTGTGTAGCGGCATCAATTCAAATTGCAGGTGCATGGCAGTTGCCACGTCGCCCGCCACCGCCGCCATGCACAGCTCATGCATTTTGCGTGGTGCGATATTGGCAGTCACGCTGATATTGCCTTGCCCGCCGCACAGCATTAAGGCCACGGCCGTGGGGTCGTCACCCGAATAAACGCCAAAGTTTTGAATGCTCTTATCGCGCACGGCTTTGATGAGCCACTGCGCCCGCTCGATATTGCCCGTGGCCTCTTTAATGCCGATGATGCCGTCCACCTCGGCAAGGCGCATGACCGTTTCGTGCCCTATATCCGTTACGGTGCGCCCTGGCACGTTGTAGAGGTACATGGGCAAGTCCACGCTTTCAATAATTTTTTTGAAGTGCTGATATTGCCCTTCTTGCGTGGGTTTGTTGTAGTAGGGGACGACTTGCAATTGCGAATGTGCACCTACTTTTTTTGCATAACGCGCCAGCTCAATCGCTTCGGCGGTGGAGTTGGCGCCGCAGCCCGCCATGATGGGCACAAAGCGCTGGGTGTGCTTGGCGGCTTGCTCGACTGCGACGCGGATGATTTCGCAGTGCTCCTCTACGCTCACCGTGGGCGATTCGCCTGTGGTTCCGACTACGCCGATGCAGTCTGTGCCTTGCTCGATATGCCAATCAACTAATTTGCGCAAACCTGCGTAGTCAATGCTGCTGTCCGCCAGCATGGGGGTTATGAGCGCAACGATACTGCCTGTCAGGGGTGAAGGGGAGGTCATGGTTGATCCAAAGGATAAGTAGATGAGTCCTGCATTTTAGTCGTGGCAACCATGCGCAACACCCAGTTTGAAACGGACTGTTGCAAGTAAATAGACTTGTCCGCTTTTAGAGCTAATGAATTGTCCGCATTTGCGGCCCAGATTGCGGGGCGGGACATAAGCCCACAATCACTGCCATACGGCTCATTATCCTGTTGTGCCACTCCTCCTTTGCGGCTCAATCAAGCGCCCGTTCTCGTCATAGTCAGCCAACAACCTAGGGCCGTGA
>JAVKLS010000052.1:0-33315 GCA_031538565.1 Burkholderiaceae bacterium
ATTTTTTCTTCAAACAGTTTGCCGTTGACGTAGGGGAAGTTTTTAAACCATGTGGGGGCTTTGCTTTGGCGCTCGCTAAATTCGGTGTCTAGCTCGTCAAATAGCTGGGTGATGACTTGGCCCACGTTGCTGCCGTCCTCTGCGGTACCGCGTTCAATTAAGTCGGTAAAGCGCCCTGCAGGTTCAAAAAGCCCAGTCTTGTCGGCAAACATACAAAACAGCAGCCGCACCAAGAGCAGTTGCAGCGGGTGGCGTTTGTAGCCGTCGCGGCGCAGCGCGGTGTGTAGGCGGGCTAGCTTTTTAACGGCCTCGTCGTTAATGGGATCGCTGGCTTCTACGCGCGCGCTGGCACGGCCCACCACAAAGCCAAAGAGGCTTACTTTTTGCGGCAGTTCGGCCAGAGTAAAGCGTGCCTCAGTCCCTGCGCTTAAGTCTTTGAGCCAAAAGTTTTGAAAGTCGCATACCAGCAAGTAGCGTGGGTGCTCTTCGGGTTTGAGGTTGACGCAGTAGTCGGCGGCTTGATCCTGCGCGAGTGCTAAATTTTCACCTGCGCTTTTGTGCTCAATCAGTAAAAGTCCAGGCCAAAAATAATCGGCAAAGCCCGTGTGCTTATTGAGTTTTTTGACGCGGCTTTCAAACACGCCCACGCGGTGACTGTCTACACCAAACACGTCAAAAAATTTAAGCCAAAAAGTTTGCGCCTGCGATTTTTCATCGCGGGCATTTTTAAATTCGGCAGCAAATGCGCTAGCGCGGGTTTGGATGTCTTGCCAGCTTTGTGCCATGGTGTTCTACGCTTTTGTATAGCTGTGAATAAAGTTCGCAATGCGGTGCGCGGCTTCTAGGCACTCGGTTGCTTCTGCCACCAAAGCCATGCGGATGCGGCCAATGCCGGGGTTGATGCCTTGGCTATCGGTGCGCGCCAAGTAGCTGCCAGGCAGTACGGTGACGTTGCATTTGGCAAACAGCTCTGCCGCGAAGCGCTCGTCCGAGCCGCCGCACACATGGGCGGGCACGGCTGCCCACAGGTAAAACGCGGCGTCGGGCAGTTGCACATCCATCACCGCTGCCAGCACAGGGGTGACGGCGGCAAATTTGGCGCGGTATTCTTCGCGGTTGGCGATGACGTGCGCCTCGTCGCTCCACGCGGCAATCGATGCGGCTTGCACCACGGCGCTCATGGCCGAGCCGTGGTAGGTGCGGTAGAGTAAAAAATCTTTGAGGATGGCCGCGTCGCCCGCCACAAAACCGCTTCTCATGCCTGGCACGTTGCTGCGTTTGGACAGTGAAGTGAGGGTTATCAAGTTTTTGAAGTCGGTGCGTCCTAGTTTTGCGGCGGCTTCTAAGCCCGAGAGCGGCGCGTCGCCTTGAAAATAAATTTCGGAGTAACACTCATCTGACGCAATCACAAAGCCATATTCGTCGGATTTTGCAAAGAGTTTTTGCCACTCGTGCAAGGGCATGACCGCGCCCGTGGGGTTGCCAGGCGAGCAGACAAAAATGAGCTGCGTGCGTTGCCACACGCTAGGCGGCACGGCGTCCCAGTCCACCGCAAAGTTGCGTGCGGGATCGGAGTTGACGTAGTAGGGCGTCGCGCCAGCCAGCAGCGCCGCGCCCTCGTAGATTTGATAAAACGGATTGGGGCAAACCACCACGCAATTGGGCTTGCTGGAGTCAACCACGGTTTGCGTGAGTGCAAACAAGGCTTCGCGCGAGCCGTTGACGGGGAGGATTTGCGTGGCGGGGTCAACGGCTAGGCCGTAGCGCTGCGCTAGCCAATTGGCGATAACGCTGCGCAGCGTGGGCTCGCCCGCCGTGGCGGGGTAGTTGGATAGTCCTTGCAAATTGGCACGCAGCGCCTCTTTAATAAATGCAGGCGTTGCGTGCTTGGGCTCACCAATGCCTAGGCTGATGGCGCGGTAGGCAGGGTTGACGGGATTTGTGGGGATGTCTTTAAATAGCTGCCGCAGTCGCTCAAACGGGTAGGGCTGGAGTTTTTCGAGTAGAGGGCTCATGGGAGGAATTATCGGGGCAGATAAAATCTAGTCCGTGCGCTTAACTTCAATCAAACTCTCGGGCTTTAAGTCCTTTGCCGATCCCACGCATTTCCAGCTTCCTGGCCAATTGGTCGGGGTGGTGGGGCCTAACGGCTGCGGAAAATCCAACATCATCGATGCCGTGCGCTGGGTGCTGGGTGAAAGCCGTGCATCGGAGTTGCGTGGCGAGTCGATGCAGGATGTGATTTTTAACGGCACGAACACGCGCAAACCCGCTAGTCGCGCCAGCGTGGAGCTGATTTTTGATAACGCCGCGCACCGCGCAGGCGGGCAGTGGAATCAATACGAAGAGGTTGCCGTGCGGCGTGTGCTTACGCGAGAGGGCACGTCCAGTTACTCCATCAACAACCAGGCGGTGCGCAGGCGGGATGTGCAAGACGTATTCTTGGGCACGGGTCTTGGGCCACGCGCCTACGCCATCATTGGGCAGGGGACGATTTCGCGCATCATCGAGTCTCGCCCCGAAGAGCTGCGTTTGTTTTTAGAAGAAGCGGCGGGCGTTTCTAAGTACAAAGAACGTCGCCGTGAAACCGAACACCGCATCCACGATACCGAGGAAAACCTCACCCGCGTGACGGACATTTTGCGTGAGCTGAACATCAATTTAGACAAGCTTGAGCGGCAGGCCGAAGTTGCAAAGCAGTATCAAGATCTGCAAGCGCAGGTCACAACTCGGCAGCATCAACAGTGGTTTTTAAAGCGTGCCGAAAGCCTTGCCGATCAGTCCAAGCTGGCGGCGGATGTGCTTGCGGCAACCAATCAGTTAGAGGCCAGCATGGCGGATTTGCGCCGCGCCGAGGCAGATTTGGAGTCGATCAGGCAATCGCACTACGAAGCGGGCGATGGGTTAAATGCCGCGCAGGGTTTGCTGTACGAGGCCAGCACCGAAGTGGGCAAGCTAGAGGCGGAAATTCGTTTTGTGGTGGAGGGCCGCGTCCGCGCCGTTGCCCGCATCGCACAAATTACCGAGCAATTGCAAGAGTGGACAAGCAGGTCCAATGATGCCGCGCAGCAGCAGCAAGATTTAGCGGCAATGGAAGCGGGAGCCGAGGAGCACGCCTTGACGCTGGCCGCGCAGTTGGACGATATTGAAATTCAAACGCCCCAGGCGATCAGTTTGCTCGATCAGGCTCGCGCCGCGATGTCGGCGCAGCACGCGCAAGTGGTGCAAGTGCAGCAGCAAATTCAGGTATTAGCAGCCCAGCAAAGCAGTATTGACGAGCAAACTCGCGCCCTAGACCTGCGCCGCGAACGCCTTTCCCTGCAGCAAAAAGAAATTGAAGCACCCGATAGCGACAAGCTGGAGGCCTTGGGCTCGGAGCTAGAGGTGTCCAAAGAAATTGCCAGTCAAGATAAGGCGCGGTTTGAGCAATTGCAGGAGCAAGTCCCGATGCTGGACGAAGCGCGGCGCACCGCGCAGACGGCCACGACTGGCGAGTCGGAAAAATTGGCCGATACGCAAGCGCGGTTAGATGCCTTGCAAACGCTGCAAGCGCAGGTCATTGCGAACGATCGCTTAAAGCCTTGGCTTGTCAAACATGGGCTGGATCACCTTGCCGCGCTGTGGACGCGGCTACATATTGACAAAGGTTGGGAGGCGGCGCTGGAGGCTGCGTTGCAAAGTCGCATGGGGGCGCTGGAGGTGAGTCGCTTAGAAATGCTTACCGCCTTTAGTAGCGATGCGCCGCCTGCGCGGCTGAGTTTTTATGCAAGCACCGTAATTGCCGACACCGAATCTGAGGTCAAACCCCGTCTCGGCTTTTCTCAGGCTCTGGGTCAAACCCCAAATGCGGCGCTGCTCAGTAGCCTTATCAAAACCTCTGACGCGAATCAGCACAGTTTGCTCGTCGATTGGCTGCAAGGCTGCTACACGGCAAGCTCGCTTGCACAGGCGCTACAAGCACGCGAGCATTTGCACGCAGGGGAGATCGTGTACACCCGCGAAGGGCACGCGGTGACGCGCACATCTCTGTCGTTTTATGCCCCCGAGGGGGAGCAAGCGGGGTTATTGGCGCGGGCGCAAGAAATTGAAAATTTAGACAAGCAAGCTCGCGCACAAAGCTTGATGGCGCAAGACGCACGCACGGCTTTGCAGCGCGCCGAGAGTCAATACGCCGAGGCGGCGGCGCAGCTTGGCAGGGCGCAAAGCGAGGCGCAGCGCAGTCTTGCCCGCAGTCACGAATTGGAGCTGACCTGGCAAGCTCTGGCGCGACAAGTCAGTCAAGCCAAAGAGCGCAGCGCGCAATTGACGAGCTACCTAGTGGAAGTTGATACGCAGATGGCGGATTTGCAAGAGCGTCGCTTGACGCTTGAGGCGCAATTTGAAACCTTGGATGCGTCGCTTGGTGCTGCGCAAGAGGTGGAAGCCTTGGGCGGCGACGGCGTCATTGAATTAGAGCGCAAACTGGCTGCGCTGCGCGAGCAACACCGCACGCTTGAACGTCAGCAGCAAGAAGCCAACTTTCAAGGGCGCAGTTTGGTTGCACGCAAAGAAGAATTGGCTCGCAATATCGAATTGGGTGCGCAGCAAAGCGCCAACTTGAGACGCGAGCAAGAGCAGCTGGATATTGACTTGCTACGCATGAACGACGCCGCCGCTCAATCGGGGCTGCAAGCCGCACTGGCTTTAAAGTTAGAGCGCGAAACCGCACTGGCAGCCAAGCGCAGCTTGTACGACGACCTCACGCAAAAACTGCGCGCAACCGACGAGCGCCGTCTAAAAGCCGAGCACGAGCTAGACCCGCAGCGCAAGCAAATATCGGACTTGCAGCTCAAAGAACAAGCGGCGCGCCTAGGCGCAGAGCAATACGAGCAGTTGCTACTAGACGCCAAAGCCGATCTTGCGGCGGTGGAGACCAGCATTGCAACGGGCAGCGTGAAGCTGTGGGGCTTGTCGGGCGAAATTGAACGACTCAATCAAGCCATTCAATCGCTTGGCGCGATCAATTTGGCGGCGCTGGATGAACTGGCGGCGGCACGCGAGCGAAAAACGTTTTTAGATTCGCAAATGCTCGACTTAACCGAGGCGCTTACGACGCTGCAAGATGCGATTAAAAAAATCGATGCCGAAACCCGTGACTTGCTGGGCAACACCTTCAACCAAGTCAATGAACAATTTGGCTTGATGTTCCCCAAACTTTTTGGCGGCGGACAAGCCAAGCTCATGATGACGGGCGAAGAAATTTTGGATGCGGGTATTCAGGTGATGGCGCAACCGCCTGGTAAAAAAAATCAAACCATTCATTTGTTATCTGGCGGCGAGAAGGCGCTGACTGCGATTGCGCTGGTGTTTGCAATTTTTATGCTCAACCCCGCGCCCTTTTGTTTGCTGGACGAAGTCGATGCGCCGCTGGACGATGCCAATACCGAGCGCTACGCCAAGTTGGTTGCCAGTATGTCGTACGAGACGCAATTTCTCTTTATTAGCCATAACAAAATCGCGATGGAAATGGCAAAACAATTGATTGGTGTGACGATGCAAGAGCAAGGCGTGTCGCGCATTGTGGCGGTGGATATGGAAGCCGTCGTTAGCATGGTTTTATGATGAGTCTTCGCCTCCAACTTTTACTGGTCGGACTTTTGCTACTTGCCTGTTTAGGTGCGCGCTGGTGGTGGCTAGAGCGAAAAATCAAACGCCAGAAAGAGGGGGCTGCCCCTGCTCCAACTGATGCTTTGCAGCAACGCGTCGAGCCTGCGATGTCTGTGCTGTCTGAAATGCCTGTGGTGCCTGAGATGGAACAAGCGCCCGCGCCGCTGGCCGAATCCCCCGAGTTTGCGAATTTGTCACTAGCGGTGAATGTGCGCCCCGCCACGCTGCACCCGCAAATTGATTGCATTGCACTGCTAGAGATGGATGCACCCAGCAAAGGCGAGATGGCGCTAAATCTAATGCCGTCCACGCGGCGCATTGGCTCTAAAACGTGGCAGGTTGAGGGTTTTAACGTCTCAGCCCAAGCGTGGGAGGGCGTGGGCGCGGGACAGGCGTACTCGCGGTTTCAAGCAGGCATTCAACTTGTTAACCGCAATGGCGCGTTAAACGATGTGGAGTTTTCGGAGTTTGTGGCAAAGGCGAGCCAATTGGCGGAAGGTCTTGGTGCTTCGGCTGATTTTCCTGACATGATGCGCGAGGTTGCACGCGCCAAAGAACTCGAGCAGTTTACGCAAGCGCACGACATTTGTTTATCGCTGCATCTGCAAGCCAAGCGCGCCGTGTGGAGCTTGCCGTATGTGCAGCAACAGGTGAAGCAGGCGGGCTTTGTGGCTGGCGTGCTGCCTGGGCGCTGGGTGCTGGGATCGTCCGAACACGAGTTGATTGCATTGCTGGTTGATTCCCAAGCGGCAATGGCGGACGACGCTAATGCCGTGCCGATTCATAAACTCACCCTGCGTCTCGATGTGCCCAAAGTGGCGCGTGGCGACAGCACCATCGGCAAGCCGTTTGATGCGATGTGCGATGCGGCGGTTAGGCTGTGCGCCAGTATGGAGGCAGTCATGCTGGACGAGCAAGGTCTATCGGTTGACTTGAAAGCCTTGCAACGCACCGCGCAGGAGCTAGAGGAGGTTTATGACCGCTTGGATGCAGTCGGACTTAGCGCAGGCTCGTCACTTGCCAAGCGCTTGTTTTCATAATGAGTCCTGCGCAAGAGATTCAAAGTCTGCGCGAGCAACTGAGCCAATACGCTCACGCTTATTACGTGCTGGACGCGCCCACCGTGCCCGACGCGCAATACGACCGATTGTTTCAGCAGTTAGAGGCGCTGGAGCGTGCACACCCCGAACTCAAAACCCCTGACTCGCCCACGCAGCGTGTGGGAGGCGGTTTGCTGGCTGGCTTTTCGCAAGTGCGGCACAGTGTGCCCATGCTCAGCATCCGCACTGAAACTGATACCGAAAGCAGCGGCGCAATCAGCTTTGATGTGCGGATACGCAAAGAGCTCAAGCTTGGCACCAGCGATGCACCCGTGCAATACATGGCGGAGCTTAAATTTGACGGACTAGCCATGAGTTTGCGCTACGAGGGGGGCGTGCTCACACAAGCGGCCACACGCGGCGACGGAGAAACGGGCGAAGACGTGACGCAAAACATTCGCACGATTCATCAAATTCCGCTAAAACTTAATACAGGCGCAAGCCAATCGATTGAAGTCCGTGGCGAGGTGTATATGCGGCGCGATGCTTTTGAAGCGCTCAACGAGCGCCAACGCGCCAAAATTGCAGCAGGACAAAAAGGTGAAAAAACCTTTGTCAATCCGCGCAACGCAGCTGCAGGCGCGGTGCGGCAGTTAGACAGCCGTATCGCTGCCGATAGACCGCTTTGTTTTTTTGCGTACGCCGTCGCCCAAGGCTTGCCCTCTGGTGTCACCACGCACGAGGGCACGCTCGCACAGTTAAAAGCTTGGGGATTTCCTGTATCAAACGATGCGCGGCTCTGCAGTGGTGCCGAGGAGTTGGTGCAATTTCACCGCGACATAGCTGCCAAGCGCGACGCGCTGCCGTTTGATATTGATGGTGTGGTGTACAAGGTCAACAGTCTTGCGCAGCAAGCCCAGCTTGGTTTTGTCAGCCGAGAGCCGCGCTGGGCGGTAGCGCATAAATACCCCGCGCAAGAGCAAATCACCACCGTGCTTGCCATTGATGTGCAAGTCGGGCGCACAGGAAAACTCACGCCCGTTGCCAAGCTTGCGCCTGTGTTTGTGGGCGGCGTGACGGTGACCAACGCCACGCTGCACAACGAAGATGAGGCGCGGCGCAAAGACGTGCGCGTGGGCGACGCGGTCATCGTGCGCCGTGCAGGCGACGTGATTCCCGAAGTGGTGAGCGCTTTGCAAGAGCGTCGACCGCCCAATACGCAAGTCTTTACCCTTCCCACGCATTGCCCCGTGTGTGCCAGCCCAGCGCGGCGCGAAGAGGGAGAAGCCGATACGCGCTGCACGGGAGGCCTTGTGTGCGGGGCGCAGCGCAAGCAGGCGATGGAGCATTTCGCGCACAAGCGTGCGGTTTATATCGATGGACTTGGCGAAAAATTGATTGAACAAATGGTGGATGCAAAAATCATCCAAAGCCTGCCTGATCTTTATAAACTGGGGCTTGCAAACCTAGTCACACTGGATCGCATGGCTGAAAAATCGGCACAAAATGTGCTGGCAGCTATTGAGGCATCCAAGCAAACCACGCTACCCAGATTTTTATTTGGACTAGGTATTCGTCACGTGGGCGAAAGCACCGCCAAAGCCTTTGCTAAACATTTTGGTGCGGCAGATGCCATCATGAGCGCCAGTTTGGAGCAATTGCAAAACGTCCCCGACGTCGGGCCTGTGGTGGCTAAAAGTGTGCGCAACTTTTTTGCTGTTCCGTACAACCGCGAAGTAGTCGAGCAGCTTCGCGCTGCGGGGCTCACGTGGGAGGAGGGTGCTGGTACGCCGCAAGTACCGCAGGTGTTGACAGGCAAAACCTTTGTGCTGACGGGCACGCTGCCTACGCTGTCCCGTGACGCGGCTAAAGAAATGATTGCGACTGCGGGCGGAAAAGTTGCGGGGTCGGTGAGCAAAAAAACCGACTACGTGGTGGCAGGCAGCGAAGCGGGCCGCAAGCTGGAAAAAGCGCTAGAGCTTGGCGTGCAGGTGCTGGATGAGGGTGCGCTGCAAACACTTTTGACTTCAGTGGGCGTGGCAGATTGATGACGCCGCGGCACACTAAATTTCAATCTAAAAATGTCTCCGTGGAATTGGGCTTGATATTGGCGGTGTAGATCACTTTGCACATTGTTTTTGAACTACGGATTTTAAATTTTTACGCTTTGTTTTGCGCCAGTAGCGCACGGGCTATTTGACGCGCCGTGCCAAATGCCAACGTAAGACCCAGTGCCCCGTGTCCCGTATTGATGTGCAAGTTGGCGGGTCCATTTTTCTGCACACCCACAATCGGGATGCCCGTAGGTGTTGCGGGTCTAAGCCCTGCCCAAGGCTCGGTGCGCGAGCAATCGCGTAGCTCGGGGAGCAGTAGATCTGTACGGTTATTTAATTGCTGGATTGCACTCGCACGAACGCTGCGGTCATAGCCAACAAGCTCGGCCATTCCTGCTACGCGCAGTTGCTGCCCAACGCGGGCAAATACGGTTTTACTTGCAATGTCAGTCACGCTGACATGGGGCGCAGCGTCAACGCAAGCGGCTTCCAAATTGAGCGTGATGCTGTAGCCTTTGATGGGGTACATCATCAGCGTTAAACCTAGCGAGCTAGCCACAGCGGCGCTGTCTGCACCCAATGCAAGAATAAATTGATCAGCTACTACGCTGCCAGCGCTGGTGTGCGCCGCAGCTATGTGTTGCCGCTTTAATTCAAACTTGTTTACTTTCGCTTGGAGCACAAAGCGAACGCCATTCGCGCGCAAAGTGCGCTCTAACGCTTGGCAAAGTAAGAAGCAATCAATTGCAGCTTCCGATGGCGTGTAAATCGCGCCAGCAATGCGGTTATGGGTGCGCGCCAGTGCAGGTTCTATGACTTGGGCGCGCAAAGCCGATACAGCTTCTTGCGCGTTACCGCCAAACTGCTGTTGCAGGGCTATTTGCTTTTGCGCGGCGGCAAAGGATCTGTCAGTTGGATACAAAACAAGTTTGCCGCTATTGGCGTAGCTGCAATCAATGCGCTCTTTTTTGAGCATGGTCTCTAGCCCAAGCTTGCTTTGTGCAGCGAGCGTCAATAAAGTTGCGGTGGTTTGATTGGCGGTAGAGGCGTTGCAAGCGCGTAAAAAATTTAAGCCCCAGCGCCACTGCTCGGGGTCTAGTTGTGGACGAAATTTAAACGGTGAATTTGGCGCCAAAAAAAGCTGTGGTAACTGCCACCAAATGGCAGGGTTAGCCAGTGGCTGCACATAGCTGTAACTGAGCTGTGCACCGTTTGCACGGCTAGTGCCACTGCCAACAGTTTGAGCTTGGTCGATGACGGTGACATTGAATCCGTGTTGATGTAGTTCATACGCGGTCGCAAGTCCTACGATCCCAGCACCTAAAACGCAGACATTCATGCTAGTTGCTTGATGCTGTTTTTGATGCCAGAGCCCCCTCTATGCCTCGCATAGAATGCCAGTGGGTATTTTGTTGAAGGATTTGATAACGTCATTTTTGAAAGGTAATTTATGAAGATTCGTTCCACGAGTTTAATTGCAATGCTTGTGTCTGCACTAGCCGTAGCCGCGCCAGCGCAGGCGGCCGATACGCTTAAAAAAATTTCCGATTCAGGAAAAATAACCTTGGCATATCGCGAGGCTTCGATTCCGTTTAGCTACCTCGTGGGTGCTGGTGCACCAGTCGGGTTTGCGGTTGATATTTCCAATGCCGTTGCGGAGGCTGTTAAAAAGAAACTGGGCAATCCCAATTTAAAAATCGAACTGCAAAGTGTGACATCGCAAAATCGCATTCCGCTGCTAAACAATGGCACGATCGATTTGGAGTGTGGCTCCACAACCAATAACAGCACACGCGGCAAAGATGTGGAGTTTGCGATTAACCACTTCTACACTGGCACGCGACTATTAACCAAGAAGGGGGCTGGCATCAAAAACTACGCTGACTTGGCTAAAAAAACAGTTGCAAGTACCACAGGAACTACCAACGCACAGGTCGTACGTAAATACAACGCTGAGAAGAACTTGGGCGCGGATATTATTTTAGGTAAGGATCATGACGACTCCATGCTACTCGTGGACAGTGGCCGAGCTGTGGCGTTTGCAATGGATGATATTTTGCTGTTTGGGTTGATGGGAAATGCTAAAAACCCTAATGAATGGGAAGTGGTGGGTGATTCGTTGCAAGTCGAGCCCTACGCTTGCATGATGCGCAAAGATGACCCTGCATTTTCGGCCGTTGTGAATGGCGTGATTGGCGGAATGATGAAGTCGGGTGAGTTTGAAAAACTCTATACCAAGTGGTTTTTGTCACCGATTGCACCTAAAAATCAAAACCTAAATTTACCAATGAGTAAAGAGCTGCGCGATAACCTCAAAGAGCAAAGCAGCAAGCCTGCGCTATAAAAAGCAAACGCAAGAGCACCTAAGCGCGTCTATGAAGCAGCAACCTCAGATCGTCGGTATTTTGGGCGGAATGGGGCCTGCGGCTGGAGCGGATTTTGTCCGTTTGTTTGTCAATGCCTGCGCCCAGACGATGAGTCAGCGCGGACAGCCCGTGACGGATCAAGCGTTTCCCGAGCACTGGCTAGCGCAGCTGCCCATTCCTGACAGGACAGCAGCATTACTAAACCCTGCGCAAGGTGCGCATCAGCCGCTAGAGCCGATGTTACAAGCCTTAGGGCGCATGACTGCGTTAGGGGTGCGCAGCGTAGCGATTGCGTGTAATACCGCGCACGCTTGGCATGCGGCATTACAAGAAAAATTTCCACAACTTGAGTTGTTACACGTGATGCAAGAAACGGCGGCGCATTTGACCAAGCAAGGCGTTCCCCGTGCAGCATTGCTTGCAACGGATGGCACGTATCAAACGGGGCTGTACGAGCGCGTACTGCGCGAAGCTGGCATTGCGTGCTTCAACCCCGAACCTGCGCAAAAAAAGATACTGATGCAAGGTATTTTTGATGGCATCAAGGCTGATAATTTTGCGCTTGCACAAGCTTGCTTTTTGCAGGTGATTGAGCACATGACCAAGCAGCACGGCGCACTCTCATTTATTATGGGCTGCACTGAAATTCCACTAGGACTGCAAAGCCCAGAGTTACACAAAAAGTACGCTTTGTTAAACCCCAGCGCCATACTGGCACAGGCTCTTGCCGATAGAGTCTATCGCCACAGCGTAGGCTAAATCATCCGCTTAGCAACTTCTTCTAGCATGACCTCGGTTGCGCCGCCGCCAATAGACTGCACGCGGGCATCGCGGTACATACGCTCAATAGCGGTTTCGCGGATGAAGGCCATGCCGCCGTGGAATTGACCGCAGTCGTACATCACCTGATTGACCAGCGTGCCGCACAGCGCTTTCATCATGGAGACTTCTTTGGTGACGCTTTGACCTTGTGCATCGCGCCACGCGGTGTTGTAAATTAAGGCTTTAGCGGCCTCCACTTCGGCAAGACGCTGCGCCAGTTTATGGCGAATCGCTTGCTTGCTCCACAGCACATCACCAAAGGCTTTGCGCTGCGCTACCCACTCAAGCGTCAGTTCAATGGCGCGACTAGCTTCGCCCATCATTTGCGCGGAGAGCACGATGCGTTCGTTTTGCAAATTTTTCATCAGCGCATAAAAACCTTTGTGCTCTTCGCCTAGCAGATTTGCAGCAGGGATGCGGCAATTGTTGAAGTTCAGCTCCGCCGTATCGCTGCATAGCCAGCCCATTTTTTTGAGTGGTCTGGCCACCGTAAAGCCTGGCGTGCCTTTTTCGACGATGAACATGGAGATTTGTCTGTTGCGTCGCCCCGCCTCGCTGGGCGAGTCGCCCGAGGAACTCCCCGTTTTTGCGGCCACAAAAAACACATCGCCGTGCACGCCGTTGGTGATAAACATTTTGCTGCCGTTGAGCACGTAACTGTCGCCATCACGCTTGGCGGTGGTCCGCATTCCTTGCAAGTCCGATCCTGCATCGGCTTCGGTCATGGCAACGGCGGCAATTTTGCGTCCTGCCACTAAGTCGGGCATATATTTATCAAGCTGTGCTTTTGTGCCCGCGTGGAATAGATGCGGGCTAGACATATCGGTATGAACCAGCACGGTTACCGCAAAACCGCCGTAAGTGCAGCGTCCTAGCTCTTCCGCCAAGATGACGGTGGACAGCGTGTCGAGTTCGCTGCCGCCATGCTCGGCGCTGTATTTAATGCCCAGCAGCCCGAGGTCACCCATTTCACGCAGCACCTCACGCGGCACTTTGCCCGCGTCTTCCCAGGCATCGGCAAAAGGCAAAACGCGCTGGGCAAGAAAGCGGCGAATGGCGTCCCTCAGAGCTTCGTGATCGGAGTTGAAATAGGGGGTGCTGGCGGTAGAGTTGGATAATAGTGTGTTCATGTTTTGAAGGATAACCGATGGCCATTGCTGTTCGCCAAGCTACGCTGGCAGATGTGGATGATTTGGCGTTGATGTTCGACGCGTATCGTCAATTTTATAAACAAAGCTCTGCACCAGAGGCGGCGCGAGATTTTTTGCGCGAGCGTTTTAACCACGGCGAGTCGATGGCATATCTTGCCTATGACGGGCACGTGCCCGTGGGGTTTACGCAGCTGTATCCCAGCTTCTCATCGGTGTCGATGGCAAGAGTTTTTATCTTGAATGATTTATTTGTCGCACCAACCCACAGGCGCAAAGGAGTTGCCAAACAATTGATCGACGCCGCTACCCACATGGCGCAAACGCTGGGCGCGGTGCGCGTGAGTTTAAGTACGGCCATTGATAACAAAACAGCGCAAGCCACTTACGAAGCGCTAGGTTGGCAGCGTGACAGCGTATTTTGCGCCTACCATTTCAAAATTTAACCCCTGTCGCAAAAAGGAAAAAAAGTGCTGCTTGATTTAGACGACTCCCAGCTCGTGCTGATTGACTACCAAACCCAGTTGATGCCTCATATTTTTGAGGGAGAAGTGGTGCTTGCCAACGCTGTGCGGCTTGCCAAAATAGCGCGCTTGCTTGGCGTACCCGTGCTAGGCACGCAGCAAACTAAGGAAAAACTGGGTCCAACGCTTGACGCGCTGCAAGGCTGCTACGCTCGCACGCTTGATAAAACATTTTTTAGTGCGGCAGATGAAGGTTTGGTTGAAGGTCTCCGTCCTGCGCCCAAAAATCAAAGCGCGGAGCAACGCGGAAATGCCCGCAGCTTGCCCAAGCATTTACAAAAAGCCGTGCCGCAAGCACCAGAGCGCGGTACGGTGGTAATTGCGGGTGTGGAGGCGCATATTTGTTTGCTGCAAACCAGTTTGGATTTACTGGAGCACGAGTTTGACGTGTGGGTCGTCACCGACGCTTGCAGCTCGCGCACCGAGCGCAACCGCGACGCGGCGTTTGACCGTTTGGCAGGCGCTGGCGCAGAGTTGGTGACAACCGAAATGGTGGCGTTTGAATGGCTACGAACCAGTCAGCACGATGCGTTTAAAGACGTGCTGGCGCTGGTGAAGTAATTTACAAAACCCGCATCCGTACCGCTTCGGCGCGAAGCTCTGCGCGGAAGTTGGGGTGCGCGATGGCGATGAGCGCAAGGGCGCGTTGTTTGGCACTTTTGCCGCGTAGCTGCGCCACACCGTATTCGGTGACCACGTAGTTGACGTCATTTTTGCTAGTCGTGACGAATGTGCCAGGTGAGAGCACGGGCACGATGCGCGAAATGGTGTCATTCTTAGCCGTGGAGGGCACAACGATAAAGGCTTTACCGCCTTCAGAGCGATTGGCTGCACGCACAAAATCCGCTTGTCCCCCCGTGCCTGAAAATGGCGAATAGCCCAGACTCTCCGAGCCGCATTGCCCGAGCAAATCGACTTGCAGCGTGGCGTTAATGGCGTGCAGGTTGTCATTTTGCCCAGCCAGATAGGGATCGTTGGTGATGTCCGATGGATGCATTTCAATCGCTGGGTTGCGACTCATAAAATCGTAGAGTTTTTTGGAGCCCAGCGCAAAGGTGGCAAGCACTTTGCCCTTGTGGACGTTTTTGCGCTGGTTAGTGACAACGCCTGCTTCAATCAAACTCAAAATGCCGTCGCCTAGCATTTCGGTATGAATGCCAAGGTCCTGCTTGTTGGTGAGTTGGCGCACTACCGCATCGGGGATGCCGCCGTAGCCAATTTGCAGCGTCGCACCATGAGGGATGAGGTCGGCCACGTATTTGCCAATGGCTTCTTGCACGGGACCAATTTTGGGTGCGCCCACTTCAATAATGGGTTCGTGGCTTTCGGTAAGCGCGGCTACTTGCGCGATATGGATTTTGCAGTCGCCATGCGCGGCGGGCACGTTGGGATTGACCTCCAGCACGATGGCGCGTGCGACGCTGGCTCCTGCCATGCAATAGTCGGGCGATAGTCCAAGGCTTAAAAAACCCTGCTCGTCCATAGGCGAGGCCATGCAAAAAACAACCTCTGCGGGTGTTTGGCGGCGGCGAATCATGGCGGGAATGTCGGAGAAATTGCAGGGTACAAAATCGGACCAACCGTCTTGCGCACCTGCGCGAGATGCGCCGCCTAAAAAGTACGCAGCATGGCGGATGTGCTCGGCCGTAGTGGGATCGAAGTAGTCGAATTTTTTTAGCGCCAAAATTTGCGACACACGCACGCCGCGCAACTCTCGCCTGCGGTTAGAAAGCGCTGCCAACAAACTAGGCGGCTCGCCTGCCGCCGTCCCCACCACGAGGGTATCGCCGTTTTGCACCAATTGAACGGCATCCGCAGCCGTCATGTTTTTTTGTTGATACTGCGATTTGTATTGCGCTTGAACTGACATCGTGCATTCTCCGTAATTGAATTGCTACGGACTATGCTACAAGAAACTTTCGCCTGAATGACTTCGCAAAAGCTACGCTGCAAAATCAGCGCACACACCTAGGCTGTGTACAAATCCAGAACTGCACCTTTGCTTGCGCTAGAGGCATTAAACGCAAACTTAGCTTGCACCCCGCGTGTATAGCGTGGTTTTGGTTTGACCCACGCGGCGCGGCGTTTGGCAAGCGTCGCTGCATCGACGTTTAGCTCTAAGAGCAATTGCTTGGCATCGATGGTGACGCTATCTCCGTTTTCGATGAGTGCGATATTGCCACCTTCATACGCTTCGGGCGAAACATGACCCACGACCATACCCCATGTGCCACCGCTAAAACGCCCGTCGGTGATAAGACCAACCGTCTCGCCCAATCCTGCACCAATGAGTGCCCCTGTAGGCGCCAGCATCTCTGGCATTCCAGGTCCGCCTTTGGGGCCGAGGTAGCGCAGCACCATCACGTCGCCGTGCGTAATCTTTCCATCCAAAATGGCCTTGAGTGCGGATTGCTCATCATCAAAACATTTGGCTGGACCGGTGATGACGGGATTTTTAAGTCCTGAAATTTTGGCGACTGCGCCTTCAGGCGATAGATTGCCCTTCAAAATGGCGAGATGTCCTTCGGCGTAGAGGGCTTTGTCAATGGTGCGAATCACCTCTTGATCGGTGCGCGGAACGCGGGGCACATCCTGCAAAACTTCAGCAATTGTTTTGCCAGAGATCGTGCTGCAATCACCGTGCAGCAAGCCCGCTTCTAGCAACACTTTCATTACTTGCGGGATGCCGCCAGCACGGTGCAAATCGACTGCCAGATATTTTCCTGATGGTTTGAGGTCGCAAATCACAGGCGTTTTTTTACGCATACGCTCAAAATCATCAATCGTGAACTCGACGCCCGCAGCGTGTGCAATCGCAAGAAAATGCAAAACGGCGTTAGTCGATCCCCCCGTTGCCATAATGACTGCCACCGCATTTTCTAATGCCTTTTTAGTCACGATATCGCGCGGCTTGAGGTCAAGTTGAATGGCGTTCATCAAAACCCGCGCCGATTCTTTGGCTGAGTTTTGTTTTTCGTCGTGCGGATTTGCCATTGTGGACGAGTAGGGTAGCGATAGCCCCAGTGCCTCGAAGGCCGAGCTCATGGTGTTTGCCGTGTACATCCCGCCGCAAGAGCCGGATCCTGGAACGGCGCGCATTTCAATTTCACGCAAATCTGCGTCGCTCAGTTTGCCCGCAGAGTTTTGCCCGACAGCTTCAAATACGCTGACGATATTGAGGTCTTGTCCGTTGTATCGCCCTGGCAAAATTGTGCCGCCGTACACGTAAATGGCAGGAACATTGGCACGCAACATACCCATCATGCCGCCGGGCATATTTTTGTCGCAACCACCCACCACCACCACGCCATCCATCCACTGACCTTGCACGCAAGTCTCGATGCAGTCACTAATGACTTCACGTGAGACTAGCGAATACTTCATACCTTCCGTGCCCATTGCCATGCCATCAGAGATAGTTGGCGTGCCAAAAATTTGAGCATTACCCCCAGCTTCTTCAATACCGGCAACAGCAGCATCGGCTAGTTTTTGCAATCCACTATTGCAAGGCGTAATGGTGCTGTGCCCATTGGCAACACCAATCATGGGTTTGCCAAAATCGCCCTCGGTGTAACCCATGGCGTAGTACATGGAGCGATTGGGGGCGCGTGATTTTCCTTGCGTAATGGCGTCGGAGCGCAAATTTTTGAAATGGATTTTGTGTTCGGTCATATTGGAGGATGTTTTGCTGTGATAACGGATAGGAAGCTCTGCCGCATAGGTCAGATTATGGTTCAAATTTTTGGGTGTCTCAGACCCGAAACCCCCTCCAATTTCTCGGGCACCTTGTCGTAGCCAACAGAAGGAGTCGGATCGGGTATTACTACAATCGATTTATGTTTCGTAAGCGTCTAACTTTTTCGCTGATTTGCTTAGCTGTTGCATCCTTGCTTCAAGGTTTGTTGGCTTGGTGGGCGATAGACTCGGCATCGACCCAGATTGTCCAGGGGCGCTTGGCCAGTGACTTGCTCAAAGGCCATCTCCAGCTTTCAAACACCAAGCAACGCCTGCGCAGTTGGACCTTGCAAGCCTTGCTCGATGCCGATGCTTCTCCCGCCCAGCGCGATCAATACATCGCGGATATGCGCAAGACTTTGAGCAATTTGGAAGCCTTGGCTCAGCGAGCTGCTGAACTGGACATCGATGACGCACAAAAGCAAAAAGAGTGGCAACAGCGACGCGGCACTTTTTCTATTTTGCTCAGCAGCATCCAAAATCTTGATTACGCCTTGCACCACATCAAGACCTTGCCCAAAGGTGCGGACTCTGGCGCAACATGGCGTGCCATCAATCGGGTTTTTGACACCTCCGAAGGACAAGACCTGCGTCAAATCGTGGCTCAGACCATCGCCCACGAGCAATCGGCCGTCGACCGCGAAAGAGCGGCTGCAGACAGCGCGCTGATCAGGTTGGCGGGGGGTGTTTTGCTGGCAACGACGGGCATTGCCGGCATGGCCGTGGCACTGGCAATTTACTTTGCCCGTGCACTGCGACAGCCACTAAAGGACTTGACCGAAGGTGCTTCAGCCTTGCAACAGGGACAGCTTGAGCACAGGATGAAGGTGCAAGGTGCTGATGAGTTTTCCAGCGTCGCCCAAACGCTCAACGCCATGGCCGAAGAGCTGCAGGCGCACCGAATGCGCGAAACACAAAAACGCTATGACTTGGAACAGCAGGTGCAATTGCGCACAGTAGAGTTGAAACAAGCGCTTGCAGATTTGCAGCGCAGCGATACCTCACGCCGTCAATTGTTTGCCGATATCAGTCACGAACTGCGCACCCCCACCACGGCCATTTTGGGCGAAGCTGAAATTGCCCTGCGCGGACAGACTAAATCGGTCAAAGAGCATGAAGAATCTTTGCAGCGCATCGCCAAAACCGCCAAACAGCTAAGCACCGTGATTTCCGACTTGCTTACCATGTCGCTTAGTGATTCGCAATCTTTGACGATTCAACTGCAACAAACCAACGCCAGCACATTGATCAAAGATGCGATGGAGCAAGTTCAAGCCATGGCCCATGAAAAAATGATGACACTCCACTGGACGTCTTTAGCATCTGGTGATCCGAGCATCTGTTGTGATGGCGTGCGTATTTGTCAAACGCTGGTGCTGCTGCTCGACAACGCCATACGCTATGCAAACGTCGGCGGGCAGATTTGGCTCCAAACCGATGTGGCGCAAGGGCGGCATTGGGTCGTTCGTATCAAAGACGACGGCATTGGCATTTCAACCGAGGAATTGCCCCGCATTTTTGAGCGCCATTTTCGGGGCGAACAAGCGCGGTGTCACCGTGCCGATGGCGTTGGGTTGGGTTTATCGTTGGCGTTGGCTTTGGTTCGCGCGCACGGCGGCACCTTGGAGCTGGAATCTGTTTTGGGACTAGGCACCACGGCAATCCTTCGATTGCCATTGAATCAAAAAGACACTGTATGAACATCTTGGTTGTGGAGGATGACCGCCGCGTTTCAGACTTTCTCGAACGCGGATTGCGCGCCGAAGGACACATCGTGCATGTGGCACGCACGGGGCCGGAGGGGCTCGCCTGCGCGCATCAATTGCATCGCGATCACCACAACAACACCAACCCCTCATTGATTTTGCTGGACGTGATGCTGCCAGGCATTAGTGGCATCGAAGTCTGCCAAAACCTAAGGGCGGCACGTGTGAACATCCCCGTTCTCATGCTGTCCGCCCTTGGAACTGTTGGGGACCGAGTTGCTGGACTGCGCACGGGCGCAGATGATTATTTGACGAAACCTTTTTCATTCGAAGAATTGCTCGCCCGCATGGAGGCTTTGGCACGCCGCAGTGCAAGGGGAGGGCATCTGGCGCCTGAAAAACTGGAGGTTCATGATTTGGCCATGGATTTGAGCGCCATGCGCGTCTCAAGAAATGGTGTGCCAATTGAGTTAACCGCCAGAGAATTGGCGCTGCTTGAGCTGATGATGCGCCACCCTGGACGGATCTTCAGTCGAGAGCGCATTTTGTCCAATGTATGGGGGACTTACGAAGACCCGTTGACGAATGTGGTGGATGTTTACATCCGCCGCTTGCGCAGCAAAATTGACGATGATCATGCGCGAACATTGATCCACACGGTTAGAGGCCTGGGGTATCGGCTGGAGTAACGATTGTTCATCTGCCGTTCATAAATTCATGAGGGCATCGTTCATGTTGAAACCACACAATTGCTGCGTGATCTGAGTTTGATCACACATTGCATTGTTCTATTATTTTTTAACACTTAAACAAAAGGATGACATGATGACCCTCTTGCAAAAAAGCCGTCGCGCGGTGCTGGTTTTATCTCTTACTGCCGCTTCCGCGTCGACAATGGCGTTCAGCGCCATAACCACCAACACCAACACCAACATCACCGAGGCAGAGGTGAAAGCGGCCCAAGATGGCTGGGGCAAGGCATTGATTCAAATCAGTGACGATTACACCAGCGGCGGCATCAGCAAAGCAAAAGCAACCGCCAATGCCGTACTGGACGCGGCCTACGGCTACAACATGGGCGTTGTCTTGTTCAAACCCACGCTCGCACACGGCGAGCAAACCTTCCGCACAACAAAGGCTGGTGCGCTGTCGTATTTCGTGGGCGATGACAAGGCCTACTCTGGAGACAGTGGTTTTGCGCTCAAAGGCTGGAAGAAATACGAATACAAAAACGCTGGCGTCTACATTAATGGCGATTTGGCATTGACACAAGGTCATGTCATCTTGACGGACAAAGACGGGAAAGTAACCACCGTTGACAAAACTTGGGGATTCAAAAAGGACGGAAAGGGGCAACTACGCATCGTTTTGCATCACTCCTCTTTGCCCTACCAACCAAGCAAATGATGTGGCGCTAACAGATTCTTAAGGACATTCTGCATAACCCTATTCCGTTCGGACTGAGCCTGTCGAAGTCCTTGGTTTGATTAGAACCACCTTTCGACAAGCTCAAGGTGAACGGAGTTTTGCACAGGTTCCTTAAGAATCACTCATCCGAGCACACTGCGGCCTGTTTCTTCTCACCAAAGATGCAGGCCGCATTTGTATTTGCTTGCGCCGTGAAATCGGAATAACTTCAAGTCCACGATTCGTTGAACTGAGTTGGCAGCGTTATTGGGACTTGTCTTGAGCTTTAAGCGACAACGGCATTAGCTTTGGCTAATGACTCGCTCAAAAATAAAATACAGTAGATGTGCAGTGTGAGCCTTTCTTACACCCTACTGGATTTGATTTTTTAACGCATTGAAACTTGTTATGTCCAACACCAGCTATACCGCAGACGACACCATTGATGGCTTTCAGCTCATCATTGAGGGGCTCAAACTAAACGGCATCAAAAACATTTACTGCGTGCCAGGCATTCCCATTACCGACTTGTCGCGCAAGATGCAAAAAGAAGGCCTTCGCGTCATCTCTTTTCGGCACGAGCAGCATGCGGGCAATGCCGCCGCCGCCGAAGGTTTTTTGACCAAGTTGCCAGGCGTGGCGCTTACGGTCTCAGCACCTGGTTTTTTAAACGGCTTGACGGCGCTGGCCAACGCTACCACCAATTGTTTCCCCATGATCCTCATCAGCGGCTCATCTGAGCGTGAAATTGTGGATTTGCAGCAAGGCGACTACGAAGAAATGGATCAATTGGCCATTGCTAAGCCCTTGTGTAAGGCTGCGTTCCGCGTTTTGCACGCTGAAGATATTGGTGTGGGCATTGCCCGTGCCATTCGCGCTGCCGTTTCGGGTCGCCCAGGTGGTGTGTATTTAGATTTGCCCGCCAAACTCATGCCGCAAGAAATGCCAGCGGCCGCAGGGATGGCTTCGCTTATTCAAGTGGTCGATGCTGCGCCTGCGCAAATTCCATCGCCTGACAGCGTGCAGCGCGCCGTGGCCTTGCTCAAAGGTGCCAAGCGCCCCTTGATCATTTTGGGCAAAGGCGCCGCCTACGCACAAGCCGACGCTGCGGTGAAAGACTTAGTCGAGAGCAGCGGCATTCCCTACTTGCCCATGTCCATGGCCAAGGGCTTGCTGCCTGACACGCACGCTTTGTGCGCCTCCGCCGCGCGTTCTTACGTGCTGGCCGAGGCAGATGTGGTCATGTTAGTGGGCGCGCGTCTAAACTGGTTGCTCTCGCACGGTAAAGGCAAAACATGGGGTGGCAAAACCCCTGCCAATGCGCCCGCCAATCGTCAATTCATTCAAATCGACATTTCTCCCACCGAAGCCGATAGCAATGTCGCTATTGCGGCTCCTGTGGTCGGGGATATTGGCTCTTGCGTGGCTGAGTTGGCTAAAGCTATCAAGGCATCTGGCTTGCCAAAACCCTCCGCCGAGTGGACAAGTCCTGTGTTTGAAAAGCGCGACACCAATGTCGCCAAGATGGCGCAAACCTTGACGGCTAACCCGTCACCCATGAATTTTCAAAGCGCCCTGGGTGTCATTAAGCAAACCATGAAGGCGCACCCCAACACCATTTTGGTCAACGAGGGCGCGAATGCTTTGGACTTCACTCGCAGTATTGTGGATATGTATCAACCCCGCAAGCGTTTGGATGTGGGCACTTGGGGAATCATGGGCATCGGGATGGGTTTTGCCGTGGCCGCCGCGGTCAGCACTGGCGAGCAAGTCTTGGCGGTTGAGGGCGACAGCGCCTTTGGCTTTAGCGGCATGGAGGTTGAAACCGTGTGCCGCTACAAACTTCCCGTTTGCATTGTCATTTTGAACAACAACGGCATTTACAAAGGCACTGATAAAAACCTAAGCGGCGGCGAGGACGTGGCACCCACTTTGTTCGTTAAAGACGCGCGTTACGACTTGATGATGCAAGCCTTTGGTGGTGTGGGCGTCACAGTTAAAACCCCCGCCGAATTGGACGCTGCGATTCAAGCTGCATTCGCGTCTCGCAAGCCGACCTTGATTAACGCGGTGATTGATGAAGCCGCAGGCACCGAGAGTGGTCGCATCACCAGCCTTAACCCCACAGCAGCCAAAAAAGCGTAAATCCGCTAATGGATGTTTTTTTCTAATTTCGTTTACTTTCATTTTCTAATACCAGGAGATATTCATGAGCAACAAACCTCTCGCAGGCGTCAAAATTATTGACTTCACGCACGTTCAAGCAGGCCCTGCTTGCACTCAAATGTTGGCTTGGTTTGGTGCCGATGTAATCAAAGTCGAGCGCCCCGGCAGTGGCGACGTCACCCGTAGCCAATTGCGTGACATTGAGGGGGCCGACGCCTTGTACTTCACCATGCTCAACTCCAACAAGCGCTCCTTGACCTTGGACACCAAAAAACCCGAAGGCAAGGCTGTGCTCGAAAAAATGATTAAAGAGTCTGATGTCATGGTCGAAAACTTTGGTCCTGGCGCTTTGGATCGCATGGGCTTTACATGGGAGTACATCCAACAGCTGAACCCAGGCATGATTTTGGCTTCGGTCAAAGGCTTTAGCGACGGTCACCACTACGAAGACCTCAAGGTCTACGAAAACGTGGCGCAATGTGCGGGCGGCGCAGCCTCAACCACGGGTTATTGGAAGGGTGAAAACGCAGGCCCTACCATTTCTTCGGCCGCCTTGGGCGACTCCAATACTGGTATGCACTTGGCCATTGGCATTTTGACCGCCTACATTGGCAAGCAAAAAACAGGCAAGGGTCAAAAAGTGGCCGTATCCATGCAAGACGCGGTGCTAAACCTTTGCCGCGTCAAGATGCGCGATCAGTTGCGCCTTGACCGCGTTGGTTATCTGGAAGAGTACCCACAATATCCGCATGAAATGGAAGCTTTTGCAGATGGCGTGGTACCACGCGGTGCCAACGCAGGCGGCGGCGGTCAGCCTGGTTGGATTTTGAAGTGCAAGGGCTGGAAGACCGACCCCAACGCTTACATTTATTTCACGGTCCAAGGTCACGCTTGGGAGCCTATTTGCGATGCGCTGGGAAAACCAGAATGGAAGAATGACCCTGCTTACAACACGCCACGCGGTCGTCAGCCTCACATCATGGACATCTTTGCCACCATCGAAGACTTCATCAAAGACAAGACAAAATTTGAAGCCGTAGACATTTTCCGAAAATTTGATATTCCTTGCGCACCCGTGCTCTCGATGAAAGAGCTGCTGCACGACAAATCATTGCGTGCCAGCGGCTCCATTGTGGACGTGCCTCATCCTGTGCGCGGCTCCTACACCACAGTCGGCAGCCCCATCAAGTTCAGCGACATGAAGCCCGAAGTCACCGCCTCGCCACTCTTGGGCGAGCACACCGATCAAGTGCTGGCTGAATTGGGTTACAGCGCCACCGAAATTGCCGCAATCCACGCAGCCAAAGCGGTTTAAGTTTTTAAGCAGCCAACCCCGAGATTCACTTTTATTCCAGGAGAAAAACCGATGAAGATGCTCAAACTGCTATCAAACATCGCCATGGCGCTGACGCTGGGCGCTGCGGCCTTGACTACGCACACGGCTCAAGCGCAAGCTTGGCAGCCGACTAAACCCGTTGAGTTTGTGGTGCCTGCGGGCACGGGCGGCGGGGCTGACCAAATGGCGCGTTTTTTACAAGGTGTGATTGCCAAACATAAACTCATGAATCAGCCGCTGATCGTAGTCAACAAAGGTGGCGGTGCGGGTGCTGAAGGTTTTTTAGATGTCAAAAACTCGCGCTCTGACGGTCACAAAATCATCATTACGTTATCTAATTTATTCACCACGCCTGCGGCTACGGGCGTTCCGTTTAATTGGAAAGATTTAACACCTGTCGCCATGCTGGCCTTGGACGAATTTGTGCTGTGGATCAATTCAGAATCGACTTATAAAACCACTGCCGACTATGTGAAGGCCCTCAAAGCGGGCGCAGATGCTCAATACAAAATGGGCGGCACGGGTGCCAAGCAAGAAGACCAAATCATCACCGTGGCTTTAGAAAAAGCTGTGAACAAAAAAATGACCTACTTGCCCTTTAAAGGCGGCGGTGATGTGGCTGTGCAGCTGGTGGGCAAACACATTGACTCCACCGTGAACAACCCAATTGAAGCGGTGGCACATTGGAAAGGTGGCAGCTTGCGCGCTTTGTGCGTGTTTGATACAGCAGTCATGCCTTACCCCAAAAAGATCACCGCCACGCAGTCTTGGAAAGATATTCCGACTTGTAAATCGCAAGGTCTGGATGTGGAGTATTTGATGTTGCGCGGCATCTTCATGGGTCCTGGGGCTAAGCCAGAGCAGGTGGCGTATTTTGTGGATTTATTCAAAAAAGTGCAGACCTTGCCTGAGTGGAAAGAGTTCATGGAAACGGGTGCTTTCAAAGATAGCTTTCTGACGGGCAATGATTTTGCCAACTGGTTGATTAAGGCCGAGGTGGAGCACTTTCGCTTGATGCGCGAAGCTGGATTTTTGGCTAAGTAATTTTTAATTGCCCGCGCGAGGAGGAGGCACCCCATGAAAATAGAAAAAGATATCCAAGAACGCTGGATGGAGTTGGTTGTTGCAGCTTTTTTTTGTTGCATCGGCGCATTGGTCATTGCTGACAGTTACCGTGTCGGTAATGCTTGGACTGTGGAAGGCCCACAGCCTGGCTACTTTACGTTTGCCATTGGTGTGGTGTTGATTTTTGGCGCTATTTGGGTCTGGACTGAAACCCTATTCAATTGGAAAAAAGACGGCGGTGCTGCCGTTTTTGTGGGTGGCGAAGAGTTGATTTTGGTGCTCAAAATGTTTTTACCCACCGCGGCCTATGTGGTAGTGCTCATGTTCATGGGCTTTTATGTGTCATCCATCGTGTTTATTGCGGCTTTTATGATGTGGCAGGGCAAGTACAGATGGATTAAATCGGTATTAGTCGGCTTTGGTGTGGCGGCGGTGCTGTTTGGTTTGTTTGAAATTTGGTTTCTGGTGCCTTTGCCCAAAGGTTCTGTAGAAGCCTTGTTCGGTTATTAAAACGATCACAGCACTAGAAAGGTCGACTAAAAATGGATGAAATCAGCAACCTCTTTAACGGCTTTGCCGTTGTACTGACATTCCAAAACTCTCTGCTCATGCTGGTTGGCATTTTGCTGGGCGTGCTCATTGGGGTCTTACCTGGTTTGGGTGGCGCCAACGGCGTGGCGATTTTGCTGCCGCTGACCTTCAGTATGTCGCCCACTTCGGCCATCATCATGCTGTCTTGCATTTATTGGGGTGCTTTGTTTGGTGGGGCCATTACTTCGGTGCTGTTCAATATCCCAGGTGAGCCTTGGTCGGTAGCCACCACCTTTGACGGCTATCCCATGGCTCAAAAAGGTCGAGCGGCACAAGCCTTAACGGCAGCCTTTACCTCGTCTTTTGTGGGGGCGTTGTTCGCCGTCATCATGATCACCTTTTTGGCTCCGTTGGTGGCCAAATTTGCTCTTAACTTTGGCCCGCCTGAGTTTTTTGCGGTGCAATTGCTGACCTTTTGCAGCTTCATCGGCATGAGTAAAGAGCCCCCAGTCAAAACCCTGCTGGCCATGATGCTGGGCTTTGCCTTAGCCGCCGTTGGCTTGGACAGCGTAACGGGCACTTTGCGAATGACCTTTGGGTTTGAGAGTATGTTGCAAGGTTTTGATTTTCTGATCGCAGTGATCGGATTATTTGGCATTGGTGAGATTTTGCTCACCATGGAAGAAGGACTGGCTTTTAAAGGTAAAGACGGCAAGATCAATTTCCGCGATGTGATTGCAACTTGGAAAGAATTGCCACGCTACTGGGCCACATCCTTGCGCGCTTGTTTGGTGGGTTGCTGGATGGGCATCACCCCAGGCGGTGCGACCCCTGCCTCGTTCATGAGCTATGGTCTAGCCAAACGCTTTTCTAAAAAGCCCGAAGAGTTTGGCAAGGGATCGATCGAAGGCGTGGTCGCCCCCGAAACCGCAGCGCACGCCGCAGGCACCAGCGCGCTCTTGCCCATGCTGACACTGGGCATCCCAGGTTCGCCCACAGCGGCGGTGCTCTTGGGCGGCTTGCTTATCTGGGGTTTGCAGCCAGGACCTTTGCTCTTTACCGAGCAAAAAGACTTTGTCTGGGGCCTCATCGCCTCCATGTACCTCGGCAACATCGTCGGCTTGATCGTGGTGCTGACCACCGTTCCTTGGTGGGCTGCCATTTTGCGCATCCCCTTCTCCATCATTGCGCCTGTCATTGTGGTCATCTGTGTCGTGGGAGCTTACACCGTGCACAACAAACCTTTTGATATCAGCATGATGATGGTCTTTGGTGTCATCGGCTACACCTTTAAAAAGCTCAAATATCCGCTCGCGCCCCTGGTGCTGGCGCTGGTGTTGGGCGATATGGCGGAGTCCAGCTTCCGTCAGTCGATCCTTATTTCGCAAGGCTCTCTGACCGTCTTTTGGAGCAGTCCACTGGCCGCCAGCATCACCACCCTAGCCCTCGTCATGTTGGTCTGGCCCTTGGTCAACAAAGGCGTTACCAAGATTAGAGGTCAAAACTAGTCAGGGTCGTCTCTCGCATATCGGGCTCCGTCTGTCGTGCTGCGGTTGAATTTTCTGCAATCGCATTCTTCACCTGCACAATTTCAGCCACGATTGACACTGCAATTTCAGCAGGCGTTTTTGCCCCTAAATGCAGTCCGACGGGGCCGTGGAGTTTTGCAAAACCTGCCTCTCTTATATCGAAATGCTCAATCAGTCTTGCTTTGCGTGTGGCTTGATTGCGTCTGGAGCCCAGCGCACCCACATAAAACGCATCGGATTGAAGGGCCTCCATCAGCGCCATATCGTCTAGTTTGGAGTCATGTGTGAGCGCCACGATAGCTGTGTGCGCATCCACGCCCATTTCGCGCACAACATCATCGGGCATGCCCTCCATGCGGGTGACGCTCTCCATGCGCAGCGTAGCGGCATACTCTTCACGCGGATCGCAAACCAGTACTTCAAAATCCAGTATTTGCGCCATTTGCGCCACTGCTTGGCTGAGTTGTCCTGCTCCGATTAAAAGAAGCCGCCACTTAGGACCAAACAGTGTTGTGAGGGTGAGGCCGTCAAACACCATTGTTTCGCCTCGCGCTGCACTACGAAGCTGCACCACCCCTGTTGATAAGGTCAATGTTCTGGCCAAAAGCTCGTGATTTGCTGTGCGACTAAGCAGATCCTCAATCCAAACACGATCCAGCAGCGGCTCTTGTACCAAACGCAGCGTGCCGCCGCAAGGCAAACCAAAACGAGCTGCTTCGTCTTTGGTTACCCCGTAGGCAATCATCGACGGCTTATCCCCAGAGTGCTCACCCGCTTTGATGCGGGAAATTAAGTCGTCTTCGACGCAGCCGCCCGAGACCGAGCCGCTGACCATGCCATCGTCACGTACCGCCAGCATGGCGCCAGGAGGACGCGGCGCACTGCCCCACGTCTCAACAACCGTGACGAGGGTCACTTTGTGGCCGCTCGCCCTCCAGCTCAGAGCATCAGCTAAGACGCGGAGATCCAAAGACTCCAATTAAGCCGCCTTAATTGCATCTGCCGTCAAAGGCAAACTGCGTACACGCTTGCCCGTGAGCGTTGCTACTGCATTGGCAATTGCTGGCACAACTAGCGCAGTCGCTGGCTCACCAATGCCACCGGGCTTCTCGGTACTCTTCACTAAAATAACGTTCATCTTGGGTGATTCGTTCATGCGAACGACAGCAAAGTTGTTGTAGTTGGTTTGCTGCACGCGGCCTTTATCAACCGTAATTTCTTGCATTAAACCTGCGCTCATGCCAAAAACGATACTGGACTGAATTTGAGCCTCAACGGTATCTGGATTCACCAATCGCCCCGCATCCACCGCCACCGTGACTTTATGGACTTTCACGCCATCTGCGCCAACCGAAACCTCGGCAACTTGCGCCATGTAAGTGTCGTACCCCTCTTGCAGAGCAATGCCCAGCGCACGTCCTGCTGGCAGCTTTTTGCCCCAACCCGCCTTATCGGCAGCCAGCTTCAAAACATTCGAAAATCGTGGCTTATCTTTGAGTAGTGCCATACGAAACTCGTACGGGTCTTTGCCTGCTGCCTTGGCCATTTCATCCATAAAGCTTTCGTTCGCAAACGAGTTCATGTTGTGGCTCACTGCGCGCCAATAGCCAACGCGAAAACCTGTGTCATAAATCACAAGGTCGTGCTGAGTATTGGGAATGTTGTACGGACCTGTTGCCGCTTCGGCCATGAATGGATCAAACGTATCTTTTGGCAAGCCAAATGCACGCTGCGTCACCGACTGCGAAGCCACTTTAAAGTGCAGCGCCACTGGGTTGCCAGCCGCATCCAAACCGCCTGTCAGTTGATTCACCCCCATAGGACGATAGAAGTCATGCGTCATATCGTCTTCGCGCGACCAGATCAGCTTCACGGGCTTGCCCAAGGCTTTAGAGATTTGCGCCGCTTGCATGATGAAGTCGAGCTCAATTCGACGACCAAAACCGCCACCCAAAAACGTGGTTTGCACGCTAATGTCTTCTGGCTTGATACCCAGCACCGCAGCCGTTGCTCCCACAGCGCCTTGCTGGAACTGCGTTCCACCTATCAGCAAACATTTGCCATTTTTAAAGTCGGCTGTAAAGTTCATTGGCTCAAGCGCCGCATGCGCTTGCATCGGCGTGTAGTACTCCGCTTTAACAACCTTGGCAGCACCTGCCAAAGCTTTTGCTGCATCCCCCACGGACTTACCAATTGGCAACACCTTGCCGTCAGCAAGGGCTTTGCGCGTAGCGACCGCCATGGATTTATCGCTGAGTGCGGCAACTGCACCCTCATCCCACTCGACTTTGAGCACTTTACGTGCTTGCGCTGCTTGCCAATAGCTATTGGCCACCACCGCCACGCCGTCGTTGATCTGCACTACATCGATCACGCCAGTCATGGCTTTCGCCGCTGCGCCATCAAAGGTTTTGATCTTGCCGCCAATCACTGGGCATTGCTCAAGGCTGGCATAGACCATGCCAGGCAATTTCACATCAATCCCAAATTGTGCCGTTCCGTCCGTTTTGGCGGGCGTATCTAAGCGCTTGGTTGCTTTGCCCACGATTCTGAAATCTTTAGGATCTTTAATCGTTGGTTTTTCTGGTACCGACTGACGCGAAGCTGCTTCGGCCATTTCGCCGTAAGTGGCTTTTTTACCCCCTGGAGCTGTCAACATACCTTTGTCCGCTTTGACTTTTTCTAAATCCACACCCCAACGTGCAGCGGCTGCAGAGCGCAGCATCTCACGCACCTGAGCACCCGCAACACGCAGCTTCTCCCAGCCGTCACGCACCGAAGTTGAACCGCCCGTAATTTGCGCACCGAGCAGTGCATTCGTGTACGCAGCGCCTGGTGGCGCAATCGCAACCTTAATTTGCTTGATATCGACATTGAGCTCTTCCGCAATCAGCATCGGCATCGACGTATACACGCCTTGCCCCATCTCGGACCTTGCCGACAAAAGCGTGATGGTGTTGTCGTCTGCAATATGCACCCAAGCATTCGGGGTATAGAGCATTGCAGCAGCCTCGGCATTTGACATAGGTAATGTCACGCCCAACAACAAACCGCCAGAGGCAATACCAGCGGTTTTGAGAAACTCACGACGCGATGTTTGAATCATATTTTTCATATTTATTGCTCCTTAAACCTTACGCATAGAGGCGGCCGCATCTTTAATCGCAGCCTTGATACGCGGATACGTGCCGCAGCGACAGATATTGCCACTCATGGCGTCATCAATATCTGCATCACTTGGGTTTTTGTTTTTAGCCAAAAGCGCCGCAGCGCTCATCAATTGCCCAGACTGGCAATAGCCGCACTGCGGTACGTCGTGCGCGATCCACGCTTTTTGCAGTGGGTGATCATTCTTTTTAGAGAGTCCCTCGATCGTAGAAATTTTCTTGCCAGCCACACTGGATACAGGGGTTTGGCAGGAGCGCACAGGAGCACCATCCAAATGCACCGTGCACGCACCGCATAACGCTGCACCACAACCAAATTTGGTGCCCGTCATCCCCAGTTCGTCTCGCAGCACCCACAACAAGGGTGTTTGACCCTCTGAGGTCGCCGTCATTGACTTGCCATTAACTTGAAATTGAACGCTCATGAGGTGCATCTCCTTAAATTAAAAATTCAGTGTATATCTTTCGCCACTTTCGCGCTATCGCTCCAGGCTGGGATTTACCCTAGTTTGCCTCGTTTACGTCATTTCATTTTCAAAATGCGACAAATGAGTGCGCATAATTTGCGGTATGAAGCGAACTGATCAGACAACGCTGATGCCGAACGAAGTCGCCGTCATTGTTCTTGCCGCAGGACGTAGTGCAAGGTTTCGCGCTGCGGGTGGTGCGCAAGGGAAATTACAGTCGCCTTTCACCACCACGCGCGGAACTTTCACGGTATTGGAGCACGTACTCCACGCAGCCAAAACTAGTGGCTTGGCGTGGCATATGGTTGAACCAGCGCACACGCAGCATCTGCCAAATCAAGGAATGGGAGGCAGCATCGCCACGGGTGTGGCCGCGACCCAAAATGCAAAAGGCTGGTTGATTTTGCCCGCCGATTTACCCCTCATACAGCCCGGCACCTTACGCGTACTAGCCACCGCTTTAGGGCGTCACGAGGTAGTCGCCCCAATCGTTCAAGGTAACCGCGGTCATCCCGTCGGATTCTCTAAAATTTGCCAACCCGACTTATTGACGCTGCAAGGTGACCTAGGCGCTAAGCGCATCATCCATCAATACGATCTGCACTGCATTCCATTGGAAGATACAGGCTGCATTTTGGATGTGGACACGCCAGAGGCGCTAATTCTTGTGCAGCAGTTCGCATTGGATAAAAAAATATGAAGCTACGACTACATTAGCAAAATGCTGCATTTCAAAAAATTGACGATGTCGAATATTTTTCAAATGCCCTTGAGTGGGACGGTGTACGGCACCTTGCTGAACCACCGTGAAGCCCTGGCGGCTTTGGGTGATCAGGTGAATGTGGCGCCTTACAAGGCGCCACCCCAAGCGCCGATTCTGTATATCAAGCCGCGCAACACGTGGGCAAAAACGGGTGATTCGGTGCTTGTGCCAGTCGATGCGCCCGAGCTGCAAATGGGCGCGACGCTGGGGCTGGTCATTGGCCGCGTGGCCTCTCACGTGAGTCTTGCAGATGCCTTGAACCACGTGCTTGGTTATGTGGTGTTAAACGACATCAGCGTGCCGCATGACTCGTTTTATCGCCCCTCCATGCGTTTCAAATGTCGAGATGGTTTTTGTCCGATGGGTGCCTTTGTGCCACGCGAGGCTGTGGGCAACCCTGACACGCTCGCCATGACGGTGGCGATGGATGGTGCGGTGGTGCAACAAACGGATACCGGGGGTCGCATCCGATCGGTCGCTCAGTTATTGGTGGATGTCACAGAGTTCATGACCTTGCATCCGGGCGACATTCTCAGCATTGGCTTCTCTGCCCATCCCCCGCTCGCCCATGCCGGCCAGCGCGTGACGATCACGGTAGATGGCGTGGGACAACTTGAAAATACCTTGGTGTCGGAGGCGTTGGTATGAAGCGCGCACAAGTCGCTTATGGCGGCGCCATTCATGAAGCCTACGAGCACCCTGCGGGGTTGAAGTTGGCCGATGGCCGTGTGGTCGCTGAAGACGCGGTGGTTTGGTTGCCGCCTTTTGAGGTGGGCACCATCATCGCTTTGGGCTTGAACTATGCAGACCATGTGAAAGAACTCTCCAAAGAGTTGACGGTCACCGCCAAAGACGAGCCTCTGGCTTTTCTCAAAGGTCGCAGTTCTTTGATTGGTCATCGCGCGCAAACCCGTCGCCCTGAAGGCGTTGCCTTCATGCACTACGAGTGTGAACTGGCGGTGGTGATTGGGCGCACCGCAAAAAATGTCAAACGCGACGATGCCATGTCATACGTAGCAGGCTATACCGTGGCCAATGACTATGCGATTCGCGATTACTTGGAAAACTATTACAGGCCGAATCTGCGCGTGAAAAACCGCGATGGCGGCACGGTGCTTGGCCCTTGGTTCGTGGATGCCGCAGAGGTGGCTGACCCGCATGACTTGTCACTGCGCACGTTGGTGAACGGGGTGGTCACGCAACAAGGCAACACCGCTGATTTGATATCGGATATCCCGACTTTGATTGAATATCTGAGCGGCTTCATGACGCTCAACCCAGGGGACGTGATCTTGACGGGAACGCCGGATGGCGTGGTCAACGTCAACGTTGGTGATGAAGTGGTCACCGAAATCGATGGCATCGGTCGGTTGATCAACACCATCGTGGCAGATGCCACGTTTGGCCGTTAATTTTTTTGGATGTAGGAGAGCATATGCGTATCGAACACTTAATCAACGGCAAAGCCGTCAGCGCCAACCAGTACTTTGAGACTGTGAACCCAGCGACACAAGATGTCTTGGCTGAGGTCGCCAGCGGCACGTCCACTGAAGTCAATGCCGCCGTGCAAGCGGCCAAAGAGGCCTTTCCAGCGTGGGCTGCACGCCCCACGACAGAGCGGGCAAAAATCATGCGCAATCTGGGTGACTTGATTGCCAAGCATGTACTCGAGATCGCGCAAGCTGAAACCCAAGACACGGGACAAACCATCAGCCAAACAGGCAAGCAGTTGGTGCCGCGTGCTGCCGATAACTTTTACTACTTCGCTGAAATGTGTACGCGTGTGGATGGGCATACTTACCCAACACCCACGCATTTGAACTACACCTTGTTTCACCCCGTC
>JAVKLS010000053.1:0-19846 GCA_031538565.1 Burkholderiaceae bacterium
CTTGCGCTTCCAGCTGGTTGCGCGAGAGCAGGGCTTTGCAGTAAAAATTGGGCGGATCGAGGGCAACAACAACCAATTTGTACTCAAGATAACTACAAAACCTGCGAATCCCATCGCCATCAAGGTGTACAGCGACAACACCAGGGTGAATGAAATTCTTGGCAGCGTGGTACTGCAGGCGCTTTGATTCCAGCAATTGAGATCGCTGCAAACGTTTAAATCAAGCGACTATTTAAACGCTCGTCTGCCTTTTCCATGGCACGCTCGGCGTAGCGGTTAAAGCGCCACGCCAACCCTTCGGTCGTGATGCGGCGCCATGTCTGGCGTTTTTGTATGGGTGAAAACTCAGGCCAGTATTGCACTTCGCGCTCGGTGCGACCGCAGCCCTTGCACTGTGCGTCGCCTTGGCTGGTGGAGCAAATGGCAATGCAGGGCGTGTCGGGTGTGGACTCATACCACACGAGCCAATGGGCATAGGCAGCAGCAGTCATCTGACTTTGCGTGATGCTGCTTGTGCGATAAAAAACCATGCGTGCGTACACATTTGCAAGCTCGCGCAGCTCGGGGCATAAACTCACGCCATCAGTGTTTGGCGATAGGTTTCGCCAAAAGTTAATGGCAGATTCAATATCAGTAATGTGGATGCTGTCAGTCATGTTTTTACTTCGCGCGCCGCGCCTTTGACCATGTCAAACTTAAACAAGCGACATTCAATGGGCCCATTCCACATGGGCGCGCGGCGCGATTCTTTGAGTCGCATTCGCGTGGGCAGTTTTAAATCGGGCGTGAGAATCCAACCCGTCCAGCCTGCAAAATTTTGTTTCCAATGCGTTGCCAACTGCGCAAAAAAATCTTGCCCATCTTCCGTTATGGTTTTAGAAAAACCACCTGTCTCTATGCGCTCGCCGTAGGGCGGATTGAGCATCAGGATGCCTGCTTGTCCCGCACTTAGTGCCACGGGGGGCATACGCTGCAGCGCGTCCCCGCCTCGGAATTGAATGCTAGCTGAGACGATGCTGCTAGGCCCAGCTCGATCGGCGTTACGAGTCGCAAAATCGACCATGCGGTGTGCCACATCGCTGGCAAAAATAGCGGTGGGCGATGTGTGAATGCGCGCCAGAGCCTCTTGGCGCAAAGCCTCCCACGGTGCGGGTGCAAAGCCATCGAATTTTTCAAAAGCAAAAAATCGATTCAAACCAGGCGCAATGTCGCAGGCAATTTGTGCGGCTTCAATTGCAATCGTGCCCGAACCGCAGCAGGGGTCGTACAGCGGCACGCCTTGCTTGGCCGCTTGCTCCCAGCCCACGGCGGCAAGCATGGCAGCGGCAAGTGTTTCTTTAAGCGGCGCAGCGCCTACTTCTTCGCGCCAGCCGCGCTTAAACAGAGGCTCGCCAGAAGTGTCTAAATAAAGGGTGACGTCTTCCTGGGTTAGGTGCACGTACACGCGCATATCGGCAAAGTGCGTGTCCACGCTGGGGCGCTCGCCCGTGAGGTCGCGAAAGCGATCGCAGATTGCGTCTTTCACGCGCAGCGCTGCAAAGTTCAGGCTTTTAAGCGCACTGTGTTGCGCCGTGATTTCAATTTTGAATGTGCGTGCGGCGCTAAACCACGCATCCCATTCAACCGATTTAGCAACTTCGTAAATATCCAGCTCGGAGCGATAAGGCGCACGAGCCATTCGAATTAGCACCCGCTGGCATAGGCGACTGTGCAAATTGAGTTGCATCACGCCCGTTTGATTGGTCATCAAGGCGACGCCGCCTCGTTGTGATTGCGATAGAGCTTGCGCGGGTAGATGCAAAATTTGTGCAACCTCAGCGCGCAGAAAGTCTTCCACACCAGCGGCGCAAGGTAAAAACAGAGAAAGCGAGGCAGTAGTCATGCGTCTATTGTCCGTGACAAGGGCTGACGCCGCAGGCTTGCCGTGGGTATCCGCATGGCTTCGCGGTATTTGGCAACGGTGCGGCGTGCACATTCAATGCCTTGCGCTGTGAGCAAATCTGCCAGCGCTCCGTCTGACAGCGGCTTGGATTTTTTTTCGGCCGCAATTAATTGTGCAAGCAAGGCTCGTACGGCGGTGCCAGAGGTCTCCCCCCCTTGGTTAGTGCCCAGACTTGCGTCAAAAAAGTATTTGAACTCCAGCGTGCCCTGCGGCGTTGCCATATATTTGTTGGTGGTAACGCGTGAGACGGTGGACTCGTGCAAGTCAAGCTCTCTGGCAATATCACGCAACACCAAAGGGCGCATGGCGACGGCGCCGTGTTGCAAAAATTGTCCCTGCCTTGCCACGATGGCGTTTGCGACGCGCAAAGTGGTATCAAAGCGCTGGGCAATGGCTTTAAGAAAGCCGCGCGCATCCAGTAACAACTGCTGCATGGCTTCTGTTTTTGCTTGCCCTTTGGCTTGGCGTGATTTGTGCAGCTTGAACAGCCGATCCGTAATGTCGTCTATTTTCAAGCGCGGCATCAGATCCGTATTGAGCTCGGCGCTAAATTTCCAATTTATCCCAGTCCGCACGGTACGGATAAACACATCAGGCACAGCCACGGTGTTATTGACGGGAGTAAAGCGCCTGCCAGGTTCTAGCTCTAGCCGCGCGATGAGTGCGAGGGCTTGCCCAATGAGTGCCTCGGGGCATTGCGTGGCGATGTGCAGTTGTTTGATGTTGCGCCTAGCCAAGGTAGCAAGCGGTTGTGCCAGCAATTGCAGCGCGACTTGTTTGAGGTCGGGCGATGCGGTTATCGCTTGCACTTGCAAACGCAAACATTCCGTAGCATCGGCGGCGCCAATGCCCGCAGGTGCAAGATTTTGCAGCCATTGCTTGGCAACGCGTAGCTGGTCAACCAAAAGCGTTTGCTGTTCATCGTCGTGACTGAGCGACTCGGCCAAGACCTTCAGTGAATCGACTAAGAATCCGCGTTCATCTAGCGAGTCAATTAAAAAATCCAGACTCGCTGCGTCAAGTGGTGAGAGTCGTAAATGCAGCGCTTGATTTTTTAAGTAAGCACTCAAATCTTGCGCCAAACTTAAACCACCAAGCGGATCTGCGTCCCCTTCTACGCCATGATGAATAAGACTTGAGGATGAATGGGGGGATAAGCTGGCGGGCGCATCACCGCCCCACTCTAAGTCGTTGGGCGATATTTCAAACGTGCCGTCGCCACCCCAATCTAAGTCGGCAGGGTTGATGGTCGCCTCGCCCTGCTCTGGCTCGTCGCCCGCATCGGTGTCGATGACGGCAGCATTTTTTTCTGACACGGCGGGTGTCGAAAAGTCGATGTGATTTGTCTCGTCAGCACGTTCTTCGCGCGCCAAAAAAGGATTGGTCAGCAGTTGTTGCTCGATCTCTTGCTCGAGCTCTTGGCTAGATAGCTGCAACAACTTAATGGATTGTTGAAGCTGCGGCGTGAGGGTTAGGCTTTGCGAAAAACCAAGCGATACACCTTGTTTCATAGCCATCCCTGTTGCACGCAAGGAATCAGTTACATCTTGAAGTGTTCGCCCAAGTACACGCGGCGCACATCAGCGTTGTCAATAATTTCTGCGGGCGTGCCTTGTGCCAGCACCGAGCCGTCGCTGATGATGGTGGCGCGGTCGCAAATGCCAAGGGTTTCGCGCACATTGTGGTCGGTAATCAAAACACCAATGCCACGCTCTTTTAAAAAACCAATGATGCGCTGGATTTCAATCACGGCAATTGGATCAACCCCTGCAAAAGGTTCATCCAGCAACACAAAGCGTGGTTCGGTTGCCAGCGTGCGGGCAATTTCTACACGGCGACGCTCACCGCCCGACAGCGCTTGCGCGGGCGAGTCACGCAAATGATCGACCCGAAGCTCAGACAACAATTGATCGAGTCGTACATTGATTTGCTCGTTCGACAAGCGCTGCAACTCCAGCACGGCGCGCACATTGTCAGCCACGGTGAGTTTGCGAAAAATAGATGCTTCCTGCGGCAAATAGCTCAATCCCATGCGCGAGCGCTGATGAATGGGCAGTTTGTGAATAGGCGTTTGATCCAGCGTAATCGTGCCAGCATCGGGTCGAACCAAGCCGACGACCATGTAAAACGAAGTCGTCTTGCCCGCACCGTTGGGGCCAAGTAGCCCTACGACCTCACCTTCGCTTACTTCTAGCGATACGTTCTTCACCACTTGGCGACGACCGTAGGTTTTTTGCAAACCCGTAGCAACAAGGCGTAGCGGTGCAGAGGGCCTCATGGCTTGAGGGCATCCGTCATTTTGAGCGCGGGGGCTGCCGAACCAGCTGCGCTGCCTGCGGGTACGTTTGCTTGGGTTGATTTTGGCTTGGGTGTGAGCATCATGCGCACCCGCCCTTGCGCTTTGCCTGTTTGCGACGCGCCGCCCACGGCCGCGCCGTTGAGTGTTAAAAATTCGGTGACATTGTTGTACTCAATCAAGTTGCCTGTGGACTCGTCCGCCACCGTTGCACCGCGCAGCCTGCGCATGATGGCGCGCCCCATTAGTTTGAGCACATCGGTTTTACCGTCGTATTCAATGCGATCGGCTTCGCCCTCCATAAATTCGTCTAGCTCCTCGCGCTTTTGTCTAAAAAAGACCCGCTCTTTGGGCGAGCCAGTGGCCACTAAATACTGGTTTTCTTCGGCATCTTGGCGCTGTACGATTTTGGTGGCACGCATGATCAGCGTACCCTTGGTGACCACGACCGCACCTTCGGCAACCATGACCTTTTGTTCATCGTCGTAGCTGGCTGAATTGGCTTCTAAATTAAGAGGCTTGTCTTTATCGGCTTTTTCTGCCAAAGCAGTGCCGCAAGCTAACGCCAGCGCCAAGCAAATAATTGGGGACAGTCCCCAATTTACAGCACGGCGTGATTTGGGGACTGTCTTCAATTGTTTGCGCATCCGAATCATTTGTTTACTGCACCTTTTTGTGACTTTTCAAATTTTTCCAAGAATTCGTTGCCGCGTTTGACGGCGGTGTCCAGTCCTTCTTGAGCTGTTTTTTTACCCGCCCACACGCCTTCTAATTCTTCGTCAATCACGCCTCTGATTTGCACAAAATTGCCAAGGCGAATGCCGCGCGATTTGTGGGTGGTCCGCGTAATCATTTGCTTGACGGCTACATCCGTGCCAGGATTTTTGTCGTAAAACCCGCTGCTCATATTGACTTCATACGCCTTGGTTGTCAGCGGCAAATAGCCCGTCATTTGCGAGCTTTTGGCCTGTACGTTGGGGTCTGATAGGTATTGGTAAAACAGCGCCACGCCTTTGTATTCATGAGCGGTTTTGCCTGCCATTGTCCACAAACTGCCGCCGCCAATGATGGTATTTTGCGGCGCGCCTGCAACGTCCGGATAGTAGGGCAGGGGTGCGATACCAAAGTCAAACTTGGCGTTTCTTTTAATGCCTGCGTAAGCGGCGGAGGATGAGGTGAGCATGGCGCACTCGCCTGTCCAAAATTTCGACTCGGCTTCGGTGCGACGACCTGCGTAGCTCATCAAGCCCTGTTTTTGCATATTGGCAAGATTTTCGATGTGACGCACGTGTAGCGGACTGTCAAATGCCAGCCGCGCATTCCAGCCGTCAAAACCATTGTTTTGCGTGGCAAATATGGTGTTGTGCCACGTGCTAAAGCTCTCTAGCTGGGTCCAGCTTTGCCACGCGGGTGTAAAGCCGCATTTTTCGCCGCCCGTTTTTAGTTTTGCCGCCGCCGCCGCTACTTCGGGCCATGTGGCGGGTGCTTTGTTTGGGTTTAACCCGTGCTTTTTAAACACATCCTTGTTGTAAAAAAATACCGTCGTCGAGCTATTGAACGGAAAGGACAGCATCTGCCCATTCGGCGCGGTGTAGTAGCTGGAAACTGCGGGCACGTATTGCTTGGCGTCAAACACAATGCCCCCGTCTTTAAACACCTCGGTGACGGGTTTAATGGCCTTGCTTGCCATCATGGATGCAGTGCCTACTTCAAAAATTTGCACGATATTGGGCGCGTTACCTGCGCGGTAAGCGGCAACGGTGGCGGCGTAGCTCTCGTCATACGTGCCTTTGAATACGGGGGTGACTTTGTAGTCTTTTTGACTGGCGTTAAAGCCGTTTGCAAGTTCGGCGACCCAGTCGCCTGTTGCCCCTGTCATGGAGTGCCACCACGCAATGGGTGTTGGTGTTGTTGTGGCGGGCGTGGATGTGGGCGTTTGCGCGAGCAACGACGCACAAATGCTGGTGGCAAGCGCTGCGATGCTCCATTTTTTTTTCATGCCCTACTCCTCGTAAGCGGCCTTGAGTTGCCTAGATAAGTGTCGAATGTGCGACTAAGCAATGATTATGCCAGCGCCTTTTTTAATAGCTCGCTTACCTGCGCGGGGTTGGCCTTGCCGCTGCTGGCTTTCATAATTTGCCCTACCAGCGCGTTTAACGCTTTGGCATTGCCCGCTTTGAATTCGGCAATATTTTTGGGATTGGCGAGCAGCACATCGGCCACAATTTTTTCTAAAGCGCCTGTGTCGTTGATTTGTTTGAGACCTAGTTGCTCAATCATTTGATCAACACGAATTGGGTCGGATGCCTCGACGTTCTTAGGCGGTTCGGCTAACCATAGCGCTTCAAACACTTGTTTGGCGGCGTTATTGCTAATCGTGCCATCCGTGGTGCGCAAAATAATGGCGGCCAGTAATCGCGGATTCACCCATGTTTGCTCGATTGTTTTTCCTTCGGTGTTCAGGCGCTTGCTTATCTCGCCCGCCATCCAATTGCAAACTAGCTTGGACGGCGCGCCTGCAAGCGTTGTCTGCTCAAAATAATACCCCCAGGCCACACTTTGGGTCAGCGCCGCCGCGTCATATCCCGACAGCCCATATTGCGACTGAAAACGAGCGGCCATTACACGCGGCAATTCGGGCATACCTCGCCGCACTTGCTCTACCCATTCGCGGTCAATCACCAGCGGGGGTAGGTCGGGGTCGGGGAAGTAGCGGTAGTCGGCGGCGTCTTCTTTGGTGCGCATGGCGCGGGTCTCGCCCGTTTCGGGATTGAAGAGCACGGTGGCTTGCTCGATGGCTTTGCCGTCTTCAAGCTGCTCGATTTGCCAGCGCACCTCGTAGTCGATGGCTTGCTGCATGAACTTGAAGCTGTTCAAGTTTTTAATTTCGCGTCTTGTGCCTAGCGGCTCGCCAGGCTTGCGTACCGACACGTTGGCGTCGCAGCGGAAGCTGCCCTCTTGCATATTGCCATCGCAAATGCCAATCCAAGTGACGATTTTGTGCAGCTCTTTGGCATAGGCCACGGCTTCGTCGCTGGAGCGCATATCGGGCTCGGTGACGATTTCTAACAGCGGCGTGCCTGCACGGTTTAAGTCGATGCCGCTCATGCCTACAAAATCTTCGTGCAGCGATTTGCCCGCGTCCTCCTCTAAATGGGCACGAACGAGTCGGACAGTTTTCTTTTCCTCGCCCAGATAAAACGACACCTCGCCGCTTTGCACCACGGGAATTTCAAACTGGCTGATTTGGTAGCCCTTGGGCAGATCGGGATAAAAATAATTTTTGCGCGCAAACACGCTGCGCTCGGCGATGTGCGAACCCAGCGCCAGCCCAAGCTGGATGGCGCGCTCGACAGCACCTTTATTCATGACGGGCAACGTGCCTGGCAGCGCTAAATCTACCGCGCAAGCTTGCGTGTTGGGCTCTGCGCCAAAGGCGGTTGATGCGCGGCTAAAAATTTTGCTTTGCGTGGAGAGCTGGGCGTGGGTCTCAAAGCCGATAACGACTTCGTAGCCTTGGATGAGCTTCATGTTGCCGCCCTCGCCGCTAAAGGAGGCAGCTTGGTATGCCAATCAGTCGCCAATTGGTATTGATGCGCCACGCGCAGCAAGCGTGCTTCTTGCAAATAGTTGCCAATGAGTTGCATACCAAGTGGCAGATGGTTTGCATCAAAGCCAATCGGGATGCTCATGCAGGGCAAGCCCGCCAACGATGCAGGTAGGGTAAAAATATCTGCCAAATAATCTTCGAGAGGCTCTCGCACATCCGTGAAGCGCCAAGGTGCGCAAGGCGTTACCGGGCCCGCGATGACATCACAGTTTTTAAATGCAGCTTGAAAGTCGTCTGCAATCATGCGCCGAATACGCTGTGCTTGCAGGTAATAAGCGTCGTAGTAGCCGTGCGAGAGCACGTAGTTGCCAATCATGATGCGGCGCTTGACCTCTTCGCCAAAGCCTTCAGCGCGGGTTTTTTTGTACATCTCCAGCAGGTCTTTGTAGTCCGCCGTGCGGTAGCCAAACTTGACGCCATCAAAGCGCGACAAATTGCTGGCGGCTTCGGCGGGGGCGATGATGTAGTACACGGGAATGGACAGTTCGGTGCGCGGCAGGGAAATTTCCACAATCGTTGCGCCCAGTTTTTTGTATTCGTCGAGCGCGAGATTTATTGCTGTCGCTACGGGCGTATCGTTTAAATCTTTTAAAAACTCCTTGGGAATGCCAATGCGAAGCCCGCTGATGGACTGATGCAAACCCTGCGTGAAGTCCTCTGGCGGCAAATCAAGCGAGGTGGAATCGCGGTCTAAATCTGCGCCGCACATGGACGAGAGAAGCAAAGCGCAGTCTTCTGCCGTGCGTGCCATGGAGCCTGCTTGATCAAGGCTAGAGGCAAACGCCACCATGCCGTAGCGCGAAGCGCGCCCATAGGTGGGCTTGATACCCGTAATGCCACAAAAGGCGGCGGGTTGGCGAATCGATCCCCCTGTATCCGTGCCCGTAGCGGCGGGTGTGAGACCTGCTGCAACCGCTGCGGCGCTGCCGCCCGAGGAGCCGCCTGGCACGCGGGCCCTGTCCCACGGGTTTTTGACTTTGCCGTAGTGCGAGTTTTCGTTGGCCGAGCCCATTGCAAATTCATCGCAATTGAGTTTGCCAAGCGTCACCATGCCCGCGCCCACCGCACCATCTGAACCTGCGCCTAGGCGCGAGACGACCGTCGCATCAAAGGGGGAGCGATAGCCTTGCAGCATTTTTGATCCCGCCGTAGTGACAAAATCTTGCGTCACAAAAACGTCTTTGTGCGCGATGGGCACACCCGTTAGGCGCGGCGCATTGCCTGCGGCAAGCAGGGCGTCGGCAGCTTTGGCTTGGGCAAGCGTGACCTCCTCGTCGCGACTCAAAAACGCGCCCAAGTCTTGATGGGTGGTGGCTCGGGCGAGGTAATGCTTGGCAAGCTCTACGCTAGAGATTTTTTTGGCTTGCAGCCAATCGGCGGTTTGACAAAGGGTTAGATGGTGTAGGTCTTGCATGGCTTGAAGGCGCTATTTGACAACTATTCAATAACTTTTGGAACGAGAAGCAAACCGCGCTCCACCGCAGGGGCACTCTGCTGATTGGCTTCTCGGCGATTGGATTGGCTGACCACGTCATCCCGCAAACGAAGCTGGATGCGGGGCATCAGCTCTTTGGGCATGGCGTGCGTGGGATGCGCCAAGGGTTCAATGCCCGCAGTATCTACGGCGCGCATTTGCTCAACAACGTCTAAAAAACGGTTGATTTGCCCCTGCATTTTTTCACGCTCAGATGCGGACATTTCTAACCGCGAGAGATTGGCAATTTTGACGATGTCTTGCTGACTTAAAGCCATGTTTTTCCTATAAAAATTGGGTTTATCGAGTATTATCCAATGTTTACAAATTTCTTTATGGGATGCATCCATGCTCAGCGTTTTTCGCCGCTATTTTTCTACCGATTTAGCCATTGACCTTGGCACGGCTAATACCCTGATTTATCTTCAAGGCAAGGGCATTGTTTTGGATGAGCCCTCGGTAGTTGCCATTCGCCACGAAGGTGGTCCGCAAGGCAAAAAAACGATTCAAGCGGTAGGACGTGAAGCCAAATCCATGCTTGGTAAAGTGCCAGGCAATATCGAAGCCATTCGCCCCATGAAGGACGGCGTGATTGCCGACTTTACGGTGACCGAGCAGATGCTCAAGCAGTTCATCAAAATGGTACATCCGCGTCAGTTGTTCAAGCCCAGCCCACGTATCATTATTTGCGTGCCTTGCGGCTCTACCCAAGTGGAGCGCCGTGCGATTCGCGAGTCTGCGTTAGGCGCGGGCGCATCCCAAGTGTTTTTGATTGAGGAGCCGATGGCTGCGGCAATTGGCGCAGGCTTGCCCGTATCGGAGGCCAGCGGCTCGATGGTGGTGGACATTGGCGGGGGTACCACCGAGGTTGGTGTTATTTCTCTGGGCGGCATGGTGTACAAAGGATCGGTGCGCGTGGGAGGCGATAAATTTGACGAGGCCATCATCAATTACATCCGTCGCAACTATGGTATGTTGATTGGCGAACCCACGGCAGAAGCCATTAAAAAGAATATCGGCACGGCTTTCCCGGGCAGCGAAGTGCGTGAAATGGAAGTGAAGGGACGCAACTTGTCGGAAGGCGTGCCGCGCAGCTTTACGATCTCATCGAACGAAATTTTGGAAGCATTGACGGACCCGCTTAACAACATCGTCAGTGCGGTTAAAAACGCACTCGAGCAAACCCCCCCAGAGCTGGGTGCGGATATTGCCGAGCGCGGCATGATGCTCACGGGTGGTGGCGCTTTGCTGCGCGATCTTGATCGCCTGCTCTCCGAAGAAACAGGACTGCCAACATTGGTGGCAGAAGACCCGCTAACCTGCGTGGTTCGAGGTTGCGGCATTGCACTAGAGCGCATGGAGCGTTTAGGCTCTATCTTTACGACCGAGTAGTTTGTCATGCTGGACGGTGCACCACCGCCAATTTTCCGCCAAGGCGTCTCTGCTTTTTCGCGCTTGATTTTCTTTTGTGCGCTGGCGCTATTTCTCATGGTGGCGGATGTGCGGTTTAAGCTGATGTCGCCTCTGCGCACAGGCGTTGTTGTGGTTTTGTATCCTTTTCAGTGGCTGGCAATGCAGCCCATTGTTGCTCTGGGCTACATTGGCGATCACTTTAAAAGTCTTGCCGCGGTGCAAAATGACTTGAACGATGCGAATGCAAAGTTGACGGCGCAAATGCAAAAAACGGGCGTTGTTGAGCAACTACAAATTGAAAACCACAGATTGCGCGAATTGCTGCAATTACAGCAAAGACCTGAAACATCGGGCAGGGCTGCCGAGGTGATTTACGACGCGGCAGACCCTTTTACCCGCAAAGTGGTGATTGAAAAGGGCTCGCAGCACAATATGGTTGTGGGATCCCCCGTACTAGACGAATTTGGTGTGGTGGGGCAAATTACGCGCGTGCATCCTTTGACGAGTGAGGTCACACTTTTGATTGACAAAGACCAAGCGATCCCTGTACTAAACACCCGCACGGGCGCACGCAGCGTTGCCTACGGCAGCGCACAAAATGGCAATGCACTCGAATTGCGCTTTATGGCTGCGAATGCCGATGTATTGCAAGGTGATTTGCTGACGACTAGTGGCATCGATGGTGTGTATCCCGCAGGCATTCCAGTGGCAAAAATAGACAAAATTGAGCGCCGCGCTGACACCGCATTTGCCAAAATTTATTGCACGCCTGTGGCGCAAGTTGTGGGTACCACCCACGTCATGGTGCTTCAGCCTTTGACCCCCATTCAAAGCAATACGCTGCTTGAAGTGCCTCCTGCTACGGCGCATAAAAAAGGCAAACTATGAGCGGAGTCATGCCGCGCGGCACACGGCAGATTTTGCTGCCAGCCAGTCCCGTGTTTATTTGGCTGAGTCTCTTGGCTGCGCTGCTGTGCAATATGTTGCAAAACTTTTGGCTAGGTGGTTGGTCAAGTTGGACACCCGACTATGTGACCCTTGTGCTTGCCTTTTGGAGCATTCACCAACCGCAGCGCATTGGCATAGGCGTGGCGTTTTTCTTGGGTCTGTTGATGGATGTGCATCAGGCCACGCTGCTGGGGCAACACGCGCTTGCCTATTCGCTACTGAGTTTTGCTGCGCTAATGCTTCATAGGCGCATTTTGTGGTTTAAAACTTCAGAGCAAGCAATTCAACTCTTCCCCTTGTTTATCGGCTGCCGTGTGGTGGAGTTGTTACTGCGAATAGCGTTTGGTGATGCGTGGCCAGGATGGCTGTTCGTTCTGTCGCCCTTGGCCGAGGCTTTGCTGTGGCCGATAGCAAGTGCGATGCTTCTTTTTCCGCAAAGACGCAGCCCCGACCCCGATTTGAATCGTCCGTTGTAACTCGCGCATTGAACCGCTATTGGTTATGGAGTTACGCAACCTAGACTACGAATTGATTCGCTTTCGCCAGCGCGTGGTGGCTGTGAGCATCCTAGTGGTCATCGCGTTTTTATTATTGGTGTGCAGGCTGTTTTATTTGCAGGTGGTGGAGCACGCGCAACTGCTGGCGCAAGCCGAGGGCAATCGCGTCGCCTTTGTGCCCATCATTCCTAATCGCGGCTTAATAGTGGATCGCAATGGTGTGGTTCTGGCAAGCAACTACTCGGCCTATACCCTAGAAATTACGCCTGCTAAAACACCCAATGTGGATGAAACCATTCAAGCTTTATCGCACGTGGTAGATATTCAATCGCGCGACAAGCGTCGCTTTAAAAGACTGATGGAGGAGTCAAAAAATTTTGAATCTCTACCCATCCGCACACGGCTCACCGACGAAGAGGTGGCCAAATTTTCTGCCCAGCGCTTTCAGTTTCCTGGCGTGGACATCAAGGCGCGCTTGTTTCGCAGCTACCCTTACGGCGAATTGGCAAGTCATGTGATTGGCTACATTGGGCGCATTAATGCTGATGAAAAAAAGCGTATTGACCAAGGCGATGATGCGAGCAACTACCGAGGAACCGAGTACATCGGCAAACTAGGTGTGGAGCAGAATTTTGAATCCCAGCTGCATGGCGTGACGGGCATTGAGCAGGTGGAAACTTCGGCGGGAGGACGTGCGATGCGCAGGCTGGCAAGCTCGCCTGCAACGCCTGGCAACACCATCATTTTGTCGATTGACATTAAGCTGCAAAAGCTGGTTGAAGACTTATTTGGCGACAGGCGTGGCGCGCTCGTTGCCATTGATCCACGCAGTGGCGAAGTGTTGGCGTTTGTGAGCAAACCTACGTTTGATCCAAATCTATTTGTCGATGGCATTGACCTTGAAAATTGGACGGCGCTTAACACCTCGATTGATAAGCCGATGCTCAACCGTGCCTTACGCGGAACCTATCCACCGGGCTCAACGTATAAGCCCTTCATGGCGCTGGCCGCTTTAGAGGTAGGCAAGCGCAGCGCTACCGCCATCATTAACGACCCTGGCTATTGGATGTTTGGCGAGCATCGCTTTCGAAGTCACGACGATCATGGACTAGGCCCTGTCGATATGTACCGCAGCATTGTGATGTCTAGCAATGTGTACTACTACTCGCTTGCAAACGAATTAGGCGTCGATGCTATTTACAACTTCATGAAACCGCTGGGCTTTGGGCAATTGACGGGCATCGATATCCAAGGCGAAGTACGCGGCATCTTGCCCAGCACTGAATGGAAGCGCAGCGCCTACAAAAAGCCCGAGCAGCAAAAATGGTTTCCAGGCGAAACGATTTCTCTTGGAATTGGACAAGGCTATAACGCCTTTACGATGCTGCAATTGGCATCTGCAACAGCCACGCTTACCAGCGGTGGCATGAAATACAAGCCGCACCTCGTGCTCGGTACGCAAGACGCCATCACTAAAAATAAAACCGTGATGTCCGCGCCCGCGCCCATCGATTTAAATTTCAAACTCGAAAACATTGCCGTGGTGCGCCACGCTTTAGGCGGTGTGCCGCGCGAGGGCACTTCTGCGAAAGTGTTTGCGGGCGCAGCTTACGACAGTGGCGGAAAGACAGGTACGGCGCAAGCGGTCACGATTGGGCAAAAAGAAAAGTACAACGCAAGCAAGCTGGAGGATCGTCAGCGTGACCATGCGCTTTACATGGCGTTTGCGCCACTAGAGGCCTCGCAAATTTCCGTAGCAATTGTGGTGGAAAACGCGGGTTTTGGTGCGCAATACGCAGCGCCTATTGCGCGGCGGGTGTTTGATTACGTATTGCTGGGTCAATATCCCTCGCTTGAGGACATTGCTGCCGTGCGCGCAGGGCACGCTGCCGCCCCTATTGGTAAGCCGCGCTTGGTCAAAGATGTACCTTGGCAAACTCCGCAGTAACCACCTTGCAGTAACATAACTACCCTTGTTTGATTACGCTATTTTGATTGACACATCATGACTCATCCCTTTATCGCGTCTGCCCATCGAACGCTGGATATTGAGGCCAACGCTTTGCAGCAGATCAAGCCTTTGATTGGTCAATCGTTTGTGGCGGCCGTGGAGCTATTTTGTGCCTGCACGGGACGTGTGATTGTGATGGGCATGGGTAAAAGCGGGCACATCGGCCGAAAAATTGCCGCCACCCTAGCGTCCACGGGTACGCCCGCTTTTTTTGTGCATCCTGCCGAGGCTAGTCACGGCGATTTGGGTATGGTGATGGCGGGCGACGTCGTGCTTGCCATCTCAAATAGTGGGGAGGCTGCCGAAATCACCGCTGTCTTGCCGCACCTGCGGCGTTTGGGTGTGCCTGTGGTTGCCATGACGGGCAATGTCGCGTCCACAATGACGACCTACGCCGATCAGGTGCTCTCCACCTTTGTCGCGCACGAAGCTTGTCCGCTAGATTTGGCGCCCACGGCCAGCACCACCGCCCAGCTTGCGCTAGGTGACGCGCTCGCCGTGGCTTGCCTTGAACATCGCGGCTTTAGTGCTGCCGACTTTGCTTCCACGCACCCAGGCGGGGCCTTGGGACGCAAGCTGCTCACGCGCGTGTGCGACATCATGCGCACGGGCGCAGCCATTCCCGTCGTATCTGCGGATGCCAATTTTTTGCACATGATGGAGCGCATGAGCCAGTGCGGACTGGGGCTTGCCATCATCACTGATGCGGCAGACATACCCACGGGCGTTTTTACCGATGGCGATCTGCGCCGCGAGTTGTCGAGGGGCACAGACCTCGTCCACGCGGTGGCGGCCAGCCTCATGCGCCCCAACCCCAAAATAATTAGGGATCAATCGCTGGCAGTTGATGCCGCTACGCTGATGGAGACGCAGCAAATTACCAGCGTTTTAGCCGTCAATCAAAAGGGCGTTTTAACGGGCGTGCTCAACACCAACGATTTGCTTCGCAGCAAAATTATTTAGCCATGAATCGCCTACCCAGACTGCCGTCTGCTGTACTGCATTTCTTTCCCTATGTGGTGATGGGACTCATCACCTTGCTAAGCTTTTCGTTATTAAAAAGCACCTCGCAAGCGGGAAGTGCTGGCGAAACAAAAACCGCAAGCGCCGATATTGACTATTTCACGAGTGGTTTTTCCTCCTCCCAATACCTTCAAAGCGGTGATTTAAAGCTCAAAGTATTTGGCAGTGCTGCGACGCATTTTGTGGCGAACGATCGCCTAGACGTTCAAAATGCACAAATATGGACGAACAATGCGCAAATGTCGTATCGATTTCAGGCGAATCAAGCGCAGCTTCTAAGTTCCTCGCATCAAATAATTTTGATGGGTAACGTGCAAATCATCGCGCGCAACAGATACCATAAAGACGACGCCAAATAAACGTAAAAATTTCCCCTTGTCTTTTCCTTTTAACTTTAGAAAGTGAGTGCCCCATGATGAAAAAACGTACGGCTCTGAAAGCCACAGCCCTAGCAACGGCTGCACTAACGGTGCTGGCTCTTGTGGGTTGCGGTCAAAAAGAAACCCCCGCACCCGTTGCGGCAGCTCCTAAGGCCGAGCCATTCAAAATTGCCTTTGCCTATGTAGGTCCTGTGGGCGACGGTGGCTGGACCTTCGCACACGACAACGCACGCAAAGCGCTGGTGAAAGAGTTTGGCGACAAAATTGCGACATCGTTTGTAGAGAACGTACCGGAATCCGCAGATGCCGAGCGTGTGCTGCGTGACATGGCAGGTCAAGGCAACAAATTGATTTTTGGCACAACCTTTGGCTACATGGATCCCATGCTAAAGGTGGCGCCTGAGTTCAAGGACATTAAGTTCGAACACGCCACGGGCTACAAAACGGCCGACAATATGCGCACCTACGACAGCCGCACCTACGAGGGCGCGTACATGGCTGGCGTAGTCGCGGGCAAGATGACGAAGACCAACGTACTTGGCGTGGTGGGGTCTATTCCTATCCCAGAGGTGATTCGCAACATCAACAGCTTTACGCTGGGCGCACAAAGTGTCAATCCAAAGGTTAAAACCCGCGTGGTGTGGGTGGGCGAGTGGTTTGCGCCACCCAAAGAAACCGAAGCAGCGACCTCTTTGATTAATGGCGGAGCAGACGTGCTGATGCAAAACACGGACTCGCCTGCTGTTTTGCAAACTGCTGAAAAGCTAGGTAAGCGCGCTTTTGGATGGGATTCGGACATGACGGCCTACGGTCCTAAAGCGCATCTGGGCTCCGCCGTCATCAACTGGGCTCCTTACTACATTAAAGCCACGCGTGACGCGATGGATGGCAAGTGGGTAACGGGGCAAGCTTGGTGGGGCGTGAAAGAAGGCGCGATTGATTTTGTGAGTCTCGCTACAGATGTGCCTGCCGATGTCAAAACCAAACTTGATTCAGTCAAAGCTGCGTTGAAAGATGGTTCGCTGGTAATTTGGAAGGGACCCATTAAAGGTCAAGATGGCAAAGACGTCTTGAAAGACGGCGAAGCAGCGGACGATAAATTCTTAAGCGGGGTTAGCTTTTACGTCAAAGGCGTGGAAGGCAAAGTACCTAGCGGCAAGAAGTAATCTTTGGCTGTATGAACCGCACTCTAATTCACCAAGCAGGGTGCGTTGCGGCTCAAGACGACGCGCAATCCGAACTTCGGGGCGCGTCGCTTTTATTGGCGCAGGGACTTATTGCCCGCATCTTTAAACAGGGCGATGCGGCTGACGCGGCCGCACTTAAAGCCTTACTCGATCAAGCGGACACAAATTTAGAAGTGATTGATGCGCGGCATCATGTCGTCGTGCCAGGCATGGTCAATACGCATCACCACATGGTGCAAAGTTTGACTCGAGCCATTCCTGGCGTGCAAAGCGCCGAACTCTTTTCGTGGCTGCGCGGGCTGTACCCTATTTGGGCAGGACTTACGCCCGATATGGTGCGCGTGTCCACGCAAATTGCGATGGCGGAGTTGCTGCTCTCTGGCTGCACCACCAGTAGCGACCACCTCTACATTTACCCCAACGGCATACGGCTAGATGACTCTATTGAGGCAGCGCACCGCATCGGAATGCGCTTTGTTGCCACGCGCGGCAGCATGAGCGTAGGACAAAGTGCAGGCGGACTGCCGCCCGACCGTGTGGTGGAGCGCGAAGACTTTATCCTGAAAGAATCGCAGCGCCTGATTGAGACGTGGCACGACGCCAAACACGGCGCGATGACGCAAGTGGCACTGGCACCTTGCTCGCCATTTAGCGTCAGCGTTGACTTGATGCGCGAGTCTGCCAAACTGGCACGCAGCTACGGTGTGCGCCTGCACACACACTTAGCTGAAAACGATCACGACGTGGCGTACAGCCAAGAAAAATTTAATTGCACACCCGCGCAGTACGCCGAAGATTTAGGCTGGTTGGGCGCAGATGTGTGGCACGCGCACTGCGTGAAATTGGACGAAGTGGGTATTTCGCTTTTTGCTGCCACGCGCACAGGCGTTGCGCATTGTCCGTGTAGCAATATGCGCCTTGCCAGTGGCATCTTGCCGCTTCGCAAAATGCTGGATGCGGGCGTGCCCGTGGGTTTGGGCGTGGACGGCAGCGCCAGCAACGACGCCGCACACATCTTGGCAGAAGCACGGCAAGCCATGCTGCTGGCTCGCGTAGGCCGCTCGTTAGACTCCTTCGGCTGCGACGTAGGCCCTGCTGAAATGACGCCGCGCGACGCGCTGCGGCTTGCCACACGCGGCGGTGCCCAAGTGCTGGGGCGAAGTCACGACATTGGACAAATCAAAGAAGGCTACGCGGCGGACCTGGCACTTTTTCGCACCGATACGCTGTCAATGGCAGGCGGCGCGGTACATGACCCCGTGGGTGCGCTACTGCTATGCGCCAGCCACAACGCCGACTACACCATCGTGGGCGGCAAAGTTGTGGTGCGCGAAGGCAGGCTTGCCACCGTTGAAATAGAGCCCCTCATTGAGCAGCACAACCGTCATGCGTTTGTGCTTGCTAATGCGGCAAAGTGAGCCGCAAAGTAGGACATTAGCTGCACTCATACTTTGTTGAACAAGGGCGCTCAAGGCGCCCAAATGGTTTTTGAAACTTTGGTTTTATTGCCGCTGGCATCCATGCCCGTGTACTTGACGACGTACTGGCGATTAGGGGCATTTTTAATCCAAAAGCTAAGTACCTCATCGCCAAAAGTTGCGCCATTAGCGGCTCCATTAGCGGCGCCATTACCAACTTCAACATCGCTAGCAACAAAACTTGCATCGCTTGAAGTTACGCTATCGAGCAGCGACACAGGGTACGGGTCGTAATTGTCAGAAATGGTCGGGGTCACCACCACCTCCGTCCAGCCCGTGCGGGGCGAAGCAGCATTGCGCCCGCTCGCGTAAGTCACCACTGAAAAATCAAAACTAGGGGTAACCGTGTCAAAAGGAATCACGCGCCTTAGTGCATAAGGCGGCGGCACCCACTCGCTGCCTTTGTAATACGCACTCACATAGGCAGGGTCAGCTTTAGGTAGTTTGACGGTGAATTTATCGCTTGATTGCCCCGCCTTTAAGCAATAAGCAGCGGTACAACGCCCCCATCGAATTTCATACTGATTTGATTCCATCATAGGAGACTCCCTACCCACCCATCCACTGGGCGAACCAACCACAATGGGAGGCGTCATATCCTCTTCTGAAACATCTTTATAAACAGCCTCATAATAAAACTGCGCTTCGCCTGGTGCATCGCCTAAAAAAAACGAATCTACTCCAAACCCTTTTTGAGTGGCATCTACTTTAAAGGTATAAAGCGCCGATTTAACTTTGGTAACAGGGTCAATCACGTGCTTGCCATAGCCCGTAACAGATGCAATTTGGGCCGTGGCAACTAACGGGGCAGTCAGTAAACACAGCGTGAATAAAGTGCGATTGAGTTTCATGTTGAGCCTTTATTTGATAAATTGAAAATGAATGGGGTCACTTTTTTTAAGTGGGCGATGTAGATTAAATTGCCCTGCCAAGACGTCGATACGTGCATTAGAGATGCCAGACCAATTGGCATCAAAGGCAATGCCTAATGAGTGGCGTGACGTTTTGCCCGCCTCAGTTTTCAGCTGATGTTTTTTATGCGCTTCAGTTACAGCATCCTTGGTGGCGGCACAAGCTGGGATAGTCGTCGTTAATGTGGGATTCTTTATGAAGTCGTTGTTTCTACTCACAATATCAAAAAAATACGTCTGATAACTTGGCGGTCGCCAAGCAGAGTTAACGGTGAACGTGCCGCCCTCGCTTTGCACGGCACGGCGCAGATCATTAAGCGCCTTGTTCATGGCGGGTGAGAGCTTATCTTCGCGCACAGGGTTTTTCCCATCTAAAAATGGTTTGGCCTCATCGTCTGTTGGAGGAGCTAGCGGTGTGATAGGGCAAGGCTTCGGGTGGCAATAAGCGCTATTTTGATACCTTTGATAGCCCGCTTGGCACGTGTAGAGAGTAAATGAATTGTCCTGTTTTTAGCAAATGAAATGTCCGCATAGAAAGTTGAAGTTACCCCGATTTCACGGACACTTTGTCGATAAGACAGAAGGAGTCCGAAATGCGAGAGAAGAACAAGCCGTACCCAGAGCAATTTAGATTGCAAATGGTCGAATTGGTCAAGGCGGGGCGCAAGCCCCGCGA
>JAVKLS010000054.1:0-1732 GCA_031538565.1 Burkholderiaceae bacterium
TAAATGCGAGGCTTTGCTCCGTGGAAGTGTGTTTGAGCACCATGCGCCCACCCGCGTTCAAATTTGCCACCGATGCGCTAATGGCTACGGTTTGTCGACAGGTCAAAATAATGGCTGCCATACTGGTACCCAGCCTTCCTGTGGTGCTCGATTGCAACTGCGCGGAGGTGTTTGCGAAGCCGCAGCGCTGACCGCTTGGAGTCGCCCTGATTGTTAAGGTGTATTCAACACCTACCGCCTGCTCTGGAAAAGCATAGTATTCGTCAACACGCATGGGCACCTCGTTGCCCAAATTGTCCGCCACCACCAAGCCTGTGCGCACCAAGCCTTGAGCGGCCACTTGGAATCCTTCTAGTCGGGTACAGGTCATGGTGATGGGCGGCGTGATGGCGCTAATCGCTCCCGCAGCGCGGGTGACGCTGTCGGTTCCAGCAAACACGCAGCGGTGTTTGGGGGGCAAACTGGCAATCGACAAGTCGTAGGCGGTTCCGACCTTGCGCAAAGGAAACGCATAATCGCCATCGCGCTCGATCTTCAAGTTATCCGTTTTGTCTGAAAGACTCAAACCGGCAGCGCTTAAGCCAGACACTTTAACGGGCAAGGATCGCAAATCGACACACGCCACCTTGACGGCTGGCATAAGGACACCAATCTCGCCAACAACGCTGGTGCTACTGCTGGTTTCAATGAACTCGCATTGCTGCTTGATCGGCTGACTGACAATCGACAAGGTGTAGGGCGTCCCCACCCTGCGCAAAGGAAACGCATAATCGCCGTCGCGCTCGATCGTCAAGGCACTCTTGCCATCCGAAAGGCTCAAACCGGCAGCGCTCAAGCCAGACACTTTGACGGGCAAGGACTGATCATTGACACACGCCACCTTAATAACTGGCATGGCTATTTGCGCGGTGCCGCCGAAGGTGTTTTGCGCACCTTTGGTCGTAACAAATTCACAATACTGGCCGACGGGCTGAGCGGCGATGCTCAAACTGTATTCACGACCCACAGGCATCTTGAAGGTGTGCGCCCCATCGGCCGTAACCACGGCTAAGGTATTACCGCTGTCGTTGAGCTTTACGGCATTGCCTGCTTTGAGACCCGTCAAATTCAAGGTCAAGGCCACATCGGCCACATTGCTATTTTTTGTGGACGCACCACCACAGGCGCTCAAGCCGAGCACACAGACCAGCAGCAGACCGCACGGTGCTTTCCAGATCTTTGCGGTGGATGAGTTTGACATAGGTAGCTTTTGACACGACTGCACGAGTATCACCTTGTGCGCAGCCCGCACTAAAAACCCGCGGCGGCTTTGGCCGTGTTTTTTAGCGCAGTCATCATACGAGTCACAATCATTTTGATACTCCTAAATCTAACGCCAGCCATGGCGACGAATCACTACCAATGGCTGGCGCGGCGCTTTAATCGTTACGCCGCACGAGCCATGTGAAAAATTTGAAAACGAAGGCGGCAAGCTAGACAATTGACGGCTCTTTGTTCATTCAGCAGACACCGCCTAAACGCTGCAACTTAAGTTGTTCAGTGGTGCATTATGGCAGGGTTTACCCTCCCATCCAGTTTCGCAACAGTTTCGTGTAGAGAGTAAATGAATTGTCCTGTTTTTAGCAAATGAAATGTCCGCATAGAAAGTTGGGTACAGGAGGTACGCGATATGAAGCGGGCGATTTGGTTGCAGGAGACAAGGGCGATGAAGTTTGAACAAACTCAAAGCGAA